>CAYHUD010000025.1:0-4658 GCA_964360025.1 uncultured Candidatus Saccharibacteria bacterium | reverse complement strand
AGCAAGATACACCGAAGCCAGCTTAATTAAAACACTGGAAAGTTTCGGTATCGGCCGTCCTTCAACATACGCCCCTACTATTTCTGTAATCCAGATAAGAAACTATGTTAAAAAAGAGGGTGGAAAGTTTTTCCCGACAGAAATCGGTGAACTGGTGAATAAGGTTTTAATTGAGCATTTTGGTGATGTCTTTGATGTAAAGTTCACCGCCGAGATGGAGGAAAGCCTAGATAAGGTGGCGGAGGGCAATGAAGCGTGGCAGGACTTAATGTCCGGATTCTATGCTCCTTTTGCCAGGAAACTGGAAGAAAAATACGAAGAAGTTAAAAAAGCCGTCGTTGCTGAAAAAACAGATATTGTTTGCGAGAAATGCGGCAAACATATGGTGATTAAATTCGGACGCTTTGGAAAGTTCCTTGCCTGCGAGGGCTTCCCCGAATGTAAAAATACTAAACAGCTAGCTAAAGAACCGCCAAAATCAACCGGACTCAAGTGCCCCACCTGCGGCGAAGGCGATATAGTAGAACGCCGCGTCTCTAGGGGCCGCGCGCGCGGAAAAATTTTCTGGGGATGTTCTAAATATCCGACCTGTAAGTATGCCAGCTGGGAAGATCCGACGAAGCCTGCGGGTGAAAAGCAACCAAGCGACAAGGAAAAAGAAAACGAGAACTCCAGTGACAAGGGGGCGGACGAAACTGAAGAAAAAATAGAAGAGCCGGAGGAAGCTACGGATAAAACCGAGGAAAAAGACGAGTCCGAGGAAAAATCGGAGGAATAAAAAAACCGTTTCGTCGCGCCTACAACAGGCGAACTGAAACGGTTCAAACCATACTTCCGATCCTACCTCTGCTTGATATAGATCTGTTCCGTGTCCTTTAGAGAAGCAATCGCGTCCGAAAACATGATGATCCGAGTAGAGCCGGCTGGACCAGCCACCCGATGCTCGTCTTTCACGACCGGACTTACTCTCTCATCAATCGTCATGGTCCAACCCAGACGGATGGAACGAAGACCTCCGGAAGAAGGGTGAAGAGCGATCTTTTTCGTCGCTACATACTCTACCAAGAGCGCATAATTCTGCACTCCCTCTTTGACTATCGGAAGCGTATAGACATCGCCTCGCTTGAAAGCTTCCAGCACCAAAACGGAGAAGGTTGGGCCCAGCTCTTCATACGCTTCCCGCCGCGCCGCTTCTTCATAAGACTCATTTTCGCCTACTCCGCCGCTCGCTGTCGCCTGGCAACATCCAGGGTAAGTCTCAAGCTTGTCTGTCTCAAAGTTCCATCTACCCCGAGCCTGGAGAAGAGCTACCAAGTCATCATTGGGGAGTTTTGTGACGATGAAAAGCCCGACGGACTTATTCGCAGACATTTGGACACCTCCTGCAAAACAAGGAATAAGAGGACCGCCTAATAATATACAACACAATTTTTTATTTGTAAAGTAGATTTTATCGCTAAAAACAAGTTATATATAGGGTAAGAAGATGCCCAAGATTAAGGAACTAATAAAACAAAGCAGTCTTATCAAGCGGGCCTACGAATTTTCGGAGGCCGCCCATCGCGGCCAGAAACGCAAAAACGGCGAGCCGTATATCAACCACTCCGTCGCGGCTTCAGAAAGCATCGCCGAGTGGGGGTTAGACGAGCCAACAATAGCCGCAGCCCTGCTTCACGATGTCGCCGAAGACACCCTGCGCACGCTGGAAGACATCCGCAAAGAATTTGGGGAGGAAATTGCATTTCTTGTAGACGGCGTTACAAAAATCGGTCGTGTTCGGTACCGCGGCATTGAAGCGCGCGTGGAAAATTTGCGCAAATTTATTCTCGCCTTAGGGCAAGACGTGCGCGTGATTTTAGTCAAACTCGCCGACCGCCTGCATAATATGCGCACTCTCGCGGCCCTCCCGCCGCAAAAACAGAAACGCATTGCTTTGGAAACTATGGAAATCTATGCTCCGCTCGCCTATCGCTTGGGTATGCACAAATTAAGCGGCGAGCTGGAAGATCTCGCCTTCCCCTATATCTATCCCCAAGAATACAAGTGGCTGATGGCGACCGTTAAAGAAAAATATGAAAAACGCGCCGCCTACGCGGAAAACATGCGTCCGATTTTAGAAACCGAGCTCCAGAAAAACAGTATCCAAATTCTTAAAATCGATTCCCGAGCAAAAAGATACACCAGTTTGTATAAAAAACTTTTGAAATACGATATGGATTTTGACCAGGTGCACGACTTGGTCGCGACTCGCATCATCGTGCCGACCATAGCCGACTGCTACGGCACGCTAGGCGTGATACACAAGACATATCCTCCCCTTCCTAAACATTTCAAGGACTATATCGCCCTTCCTAAACCAAACGGCTACCGCAGTCTGCACACGACGGTTTTCGGACCGGGAGAAAAGATAATGGAAATACAAATCCGCACGCCGGAAATGCAGGAGCAGGCCGAGTACGGTATCGCCGCGCACTGGGCCTACCAACAAAATCGCGAAAGCAAGAACTATCTGGAACGCAGAGCCTCTTTTGCTGATAAAAAGGAGCTGTCCTGGATTAAACAATTGACCAACTGGCAAAAAAACTTCACCAATCCGGAGGAGTTTTTGCAGTCCTTGAAAATTGACTTCTTCCGCGACAGAATCCTCGCCATCACGCCGCGCGGCGAAGTGATTGACCTCCCGGCCGGAGCGACTCCGGTGGATTTCGCCTACCAGATTCACAGCATCATCGGCAACACCACCGTCGGCGCGCGGGTAAACGGCAAAATTTTTCCCTTAAGCGGGGAGCTCCGATCTGGCGATGTCGTAGAAATCATTACGCAAAAAAAGAAATTTCCTTCGGAGTCGTGGCTCGGGTTCGTTAAAACCGGGTATGCCAAAAATCATATTAAGGCGGCGATGAAAACCAAAGAAAATGTTCTCAAAAAAACCACGCCTACGAAAATTGAGCTGAAAATAACCGCGCCGGAAACTCCGGGATTATTTAATGAAATTTCAGACATTATCACCCGCTCGCACGTGCCGATACTTAGCGTCATGACTCCCCAGCTGGGCGACATTAAAATACAGACCACAAAAATAATACTGCCGATGCTCGGCAAGGACAAAACGGAAAAACTAGTGATCAAGTTAAAAACACTAAAGGCGGTTAAAGAAATTAACTATAGGTTTATGTAAGTTTGTTAATATTCCTAATAGATTTTTTCGGGAGCAACCTCTGCGCGAGAGAAATAATCCTCGCTCGTCGGCAGAAATATGACGCAAAAAGACGAACTCGCCCGCCCCGATAATAATCGGGTCGAAACTCAAACAGCGTCTTTTTGCTATTTCTTTCTCCTCGCCCGCCTGCCGATGGGCAGGCTTCGGTTATTTCTTATTCGCGCTCCGCATACTCCCTCCAAAAATCTAGCAGGAAAACTCTTACATGGGGCAACCTATACATGAAATTCCTCGGTGGGAGGATAACCGCCGCCGTCTACGGGCGCGGCTGGCTGGGACTCAAACTGCATCAGCTTGTTTAAAATACCCTGAAGCTCGTCCGGGGAATAGAAATCAATCAGAATCTTTCCGGACTGGCCCTGCTTCTGAAGTTTAACTTTCGTGCCAAAAAATCTTTCCAACTGATCCTGAATATACTGCGCCTCGGGATCAATTGTTCCGGAAACAGTCTGCGCCACGCTCTCGCCCCGATTCATACGCGAGATACGCGATTTTAATTCACGCACGCTTAAATTGTTGCGAATGATGTCTTCAAAAAGCATCTGCTGTTTTGTAGGATCATCAACAGCCAGAAGCAAGCGTCCCTGGCTTTCACTCAACTGACTTTTGGAAAGGGCTTCTTGAATATAAGTAGGGAGGTTCAGGAGACGCATAGAGTTACCCACAACTTCCCTGCTCTTACCCAGACGCACCGCGATTTCCCGCTGGGTGAGGCCGAAATGGTCCTGAAGCTTAGCGTAGGCGCGGGCGGTTTCAATAGAGTTCAAATCGGCGCGCTGGAGGTTCTCAATCACGGCAAGCTCCAGTTTCTCCCGCTCCTCCGGCATTGCTTTTACAATCACAGGCACCCGCTCCAGACCAATCATCTTGGAGGCCAAAAGACGCCTCTCTCCGGCGATAAGCTGATACTTCACCTCCGTCCCGCGATCCGTCATATTTTCAATTTTCGTGACAACCAGCGGCTGGATGATGCCGAACTCGGAAATGGACGAGGCGAGCTCTTTTAACGCCGTTTCGTTAAAAACTTTTCTCGGCTGATGAGGGTTCGGTTCGATGAGCGATGTTTCTATTTGAAAAATAGGCCCCTCAAGTTTGGGCGGAGTTCTCCCCACGACAGGGCGCGGCACGACCAAATCATCCGGTTCAACGGATTGGTGCTGGGGCGGGATTAAAGATTCTAGACCTCGACCTAACATATCTATATTTAAAATATTTTATATAGCCGGCGGATAATCAACGTGTTCGTATAAAATTTTTGGGCCGTTTGCGTTTTCAACCGATTGCGCTGGAATAACCTCGGGAGCGATAAAGGCGGGTTGCAAAAGCGAGTCGGCAACAAAGCGCATCTCCTGATTCACCACTTCCCGCGCCAATCTCTCATAAGCGCGGGCGCCGATGGACTCGGGCGCGTAAAGCGCTATGGGTTGTGCAAAACTGG
>CAYHUD010000024.1:0-5191 GCA_964360025.1 uncultured Candidatus Saccharibacteria bacterium | reverse complement strand
TGGGAAAATCGGCGGGAATCCTTGGGACGCGCTTCGCGCGTCCCGCATTTTGGCTCCCAAAAAACCGATGAGTTCCCTATTGGTGCGCGGGACAGGAGTCGAACCTGCACGCCCTTGCGGGCGCTACCACCTCAAGGTAGTGCGTCTGCCGTTTCGCCACCCGCGCGTATTACCTACACAGCATACAAGAAACTAAAATTGTTTTCAACAAACAAACCCCGCTGACGCGGGGTTTGTTTGTTGTTTTATTTATTCTCCGAAAGACCAATCTTCTGTCTAGTCGCTTTCTTGGAGAGATCGCGGACATAGTAGAGCTTGGAACGAGAAACTTTCTTGGGAGAACTTAGCACATCCACTTTAGAAATTTTCGGTGAATGAATAGGATAAACCTTTTCCACACCAACTCCGGCAACTGTGCCGCGAACAGTAAAAGTGGCTCCCGGTTCGGAACCGTGTTTTCTCGCCAAAACAAGGCCCTCAAAAGAACTAACGCGCTCTTTATCGCCCTCTTTGACGCGCTCATAGACCTTGACGGTCGCGCCTGCTTTAATTTTTTTCATTACCTCCTCGTTCATAATATAGATAATAGCTTAAAGGATTTCCTTGAAATATGCAAGGGAGGCAAAATTATTTCAAATCCGATCCTAGTGAAGAATTAAAGCACCGACATCCAAAAGTCCCGCGCCATATAAAGCGTCCTTACCGGCCGCACCCAAATCATAGGCGGTGGATTCAAGGCGGGTCTGCACTTCATCCGGCGAACACGAGCCGCTCAAATCCGTGTCGCACTTCGCGGGGACAGTCAGAAGCAATGCTACGGCTCCGGCGACGTGCGGTGAGGCCATAGAAGTGCCGTTTAAAGTTTTATATGTCTTGCCTTTATATGTGGAATAAATGCTAACGCCCGGCGCAGCCAAATCCACCTCTAATCCACGGGATGAAAAAGAGGCTATCATATCATTGTTATCCGTCGCAGAAACCGCAATCACTTCGGGGTAAGCCGCGGGATAGCTAACCGCGCCGCCGCTGTTCCCCGCCGCCGCAACCATCGTGAGCCCAGCTGACTTCGCCGCCGCTACGGCATCGGCAAAAGATTGATTGCCTGAAGAGCTACCCAGACTCATATTCACAACTTGCATGCCGTTAGCAACCGCCCATTGCAATCCCTCGATCACATCGGAAAGATAGCCGGAACCTCTGCGGTTCAAAACCTTAATAGCATAGAGATCAATCGCCGGCCCCACGCCAACGACGCCGATTTCATTATCGGCCGCAGCCACTATGCCTGCAACATGAGTACCGTGGCCATTGTCATCATTTGCAGACTTCGTGGGATCAATGGCGTTGTAACCTCCTTTGATATTCGCCGCTAAATCAGGATGATCCAGCTCTATACCGGTATCAATGATGCCAACTTTGATACCCGCGCCGCCGGTAATGCTCCAAACCAAATCAGCATCCACTTTATCCACACCCCAAGGCAAAACTTCCACAGGTTGAACTAAACTTGGCTTCGCCAAAGCTTCAAGAATAATATCGTCGTCCACCCGCAAAACTCGCGGATTGTTTTTCAAGGCCCCGACGGAATGCGCCGGTAAAAGCACCACCTTGCCCCCGATTAAATCCAGATTTTTCACTTTTACGCCGCCGACTGCCTGGACCAAGGTCTCTTGCGCCACCTCATTGACTTCGCCGCTAAAGACGATAATTTTCCTAACCGGCTCCACACTGGCGCCTTTCGCCGCAACCGCGCTTACAACACCGACAAAAATAACCGCAACCGCCGAAACCAGAAGAAATAAATCCAATTTATCTTTCATGTATGAAATAATTTTTAATTAAATAATGTTTCAAATAAAATAAGGCTGGACTTTTGCTTTATCTTACTTTGTGCGCGGTAGAGGGATCGGACCTCTGACCTTTTCAATGTCAATGAAACGCTCTACCACTGAGCTAACCGCGCGCGACCAGTGCGCCCACCAAGGATCGAACTTGGGGCCTCGTCATTATCAGTGACGCGCTCTACCACTGAGCTATGGGCGCTTAACAAAACTACCTTAATTCCAATTGATCCACTTGGTCGAGATTAAATTTAACAGCATCCGGAACTTTTATCAAGCTCGTGTCAAACCCAACCCGCACCCCGGAAACCATAAAACGCAGGGCGTAAACAACATAAAGAGCTGACAGCGTAAACAACAAAATACCCGCAGCCCAGAAAAGCCATTCTTCTTTGATTTTAAATCCGTTCATAGCTCTTTTATGATTATCTTGAAAATACCCTGCCCGAAGCCGATCCCTTGAAAATATCTCCCACAAGGGCAATATCCATCTCCACCCACTCTATTATATAACGGCTGGATTCAACCTCCTCCATAAAATCCAGAATGTTCGCGTATTTACCGCCCAAAGTAATGGCAAAACCCAAAGAGCCGGGTAAATTATCTTTACTGGCAACCTCCGCTCCGAAAGAAAAACCGAAATCAACTTTATTCTTACGCGCAATGCCCTCCAGATCTTTGGGAAAACTAATCAGCTGGTCGCGCAGTGGCAAAATATTTTGGAGTAAGCTAGAGTAACTTTTGGCGCGCTCGGAGTCCAGCTTCAAGGCCGCAAGGGAACGCAACGCTTCCGATTTCTGCACTAAATTCTTTCGCCCCTCCAAAACCGCGGCAGAACGCGAACTGATATCGCTTCCCAACCAGAGAGTAAAAAGAGCGAGAAAAATAATCGCGGACAGGGACAATATAATACTTTTAGTTAATTTAGCATCCACTCTAATATAATAAAATGAATTCGGAGGAACATCAATCATACCACGCCTTAATAACAGCTCTGGGCGGCGACCGGCAAAAACTTGCAGCAATACGCGCGCCTAATGGCTCCTGGACGACGACGCTTGCCGATTTCCGAAAATTACACTCGGGGCTTGATGCGGAAAAAGAATGGGAAAAATTAGATCGGTCCGGAATAAGACTTGTCTTATTTCATGACGCCGAGTTCCCCGAACTGCTTAAAGAAGTCGCTGATGCGCCTTATGGGTTATATATCAAAGGCAAACTCCCGGATGCCGGCACACCGACTATCGGCATAGTCGGTACCAGGAAGGCGACATCCGGCGGACTGACGCTCGCCCATAAATTCGCCTCTGAACTCTCAAAATACGGGGTCGCCGTCATGAGCGGGCTGGCTATGGGCATAGACACGGCGGCGCATAAAGGAACGCTTGCCGAGAATGGACAGACCGTTGCCGTATTACCCTCGGGGCTGGATAAAGTTTATCCTCCACAAAATATCGCGCTCGCGGAGCAAATCCTTGAGTCTGGAGGCGCACTCGTCTCCGAATATCCGCCCGGGTCAATATCTTTCCCCAGCCGTTTCATTGAAAGGAATAGAATCGTGAGCGGCTTATCCAAAGGTGTTTTAGTCATAGAAGCGCCGAAAAAATCCGGAGCGCTTTCAACCGCCAGATTCGCGACTGAAGAGAATAGAGATGTTTTAGCCATACCCGGACCCATCACCCACCCCAACTATGTGGGATCGCACGAGCTCCTCAAATCAGGCGCCGGGCTCGTTACGGATGTCCGAGACATACTTGATGCCCTAGCCATACAACCGAATCAGTTGCCACTCAAAAAACACCGCGCTGCGCAATCAGCCACACCCGAAGAAACTACCGTAATAGAGGCCCTCCAAAGTCTGGGCGGCGAGGCCGCGATTGACAAAATTACAGAAATCACTAAACTTGACCCGCAGTCGGTTAACCGCCTTATTACATTTTTATTAGTTAAAGATATAATAAGAGAAAGCGGCGGAGGAAATTTTGAACTAATTATATGAAACTAGTCATCGTAGAAAGCCCGACAAAGGCTAAAACAATTTCTTAATTTTTAGGCAAGGGGTTTGACGTGGAGTCGTCATACGGCCATATCCGCGATCTCCCCAAGTCCAAGCTCGGCATAGACGTTGAGCATAATTTTGAACCGCAATACGTAACGCCGGTGAAAAGCAAACCGGTTTTGAAAATACTGAAAGAAGCGGCGAAAAAGAGTGATGAAGTAATCCTCGCAACTGATGAAGACCGCGAAGGAGAGGCCATCGCCTGGCACCTGAAAGAAGCCTTGGATCTGGAGGGTAAAAAGAAATACGAACGCATTGTTTTTCACGAGATCACCGAAAGCGCCATCCAAAACGCCATAAAAACCCCGCGCGAGATAGATATGAACCTGGTGAATGCCCAACAAGCCCGCCGCGTCTTAGACCGGCTCGTCGGATACAAGCTTTCCCCCTTCCTCTGGAAAAAAGTCGCAAAGGGCTTATCTGCCGGCAGGGTGCAGTCTGTGACTGTGCGACTGATCGTGGAACGCGAAGAAGAAATAAGAAAATTTAAAGCCGAAGAATACTGGACGATTTTTTCACGCCTAGAGGCAAAAAACGGCGAACTTAATGCCGAGCTGACGCATATCGGCAAGACCGCCTTGGAAAAATTCTCCATCCCCGACGAAAAACGAGCTAAAGAAATCGCCGCGGATCTGGAAAAAGCCGACTACGCCGTAACGGATGTCCAAAGCAAAACTCTCAAAAAAAATCCCCCGCCCCCTTTCACGACCAGCACCCTGCAACAGGACGCGGCGCGACGGCTGGGATTTTCTTCCAAGAAAACAATGTTTCTCGCCCAACAGCTTTACGAAGTCGGCCTTATCACCTATACCCGCACCGACTCGGTAAACCTGTCTAAAGAGTCACTTGTAGCCGCCAAAGATTATCTTGCCTCAACCTACGGCGCGAATTACGCCGCTGAAGCTCCGCGTGTTTTTGTGACCAAATCACGCTCGGCTCAAGAAGCGCACGAAGCCATCCGCCCCACGAAAGTCGCGCTGGATCCGGAAAAGATTGAGGTTGCCGGAATTCCGGAGAGAAAATTATACAAACTTATCTGGCAGAGATTTCTTGCTTCGCAGATGCCGCAGGCAGTTTTAGACTCCACGCATATCGCGATAACCGCAGGAAATTATAAACTTAAATGCGTAGGCACTGTGCTTAAATTTGACGGCTACCTCAAGGTCTGGCCGCAAAAACTTTCGGAAAATGAGCTGCCCAAAATAACTTCCGGAGAAAATTTAAAACTGACAAGCGTCAATCCGGAACAGCATTTTACCGAACCCCCAGCAAGATACACCGAAGCCAGCTT
>CAYHUD010000023.1:0-5847 GCA_964360025.1 uncultured Candidatus Saccharibacteria bacterium | reverse complement strand
TATTAATTTTGAGCATAAGCGGCTTTTTGCGGGCGATATTGGGCCATTCACGGGAGAGATGGGGACGTTGATGTTCTGGACAGAGTCAAACAAGATTTTTAAAGAAACATTGGAGAAGATGAAGCCAGACCTTGTAACATCGGGTTATGTGGGGTATGTGGATATCAATTGTATTGCCAACGCGCGAGGTATATATCCATTAGAATTTACCTGTAGATTTGGTTATCCTTCCATATCTATAGAGATGGAGGGGGTTTTAAGTGGCTGGGGGGATTTTTTGCGAGGGATTGCTGCCGGAGAGCAATATGATTTGAAAACGAAAAAAGGATTTCAGATCGGGGTGGTGTGCGCGACGCCGCCATTTCCTTATAACGACAAAGCGGAAATGAGCATTTATCACGATCTCTCCATTTTATTTAAAAAACCGAATTTAGAAGGAGTACATTTGGGCGAGGTGAAATTTGTGGAGGGGGAATGGAGAGTAGCGGGGACTACGGGGTATGCGCTTATTGTTACCGGATCGGGAACTACTGTGAATGAAGCGCGGAAACACGCGTATTCGCGAGTGGAAAATATAATGTTGCAAAATATGTTTTATCGCACCGATATCGGAGGGGAGTGGGTGGAGGATGGCGATAAGTTGCAAACTTGGGGCTATCTTCTTTAATTTAAAATTAAACTATGAAGAAATTATCTATTGTTATTTTTGCGGTTGTAGTTTTGGTGGTGGTTTATTGGTTGAGTTCGCCACTTTTTATAGATAGGAAGGTGGGCGAAAAACTGGAAGAAATAACGTCGGTAGGCGAAGGGGCTCCAAGTGTGGTTGTTGAAGGAATGTTTGTTGGTGCGGATGATTTCCATAAAGCAAACGGCGCTATGAAAGTCCTCAAGACGGGTGATAAATATTTTGTGCGACTGGAAGATAATTTTATGGTAACAAACGGTCCCGACCTGTTTGTGTATTTTGGGAAAAACGGAGCTTATGATCCGAATGCGCAAATAGCGGCACTCAAGGGAAATATTGGCGGACAAAATTATGAAGTTCCCGTGAACCTTAATCCTCTGGATTATAACGAGGTTTGGATTTGGTGCCGGGTATTTGTTGTGCCATTTGGTAGGGCGGAAATGCGTTTTGTGTTATAATATAGGCAATAGGTCGATAAATTTAAATCATTTATATTTCTATGGTAAATAAACTTACTAAATTGGACTGGGCGGCTCTGGCTTTGCTTGTTATTGGAGGATTAAACTGGGGACTCGTGGGTCTTATCGGTTATGATGTCGTGATCGCGCTTTTGGGATCATGGCCTCTCGCCGTAAACATTGTTTATCTTCTGGTGGGAGTTGCTGCGGTATATCTTTTGGTTATTGTCAGAAAATTTGCCCGCAAATAGCGGACACTTCGGATACGCCCCGTTTTTTACGGGGCGTATCTTCTAGTGGGCGGTATGGGTGGTAAATTAAAAATTATTTTAAAAAATAAATATGGTCAGCAGACATAAAGTTGGTTTGGTTTTCGGAGGTGTGGCGGCGATCGGGCACATCGTGTGGTCGGCGCTCGTCGCTCTGGGGTGGGCGGAGGCGGTGAGAGACTTTGCGATCAATCTGCATTTTATGGATGCCACGTATTACGGTCCGATTATGCCATTTTCTTTTTGGGGGGCTTTGGAGCTCGTGGTGATCGCCTCCCTCTTTGCTTATGTTTTGGGGTTTGTTTTTGCGGCTGTGTGGAATAGAATGATGCGCTAGTTTTGTAAATATAGAAGCAAAAATAATAAACAATAAATGACCGAACTGATAAAACCGTTCGGTTATTTATTTTAAACACAGATGTTGTTTTTAAAATGGCAAGATGTATAATCCCAGATAGAACCTTGCTTTGAGGGGGCGAGAGATGGCTAGAAAAACAGAGGCAGAAAAGAAGTTTGATGAAGAGTATAAGAAGTTTTTTGCGGAAGAACAGGAAAGGGCGGTTAAGGGCTTGATTGAAGCGATGAAAATAGAAAATGCCCTCAAGCTGATTTTGAATTATATTGAAAGCGGATTTCTTTCTCCGGAGATGACACTGCTGGAAGCAGTAGAAAAGCTGGATAAACGAAAGTTTGAGGTTTCAGGAATTACACCCGAAGATCCCGATGAGAATGGGAATCCCCTTGATCCGCCAGCGTAAATTCGCGGCGGACTTTTTTATTTTGGTTGTGTTATATTGTAAGAGTAAATAGTGGGAATATATTTAAAATGGAATCCAGATGGCGTCAGAAAACTTATAAACTTTATAATCCGAAATCCCCGGAGCCTTTCGGTTTAAGCCGCACAAAAATTGATTTTTCTTTGGAGTGTCCGAAGTGTTTTTATCTGGACAGGCGATACGGCATCGGGCGGCCGGATATGCCGGCTTTTACTTTAAACAAGGCCGTGGATACATTGCTCAAAAAAGAGTTTGATATTTATCGGGCGAAAGGCGAGGCGCATCCTCTTATGAAACGATACGGTCTGGACGCCATTCCTTTCGCGCACGCGGATATGGATAAGTGGCGGGAAAATTTTGTCGGCGTGCAGTACATCCACAAGCCGACTAATTTTCTGGTATTTGGCGCGGTGGATGATGTATGGATCAATAAAAAAGGAGAGCTGATCGTTGTGGACTATAAAGCGACAAGCACCACGAAGGAGATTTCTCTGGAAGACGAATATAAACAAGGATATAAAAGGCAGATGGAGGTTTATCAATGGCTTTTGCGGCGTAATGGGTTTGGAGTGTCGGAGACGGGATATTTTGTTTATGTGAATGGCAAAGACGACAGAGCGGCTTTTGACGGCAAGCTGGAGTTTGACGTTCAGTTGATTGCTTATACGGGAAATGATGCGTGGGTGGAGGATGCTGTTATGGGGGCCTATAAAATTTTGAATTCGGAGAAGATTCCCGCGACTGGAGCGCGGTGCGAGTATTGTCCGTATGTCGCGGCAAGAAATAAAACAGAAAAATGAGATAATGGACAAAAGACGCGTCGCTATCTTTGATATTGATGGGACGATTTTTCGTTCATCCCTTTTAATTGAGTTGGTTGACGCTTTGATCCAGGAAGAAATTTTTCCTCAAAAAACAGTCAAAGAATATGCGCGCGCTTATAATAACTGGCTGGACAGGCGCGATTCTTATGATAAATATATCGGAGATGTTGTGGGAGCATTTGCGAGATACATTAAGGGAGTGGAATATAAAGCTTTCAAACGAATTGCTAAAAAAGTTGTTAATTTCCATCAAAACAGGGTTTATCGTTTTACGCGGGATTTAGTTCGCGATTTTAAGAAAAAGAATTATTATCTTTTGGCGATTTCTAGCTCGCCCAGAGAAGTGGTGGATGAGTTTTGTAAAAAATTCGGGTTTACCAAAGTTTATGCCCGGATTTACGAGGTGGGGGGTGACGGGAAATTTACCGGCAAAATTCTATATGAAGAAATTATCAATGATAAGGCCAAGACTCTAAAACGAGCGGTTTTGAAAAATAATTTGTCTTTGAGGGGTTCGGTGGGCGTAGGCGACTCGGAGGGGGACGCGCGATTTTTGAAAATGGTGGAAAAACCGATTTGTTTTAATCCTAATAGCAAGCTTTATAGCCGTGCCCGCAGAGCTGGTTGGCAGATTATCGTGGAGCGAAAAGACGTTATTTATGAATTATAGTTGTCCACTAACGCGTCCCATGGGACGAGTTAGTGGACAAGATAAAAAAATACACCATCCCCGTCATGGGGAGTCGGTGCTTGGAGTCGGGCTAGTCGCCCCAGTCGGGCTTGCTTTCTTCGCTCAGGGGCTCGGCGGGAGCCCGCTGGGGCTCGGCGGGAGTCGTCTTTCCATTCGCGGCTTCGTCCGGCGGTGGCGCCACGTCGACCGTTCCGAAAATTCCCGAGACAACGGTGGGGTTGCTATTCTCGTTCGGGGGTTCGGCGGGAGTTTCCTCCTGGGGAGCGGCGGGGTTTTCTTCGCCTTCCACGTCGTCTTCATCGTCACCGTCTTCATCGTTGGTTTCTTCTTCGGATTCCTGTCCTTCGTAGACGGCCCATCCTTCATCAATGAAGATCCTGGGACGATCGGCGAGCTCTTCGGGGAAGCTCGCGTAGATCTCTTCCCAGAAGAGCGTGTTCAGGAGTCCCAGTTTGGAGTCCAGTGCCCCGATTTTGGCTTGAAGTTCCGGGGGGAGAGGTGTGTGGACTAGACAATAGTGACCTTTCGGATTGGCGTGACGGCAGCCCAAAAAGAAAGTTTCTAGCAGTTCCAGGATTTTCTTTCCGGTAATGGCGCGGAGGCTGAAAATGCGTCGTGCCGTGTCGGGGGCGCCGCCGATCAGTTCACCCTTTTCAGATGTAGGCTGCGGTGGTTCGGCTCTCCAGAGATTGACGCAGGCCAATTCTTCTTGAAGGTCCTCCAGAAATTGGCTCATACCACCTCTTTTCTAGTAAAGAACGTATTTTATGCGCCTTTGGCCACGGCGGCACTCAAGCGCAGTTAGAATAGTTTAGCATAAGGATTCGTTTTGTCAAATCAAAAAACCAGGTAAAATGGGGTTAATTTTGCTATGGACTAAATCAGCTCTATCTGCTATAATGATTCCATATATGAAGAGGTCGTTTGCGGGTATTTTATTGCTTGTTTTAACCGCCATAACCCTGATGGGTTTTTTGGCGATGGAGGCCGAGGGCGGCGAGGGGTGTCTGGCAGTGATTGCTTCGGGAGGCGCTTGTTTGGCTGATAACAGTCCCTGGGCTATCGCTAACTTTCATTTGAATTTTTTAAAGAGTTTTTCTATCGCGGTTTTTGTCTCTATTTTGTTACTGGCTGCGGCCCGGAACGTTAAAATTTATTTGTTTTCTTATGATATGGAGACATCGGTGGTCGTGGCTCGTTTTTTTGCGGCGCGTGATCGTTTTGTGAGTTTTTGCAAAAGACATGTTAATCGTTGGCTCGCTATTCATGAGAATAGCCCGGGTTTTTCTTTTTAACGCGTCGGTTGCCGGATATTGAGACGCGTTTTCATATTACTTAGTAACCCTATTTTCTCAATCATGAACAGATTCATTATATGGTTTTCGGCGCTGGTGATTTTTGCGGTAGTCGCGGCTTTTGCTGTGGAGCTGGGCGGAGGAGGATCCGGAACACCGGGCACGACGGCCTTGCTTTTGGATGCCGTCAAAGCCACGGACTGGGTGAAGGGTCCGGCTGACGCCAAGGTGACGCTTGTGGAATACAGCGACCTGCAGTGTCCGGCCTGCGGCGTGTATTATCCGTTTGTTAAAAAACTCAACGAAGAATTCGGCGACAGGATTCAATTTGTTTATCGTCACTTTCCTTTGCAGCAGATTCATCCCTACGCGGAACTCGCGGCTAAAGCGGCGGAGGCCTCCGGTCGGCAGGGAAAATTTTGGGAGATGCACGACATTCTTTTTGAAAACCAAGCAAAGTGGTCCAGTTCGGAAAACGCGGGAATTCTTTTTGCTGATTATGCGGCAGAGCTGGGTTTGGACGTGATTAAATTTACGAATGATATGGACTCTTCGGATGTTTCCCAAAAGATAGCGGCTGATTATCAAAGCGGCATCAGGGCGGAAGTGAATGCCACCCCGACATTTTTCGTAAACGGGGTTAAGGTTCTAAATCCTCAAGGTTATGAAGGACTCAAACAGATTCTTGATCAGGCTCTTGCCGAATCGGGTTCCTAGCTGGATTTTGTGGACGATTCTTTTTACGGCTCTCCTCGGATTTTTTGACGCGAGCTATCTTGCGGCAAAACACTTTGCCGGAGTCGTGCCTCCCTGCAATCTTTTCTCGGGATGCGAGATCGTGACAACCAG
>CAYHUD010000022.1:0-6788 GCA_964360025.1 uncultured Candidatus Saccharibacteria bacterium | reverse complement strand
CTCCGGATGATAGTCCGGCTCGGACCGTTTATTATTCTCCAGTTCCTGTAAGATTTGTTTTGGAGGTTCCCGCGGGGACGGTGGCGGAAAATAAAATAAGGGAGGGGGACGAAGTTGGGGTTAAATAATTATTAGCGATTAGGATTTAAAATATTAATGTAAGATTGCCCCGCCACAAGTTTTAAATAAGGGATGCGGGGTCCCGCCGGAGGCGGTGACTTCAAGATTCGCAATGACAGAGGAAGGTAAGATTGCTTCGTAAGAACTCGCAATGACGAAATTTAGAAAACTATGATTGATGAAAGAAAAACTTTAGGACTGCGGAGAAACGTCTTTTTCCTGGGACTAGTGAGTTTATTTAATGATTTTTCCGCCGAGATGGTCTATGCGGTGATGCCGGCATTTTTGACAGCTGTTTTAGGCGCGCCGCCGGTATTTATCGGATTTATGGAGGGGTTCGTGGATGCCTTTGCCAGTATTTTAAAAATTATTTCCGGGTGGTTTTCGGATAAAATTGGAAAAAGAAAATTGCCGGCGGTTATCGGCTACGCGCTTTCGGTATCTACCCGATCGTTTTTAGCTTTTGTGGGAAGTTTTTGGTCTGTATTCGGACTGCGCGTCGTAGATCGCGTGGGTAAGGGACTCCGTGACGCTCCGCGCGACGCCCTGCTTTCGGAGTCGGTGCTTCCCGAAGAACTAGGCAAATCATTTGGTTACCAAAGAGCGATGGATACTATAGGGGCGATTTTAGGCCCGCTCACGGCCGTAGCGCTTTTGCCGATTTTAAATCAAAATTATCGCGAGCTGTTTCTTATAGCCGCCGGACTGGGGATACTCGCGGTTCTGGCTTTTATTTTTGTGCGCGAGGTGAAGACAAAAGAAGAGATAATTCCGCCGCGCCCCGTGCCTTTTACCTTTTCGCTTAGGAATTTTACTTATGAATTTAAAGTATTTCTTGCGGCGATATTTGTTTTTGGTATAGGAGTGATGCCGGTATCGCTCATACTTCTAAAATCATACGACGTGGGACTGCCCGCGACGATGATCCCGCTTATGTATCTTATTTATACCGCGGCTTTTGCAATGTTGGCTGTGCCTTTCGGGCGGCTGTCGGATAGGGTGGGTGAACGGACGGTGATTGTGGGCGGGTTTGGCTTTGCCATTTTTGCTTATATTGTTTTTGCTTTTACTAATAGTTTTGCGGGATTGGTCACGGCGCTTGTAGCTTTTGGAGCATATTCCGCGATGACGGACGGCGTGGGTCGCGCCTTGACCACAAAGCTGGTTTTGCCGACTCAAGTCGCGACGGGACAGGGATTCTTGCAGTCGGCGGTGGGACTATCATCTCTCGTGGGCGGCACTGTCGGTGGATTGATTTGGACATTTTTCGGATCAACTCCGGCTTTTGCTTACGGCGCGGTTATGATGATTGCGGGATTGCTGGTATTTATAAGATTGAATGGTTACAATAAGAATAATTAGCAAAATAAAGACTGTCATTCTGAGGTGGAGCCGAAGAATCTTTGAGATCCTTCACTCGCGTTCAGGATGACGAACATTAAATGAAAAAAGTTCGTATTGCAATTAATGGTTTCGGGAGAATTGGAAGGTTGTTTTTTAGAAATATTTACGAGAAAAAAGGTTTTGAGGTGGTGGCGATAAATGACCTGGGCGATATAGAAAACCTTGCCTATCTTCTTAAATATGATTCGGTTTATAGGACCTATGATAAAGAGGTTAAATTTGATCGTGATCCTTCGGCAAGCTCAGGACAAGTCGGCTCTCTGATTGTGGATGGCAAAGTTGTTAAAATTTTCTCGGTTAAAGACCCCGCCACTTTGCCGTGGGCGGATTTGGAAATTGATATCGCAGTGGAGTCCACCGGAGCGTTTGAATCGTTTGAGGCGTCAGCGGCTCATCTGAAAGCGGGAGCGAAGCGTGTGGTTATCACGGCGCCGGCGAAAGATGAGGATCGTGATGACGCGAAGACGGTTTTGGCGGGGGTGAATGAGGAGGAGTTTAAGGTTTGTAAAATAACTTCTAACGGAAGCTGTACGACGAACGCGACATATCCGGCGATGGTGATTACGCATGAGAGTATTGGAATAGAGAAGGCGTTTCTAGCGACAACGCATGGATATACGGCGACGCAAAACTTGGTTGATGGTCCGACGCGCGGCAGGGACTTCCGGCGCGGACGGGCGGGAGCGATGAATATTTCGCCGTCATTTACCGGCGCGGCGATTTCAGTGACGCGGGCGATAAAAGACCTGGAGGGAAAATTTGATGGCATGGCTTACAGGGTGCCGATTATCGCCGGGTCTTTGGCGGACATCACTTTTGTTTCCAAAAGAAATACGAGCGTAGAAGAGGTAAATGAAATTCTTAAAAAAGCGGCGGCATCTCCGCGCTGGGAGGGAATAGTGCGCGTGACGACTGATCAAATAGTTTCATCGGATATTATCGGAGACAGTTACGCCTCTATCATTGACCTAACTTATACGAAAGTCGTGGGTGGAAACTTGGTAAAGGTGTTGTCGTGGTATGACAATGAGTGGGGGTATGTGGCGACTCTTGTGCGTCATGTCGCGGGAGTGGCGGAGGCTTTATGAAATGTAAAATTGAAAAATCAAAGTGCAGAATGACAATGAAAAATTTAAAAATGAATTCAAAAAAAGATTATATAATTGGGTATTAAGGTTGATAAAATTTATAGATAATCTTTCTAAAGATTCTGTGTCGGTCGTAATGGGCAAGCAGTTACTAAGAAGCGGCACCAGCGTTTTGGCGAATTACATAGAAGCTAATTCGGCCAGTTCAAGAAAAGATTTTATTAATTATTTTTCTTATGCGTTAAAATCAGCCAATGAATCAAAGGTTTGGTTGTCGTTACTTATAGATACCAAGAGAGGGGAAGAGAGCGAGGCCCGAACATTACTTGCAGAATTAATTGAAATATCTAAAGTTTTAGCTTCTAGTATAATAACATTGAAAAGTAAAAAATAATTTTTTATTTTAAATTGTCATTTTAAATTTTGATATTTACATTTTAAACTATGATTATCTATCTTGCGGCGGATCATGCAGGGTTTGAGCTTAAAGAAAAAATAAAAAAGTTTTTGGTTGATGACGGATATGAAGTTAAGGACTTCGGGGCGTTAACTTATGACAAGGATGACGACTATCCGGATTTTATAAGACCAGCCGCTGAAGCGGTGGCCAGTGATCCCGAAAATAGCAGAGCTTTTATTATGGGCGGCGGGGGGCAGGGCGAGGCGATGGTTGCGAACCGCTTTGCGGGTGTCCGCGCCGCCGTGTTTTACGGTCCGCGACTGCCGGTAGGGGCAGCGGATATTGCCGGACGCGCAAGCGCAGATCCTTTTGAACAAGTGCGTTTGGCGCGTGAACATAACAATGCCAATATCTTGTCTTTTGGCGCCAGATTTGTGACAGAGGATGACGCTTTAGCTGCGGTTAAGATGTTTTTGGAAACTAAATTTACAGAAGAAGAGCGGCATAAAAGAAGAATTGCCAAGTTTTAAATAAGCGATTATACTCCTATTGGTTCTTTGGGGATAATCTTTGTGGGAGAGTTAGTGATGGAGCAGAGGGTGTTTACGACTACGTTGGGAGTCGAGATCGGTAGAGCCCATGGATTTCAGAAGGAATTAGATTGTTTTGTTCAGGATCTGAATAAAAACGGATGGAGAGTTTTCAGTATCAGTAGTTATTCTAATCTCAGTTCCGAACATTATCTTGCTGTTCATTACGTTTTTCTTTGCGAGAAAATTGAAAAATCGTAAATAAGGCGCAGAATTTTATCCGCGGGGGCGGATTTTTTGTTATAATTACCTGATGCAAGTAATTCCTGCTATAAATGAAGCTGACTTTGTCGGTATTGCGGAGAAAGTAAAAAAAGCAGAGGAGTTTTTGCCGGAAGACGGTTGGGTGGAGATAGATGTAGCGGAAGGTATTTTTACGGAAACAGCGGGTTTCAATAATCCGGCGGAGTTTATGCGTTTGCGGACGCGGTTGAATGTGGCCCTGCATTTGATGGTGCAAGATGTTGATGTGGTTTTAACTGATTGGCTGAATGCTTTGGCGCGCGTGACTACGGCCAAGAAGCGTGTAATCGTGCATGTGGAGGTGATGAGAGACCCGGCTTTTATTCTGGAAGAATGTAAAAAGCGGGGAATTGAAGCGGGGCTATCGCTTGCTCCGGGGACGGCGCCAGATGCAGTTTTGATTTATGCCGGACAATTTTCTTTAATACAGGTTTTAGCTGTAAAGCCGGGGCCTTCGGGGCAGAAGTTTCGGTCGGAGATGATACAGAGGATAAAATTTTTGAGGGATAAACTGCCGGATGCTATACTTGAAGTAGATGGCGGAATTAATCTGGAGACGGCACAATCCGTCAAAGAAGCGGGAGCGTCTATCGTGGCCGCCACCTCTTATATTTTTGGAAGTCCCTCGCCGGAGGATGCGTATAAAGAATTAGAAAAGATTTAGTTGTCCTTCTGAGCGTTGCGAGAAGAACCTAAGCGAGATCCTTCGGATGCACTCAGGATGACTGGTACTAATTTTAGACATGGAACTGCACGAGAAAAAATTAAAATCATTGGAGGAAACGGCGAATATTATCCGTCAGGATATTATTGCCACTCTTTTAGAAGCGAAGTCGGGACACTCTGCGGGGCCGCTGGGCATGGCGGATATTTTTACGGCTTTTTATTTTTATATTTTGAATCATAAGCCGAAAGATCCGTTGTGGGTGGATCGTGACCGGTTGATACTATCCAACGGTCATATCTGTCCCGTGCAGTATGTGACGATGGCGCATGCCGGATATTTTCCCATTGAAGAATTAAAAACTTTGCGCAAGCTTAATTCGCGCTTGCAGGGACATCCGCATCGGGGGGCTTTACCGGGAGTGGAAACAACGTCGGGACCGCTCGGATCGGGGTTGTCGCAGGCAATCGGTATCGCTCTTGCCGCTAAATTGGATCATAAAAAATATCGTACTTACTGTCTGATGTCTGACGGAGAGCTGGACTCCGGAAACAGCTGGGAAGCTTTTATGTTTGCGGGAAAAAATAAATTAAATAATCTGACGGCGGTAATTGACCGGAATAATATCCAGATAGACGGCTACACGGAAGCGATTATGCCTCTGGAGCCGCTGCGTGAGAAATTTGAATCGTTCCGCTGGCATGTTCTGGAGGTTGACGGGCATAATATAGAGGCGTTTGTTGACGCCGTTGCTGAAGCCAAGGCGATTTATGAGAAGCCGACGGTGATTATCGCGCACACTATTCCCGGCAAGGGCGTGGACTATATGGAGAATAATTATTTATGGCATGGGAATCCCCCGGGAGTTTTGGATATCCCCGGTTCGCCGCCTAAATCCGAGCAGGGGAAGGTGGCTCTGGCGCAGTTGCGGACTCTGGGCGGAAGGATAAAATCGGAACATGAATGAGCGAGAAATTAGTATATGTTATAATAAAAAAAACTGGGAAGTGAAAACTCGACTGTCGCAAGAAAGTCTTCTATGGTCGAGTTTCTACTTCCCGGAAAGGTCGTAATTATTTTTTAAAGAATATATTTAACAAAATGATGTGCGAAGATAAAGTATGTCATGGAAGGTGGCACCTGAAGTGCTGTTTTAAACCGCTTCTTGGAAAGTTGTTTTGGCTTTTGTCGGTTTTGGCCTTGGTTCTTGCGTGGACTGCCTCTGCGAATGCGGATGGGGTGCTCTGTTTCCAGTCCCGCGCGGATAACGGTACATGCCCCAGCGGCGGGTTACCGGTTGCGCATTTGTTCCTTGATTCAATTGCTTTAGGAGTACTATCTTTGGGTTTGAAGCGCAAGCATTGCATGAATGGAATGATGGGCGGAAATTGCGGTGATATGGAGTCGGAGAAATAGTTTGCGAGGGGGGCGTGACCGGATTAATATCCAGTCGCGGACTCCCATTATCTTCCGCGCGGATGTGAGGTCCGCCGTGAAATTGGAAGCGGATGTTTCTGCGCCACCAGCAAAAATTAGAGGCGAATTTAATCTAAACAATATTTTTTCCCTCAATAACTGCTGACTGCGGAAACATTCACTAGAGTTGAGCGGTAAGTTTCGGTTCTGTGTAAAACATCAACCATTTTGAACCGTTTGTTATCGAGACAAATGGTGAACTTATGGGGAGACGGGATTTTTCTAGAGATTTTCCGTTTCCGCGATTTCTCATGGAACCGGAGCCAGCGCGGAAGATAATGGGAGTCAATAATGTATAATAAGGATATATGTTGAATGCTGAAGCTAAGCTTGCGGAGAAAGTCTTTGATATATCCATAGACCAAAAGCCGACTCGCGATGGGTATGGCGAGGGTCTTCTTTTAGCCGGAGAGGCGGATCCGAATGTGGTCGCGCTTTGCGCGGACTTGACGGAGTCCACGCGCACGCATAAATTTGCCGAGAAATTTCCGCAAAGATTTTTTCAGATCGGGGTTGCGGAGCAAAATCTGGCGACTGTTGCCGCCGGACTTGGCATATCCGGAAAAATTCCTTTTATAACATCTTACGGTTCGTTTTCTCCCGGGAGAAATTGGGAGCAAATTCGTACGACTATTGCCTATAATGATTCCAATGTAAAAATCATCGGTTCGCATACGGGAATATCCGTGGGCCCCGATGGAGCGACTCATCAGGCAGTGGAAGATATTGCTACGATGCGGGTCATGGCGAACATGAAAGTTTTTGCTCCCTGCGATGCCATGGAGGCAAAAAAAGCCACGATG
>CAYHUD010000021.1:0-7476 GCA_964360025.1 uncultured Candidatus Saccharibacteria bacterium | reverse complement strand
CATGGAGCATGGAGCATGGAGCATGGAGCATGGAGCATGGAGCATGGAGCATGGAGCATGGAAAAAATGTTCCATGATATGTGTTCCATGATTCATATTTCATGCCCCACACCCTATTGGCCATACCCTAAACCCTATGAGTTCCTATTCCTCCAAAACATCCAAAGCATTTTTAGCCGCAACTACTTCCGCTTCCTGTTTGGAGGGGCCCGCCCCCTCAGCAATCAGCTTGTCGCCAAAATAGACGCCCATCGTGAATACCTTGGAGTGATCCGGCCCCTCCTCGGAAATAAGTTTATAGGTCGGAGTAAGCTTCATATACGCCTGAACTTTTTCCTGTAAAGAGCTTTTTGCGTCTTTGTAGAGTTTTTTAGACACTACCTCGTCCAGACGAGTCATAACGAAACCAAGCACAAAAGCCTTTACCGAAGAATAACCGGAGTCAAGATAAATCGCCCCGATAATCGCCTCAATCGCGTTCGCCAAAATCACATCGCGGGCGCGTCCGGTATCTTTCGCCTCGCCTTTGGACATACGCATGGATGCGTCCACCTCCAAACCGCGAGCCACGGACGAGAGCATTAAATAATTAACCAGCGCGGCGCGAAGACCGGTAAGTGTCCCCTCTTCATATTGCGGAAATCTGGCGTATAAGTCCTCGGTAACGGCCAGCTCTAAAACAGCGTCGCCTAAAAACTCCAGACGCTCGTTATGAGACACTCCGCCACCCGGATTTTCATTCAAATAAGACCGGTGCGTCAAAGCTTCTTCAAGAAATTTCTTGTTCTTAAAAGAATAATTTATTCGTTTTTCTAAAATACTAGGGTTCACGGGTATTTAAGATGCGTCTTGCGCTTCTTTTTTCTTGTCTGTTTTAGCTTTTTTCTTCTCCGCTTTTTCTGTTTCGTGTTTCATGGCTTCTTCCGGCTCTAATTCTTTATATACCGTACCCAAAACGCCGTTAATAAACTTACCAGAGTTGGGACCGCCGAAATTTTTAGCTATTTCTATGCACTCGTTGATGGCAACCTTCGGAGGAACTTCGTTTTTATCAGCATATAAAAGCTCGTAAAGGCCGATACGCAGGGCGTTTCTGTCAACGAGAGCAATCTGCGCCAAGGGCCACTCCGGAGCCGAGGCTTCAATTATTTTATCTATCTCCGCCTGATGCTCCACAACACCCTTCACAATTTTCCAAATAAACTCCGGCTCATCAAAACCGGGAGCGAGCTCGGTAATGTTTCTCTCCACAATCTTAGTCAAGTCCTCCGCGCGGTTATAAAAATCCCACTCATAGAGCGATTGCAAAACTATTCCTCTTCCAAGTTGCCTTGTTGCCATAGCGTAATTATTAAATGACAAAACGGCTTATTTCGCCGTTTTCTGCCCGGGACGCGCCCCGCACTGGCTGCAAATTCTGTGACCGAAAACAGGTCCGAAACAGCTCGCGCAGGCAGAAATATTCAGCTTCTTTAAAGCATGATGAGACCGCACGCGGCCTACCTTTCCTTTAGTTCTTTTCTTTGTTGGTACACCACCCATAGTATTTATTAATGTATAGGCAAAGAGATAAAAAGTCAACTACTACAACTAAGCAAAAATCTTTTCTCGGAAGCCTAGTCTCCGCGATAGATAAATTATACTAACTCACTGCGGGAAACCTTCCGGAATTCCTTCGTCTCACAGGACTCAGTCAGTTCCGGCTTTCCTCTTGTTCGCTTCGTTAATTTATAGCTATCGCTCCCGACGGGCTTCCTGTAAAAAGATTTTTGCTTAATTTTTTATATTATAAAAAGAAAGCCCCCGTGATTGCGGGGGTTACTTCTAAGCTGCTTCTTTATTTTTGAGACGCATCTGAAGATAAGTTTCGGTAACGATGTCTTTGATTGTGAAGCCCAGCTCCATAATGATCGCCATAATGTCGTCAACCGAGGCAGAAACCGGCGCCTTGACCTCTAGGAATTCTCCGAGTCCCTCGACCACATCAACGTCAAGCACAAATCCTCCGCGAGTGAAAATCTTGCGATCTTTCTTGACGACAACCTCCTCATCACTAAACCCAGCTCTCAACTCGCGGACGCTCTCTCTGGGAATGGGGATATGAATCTTACTGCGACGATCGTGATCCTCTAGTCGCTTATAGTAAAGATGAACGCTGTCTCCGTGGAAACGCAAATGGAAACATTCATTGTTTTCCAAAATTCTCCTGCCTTTAGGCGTGATATAGACATCCTCCTCCAAAATATCGGCTTGATACTGCCAACCAAGCTCGCGAAGACGGCACTCGGAGACACTTCCTCTGATTTTCTTTTCAGGACCGTAGAAACGGGCATTGTCGCGCATAAAGTCCGCGCGAGGCAAGAAATTATCCTCGTCAACCTTCAACCGTTTGCTGATCGCCAAAATAAATTCGCGGAAAATCACTTCGCATGCTTCGTCTTCGCTAATACTGGTAGTATCTACGACAACTAGAGACAGGTTTGGAAATCTCGCCCCAACTTCCGTAAAAACAGTATCAATACATTCGCGCATCAGAGTGAGCGCGGGGCCATTCATCCGAGAACCGTAATGAAGATTGGGATTATTTTTGCGTTCGGACCCATACTCCCTGTCTAACGCTGTCTCCACGTCGCAGACCACACAGAAAGCGATATCCAGTGAAGGAATCCAGGGACCGTTCAAAATATACTCTTTTGCCGACTTATATTCCTCCTCCGTGATTGAACTCTTTCTTCTTCCCCACTCCAGATAACACAAGTTATCAATCACTCCACGATTGAGAAAAATAGCATGAAAAGCCCGGTCATTTATCGCCCACAAAAGATTGGAAATATTATAGGTCAGGTGGCGCATTTCGTAAGCGAAAGGATGAGAGCGCGAAGTTGAACGGATATCTCCGCTCTCGGCAGACTCCTGATTGACTAAAACTTTGAACTTGAAGGACTGCAATAGTCGCTCCAGCCGCACAAGCGTCGTGTCCTTGCCGGACTTCGCCAAACCAAAAAGCTCGGCTATCGCCGGCTTGACGGGATCTTCGCTCCTAGCTCGCGGAGCGTCTATCTTGCGAAGCACAGCTCGCGCAAAATCGGCGATAGTTTCTTGGTCTGTAGCGGACTTCATTACAAAACTCCTCCGACATGGCAAAGAACTTTATAAAAAGATTAGAGTAAAAATAGAATTCGCGCAAATTGCCAAGATTAAATTTTCAATTTATGAAAACAAAAAGTTTTTGACGAAACTGCGGCGATGAACATCAGAAACGCCGTATTTTTTTATCGCCAAAATATGCGCCCGCGTGCCGTAGCCCTTGTGCGCGGCAAAACTATACTCGGGATATTTTTTATGCAGTTTATTCATAAAGCGATCGCGCGTCACTTTCGCAACGATAGAGGCGAGCTTCACGCAGGTATATTTTTCATCGGCCTTAATAATGGTTGCGACAAGCGGAAAGCGGAAAGCGACATGGTCGTAGAGATACAAACCGCCATCTAACTTTATTTTAAGTTCCTTTTTACTTGTCGCTGTACCCATTTTACCAACAAGTCTCAAGAATGCCCGCGTTGCCGCGAGATTCGCGGCCCGCGAAATATTCAGACGGTCAATACCACGAGGATTGACGCGCGAAACCGCGAACCTGATACGGGGATGTTTTTTAATCCACGCGTACCAAAACTCGCGCTGAAGTTCGGATAACTTTTTGGAATCGCGAAGCGGCGGAAAAGCGCCGCCCGTGGGAACGCGTAAATTACCCGCAAGCGCGAGCGCGCAGACAACTACAGGCCCGGCAAGAGGCCCCCGCCCCACCTCATCAATGCCGATAACGAACTTCATTATTTCATAATACGCCGTTATAATTTCTGTAGATAATACTAAAAATCTGCTAACATATTTACACTATGCGCTTCACTCATCTCCATACGCACTCACACTACTCTCTTTTGGATGGTCTCGCGAAAATTCCCGAAGTCGTCGCCCGCGCCAAAGAGCTGGGCATGGACTCCGTGGCCTTGACCGATCACGGCAATCTTTATGGCGCCATAGAGTTCTATAAAGCGGCGAAAGCCGCGGGTATCAAGGGCATCCTGGGCGTTGAGGCCTATATCGCGCCCTTTGACCATACGGACAAAAAAGCCAAGGGCGACGATCGCTATTACCACCTGATCCTTCTCGCTGAAAACGAAACCGGCTGGAAAAATTTAATTAAACTGACAACCCAAGCTCATCTCTATGGCTTCTATTATAAGCCGCGCATGGACAAAGCCATGCTTCGCGAACACCACGAGGGGTTGATCGCTCTCTCCGCCTGTCTTTCGGGCGAAGTATCGCGGGCAATTCTTCGCGGCGCTATGGAAGAGGCGAAAACCATCGCCTTGGAATATCAAGATATTTTTGGAGTGGGAAATTTCTTTCTGGAAATCGGACATCATCCGGGCATCAAAGAAACGATTAAAACCAATGAAGCGCTAAAACAGATCGCCAAAGATACGAGCATTCCGCTCGTCGCGACGCAAGACATTCATTATTTAAAAAAAGAGGACGCCGAGTATCACGACATCCTGCTTGCGGTCCAAACAGGAGATGATATCTCGCGCGCCGACCGCTTGACTCTGAAAGACGATGACTTTTCTATGCGCTCACCAGAAGAAATGACTGAGCTTTTTAAAGATGCTCCCGAAGCGATAGAAAACACAGCGAAAATCGCCGACCGCTGTAACCTCACAATCAAGCTCGGAGAAACACAGCTCCCCCGCTTCCCTCTGCCGGAAGGCACGGACGCGAAAACTTATATGCGAGGACTCGTCTATGAACGCGTTGCCAAACGCTATCCGGAAATGGGCGACGCTGTGACAGAAAGAATGAACTTTGAACTTTCAGTTGTTGAAAAAATGAATTTTTGCGATTACTTCCTCATCGTCGCCGATTTCATCAATTGGGCAAAAGAGCGCGGCGTCGTCGTCGGCCCGGGCAGGGGTTCCGCCGCCGGAAGCATCGTTTCCTATATATTAGGCATCACCGATGTTGATCCGCTAAAATATGACTTGCTATTTGAAAGATTTTTAAACCCCGACCGTATTCAGATGCCTGATATTGACGTGGATATCACGGACCGCCGTCGCGACGAAGTTTTCGGCTATCTGCAGGAAAAATATGGACTAGACCATGTGGCACACATCATCACTTTCGGAACCATGGCGGCGCGCGCCGCGATACGGGACGTGGGGCGGGCGCTCGGGATGAGCTACGGATTCTGCGACCAGCTGGCAAAACTTATCCCTTTCAACCAAGACCTTTCCGAGGCTTTAGAAAATGTCACCGAGCTCAAAAAAATGTATGACGAAAATCCTGACGCCAAAAAAATAATTGACGCCGCGAAAAAACTGGAGGGCGTGGCGCGCCACGCCTCGGTCCATGCCTGCGGCACCGTGATCGGCAAAGCGTCGCTTACCGAATATCTGCCACTGCAACGTGCGCCGCAGGACGAAAAAGTGATCGTCACTCAGTTTGAAATGCACAGCGTGGAAGATCTGGGACTGTTAAAAATGGATCTTTTGGGACTTAAAAACCTGACGACGATTGAGGACACTCTACGGCTTATCAATGAAAATCGCGCCGATGGCGAGCGCGTGGATATGAGTAAAATCCCCGAAGATGACGCGGCAACATTTACCCTACTACAGAACGCCGATACGACAGGCGTCTTCCAGCTGGAATCGTCGGGAATGAGGCGATATCTGAAAGAATTGCGGCCTTCAAACATTGAGGACATCGTCGCTATGGTCGCCTTATACCGCCCAGGCCCGATGGATTTGATTCCCACCTACATCAACCGCAAACACGGGCGTGAAAAAACCGAATATCTCCACCCGATGCTCGCGCCGATACTTAGCAAAACATTCGGCGTCGGAGTGTATCAGGAACAAATGATGCGCATCGCCCGCGACCTCGCCGGCTATACGCTTGCCGAGGCGGACACACTCCGCAAAGCCATCGGCAAAAAGATTCAAAAACTTCTGGATGAACAGCGCGAGAAATTAATCAAAGGAATGATCGCCAAAAATATTCCGGAAGCGACGGCGATCGCCATCTGGGAGCTATTCCCGCCTTTCGCGCGCTACGGCTTTAATCGCAGTCACGCCGTCTGCTACGCGACGACCTCCTATCAAACGGCTTACCTCAAGGCGCACTTTCCCGTGGAGTTTATGACTAGCTTGTTAAACTGCGATGCCGGAGATATTGAACGGACGTCTTTCTTGATCAGCGAATTTAAAAAATCAGGCGTGGAAGTACTCCCGCCGGATATCAACAAAAGCGCGGCGATGTTTTTCCCTGAAGGAAAAAATATCCGCTTCGGCCTCGCGGCAATTAAAAATGTCGGCGAGGCGATAGTCGGGGCGGTGATTGAGGAGCGTTCAACGCGCGGACCGTTCCAAAATCTTGCCGATCTCCTAAACCGCGTCCAGCATAAAGATTTAAATAAAAAATCGCTGGATAGCTTAACCAAATGCGGGGCGCTGGATTCTTTTGGTATAGAAAGAAACACGATTGTAGGAAATATTGAGGAAATCGTGAAGTTTGCCGGTGCCTTAAAACGGCAGGCGGCCTCTAATCAAACCGGACTTTTCGGTCAATCCGTTTCCAATCAGTCGCTCCGCATTAAAGCGCACCCGCCGGCGGATATGGCCGCAAAACTCGGCTGGGAAAAGGAGCTTTTGGGACTCTACGTTTCCGATCATCCTCTGAATATGCACCGCGAGAAAATCGCTAGCTTCAACGCCAAAGCTGTCGCCGACGCCTTTAAAGAACGGTCGGAACTGATGCGTTTTGCTTTAGCAGGCATCGTTACCCGCGCGCAAAAAATTGTTACAAAAAAAGGAAAACCAATGCTCTTCGGCAAGCTGGAGGATCTGACGGGATCAATAGAAGTAATAGTTTTCCCGGAAACATTTGATAAAACAATGGCGATCTGGAAAGAAAATAACGCCTTAATGATTACAGGACGGATGTCATGGCGGGACAGCGAAGGAAAGTTTGTGTGTGATAATGGGAGGGAGCTGTAGGTTCACATCTCGGTATCTTATTGCTCGCGGGTCCGACTCACTCCGTCCAGCGACGGAGTGGTCTTAAAGTCTCGGCGATTCGCTCCGATATTCATCGGAGACCATGCCGAATCGCCTCCGACAAACCCGCTTACAACAAGATACCGAGATGTAAACATTTAGTTTCGTGGGAATATATTGTCGTCTACTTCGGTAATTTCTTACTCACACTGCGGATATAGAGAAAAAAATTACTGAGGCATTGGGTTTCTAATATTAAATTACCGCTTAAATAAAAAGGTCCGTAGGCTGAGACTGTGGGAACAGTTTCGGCCTACGGACAAGACCAGGGGCCAGGGGGCCTAAAATTCAAGTTACAACTCGCAAACCACAGCGAAACACCAGTAGGTATCCCAATCGTCCCTGACCAAGCGAAGAT
>CAYHUD010000020.1:0-8693 GCA_964360025.1 uncultured Candidatus Saccharibacteria bacterium | reverse complement strand
GGTGTGAAATCTGCGAATGTTAATTTTGCAACTGAAAAGGCGACAGTAGAGTACGAGGACGGATTGAATAAGAAAGATTTGGAAGTCGCGGTAGAAAGCACGGGTTATAAGCTAGTGGTCCCGAATGACGGAGTTTCGGCGGAGGGAGTGCATGGTGAACACATGGCGATGGGAGCCGCGGCTCCCATGGATTCTCATGATCATCACAGGATGTTAAAAGAGGCGGAGATCAGGACTATTAAGCGAAAATTTATCTGGGGTGCGGTGTTTTCAGTCGCGGTTTTGTTTTTAAGTTTTCCCGATTATTTTCCATTTTTGCCGAGCCTGTTTTCTATGCCGGCGCGTTTAGTTTTGCTTTTCGCGTTTACGGCTCCGGTGGAGTTCTGGGTGGGATCGCAGTTCTGGAGAGGGGCTTTTGCCGCTTTGAAGCGGTTTAATGCCAACATGGATACGCTGGTCGCGCTCGGCACCGGAGCGGCGTTTTTTTACAGCGTCGTAGTTACGGTTGCCGTTCTTGGCGGATGGTCTTTGGAGATCAGCGGTATTCGGCTTGATGCTTATTATGACGTTGCGGCAGTAGTCACAACTTTGGTTTTACTCGGCAAATATCTGGAGGCGAAAGCAAAGGGATCGGCTTCGGAGGCGATTAAAAAACTTTTGAAGCTTCAGGCGAAGACGGCGCATGTTATTCATGAGGGCGGGCAGGAAATGGAAATGCCGATTGAGGAAGTTGTGGCGGGAAATATTTTGCTTGTGAAGCCGGGGGAAAAGATTCCGGTTGACGGAGTAATTGTTGATGGCGCTTCGGCAATTGATGAATCAATGGTGACGGGAGAGTCAATCCCTGTTGATAAAAAGGCGGGGGATGCCGTCATCGGCGCGACGATCAACAAAACAGGAGCTTTTAAATTCAAAGCGACAAAAGTCGGCAAGGAAACGTTTTTAGCGCAGATTATAAAAATGGTGGAGGAGGCGCAGGGGTCTAAAGCTCCGATACAAAGATTAGCCGATAAAATAACGGGAATTTTTGTGCCGGTTGTGCTTGCGATTGCCCTCACCGCTTTCGGGATTTGGTTTGTATATGGTCCGGCACCCTCTTTGGTTTTTGCGCTTGTTTCCGCGGTTGCGGTTTTGGTTGTCGCGTGCCCGTGCGCCTTAGGTCTTGCTACTCCCACGGCAATAATGGTGGGGACGGGGAAGGGGGCGGAGCACGGCATTATCATTCGCGATGCCGAAGCGTTGGAAATTGCCGGAAAAATTGATGCCGTGGTTCTGGATAAAACCGGAACTTTGACGAAGGGTGAGCCGTCCGTGACGGATGTCTTTACCTTAAACGGAACAACAGAAGAAGATGTGGTGCGATATGCATCGGTGCTTGATAAGCTGTCCGAACATCCTGTGGCGAAAGCGGTTGTGAAATACGCGAAGAGTCGAGAACTTGCGGGAGAAATGAAGGTGGATAATTTTTTGGCCGTTCCCGGACGGGGAGTTTCCGGTAATATCAGCGAAAAAGAAGGCCTGAAAATATTTTTTGGCAACAGATCTCTTATGGAAGAGAATAATATTGATTTGGGACCGGGAGAAGATATTGTGCGGAAGCTGGAAGGCGCCGGTAAAACGGTGATGACTCTTGCCTTTAACGGAAAATTGCGCGGCGGTCTTGCTGTCGCCGATACTTTAAAAGAACGCTCCGCGGAGGCTGTGCGGATGTTGGGCAAGCTGGGAGTGGAGGTTTGGATGATTACCGGCGATAATGAACTTGCGGCGCAAGCTATTGCCGCAAAGGTTGGTATTAAAAATGTGATGGCGAGAGTTCTGCCTTCGCAAAAATCCGATAAAGTTAAAGAGTTGCAGGCGAGGGGCAAGAAGGTGGCGATGGTGGGAGACGGCATTAACGATGCTCCGGCTCTGACTGTTGCTGATCTGGGTATTGCCATCGGCACAGGAACGGATATCGCGATTGAGGCGGGGGATATCACTTTGGTTTCCGGAGATCCGATGGGGGTTTATGATGCCATCAATCTTAGCCGCCGGACCCTGCGTAATATCTGGCAGAATCTTTTCTGGGCTTACGCTTACAATATAATTTTGATTCCGGTTGCGGCTGGGGTACTCTGGCCTTTTTACGGCGTGATGCTGAACCCAATTTTGGCCGGAGCGGCGATGGCGCTTAGCTCTGTTTCGGTTGTTTTGAATTCATTGCGGTTAAAAAGGATGAAAATGTTATAATGGTAATATAATTTAAAAATAAGAACACTAAACTAGTGGAGTGGGTTTTGAGAGTTGCGGTAGCGGGAGAGTTTTTAGGCCACGGTATTTTTGCGCTTCAGGGGAAAGCGGCATGGATCGGGTGGTTTGATAAATTGTTTGGCATAGAGGCGGCTCTCGCGACGCAGATTTTGCTTTTGATAGGAGTTTTGGATCTTGTTGTGGCTCTAGTTGTACTGTTTCGTCCCATTAACATTGTTCTTTTATGGGCGGCGTTTTGGGGATTTGCGACGGCGCTTGTGAGGCCGATCGTCGGTGAATCTTTTTGGGACTTCGTTGAGCGGTGGGCGAACTGGGGAGCGCCTTTGGCTCTGCTTTTGCTCCGTCCCCGACCGCAAAGTTTGAGGGAGTGGTTTGATTAATTATTAAATTATTATGTGCAATCTTATGTGGAATACAATAGCTTTGCCTTTTGGTTATGCTTATGGAAGTTTCGGCATTCTTATGGTTTTGGCCATGATTTTGTGGTGGGCGATTATTATCAGTCTTATTGTTTGGGGAATAAAGTGGGCTGCCCGGCAATTTGGCGCAGGCGAGGGACACAGCGGTAATTCAGCTTTGGAAATTTTGAAGGAACGCTATGCTAAGGGCGAAATCAATAGGACTGAATTTGAGGAAAAGAAAAGAGATTTGGAAAAATAGTTTTATAAAACAAATCCGCTAGAAAGCGGATTTGTTTTTAACCGACCTATTTTTTACTAGAGCCGTTGCGAGATCCATGGCTGTGTCGCGGGGATTTTTGCCGGATTTTATGCTTTTGCTTAAGATATTTTTGGTTGTGAACTCAACTTTGCGTTTTACCAAATCAAACATGCGTTTGGGGTTGTAGCCGCGGTATTCGGCGTAGGAAGAAATGACTCCGCCGGAGTTGGCGACAAAATCGGGCACGATTAAAATTCCTTTGTTGTGCAATTCCCGCTCTATTTTTTCGCTCATGGGTATATTGCCCCCCTCCACGATAATTTTTGCCTTGATGGAATTTTTATTGGTGTCGTTAATGACATCAGTTACGGAGGCGGGGATGAGGATATCTACCGGTGTTTTCCAAAAATCTTGCGGCGTGATTCTGAATTCAGTCCCGTATTTCTTAACCGCGAGATGATTATTGATAATGCGCGATATTTTGCCGGAGTTTAATCCTTTGGCGTCGTAGACCGCAGACTCTCTGTCGGCGATGGCTACGACCTTTGCCCCCATCTCCGTCAGATATTTATAAGCGAATGTTCCGACATTGCCGAAGCCGTGGATGGAGACACGGGCGTCCTGCAGATTTATTTTTGCCATTTCTGCCGCAACGCGCGCCGCTTGCGCGACGCCGAATCCGGTGCTGCCGAATTCATGCGGAATGCCGCATTTTTCTCCGGATTTGCCGAGGGTGGTCATGCTCTTCTTCGCTAAAGCTACGGCGGGCAAGCAATAATCGGCGGGTTTGCCGGTCGCGGCGCGCCAGTTTTTGGCGGCTTCTACAAACCACTGCATTTCTTTTTCTCCGGTGCCGACATCCGGTCCGGCGATATATTTTTTAACAAGGAGGGGTTTTAGGGCGCGGGCGAAACTTTGAATATATGCCTTTTTTAAATTATCACTTCCTCCGGGCCAAATGATTCCGGCTTTGGCGCCGCCGAAGGGGATACCAGCCAGGGCATTTTTCCAGGTCATGGTGCGTGCGAGGCGAAAAACTTCTTCACTCGTTACATTAGGCGTCATCCTGATGCCGCCTTTACCGGGGCCGAGCGCGGTGTTATCGATGACTAAAAATCCGCGCATGCCGAGGGGTGCGTCATAAACCGTGAGCGTGTACTCCGGTCCGAAATTATCTTTGAAGTCGGCCATGACATTATTGTAATGCTTTGTCTTCTAAAACCGAAATGAGAGGTCGTTTGTCGTTTTTAATAAAATATAGTATTATAGCGATAACCGATGATTGATTTTAAAATAATTAAGAAATCCCAGAAAAGCCGCGCGCGGTTAGGAGTATTAAAGACGCCGCACGGCGAAATTTTGACCCCGGCATTTGTTACCGTGGGCACGCAGGCGGTTGTGAAGACCATGACCTCCGCCGAAGTTTTGGCGGCAAAGACGCAGATGATTATAGCCAATACTTTTCATTTGCATCTAAAACCTGGGGAAAAAATCGTCAAAAGCCACGGAGGTTTGCATAAATTTATGAACTGGCAGGCGCCGATTATGACCGATTCCGGCGGTTATCAGGTTTTTAGCTTGGGATTTGGGCGGGATCTGCAGATTGGTAAAATTTCTAAAATTGAAGAATCCCAACAGATCAAAAAAGGCACCCAACCCAAATTTCTTAAAATCAGGCCCGACGGAGTTCTTTTTAGATCGCCTATAGACGGTCGAGAGATTTTTATTGGTCCTAAGGAATCCATTAAAATCCAGGAAGATCTGGGCGCGGATATTATTTTTGCCTTTGACGAGTGTCCTCCGCCGAACGCGGAATATGATTATGTCCAAGAATCGCTTTTAACCACGCATCGCTGGGCGGAGGATTGTCTGCGTTATAGAAAATCCGGTCAGGCGCTTTACGGCATCGTGCAGGGCGGAAGGTTTAAAGATTTGCGAGAGAAGTCAGCGAAGTTTATTGGTAGTTTGCCTTTTGCCGGATTTGGCATTGGCGGAGAGTTTGGCGCGGACAAGAAAGCGATGACTAATATGGTCTCGTGGGTTACGGATAATTTGCCGGAAAATAAGCCGAGGCATTTGCTGGGCGTCGGAGGGCTTAAAGATTTGCGGGCGATTATCAAGTCCGGAGCGGATACCTTTGACTGCACGATACCCACGCATTACGGCCGTCACGGCGTGGCTTTTATTTCTTCGGGTAAATTGGATTTGAATAAGCCGCTTTATCTTAAGGATAAAAACCCCGTGGATAAAAAATGCGGATGCGAGACCTGTAGGAACTATACGCGCGGCTATATCGCGCACCTTATCCGCGCGCGGGAAATAACACCCCTGCGACTCCTCACCACGCACAATCTTTATTTTTTTAACAATGTCGTTGGGGGTTTGCGGAAAGAAATTAAAGAGGGTAGATTATAGTATGGAAAAAATTCTTAAGGCGTTAGCAAATCGCCGGAGAATTGCGATTCTTGCTTATTTGAAGAAGCGTAGAGAGGCGGCGGTTGGAGATATTTCCCGAGAGATAAAGCTTTCTTTTAAATCAACATCAAAGCACTTGAACGTATTAAGGGTGGTTGACATAGTTGAAAGAGATCAGCGGGGGTTGCAGATGTTTTATTGTTTGTCCGCGAAACAGCGTCCGGAGGCAGGCGCGATTATTAAGTTTTTATAATTTGATTTATTCGCTTATTCGCGCGAATAAGCGAATAAGCAGAAATAAAAAAATAGAAAATCCCAATGGAGTTTGAGAAAATTTTATCATTATACGATTATGATTTGCCGGAGGAGCTGATCGCCAAAACCCCCGTAAAGCCGCGCGATAGTGCGCGTGTTTTGGTTTATAATCGGACAACGGATAAAATCAGCGAAGATATTTTTAGGAATATAACTAAGCATTTGCCTGCGAGGTCTGTTTTAGTTTTTAACGAAACAAAGGTCTTGCCTGCGCGGCTGGAGCTAAAAAAAGAAACCGGGGGTGCGGTGAAAATTTTATTTTTAGGAATAAGCGGGGATATGATTCGCGTTATGGCGGATAAGCCGATGCGTCCGGGTATGAAATTAATCTTGAAAGACAAGAATAGTTTTCTGGTTCAAAGACGGGACAAGAGATTCTGGCTTTTACGTCCGCTTTTTGCCGTCGGAAACATTTATGAGATTTTTGAAAAATATGGAACAATGCCCATCCCTCCTTATATTAAAAATTCTCCGCTTAGTGAAGCAGAGTTGAAAAAAGAATATCAGACGGTTTTTGCTAAGAATTTGGGATCGGTTGCGGCGCCGACGGCGGCTTTGCATTTTACCAATAGACTATTAAATAAGATCAAAAGAGCTGGGCACGAGATAATTTTTATAACTTTGCATGTAAATTTAGGAACATTCGCCCCGCTTACAGAAGATAATTTTAAAACTGGACGGCTACATAGCGAGTATTACGAAGTCGGTCGACGGGCCGCCGCGAGGCTAAACGCGGCTAAAGCGCGCGGCCAGAAAATCATTGCTGTCGGTACAACCTCTCTTAGGGCTCTTGAGAGCGCAACAAAAAATTACAAGATTGTTAATTTGAAAGGCATTACGGATATTTTTATTCACGATTTTAATCATTCGCTTATTCGCGCGAATAAGCGAATGAGACCTGCGAGACCTGCGAGATCTGTGAGATTTGTTGATGGGTTGATTACTAATTTTCATGTGCCTAAATCCAGCTTGATGATGCTTGTCGCGGCTTTAATCGGGCGGGAGAAACTTCTGGAACTGTATCGCAATGCTATTGCCGATAAATTTCGTTTCTTTTCTTTTGGCGACGGGATGTTATTGTTGTAGATAATGGAAGAAGAGGGCGTTAAAATTATAAACATAGAAGAGTTTCAGAAAATTGAGCTGCGCGTCGGGGCGATTTTAAGCGCGGAACGGATTTTGGGTTCTGATAAACTTTTAAAGCTCGCGGTGGACTTTGCCGAAGCGGCGCCAAGACAGATCATTTCAGGAATCGGGAAAGTTTATGAGCCGGAAACGATTGTCGGTAAAAAGGTAGTTTTTGTCGTTAATCTGGAGCCGCGTGAGCTTGTGGGGCTTACGAGCCAGGGAATGATACTGGCGGCGAAAGACGAGAATGGTCTGGCTTTGATTGTGCCGGATAAAGACGTGGCTCCTGGGAGCAGGGTGGGATGATTTATAATGATGTAGGTAGAAAATTTTATGGAAGAAAATAATTTAAACAAAGAAAATTTTAAGCGGCCGGAGTGGCAGGAGTACTTTTTGAATATTATGGATACGGTCGCGATGCGCGGTAACTGCGACAGAGGACGGTGCGCGGCGATAATTGTGCGGGATAAAAGAATTATCGCAACAGGGTATGTGGGGGCTCCGGCGGGGCTTCAAACTTGCGACGAGGTGGGGCATTTGATTAAGGTCGCTTACGATGAACGCGGGGGGACGCATAAGCATTGCGTGCGGACGACGCACGCGGAAGCGAACGCCATCGCGCAGTCGGCGAGGTATGGCACGCCGATAGACGGGGCAACGCTTTATGTGAAGATGACACCGTGTTTGGACTGCGCGAAGCTTTTAATCAACGCGGGGATTAAAAAGGTGGTTTGTCGCAAAAGATATCACGCAGATCACGATAGTATGAAAGTATTAAAAGACGGCGGTATTGATTTGGTGTTTTTGACGAATGAAACGGAGACTTACGAGGCGATGAGATAGGGCCGTCTGCTCCGTACGACAGGTGGGTGAAATTTAGAATATACTAGACAAGAATATAAATCTTGCTAAATTCTATTTTTTGTTGTGCTTCAAAATATGTCACATATGTGACATATTTTGAAGCAAGGATATTTTGGGTTTGACAATTTTAGCCATAAAACTTATTCTTTAAGCGGTTCCTTGAATGGAGGGTGTGAGATGGGCAAGATCGTTTCTGGGGTGATGTTTGACGAGTTTGCTCGCGTGTTTCGGCACAATTTGAATAGTCGTAGCAGGACGGCGAAGGGTGTGTCCGATGTTTCGGCGAGTCCGGGAAAAAAGCCGTTGGTTCTTTCGGGGCCCGCTTTGGAACAGCAGGTTGCTCACAATACCAACCTTCTCGTTTTGTCTGTTTGGAAAAGCGATAAGTGGGAAGGACAGGGGACGAAACAGGTGCGCGAGCTTGTAGAAAGTTGGAATCAGCTTGTGAATAACGGTCTGCAGATTGCCAGAGATTACAGGGACGAACAAGAAGAAGTTTATAAGCGAGCGAAAGAACTCGCGGAACGGACGGGTAAAAGGCATCACCTGAATCGTCTGTACCGCGTAGTAACTCCGCCGTATCTTGCGGCGCCGCTTCCGCCGGAAGAGATTGAGGTCGCGATGGACCAATTCTATCTTGAACTTCTTGCGAACACGATACTCGCGTATTTCAATGAATTGCCGCAAGAGGAACTTTTGGCTTGGGTGGATTACCAGATGGAAAAAGCGATTCATCCCTGGGCGGATGGATGCGGCAGGACGGCGACGGCGATCGTGATGTGGTTGTCGCTTTTGGATCCAGAACGGTTCCGATTTCCTGTTTTTGGGACTCGCGATGAGCATTATGCGGCACTCAAAGCCGGAGATCTACAGGGTCATGCCGCATATTACAAGCTTTGCTTGGAACGAGATCTGCCCGCTATTTAGTTCTTGTTTTTGATAGAGAAAACAAAAAGATGAGACCGACTTCCGTGCCGGTCTTTTTTTGTTTATGATAATTAATGTAAGATTGCCCCGCCACAAGTTTTAAATAAGGAAGGCGGGGTCCCGCCGGAGGCGGT
>CAYHUD010000019.1:0-9528 GCA_964360025.1 uncultured Candidatus Saccharibacteria bacterium | reverse complement strand
CTTTATCTCAGTTCCATCGGTGGGGGTCACCCTCTCAGGTCCCCTATTGGTCATAGCCTTGGTAAGCCGTTACCTTACCAACTAGCTGATCAAACCTAGGCCGCTCCCGAAGTGACTTGCGTCTTTACTCTTGCGAGACCATCGGACATTACCCAATCTTTCGACTGGCTATTTCTGACTTCGGGGTACGTACCAGGGTGTTACTAACTCGTTCGCCGGTTGTTTCGTATTGCTACGAAACCCCCTTGACTTGCATGCCTTATCCACGCCGCCAGCGTTCATCCTGGACCAGGATCAAATCCTCTAAAGAAAGAGTGTCCGCTCAACAAATTGACGCTAATGATTATTCATCGCTAGCGCCAAATTATATTATTGCTCGCGCTCTTGGTCATTTAAGACCTAATAAATTGGGACAACGAAAAAATTTTCGATTGTTCTTCAATTCTAATTTGACTCTGTTCACACAAACTTTTCGATTAGGAACGTTCAATCAATAACACATCCGTCTCGATTTTCGTGTTTCCACAAAAAGCGGGACGGATGGGCAATCGCTTCTTAACTTTTAATTTCGCAAATGTAGTTAAGAGTATAACTTACGACCCCCAAGCTTGTCAAATCTTTACCAACTGCCGCTTTTGACTTCTTCTTAGTTTTCGCTTATAATGAATAGCACAATATGAAAACTGACATCCATCCTCAATATTTCCCCGCGGCAAAGGTTTCCTGCGCCTGCGGCAACAAAATGACTATCGGCTCCACCAAGCCCGAATTTAACGTTGAAATCTGCTCCAAATGCCATCCTTTTTATACCGGCAAAGAAAAACTAATAGACACCGCCGGCCGCGTTGAGAAGTTTAAAGCCCGCCGCGCATCCGCCGCCGCTGCTCCCAAAAAAGAAAAAAAGGCTAGAGTGAAAAAACAAGTCTCAAAATAATAACTAAAAATATTCGTTCATAAAAATGTCATTCTAAGCGAAGAATGACATTTTTGTATAATATAAAAGTATGGATTCAAATACTATCCAAAAAATTATTCTTGAGGTTCGGGGCGGCACGGGCGGAGATGAAGCGTCAATCTTTGCGGGAGATCTCGTCCGCATGTATCAGAAATACGCCGCGAAGCGCGGCTGGTCTTTTGCCATCTCCGATTCTTCTCCGGGTACAATCGGCGGATATAAGACATTTATGGGCAGGGTTGAAGGAGTGGGGGCCTATGACGCCCTAAAGCTTGAGTCCGGCGTGCATCGCGTGCAAAGAGTGCCGGCGACAGAAAAAGCCGGCCGCGTTCATACATCTACTGCCACAGTCGCCATTTTGCCGGTAGTGGAGCCGAAAGAAGTCGTCATCAACCAAGGAGATTTAGAGTTCTCATTCTCCCGCGCCGGAGGTCCGGGCGGACAAAATGTAAATAAAATAGAGTCAGCGGTAAGAATCACCCACAAGCCGACGGGTATCGTGGTTTCCTGTCGTGAAGAAAGAAACCAACATGCCAATAGAGAAAAGGCGATGGAAGTTCTCCGCGCCAAGCTTTTTGAAATGCAACGCACTAAAGAAACGGGCGACATCGCTTCCGCCCGCCGCGAACAGGTAGGTTCCGCCGAACGGTCCGATAAAATCCGCACCTATAATTTCCCCGACGATCGCATCACCGACCATCGTTTTAACATCAAAGTCCATAACATAGAAGACGTTTTGGAGGGAAACCTTGACGCGATTTTAAAAAAGATAGCCAAATCAGGGCAAACCAGGAAGTAGAAACTTGACCATCGCAGAACCATTTCACGACGGTCAAGTTTTCACTTCCTGGAAAATAAAAAAAATGCGGCCCCTAGGGTCGCTTAAGGATTATCCAATTTCCGTGATGCGATTCCCCAGGTAACGCACGATCCCACGAAAACAGCAACGCTCGCGATAATGACAGCCATCGGATCTTTAGAGACAAAATCACCCACCGGCGAACTTGCGCCCCACTTCATAAATATCGTAACCAAAGCTATTGAAGATGAAGCAATGGCAAGCATGGAACAAAGCACAACCAACGCCCCCAGTGCGAGCTTTTTCATCGCCACACCCCGCATGAAGATCAGATAAAATAACTATCTCTCACAATACCACAATGGCCTCAAAAGAACACTCATTAAATTAAGATTTTATTCAGTTGTCTAAAATAGAGATATCTCTTGCAAACTGACGCGCCCTTGTAACAACCCTGTCGCCATACGTCCAAAGATAGCTCTTCCAGCGCGAACCGGCATAATAACGCGCCGCCGCTTTTCTCTCTTCGGCCTCGCTTGCTCCCCGATATACCCCCGCATCTTTCAAATAAAGCGCAGTGGCTACAAACGCATCGCTGTTTCTCCAGGGACTCGCCGGATTACTCCCCGTGATTTCGCCGACTCTTTTGGAATAAAGATCCCAGGTGGAAGGAATAAACTGCGCCGGCCCCATGGCGCCGCCGTAAGCTCCGTCGTTATTCGCGCAGGAAACCATCACCGAATCGGGACTGATGCCCAACATAGAAACCAGAGCCAAAAACGACGGCCTATCGCGCGTGGGATGCATAGCCGGCCGACCGCTTCGGGAATTAAGCTGATCATACTTGCATCTGCCGACATTAGCACCTAAAGCCGACTCGCGATCCAAAACCGCAAGTATAAGCGCGGCACGCACTCCAGTCGCGTTCTCAGCTACTCTCGCAAGTTTATATGCCTCCTCAAAACTCAACTCCCCGCCCCCCAAAAATTCAAAAATTCTGACTCTTATCTGCGCGGCCGACTTCTTTGATTCCTGAAGCAATGTCTGATAACGGGACTCCTGCCCCTTTGTCACCGTCAATATATTATTTTTTTCCTTAGTCGTGCTCTGCAAAGCCGTTTTTTGCGAGGCATGGTAGGTACGCATCTTTTCAGCATCATCTTTTTTGAGCGAAAGCTGTTCCTGTTCGTCCAGGAGCTCGTCCTTCAATCCCGCAACTTTCACAACCGTTGAACGCAAACTGTCCTGCAGAACTACAAAATTATTAAGGTCGGAGATAAAATTGGACAGCCGAAAATCTTTCAAAATAATCTCAAACAATCCGACATTCTCTCGTTCATAAATACTCTGTATCGCGGTAGCTAAAGCGCCTTTATTGAAATTCAAAGTATCTTCCGTAATCACCACCTGCGACTTATTCTCCTCAATCTCCTGATCCAAATTATTTATCGAAAGCTCCGAAGCTCTGATCTGCAAATTAATTTTTTTGATATTAGCATTCAGGCGATTGATTTCCGTCTGCAAAGTTTTCCCCTGATTTTTATAGATCGAAACCGTTCCTTCATATTGCGAAATCTGCCCCTCCAATTCGGCAAGTTGCTGCTCTAGAATAGCCCTCTCCTCATCTGTTGTAGCCGCGCGAACAATCAAAAATCCGCCCGCAAAAAACATGAGGGAAATTAGAATATACCGCGCGAATAAACTTAAAAATCTCGTACGGAACGGCATTATTCCATCGTAGCACACAAAAGCCCCCTCGGGAGGGGGCTTTTGCAAAAACAATCTTATTTCTTGGCTTCGGGAGCCGGAGCCGCTCCTGCCGCAGGCGCGGCCTCTTCAGCTTTTTCCGCCGCGCGTTCAGCCTTCTTTTCTTCGGTCTCCACCTTTACCGTATCCAAACTCGCAGCCGCGGACAGCGCAGCTTCCTGTTCCTCGGTCATCTTGGCTTTGATTGTCACAACCACCGTCTGCGCGTCAATCAAAGTTTTTACATCGGCCGGAATCGCCAAATCACTCAAATGAATAGTGTGGCCGATTTCCGAAAGACCATCTAACTTAACTATAATCGAGTGCGGAATTTTATCAGGCAATGCCTCCATGAGAATTTCTTGTAATGTCTTCACTAAAACACCTCCCAGATTTTTAACAGCTGGGGCTTCGCCGATAAACTCCAAAGGAACTTTTGCCTGAATTTTTTCATCCATACGGATCTGATAAAGATCGGCATGCGCCGGCTCACCGCTTAAATAGTCAAAAGAGACGTCGTTGATGATTACCGGAACTTTTTTACCGTCCACGACAACCGTTACCACCGTATGCTCTCCGGCTTCTTTATAAACTTTCTTAAAGTCCTTAGCGCCCAGTGTCAAATGCTGGTTCTGCAACCCCCGGCCGTATAGCTCTGCCGGCAAAAAACCCGCTTTTCTCAAAGTGGAGACCGCCCGTCCTAATATTTCCCGTTTTTCAGCTTTAAGTTCCAGAGCCATAATAAAAGACGTCATTGCGAGCCTGCCTACCGGCAGGCAGGGCCGCCGCAGCAATCTCACATTGATTGTTATAAATAATATCAAAACATCCGCAAAAAAGCAACTGTCATATAAAAATCACCCCCATCCTTAGAAGAAGCTTTAACTTCAATAATAAATAAATATTCTTATAAAATATCGCAATCTCCGCAACGCGCCTTATGCGTCGCCATCTCATATATCGCGGAAAGTCCGATTGATATATAGATGATTCGCGAGATCCACGCTCCCGCGCCGCCAAAAAGCTCTCCAATATCCCACCCGATAGCTCCGAGAAGCAGCCAATTCAATCCTCCAATAATAAGCAGCAGGAATGTTACTACGTGCAATTTCATATGTAATTACTATTAAATACCCGACCTTTGACAGAAACCTTACTAAAAATGTTTCTGCTTCTATTATAACAAACTGGAGTTCGTAAACGGTAAAAATAGAAATTCGCCCGCAGATAACAGGCGAATCAAAACTAAGAAATATTTGTTTGTCTTCTGCGCATTATTTTCCAAAGGACTCCCGCGTTAACCCCCGCGTGAATCATCATTGCCGGAAAAATAGACCCCGTCCAAATAAAAGATGACCCCAAAAGCAAAGACAGAAGAAACAACCAGACGAGGAGATATGACAGATATTGTCCGGCTATCCCCTTTTTGCCATGTTCCGGCAAATGCGAAACGGAGAATATAAAAGCAGAGGCCAGAACAGCACAAGCCAGAATATCCAAATCTTCTCCGATGAAGATAAAAAGAGGCAAACGATAGATCACCTCTTCAATGAAGGGGAAAAAAATGCATCCCGTGACAAACCACTCACCAAGCGGATGGTATTTCTTAACCTCATATTGATCAAAGGACAAAACGAACGCTGCGCCAAAGTGAAGCGCGATGAAACAATACAAAAGACGGCGAACCAAAAGAGCGGCGCCAAAGATTATTACGGTTATCACGAGGATCTCACAGTTCAAGGCGAGAATCCCACCCACACCCCCCTCCCTCTCCGCGTCTCGCCTACTTACCCGAGAACAGACGGAGACGATTCATAACTACTTCTTTGACGCTATCTAAAGCATATTTTAAAAGCTTATAAGGAGCAACCTCTTTTGGTTTCTCCGCGAACGCTTTTTCCAAACCCTTCCGCCACGCCAGACGAATTTCCGTATTAATATGAATGACGGCCATGCCTAGTTTCGCAGCCGCGACAAACTCTTCATCTTTCAGTCCTGATCCCCCGTGAAGCACCAGGGGGATTTCAACAGCTTCAGAGATCTCCTTTATACGAGCAATATTTAAAGCAGGCATTGCCGCGCCTGAAAGCATTCCGTGCAAATTACCGACAGCCGGAGCGAATAAATCCACGCCTGTTTCTTTGACAAATCTTTCCGCGTCCGCGACTTTAACCAAAGCATCTTCAGTAACCTCCGCGCCTTCCGGCAATTTTTCCAAAAGCGCCGATGATTGCCCGATATACCCCAGCTCGCCCTCCACGATAATTTCTGGATTAATGGACTTTGCCGCCAAAACTGCTTCGCAAGTTTGCTTAATATTTTCCTCAAACGACAATTTAGCCCCATCAAAAATAACGGAGTCATACCCTAAAAGAGCGGCTTCTTTTATTTTTTCCAAAGAATATGTATGATCAGCGTTTAAAAATATCGGGTAACCGTAGCTCTCGCGTAAATTACGCACCAAAGAAACCGCGTTTTCCGCTCCTAAAAATTCCCGCTCACCATCCGATGTCCCAATTATCACAGGAACGTCAAGCTCTTTTGCCGCCCCAAAAATAGCCTTGAGCGCCGAAATTTCCGAAATATTAAAATGACCCAGAGCAATACCATTTTTTCGCGCTTCCTCAATATATTGTTTTAAAGTTTTCATAGTAATGTAGAGTTGCTTCGCTAACAGATAATTATTGGCTTCCTCGCAATGCTAAATTTATCAGAGAATTATTGGAATGCGGCGAGTGCGCGGCGCTCCGACGAACTGTGCCCACGGCGGCACAATGAGGAGGAGCAACAAAGCAATCGCCCATCCCAATGATTCTCACACCTCAAACCACCCATTGATTATGTATTTACGACTATACTCCTCCAAAGCCTTCTCTCCGAAATATCCGGCAAATATCTCGTTCCACAACGCCTCCTGTTGATGATAAAGATATTTAACCAGTTCTTTTTCTTTAACAAGCGCCATCACCGTATCCACAATATTAAAACTAACAAGAATCGGCACTCCGGCCTCCGTTTGGAAAAAATCCCCCACCCAGCCTAGGCCTTTCCAGAAATCCAGTCCGTCTTTCAAGTTCGGAATCGCTTTTTCCACCTCAAAAATATCACCCTCGGCATGTGACCAATGCAACGCCTCAGGATTAATATGCGGCACGAACAAACGCCAATCATTTTCATCGCCCTTAGCCAGATATCTCTGGACGATAAGCCACCGGGATTTTTTGTCGTCATTTACGTCTATAAACTTCACTTTTTCTTCAGCGACATCGCCACGAAGCAACGAAATAATTTTGGGAGCGAAATCACTACCACCAGCGTCTATAAAATCTTTAAATAGTTTGGAATAATACTCCACCTCGTGACGATAATGGAAAAGCAGACTCAAAAGACGGAGTGTCTCGCCGGCAATACCCAGAAATATGGGGATAATAAAAATCACGCCCAGCTCCTTAAGGTGGCTGACATTGTGGTATTTCTTAGCCACAAACTTCTCAGCGGCGACAGCCCACTTGTCGCTCAAAGGTCGCAGATTCAGCTCCCGCAGTTCAAAATCTTCCGGTTTTAACTTTTCATATTGCTTGAAAAAAATATTATTCAACCACTCCTGATCCTCCAGAAATCTGAGAGCGCTATAAACCTCAAGTAAATCCTCTTTTTGCAACATCTCTTCCACGGTATTATATCCCATAGCCGCCAAAATCTTCTTCGGCGGCTCGTTAATTAAAAATTCCCGGGCTTTTCCCAGTTTTATAAAATATCCCTTGCTAGGCTTGAAAATACTGCAAACGAAATCACAAATGCGCCTGGCTCCGTCAAATCCCCGCGCCGAACACGACCCCATAGCCTCGCAAACTTTCAAATCATCGGCCTCAATTTTGGAAATCAGGGCGTCGTAAACATCCGAAGCCCGGGACTCCGGCGGAAGTCCGAGACGCATCATGCGATCTTTCATCAGCCGGTCATTGCGCTGAATAATCTTTTCTAAAATACCACTGCGCCCCGTGACATGATTCAGAGCCATCTCTAAATCATAAATCACCCGCTTATCCACTCTTAAAATTTTTGCAATTTTATCCTGTGCTTCCATAAATATTTATTATTATTATAAAACTATAATAATTTTATTTCTATCTCCAGATTTTTCCATCTTTCTTCGTCCTCAAACTGCGCCCTGTCTAAAATTCCCGCCTTGGCGCCGATCCGCTCCACAACCGAAGTAGCATTGGCGCTCGCCAGTCTTATCGCGTATTTTATATCATTCTCGCCATAAACAACCCCACCCTTGACCGGCTCTTTTGTTTTATTTTTTTCACTTTCCAAAAGCCCCGCCACAAATCCGCTTCCAAAAGCATCGCCAGCCCCCGTTCTATCCACTAGTTTCTCCGGAAAAACTCCGGCCTTATAAATATTTTTACCATCGGAAACAACTACGCCCCGCGGCCCGTCCGTCACAACCGCGATCCCTTTGATCATTTCATCCATTTTCTTAAAAATACCCGCCTCGTCTTCATAAACCGATCCGGTCAAATAAGCCGCCTCTTCGCGATTCAGAATTACAAGATCCAGCTTGTCTAAAATCGGCCTCAATTTTTCCGCGCCCATCTTTACATAATGGGACGAAGGATTCATAGCCACGCGCGTCCCACCTTCTTTTAATTTATCCACCCATGTTTTAATTTTTTTAAAAGGTAAATCTCCGGGCACGATATACGCCCACTTCGGCAAAAATTTTTCCGGAGAGAATCTCTTTACGGCATCAGCCGCTCCGCGATATACGAGTATAGTTCGCTCACCGCCCTCCGAAAGCATGATTGTGGAATATGCAGTTTTCAGATCTTTGACGCGCGTCACGACAGGTAAAACTTTTTCCGATTTCAACTCCGCAACAATGGCTTTTCCGGCCTCATCGCGACCGGTCGCAAACACAGACGCAACGGAAAATCCCCGCCTCGCGAAAGTCGTAGCCGCATTGGTTGATCCGCCGCCAGTTGTAAAAGTAACCTCAGAAACCTCCATCTTGCCGCCAAAGACGAAACAGGTTGCCGCGCCTCCGGGAAATCCGGTTGCGCTTGTAAAATGCGGGTCCTTGATCGCCTTAAATTCCGGACTGCGCAAAAAAACATCGCGTGTCGCCGTCCCAATAGTTACAACATCATACATGGAAATTTATCTTCATAATACTTCCTATCGCGATACTGGTCAATTTTGTCTATAACAAGACCCGAGTCCCTGAAGCTGTGTCCACCGAGACACAGCGAGGGGCGAGAACGAAGTTAGAGACAAAATTGGCCGTATCCTTTCGGGTTGCTATATAAATTGCCGATTTCTTTGTTGACTTCTCCTCGCTGTGCCTATTGGCACAGCTTCGTCGTCGCGCCGTGAAATCAATCAATTTATATAGCAACGCGATTAGGAAGTATTATGAAGATAAATTTCAATTATAAATAATTTTATGTTAAATAAAAACACCCCGCTTTATGGAGGTATTTTTATTTCTTTCTTTTAATAACTTTCTTCGCCGCCAGCATGATGCTTTTCACGCCCATTCCGTATTTTTCTATAAGCTCGGTCGGCGATCCCGACTCGCCAAATGTGTCTTGCATTCCGATAAACTCCTGCGGCATCGGCGACCTCCTTGCCAAAAGTTCGGCAACTGCTCCGCCCAATCCGCCCGCAACCTGATGTTCTTCAATGGTAACAACCGCCCCGCATTCTTTAACAGCCTTAACCACCGCCTCATCATCAAGCGGTTTTATCGTATGACAATTCAAAACCACGACCCCAATTTTTTCTTTCTCTAGTTCCTTTGCGGCAAGAAGCGCGTTGTAAAGCAAAGGTCCGCACCCGATCAAAGCCACACTCGGCGCTCTGGACTTCCACAACACCTGCGCTTTCCCCGGAATAAAGAGTGTATCTTCGGTTGTAAACACGGGGGTCTTTTCTCTCCCTAGCCGAATATAAACCGGACCCCACAGCTTTGCCGCCGCCATCGTGGCTTTTTTTGGCTCCATGGCATCGCAGGGAGCAA
>CAYHUD010000018.1:0-10949 GCA_964360025.1 uncultured Candidatus Saccharibacteria bacterium | reverse complement strand
TTATTTAATAAAAAAAAATAATAAAAAAAACCCCCCAACCATCAAATTTTTTCCACTTTTTTTGTGTGGGGACAAGACCAAGGGCTAGGGGGCCCAAAACTCAGGCTACACCTCGCGAGAAACAGCGAAGACCCAGTCGCCGAACCAATCGTCCCCGACCAAGCGAAGATAGAGGTCCCAGCCGCCATCCGCGCCGCTGAAATACGCGACACGCTGGCGCCTGCCCGCGCCCAGGCCGGTGACGCCAATGATACCAATACACCTGCCTCGGCAAAGCTCGGGATGAGCTCCGACGAAGGCCGCGAACTCTCGAGGAGTCATCGGCTTTTCGCCAAGACCTCGCTCTTTAATTTTTTGGGCGAGTTTCGCCTGAGCCTCTGCTGTATTTTTGCAGTAGCCCAGACCGCCGACGAGATCGCCGGCGAGGATCTTCTGACCCCTACCCCCTCCGATGGGGAAGGGGCCGAACTCGATGGACGAGTTCATGCCCCTAAATCTCCCCGGAGCGAGGGCTAAGTCGCGGGGAAGTTTGCAATTAACGGAGAAAGAGTTGGGAGGTTGCGCCACAGCTGGCGTGGCCGGAGGGGCTTCTACCAGAAGAAGCTTCTCGAGCATTTTTTTGTATTCTTCTTGATGTTCATACAAATCATCAACACGCTCTTTGGAGAGTTGACCATACAAGATATCCAAGAAAATTCCAAGCAGGATCTTCAGTTTCTGCGTCATAACAAACACCTCCAGGGGGACTGTGGGAGGGAGTTGTTAATGAACGATAATAGCATATAGCAGATATACGGGTTGTGTCGAGCTGAGGTTAAAAAAATCCACTCGATCCGTATCGGGTGGTAAAATCAGCACAATAACTCATCCGGACCGGCTTAGTTGGGCTCGGCTATTGCCGCCACCGAACTGCGGTCCCATTCACTATTCAAACTCTGATAACCCCAGTTCCACCTATCGCACTCCCACTGCAGATAACTGACCTGAAGTTCATCCTTATCATCAGAAAAAATCGTACCCCAAAAGAAAATACGAGGCGTTTCTCCGTATTCATTTAGACGCCTCCAGGACAGAGGAATGAGATCTTGATGTGAAAAAAGGTAATCCAAAACATTGGCATTCAACGCCTCTTTGTTACTCCAAGGTTCAGTAATGAATCCGGGGGCGTCAACAAACTCGGCGATCCATTCGGGGGTGAGCTCTTTCCGTGCAGACTCAGTAAGAAGATTTTCCGGAGATCTGATTTCCTTCAAAAGCTCGCGGCCGCCGATGGTGCCGCTCTGAGTTTGTTTTTCTGATTGGAAAAAGAAAACTACTTTGTATCCCAAAAACAAATAATCGCCCTCTTGGGTAAGTTCTGCTTCTCTGGGGCGGGATGACTCCACTTTACGATATTCTTCCCAGCCCCGGGGTTTATAGCAGTAGCCTTCAAGATTGACGAAATAGTGCCGATAGAGAGTCGGCTCGCTGCTAATCAATGATTCATCTACGACTTGGACTTGCGGAGGCAGATGATCGCTGTCAAACACGTACTTGGACAGTAACAAGCCAAAAAGCACCCCGAGCACCAAGACCAACAAGCGAGTTCTGACTTCCTTCATTTGGAGAGCTCCTACAAATGTCGCCGGAGAATCAATGAGCTGAAATGACTATAGAGAATAAAAAAACCTAAGTCAACATTAAAATGCTTGCACTAGGTTATAGATCGGGAGGAGTATGGCAGCAAAAAGAAGTCCGGTTAAAACACCAATCACAACCATGAGCGCCGGCTGGATAAGCTCCACGAGATTGCTCGTGGCCTCATCAACTTCCCGCGAATAGAAAAGCGCGATGCGCTCCATCATTTCATCAAGTTTTCCCGTAGACTCGCCCACTCCGATCATCTGCGAAACCATCGGTGGAAAATATTCGGGAACACGCTCAAAAATCTGCGACATCAGCTCGCCGCGGCGAATCCCCTCCGCCGCCTCGTGAAGTGCCTCGCGATACAAAAAATTTCCCACCGTGTGACTGGCAATCTCCATGGCCTGCGTGATAGGAATACCTCCCTTGATCAAGACGCTGGTTGATTCCGCAAAACGCGCGATATACGCCTTTTTAAACAAATCGCCGACAAGCGGAAGCTTAACGCTTAGCTCATCAAACACAACTCTCCCCTCCTTGCTACGGGCGTAGTCAATAATAAGCGCGAGAAAAATCAAGGTGATGATAATGACCGCCAGCCACCAGTCGGCAAGGAAATTACCCGCTCCCAAAAGCACCCGTGTCGGCAGAGGCAAAACGACTCCGGACTCTTCAAAAATCGGAGCGATCTGCGGGAAAACTACGCCCACGAGGATACCGCCGACGATAATAAAAAGCGCGACGACAAAGGCGGGATAAATCAGCGCGCTTCTAATCTTCACTCGCATAATATGCTCGTGCTCAAGATAGTCGGCTAAAAATTTCATCACCGACTCCACGCGCCCCGTCACTTCGGCTGAACGGATAAGGTTCACATAAAATTCAGAAAAAACATTGCCGTGCTTCCCGATCGCCTGCGATAGTGAAAGTCCAGCATCAATATCATTTGCTATTTCAAAAATAACTTCGCGAAGGATTGGGTTCGCTGTTTGCCGATATAAATTTTTAAGACAATCGCCGAGAGGGATACCCGCCTCAAGCAGGGTCGCAAACTGGCGTGTAAAAATAGCGACATCAATCTGCCTGACGCGCTTAAAATATTCTATGAATGGCGTATACCAGGCGGCGGGACGCGGCTCGTCAATGCTTAAAACGAAAAGATCGTGCCCCGAAAGGGTGTTGAAGGCCGTTTCTTTGCTTGCCGATTCCACAAAGCCGGTCTGAAGCTCCCCTGATTTTGTGCGCGCAACATAGCGATATTTCATGATAAAAAATTACCAATATCCAATTACCAATTTCCAATAAAATAAATAATTTTAATTTTATAAATTTCTTCTTTTCATTGGGTATTGGGAATTGGAAATTAGATATTATCCCACTAAATTCTCTGCAACATTATTCTTAATTCAGCCGGATTTAATGAATAAAGCTCGGCATTTTCCAGCGTAATCACTTTTGTTTTAACAAGGTTGGCGAGAGAACGGTTAAGCGTCAACATCCCCTCCTGCATGCTCGTTTCTATGACGAGGTCTATCTGATAGCTTTTTCTTTCGCGGATAAGATTCTTAATAGCCGAATTAACAATCATAATTTCACAAGCCGGTACGCGGCCGCCGTCAATTTTCGGAACGAGACGCTGGGAAACTATACCCACGAGCGTCGCCGCGAGCTGTGAAGTAATCTGTCCCTGCGACTCCGCGGGAAAGCTGTCTATGATGCGGTCAATGGTCTGCGAGGCGGAATTGGTGTGCAAAGTGGAAAAAACAAGATGTCCCGTCTCCGCGGCGGTGAGAGCCGTAGAGATGGAGGTAGCGTCCCGCATCTCGCCAATCATCACGACATCAGGGTCTTGCCGCAAAAGCGACTTCAGCGCGCCATGAAAAGTCGGCGTATCTATTTTGACCTCGCGTTGGGAAATTATCGCCCGATCCTGTTCAAATAAATACTCAATCGGGTCCTCAACTGTAATAATGTGATCCATGCGCGTATGGTTCACCTCGTCCACCATCCCCGCGAGCGTCGTGGACTTGCCGTGTCCCGCCGGACCGACAACCAGAATAAAACCCTGGTTCAATTTCGTGAAATCATGCAAAATCGGCGGGAGCGCCAAATCGTCTATGGTTCTGATTTTCGCGGGAATAAGACGGAGTGCCGCCGCCACAAATCCGCGCTGATAAAAAACATTGACGCGGAAACGGGCTTTGTCTTCAAAGGCGTAAGCGAAATCCAATTCTTTTTTCTCCGCAAAAATCTTTTTCTGCTCATCGTCTAGAAGCGCGCCCACCAACCCCTCGGCTGTTTCCGGAGTAACCAGCGGTTCTTTCTGCAGAGGCACAAGCAGTCCGTCCACGCGGATAGCCGGACGAGCGCCGACAGCGATATGCAAATCGGAAGCGTTTTGCGTCGCGGTCGTTAACAGCAATTCATTTAATTTTATTTTATGTTCAGCCATAGTAGTTAATATCTTTATCTTAATTATATCACGCTTCCGCCGTCTCCCTTAAAATATCTTCTATGCTTACAAGTCCATCCAACGCTTTCAGTATGCCGTCTTGCCGCATAGAGACCATACCCTGCCGCTCTGATTCCTCGCGAATCTTTTTTTCGGTAACACCCTCCGTGACTAGAGCCGAAAGCTCGCGCGTCATCTCCAGCACCTCAAAAAGCGCGATGCGCCCCTCAACACCCTTGCCGTTACAGCTCTCACACCCTGGTGAGTGATAGGAATGATAGGGCTCTTTGTGTTTTACTTTACTTTTTTCTTCCGGGGGCAGCTTGCCTAATTCGTGATTAATAATAGAAGCGACTTCAGCTGATACTTTGGTTTCCGTTTTGCACTTCTGGCAAAGACGGGATACAAGCCGCTGGGCCAGCATCAAGTTTAAAGCCGGCGGCAAAAGAAACGCATCCACTTTCATATCTATAAGACGCGGGATAACTCCCAGCGCATTATTGGTGTGCAGGGTGGAAAAAACAATATGCCCCGTCAGAGCCGCGTGCACCGAAAGCGCGGCGGTTTCCTGATCGCGGATTTCGCCCACCATAATAATATCGGGGTCTTGGCGCAAAATCTGGCGTAAACCGGAAGCAAAATCGTAGCCAATCTCGGGACGCACCTGCGACTGATTGATACCCGGCACAAAATACTCCACAGGATCCTCCAAGCTCACGATATTCACGCTTTCTTTATTTAAAATCTGGAGCAGAGCATAGAGCGTCGTCGTCTTACCGGACCCCGTCGGACCCGTGATAAGCACCATGCCGTAAGGTTTTTCAATACCCTGCCGGATGACATCCGCGCTTTTCCCGCGCAGTCCCAGCTCTTCCAAGCCCTTGAGTCCCACCGTAGGATCAAGCACGCGGATGGCTACCTTCTCACCCAAAGGAGTGGGAAAACTGGAAACTCTGAAATCAATATCCCGCCCGAAAATTTCGCTTCTAAATCTGCCGTCCTGCGGGATGCGGTTTTCGTCTATTTTTAAATCCGAAAGGATTTTCACGCGTGAAATCACCGGCTGGTGCAGAGCCGCCGGAAGTGAAGTCTGCTCGCGCAAACGCCCGTCTATTCTAAAACGCACGCGCAATCTTTCTTTTTCCGGCTCAATGTGGATATCGGAAGCCTTGAGATTGACTGCTTCTTTTAAAAGAGAGGCGACGATTTTTATAACCGGAGCGTCCTCCTGCACCTTGCCGCCTTCTTCCAAACGCACAGTGCGTCCCAGGGCCTGCGCTTCGTCCACGCGCAAACTTTTTACCGCTTGGGTAATCTCATTGGAAAACGGGGTGTAGAGACGCAAAACCGCGTCCAAATCGCTTTGAACTAAAAGATAAACTCCCAGACTGACTTTATTTTGCCGCGCGATATAACGCAGGGCCTCCTGCGCGCCGGAGTCCTCCGGGTGAATCATGCCCACAATCAAAAGATTTTTATCGCGCGAGATGGGAACGACTTTATATGAACGCGCGGTTGTCTCCGGAATCAGCTTTAAAAGTTCGGCGGGAATTTCTTCCGCCGTTATTCTTTTGCCCGGAACGCCCAAGATGCCTGATTTAATTTTTAAAAGCTCGTCTTCCGGAACCAGACGTCGTTCGGAAATAATATCCTCGGCGCCGCGTTTTAAAGACGAAGAATCGCGCAAAATACCGGACGCGCCTTCAGCCGTCAAAAGTCCGCCCTCAACCAAAGATTTTAATAAAACTTTATCGTCCATGGCTCCGAATTAAGAATAATGAATTAAGAATAATAGACTCTAAACAAAACAGGCTGAACTAAAATGCGACAAACGGATTATCCCTCCCCGTCGCCCCCGCGGTGACTATACCCGCATAGGCGCGGAGCGAGCGGAAAGCGCGGCTGTTTAAGACGATTGTCGGATCCACTTCAATCGTGGAGATACGCTTCGCGGACTGCAAAGGAGGCGGAACCACGACCTCAATCCCCGGCGTCGGAGCAAAGAAAAGATAATACAAACCAAAAACGATAGCGCCGACAGCAAAAGCGGTAACGATAATCGCGAACCAGTTAACGGATTTCTTTTGTTCTTGGATTAAAATGGCCATATTATTCAGCTTGGTAATAAGCGTCAACAACGACCGTATAATTAATCGTCCCGCCGGCGACATTTTTAGGCGGAGTTTCTATGCGCCAATTTTTGATATCCATAAGGCGGATATTTGTCTCCACTCCGGCAAGAAAATTCTTAAAAGATTCGTAAGATCCGAGAATCCGCACATTGGCCTCCACGGTGCCGATAGGCTTCGCCGCTTCGCCGTTACCTCCCGGTGACGGACGCAGGGCCTGTTTTTGCAGACTCAAGGACTGGATGATAATGCCGCTTGCTCCCGCGATGCCGTTTAACTGCGCGACCATAGAAGCCGTCGCCGCGTCACGAGGCAGAGTCAAAGACACCGTATTTTGCACATTAGCAGTTCCTTGATACTGCGCGATCAGATCGCTGACGCGGGAAACGATACGCTTCTGGTCTTCAAAAAGCTGGGAGCGCGCCGCAAGCTCGCCGCGCATTTCGTTAGTGGCGGTATAAGCCGGCAGCAAAAATAAAGAGTAAAAAGCCAGAGCGCCCACAAACAGAAGCGCAGTACCAAGAAGACTTAAAACTCTTTTAGTAGATGCTTTCATATCTTTTTATTGCTGTTTAAATAATCTTTCATCCAGCGAGGCAACGATACGAAAACGAATTTTACCCTCCGCGATCTGCGATTGGTTCAGGATATAATCTTTGACCTCCAGCGACTGATTCAACGACTCCAGCTGTTCGGCTATAACGGCATAGGACTGCGCCACACCCTCTAAAACCAGCTCGTTTTTATCGGTCGTGAGCGTCGCCACTTCGTAAGCCACTTGCTTATTCGTGCTTTTTTCCAAAAATGGGAAGAAGCGCGCGAAAACTATGTGCGTATCTAAAAGAGTTTTTAAATTAACGATCTGCGAATAAAATCTCAAAAAATTCGCCTGCTCCTCCACCGAAATGCTTTGCGCCAAGGCGTCTATTTCCGCCTGTACCGCCGCGATGCGCGAATCAAGGTAGGGACGGTATCCCAGAATCAACCCGAAATAACTGCCGATAATAGTGCCGAAAAGAATAAGCGCGAAAATGAAAATTTTCCAAGGCAAACCCGCGCCCAATCTTTCGGGAGCTAAGATACTTTCTGAATTTTGAGGGTACTCCGGCATTTTTATAAATCCTTCAGCCCCAGACCCAAAGAAACGGCAAGTAACGGTCCCAGCTCGCCTATAAGCGGAGCCATGGCTTCGGGATAACTTAACGAGGAGAAGGGTTGCGCTTTTACGGCGGGCAGACTCATTTCCCGCGAAACATAACGCTCAAGCCCAGGCATATTCGCTCCGCCTCCCGAAAGAATCACTCGGGAAACTTTGGACTTGTAGGTAGTTTCGTAATTATTACGCACTCTCGCTCCTTCATTTATTATAACATCTAAGAGCGGCTGAATGAGTGTGGATAACTCATACTCTCCCCCGGCGGAAAGTCCCTTCTGTTTCTTAAGCTCCTCCGCCCGGCGCGGGGCAAGATTAAGACCATTCGCAATAATCTGCGTCAGCGACCCTCCGGCAAAATCCGTCTGGTTTAAAAAACGCGCCATACCCCGCTCCGCGACGAGAATCCCCGTGGAACGCGAACCGATATCTATAATCAAAACCGGTTCGCGGGCATCGGATGCAAGCGACCGCGCCACAGCGACGCCCTCAATCTCCAGACCGGAAAGTTTCAGCCCCGCCAGTTCAAATATCTTTTTAGTTCGCGCCACGGCGTCATTCGGAACAGCAACCAAAAAAACCTGTATTTTTTTACTGCCACTCTCATCAACGCGCTCGCCCACTTTCGTCCAGTCCAAGGTAACTTCCGAAAGCGGTATGGGAATATACTTTTGCGCCTGAAGAGAAAGTGCGTCTTTAAGCTCGGCATCGCTTATAGCCGGCACCTCAATCAGAGTCGTAAAAGAAGAAAAGGGCGGAAGCGAGGCCACGACTGCGGCGTCCCCTATCCCCGCCTGCTTTAAAAGCGCGCGCAAGTAGCGGGCAATAACCTCTTCATCAAGGCGGAGGGTGCTCGTCTGAAAAGCGGCGTTCGTGCGGTCCAAATAATCAAAACTTTCCAAATAGGCGTAGTTCTTTAAAAAAGGCCGGCCGTCTTTGCCGCGTTCCATCTCCGCGATTTTCAGCGAAGTCGTGCCAATGTCTATTCCCAGCTGGCGTTTGGGGCCGATGATTTTTTTGAAAAAAGAGAAGGCCATGGAGATGAGTTATGAATTACGAAGTATGAATAACGAGAAAAGGAATTGACGCGCGTAACTACTTTGATTATACCAGAGAGATGTTGTTTTCGTGTTGGGTGAAAATAAAAAGCGCGGTTTTGGACATTCTTTTTCCGCCGATTTGCCTCGTCTGCGACCGGACGTTTGACTCAAAGGATATTCCGGAAAATATTTGCGACGGCTGTTTTAAAAATATCACTATCCACGAGACGATGTTTTGCGCCGTCTGCGGAGCGCGCCTGCCGCGAAATGCAAAAATCTGCCATAAAGACGCTCCGGCCACACTTGCGGCCGCGACGACATATGACGATACTGCGGTGAAAAAGCTGATCTGGATTTTGAAATATCGCAAGGCTCTAGCCGGAGCGGCGCCGCTTGCAAAAATATTGATTGCCTATATCCGCGAACTTGATGCCGATTTTTCCGACTTCATTACCGTCCCCGTTCCTCTCCATAAAACACGCTTGCGTAAACGCGGGTTCAATCAGGCGGAGCTTCTTGCACAAAAAACATCAAGCGCGCTCGGCATCCCGTTTTTAAACGCGCTCACGCGCGTACGCGACAACCCTCCGCAAGCCAAGAGCAAAAATAAAGAAGAAAGACAAAAAAATATCGCGAGGTGTTTCGCGCTCGGCGATAAAAACGATATCGTCGGCAAAAAAATAATCCTTGTAGATGATGTTTTCACTTCCGGCGCGACGACATTTGAGGCGGCGAGAGTTTTAAAAAGCGCGGGGGCGAGAAAGATAATAGTTCTCGTCGTGGCAAAGGGAGGGTAAACGCTGGAGTAACCCCTCGACTAGCTCGGGGTGTTTTAACTTTTGTTTTTATATTTCAACAGCGTGGTTAAAACAAAAAAAAATCCCCCGAATCGCTTCAGGGGAAACTTGAGTTGAAAAATCCTACTTTCCGTTTTCCACTTCGGGCTTGGCGACAACCACGACCGTGATCGTCTTCATGGTCTTCGCGCCGTCATCAGTCCGAACGTACTGCAGATCCACGCTCATACCGGGCGCGACTCCGAGAAGCGCCAGGCGCACATCCATGCCGCTCTGAACTTCCACGTCATTGACTCTCATGAGAAGATCACCGCGATGCATTTCCGCCTTCTCGGCGGGCAAAGGATTTCCCTCGAGTCCAAGCTTGATGTCGCGCACGATCGCCCAGCGATTCTTCAAGCCCCTCACACCCATCTCGGGGTACGTAAGGTTGGCGAGAAGCATCAGCGACTTCAGATCGTCAATGTCCGTGGCCGCGTTCAGCTGACGAACATCTTCAAAGCTCGGGTTGCCGGCGTCGCCGCTGCGATCAAAGTTCTCGAGAAGGGCCTCCATGCCCAACCAACCCAGCTTGGTGTTGCCACCCTTCAGGGTCTTCAGATTCGCCACATCCACGAGAGACGCGGGAATCGCGAAACCGATGGATGCTCCGGTGCGAATGCCAGCGCTGTGAATACCGATCACTTCTCCCCGCCCATTGATGAGCGGGCTTCCGGAATTGCCGGGAGCCGTAGAAGCGGTGTGCTGAATGAAATCTTCCAAGTAATCCAGGCCGATCTGACGATGCAAACCCGAGACTTTTCCGTCGGAAAGCGAGCCCGAAAGATGGTAGGGGGAACCGTAGCAGTAGACGACGTCGCCCTGCGCCAGCCTGTCGGAGTCACCAAGCTTCGCAACCTTGAACTCCTTGGGGTCAAGACCCTCAACTTTCAAAAGTGCGTTGTCTGCGTAAGTGTTCATACCGACCAACTCGGCCCTGAACTTTTTCTGCTTCTCCGACTGAACAACCCAATACTCATAGTCAACGACCCTGATAGATCCGAAGGGACCGAAGTTGATCTCGTTTCCCGGAATCTTGACCACGTGCGCATTCGTGAGCAGGGATCCGTCAGCATCCACGAAAAAACCGGTGCCACCGAACTTCAGCTTGTTGCTCGCCATGCGAACGATCTCGGTCTCGTGACCAGAGATTTCCACCAGGAACTTGTCACCCACCGAACTCATCAAGATGAGACCACCCGAAACCTCCACGGTAAGCGTGGTCTCCACGTCTACGACGACATCGCGGTACATTTCCAAAATCGCCTTGCTGTCCAAGTTACCGGAAGACGTCTGCGCAAAGCCCGTGCCGGACGAAACGAAACAGAGAACGAAAATGGCGAAGATACCGATGATTCTCTTCATCGGCGCACCTCCGGAGAAGTTGTAAATGTCCTATTTAAAATTTTTTAACTATGCGCCCATCTTGTCAAACAATGAAAAAAGCCAATTGACCACAACTAGTTAAAATGTTAATATAAATTACCGGGATTAAGATTATCATTTATAATAATAGTGAGCTAAATATATGGAGGCGTGCGTGAGTGGTTGAAACGGACAGTCTTGAAAACTGTTATGCCAGCAATGGCATCGGAGGTTCGAATCCTCCCGCCTCCGCCAGTTAGGAAATGAAGTCATTGGCTCGCCCGCGACGCGGGCTCGCCAGCCGGTTTTCGGGGGAATTTAAAGCCGTTTTGAATTCAGTAAGGCCCGAAG
>CAYHUD010000017.1:0-11916 GCA_964360025.1 uncultured Candidatus Saccharibacteria bacterium | reverse complement strand
TCACGGACGAAACTCGGGTTCGAATCCCGATGGGAGCACAAAACCTAAAAGACGGCTTACGCCGTCTTTTAGGTTACTCGTAATTCATCTACAACCTTATCCAGCCCCACGGCGCGTGAGGCCTTAATCAAAACAAGATCGCCTTTACGCAAAATGTTTTTAACCTCCTCGCTTGTTTCCGCAACGGAGTCAAAACTTCTGATATTTTTTTTATTCATACCCTCCGCCATCGCTCCCTCGGCGATAATCTTACCCTGCGCCCCAATTGTTATTAACAAATCCAAAATCTTTGCCGAAAAGTGTCCCACTTCTTCGTGGGCGGGAAGAGAATATTTCCCCAGTTCGCGCATATCGCCTAAAATACCAATCCTTCTTATCGCCGGAAAACTACCCAATGTTTCCAGGGCCGCGTGCATAGAAAGCGGAGCCGCGTTATATGAATCGTCAAAAACATAGGATCCATTGATGCCCGAAACTATTGCCATACGATGCGCGGCGGGCCGATATTCCCGCGACAAACTTTCTGAAATTTTAATTAAGTTCAGCCCGAAAATAAAACCGGCGCAGGCCCCGGCCGCGGCGGCATAACTCTGCGCTTTTCCGGCTACGCCCTCAAACCTCACAGGAACAAAACTGCCCCCGTAATTGATTTTAAAGGATATACCCAAGGGACGTTCCTCCGTAAACAAATTTTCAAAATTAGTGACGCGAACATGCGCGGACGCACCGTAACCGAAAGTCATCACCTGCGAACGCAAACCGTCGCCGGCTTTGACGATAGTCGCGTCATCGGCATTTAAAATAATGAAACCGGCGGCAGGCACAGCCTGTAAAAGCTTAATTTTCTCCCGCATCATCCCCTCCGCGCTCGCAAAAAACTCTATGTGCGCCGGCACTTCGTGAAAAGCAGTCATAACTCCGATAGAGGGGCGCGCGATACCTAGAAGATAGGCCATGTCACCGGGTTTCTGAACGCCATATTCCAAAATTAAAATTTCCGGATACTTATTTTTACGAATCAGGTTCCAAACACTAATCAAAAGGACTTTCGGCCAAAAAAATATTCCCTCAATCTTTTGCCAATCGCCAAGAATAGTAAGCGGTAAACCCAGTTCGTTGTTAAAACTCTTACCCGCAACGCGAACAAATCTTTCCTTTTTTAAAACGGCGTAAATAGCCTCTTTGGTTGATGTTTTGCCCGCAGTTCCTGTGATACCGATGATACTTGGCTCGTATTTACGAATAGTCAAAATAGCCAGAACCCGCAAAACCTTCTTTAATTGCTCTAATAAAAATGTTTTCATCGGTTTAATTTGATTTACGGTCGGGCGGAATATTATAATAGTTTAATATAAATTGGGCTAATTCGCGAAATGCAGGAACAACGGTCGCGCCGGCGAGAGGCGCTCCCTCTGGCTTCTCAATTTTAATCAAAATTACAAATCGCGGATCATAAGCAGGAGCATAGCCGGCATAAGTATTGATAACATCATCCGTATATCCCCCCTTTTTAAAATCGGGAACCTGCGCCGTGCCTGTTTTACCGGCAATGTTATACTCCGGAATCTCCGCTACTTTAGCTTTATTAACTGCCGATACCATCATTTGCGTAACCTCTCGCGCCGCATGCTCCGACACTACGCGGCGTACCATTTGCGGACCAAGATTTTCGTTAAGATACGGCCTCATCAAAACTCCGCCATTACCCAGTACCGAAAAGGCGCTGATTAACTCCAGGGGCGTAAGAGATATTCCCTGCCCGAAAGAAGCTGTCGCAAAATTTATCTCTTTGGCTCCACTAGCCAGATTACGTAAATTACCGGCCAATTCACCGGGCAAATCAATTCCGGTTTTATCGCTTAGTCCAAACTTGATCATATACTCTCTGAAATTATCGTGCCCCAACTTCCTCTCCGCAAAAGCCGCGCCGGTATTGATGGACTGTTCTATAACTTCCGTCATAGTAATCGTGCCGTGGGCCTTCAAGTCCCAGTTTTTAATAGTTTTACCGCTTAGAACCAAAGAACCGGAATCATAAAATGTCGTCTTCGGAGTGACGCTCCCAGCGTCCAGCGCCGCGGCCATCGTTAAAACCTTAACAATTGATCCCGGTTCGTAGACCGCCTGCCCCGCCGGATTTAAAAAAGTTTTAATGGAAGATTTGGAATAATTGTTGGGGTCAAAATCCGGATAACTGCCCATAGCCAAAACGGCTCCGGTTTTCGGATCCTCGACGATCACCGTCCCGGCTACCGCCCTGTAAGTTTCCACGACATTTTTTAAAATTTCTTCGGCGCGCGCCTGAATATTGCGATCAATTGTAAGCTGGATATTTTCGCCCGGCGTGCTTTTTTCTATTTTATTTTCTTCAATTTTTCCCGGAATACCGGAGAGCTTTTTATTATAAAAAGATTCCAACCCGTACCTCCCCGTCTCCATATCGTCATCACCCGCTCCGACAAATCCTAAAAAATGCGCTCCCAGGTTATTGAAGGGATAAAACCGCGATTCTTCATCTTCAATATAAACACCCTTGATAGCCGCATCCGCGATTTTTAGAATCTGCTCCGGATCTGCTTTGCGGACTAAAACTTCGTACAAATCATTTTCCTTGCCAAGCAACAGCTTCACTTCGTCCACGCTTTTGCCCAAAAGCTCGGCTATCATATTACTCGCCTCGTCTACATCTTCAATCTCTTTGGGAACGGCATAAATCACGGGCGAGGTTTTGTTGATTGCCGCGGGGATCTCGTTACCGTTCTTATCCGTGAGATAAATACTCCCCCTGATTGTGTTCAGGTAACCCGACAAACGATACCGAGACTGCGCCTTTGCCGAATAAAAACTTCCCTTCTTAATCTGTAAATTATAAAAATTAGAAAGCAGGGTGACGCCTGCTCCGACAATAAAGAACATCACCGCAAAAAGACGGAGATTACGAAAAAATCTTTTTAACGGCGAAATGACAACGCGCATAGATACAAACAATTATACCAGACAAATTTATTAATCGCCGCCCAAAACTAGCGCCCGGTCAATCTCTAAAAACTCCGGATGCACTACTTTAATGAGACCGCTTTTTTCCGCGGCTAAAATCAAGCTATCCGCATCCGTTAATTGGTATTTTGAATTTTTAAGCTCCGCGTTGTGCGCCAACAAATTTCCGTAATCGTCCTTGGCAGATGCCAAATCGTGCGAGATGCCCACGATCTGGCTATAAATCATAACGCTCCAGACGGAAACAGCCACGAGCGCGGTAACACTCGCGAATAAAAAACTGTTTATTGTTCTGGGGTTTTTGTTAGGTTCAATGATGGTCATGGGTTTAGGGTAGCGGCGCGAAGCTTTGCGGAACGCGAACGCGGATTAGCTCTGGTTTCTTCTTCCGAGGGAACAATGACCTTCTTGTTAAGCAGAGAGATCATACCGGTCTTAGCGGCATCACGCAGGGCGTTTTTCACAATACGATCCTCGCCGGAATGAAAAGTAATAACCGCGAGCCGGGCTCCGGACTTCAAAATATTTTCTAGGTTGCCCAAAACAGCGGCAATATTTTCAAACTCGTGGTTCGCATAAATACGAAGCGCTTGGAAGGTGCGGGTCGCGGGATCAATGCGTGCCCCGCCGTGGCGGTTGCGGCCGCCCTCATAACTCGCGGGCACGGCGCGCAAAACCGCCTCACGGAGATCAAATGTCGTCTCAATGGTTTTTTTGCGCAAAGTTTCCTTAATGGATTTTGCTATTCTTCTGCTGAAGCGCTCGTCGCTTAACCTGAAAATAATATCGGCTAGCTCCTCCTCGGATAGTTCTCTTAAAAGCGTCTTTACGGGCACAAAGCTATTGGAAAGGGTCATAAGAAGCGGCTCATTTTTAGAAAAAGTAAAACCGCGACCGGAATTTTCTATTTCATCGGACGACAGTCCCAAATCCAGCAAAAGACCGTCTGCCAAGCCAAGGCCACGACTGGCTAAGATACCCGGGATATTTGCAAAATTATCCTGAACCAGAAAAATTTTAGTTTTCCTACCTTGTGTTTTCTTTTCAAATTCATTTAAAGCATTTTGATCCAAATCCACGCCTAAAAATTTTCCCGCGGCGCCAATGGCGTTTAAAATCATCTCCGCGTGTCCCCCGCCGCCCAGAGTGCCGTCAATGAAAAACTCTCCCTGTTGCGGATTCAACGCCTGCATGACTTCTTTTGGCAAAACCGGTTGATGAATCATTTTATAAACCCAAATCACTTAACTTTTCAGCAATGGCATCGGAATTGTTTTCGGCTTTGGCGCGGAAATTTTTCCAAGCCGCCGCGTCCCAGACCTCTAAACGGTTGAAAACTCCGGCGATAATGGTTTCCTTTTTCAAACCGGCGTATTCGCGCAAAGAAGCAGGAATAAGAGCGCGGCCCTGGCTGTCAAAATCAATTTCTGTCGCCGAGGACATAATAAATCGCGCGAAAGAGCGCGAATCGGATTTCAAAATGGAATATTTCATAACTTCTCCGGCAAGCGTTTTCCACTCCGCGGCCGTATAGATAAAAAGGCAACGATCCAGTCCGCGGGTAATGATGGCGCCCTTGCCCAAACGCCCGCGAAACTTCGCCGGCACAGCCATGCGTCCTTTGGAATCAATATTGTGTTGGTACTCGCCGATGAACATGCCAATTTTATTTGTGAGCTTAGCGAATAATTATAAATTGAGCACCCCGCCTACCGCTTTCTAAAAATTATGGCGGGGTAATCTTCTGCTTCTTTCCCCACTTATCCCCACAATCCCCCACCTATATTTTATAATACGCTACTTATATATAGCCGTCCAATGGCGGCCAAGAAAAATCGCGCCCCACAGGCGCGATTTCTACCGCATTATTACTGGTCTTTTTAGAACTAAAATAAGTTATCCACAGAACGCTAAAGTTTTGTGGGCACACTTGGAATCGGACCAAGAGTCTTTGCAATGTGAATGCAACGTTTTACCATTAAACTATGTGCCCCAACAAAAACTATTATAAACCAAAAAAATAAAACTTGCAAAAAATCAAAAACCGCGGTGTTTAATCGCGGTTTTTGATTTTGCCAAGAAAAAATTAAAGAAGTTCTACAACTGCTCCCGCTGTTTCCAGCTTCTTCTTCAACTCCTCGGCGTCTTCTTTCTTCAATCCTTCTTTAACGACTTTCGGAGCGGCGTCCACCAAGTCCTTGGCTTCTTTAAGCCCGAGACCTGTTACCTCGCGAAGAACCTTGATGACCTGAATCTTCTGCGCTCCACCTTCTTTCAAGTTCACCTTCCAAGCCGTCTTTTCTTCCGCAGCTTCAGCTCCCGCGGCTCCAGCGCCACCAGATACCATGACCGGCATCGCGGCAGAGATACCGAACTTTTCCTCCATGGCTTTCACCAATTCAGAAAGCTCTAAAGCATTCAACGTTTCAATTTTTGACAATAAATCTTGAAATTTTTCCATGTTTTTATACTATTGCCTTTTCTAATTTTTCTTTACGACTATTTAAGGCAATCATTACTTTTTTAATTGGCATTCCTAACATAACCGCAATCTGGGTAAGAAGAATTTCGCGCGGAGGAAGCTTGGCAATCAAGGCCATCTCCTTGCCGTCAAAAAATTTCTTCTCTTTCGCGTCATATCCGCCCAAAATCTTAAATTCTTTTTTGGTGTTTTTGAGCAAATCCTTCGCGAATTTAGCAACGCCCCCCGCGACATCGTAAACCGACTTCGGCGCGAAAACGGTGCCGACCTGCGCGTCAAACTGCATCGGATCAACCTCAACCCCCGCTTCTTTCAGGGCTATGCGCAACAGACGCTTTTTGAAAACTTTAAATTTGGCGCCTGCCGCACGCAACGTATTTTTCAACGTTCGGATTTCTCCGGTAGGAACGCCTCCAAAATCGGCAAAAATCAGACTCTCGGAGTCCTTGATTTCCTTTGTTCCCAGACTTACCTGTTCTTTCTTCTGTGTTTTAGTTAGCATGCGAAATTAATTATTAATTGAGCACCCCGCCCTCTAAGCAACGCAGGGGGCGAGATCACTTTTTAGATAAAAAGTAAAAAAATAGCGACCTTTCAGCCGCAAGCAACCAACAAAAAGTGTGGTGCCCTCGACAGGACTTGTGTCATTTCTGACTGCCTGTGGTCTGCGGACTATGTACAGAATATATCAGAGTAAAGGAGGGGTGTCAAGAAAATTAAAACACAGTCGCGTACAATAAAAAACATATTAAAAAACTCCGGAAATGAGGCGGCTTCTAGGAGGATTGACGAGGTATACCCACTGCGGTATTCCGAGGAAAACCGACAAAGAAGCCGCCCATTTATGAAGTTTTTAGGTTGAAATTACTGGCACATCGCATAAACATAACTAGTCGTACCGCCGCACGACCTCCAGAAACAACTCCACTGATTGGCCGCGGAGGGGTAGCTCTGTATCAAAATACAATGAATATCGCTACCGTAACATCCGCCTCCGGTTACGGTCTTCCCCGCAGGGCAAACTGCCGTGCCATTTCCGTAATATGTGGCGGTCTGAACAATCGTAGTCGGACCACCGCCGCCTCCACCCCCCGCCGCTCCGCAGGATGCCTGCGTAACAATACCTCCCGAAACTACCGGATTCAAAAGCGTAGTCCCAGCCGGACAGCTGGCGGTGATGCCCGCAACGCCATTTCTTTTATATACGCCATCCACATTGAGATTTTCGGAAACTTGGGCATTACCAAAAACAGCCAAGGGACCGATAGCCAAGCCGCCGATTTTAACCTGATTGCTCGCTCCGACGTTTAGCGGAGCGGCGGTATTATCTCCCGGAGGAGTCGCCGTAGGAGCCATCCAAACTCCCTGCGCGTAAGCGACAAAACCGATGACGGCGAATGCCGCCGCGACGACTATTAAATTGTTGAAAATGAATTGAAGTTTGGACATGTTATTTATTAAATAATGATTCTAAAATTCTTAATCTCTCCGCCCTGCCCGGTCCGCTCCCGCCGGACAAATCCCCTAGAACTTTGAGCTTGTCCGCCTCGCTTAATATTTTAGGCGGCGGAGAATAATCAGAACCCGGAGACCGCGCCCTGATGGCCAAATAATACGCAACACCGGAAGAAATCGCCATAACACCCAAAATGATTAGTAAAATTAATAAAAGATTTTTGGCGTTCATTTGTTTATTCGGGGATAATTTCTTTAATGCCCTCTATCGCACCGGCGGGAACTACGGTAACAGAAAAGCTTGCCGTTTTAGTTTGTCGGGACGGACCGCTTTCCGTAACGGTCACAGTCCCGGTCTTAACTCCGGTTGTGGCATAGGACATGCCAACTGATGCCGCAGAGCCAGTTAGACCCTCGTCACCGCTCCAGGTATAGGTATAGGGAGGAGTTCCACCGGAAGTAACCGCCGACCAGGTTACCAGCCGCCCGACGCGCGCCGGATTCGGAGTCGCCGTCGCCGCCACAACCAAAACCAAGCTGTTATCAGGACCAGTCACGCTGTATGTCCCGCCTCCGGCACCCAAAGTATCGCCGCTGAAACTCACCCACCCCACTACCTCTCCGCCCCATCCCCATCCGCTCCACTTGAAGGGTTGAACCGATGTCGTTATGACTCCATAAGCGGGATTTGATCCTCGTAAACTAATCCAGCCGTCCCAGCCGTCTAACCGCGATCCTCCGGTGCAGTCGCCGTTAAGCGTACCCGAACAAACGCGCGCCCAGCCGCTAACCTCGTGCGTCGTCAAATTAACTTTCGGAGCGCAAATAAGATTACCGGCAGTTCCGGGACACCCCGCCACGTCCGATGCATTAAAACTAATCCAACCGATATTGGGAGACCAGGCAAATCCCGCAAGATTGCCCTCGCTATCGGCGCGCACGCCGTAAGAGCCGCCTCCACTACCGGCATTAATATCGTTAAAACTAATCCAACCGATGTTAGCCGACCACGCCCAGCCATAAATATTATCGGCAAAAGTAGCAAGCGCCGGAATCTTTGCGCCAATAAAAATTAATACTGCTATGCCAATGAATATGGCGAGATAACGTGCCATATTTAAATTATAGCAGATTATAAAAATGAATATTGAATCGCGAAGCGTGAACAATGATTCTCTATTCTTTATTCATTATTCATACCCCGCGCCACTCCTCTATTTTCTTATGATCACCCGAAAGCAAAACCGAAGGAGTTTTCCAGTTTTTCCCCTTTTTAGGACTCCAAACCTCGGGACGAGTGTAAACAGGATAACTCCCCTTCACTTCTTCCAAAGATTCATACTTACCGAGTACGCCGGGAATAAACCGAGAAACAGCATCCACTAAAATCGCCGCCGGCAGTTCTCCGCCTGACAAAATAAAATCTCCAATAGAAACCTCCTCATCGGCAATATACTTAGCCACTCGCTCATCCACGCCTTCATAGCGGCCACAAATCATAATCAGCTGGTCATACTTCGCGAGACGCTTTGCCATTTTCGCGTCCAGTTTTTTCCCCCGCGTGCTAAATAAGATAACTCTTTTCCTTTTTGCCGTTTGCGCCTTACGCTTCGCAAACTCCACCGCCCAATAGACTGGTTCCACCTGAAGCACCATGCCCGGGCCGCCGCCATAAGGCGAAGCGTCAACTTTTTTATGTTTTTTATCCGGAGAGAAATCGCGAAGATTATGAGCAATAATCTTAATCAGCCGCCTTTCCGCCGCGCGGCCTAAAATTGACTCATTAAAATAGCTGTCTAATATTTTCGGAAATATGGTTATGATATCAAATCTCATAAATAATTATTTAACTTCACTCTAACACAAAACCCGTCCGCCAATCGGCGAAACGGGTTTTGTAGAGAAACCCGAATTTATTCGGTTTTCGGTTCGCGGGACATTCTGCCGCCCTCCGGCTCTTCAATCTTCAAATTCACGCGGGCATTGTTTTTAATGCCTACGATCCGAAGAAGCGAGCGGATGGACTTGGCAGTCGCTCCCTGGCGCCCCACAACTTGGCCCATATCGGCCGCGTTTACGTGGAGAGACAGAAGCACTCCCATCTCGTCAACTTTCCGGTCAACTTTCACGTCATCCGGATTGTCAACGATGGACTTCACAACATATTCTAAGAATTGCTGATCTGCGTCTTGATTTGCCATGTCAATCTATTTTATCTTCTGACGACCTTTCATTATTTCTGTAATTATAGCAAATTTTTTGCCTTTTGTCAACAGCTTACGCCTGCGCCGGAGCGGCTTCCGCTTTGGCTTCAGCTTTCGGTTCTGCCTTCGTTTCCGCTTTAACTTCCACCTTTGGCTTCTCCGTGGCCGCTACTTTTTTCACGCTGTGAGCCGGCATTTTTTTGCCCGTAATAATGCCCGCGGCAAGGATCAAGTTATGGACAGTCGCGCTTTTTCCGGCGCCCATCTTTAACCAATGCAAAATACGGTCTTTATTAAACTCCTGCTTGTTTTCCACGGGATTAAACCAGCCTAAATCCTCCAGCTGGCGGCCGTTTAATTTATCTCTCTTTTCGCCGACCACTAAACGATAGGCGGGCTGGTGTTTTTTACCGATTCTTTGCAAACGGATCATTAGCATATTATATGAGATATTAGCTGATTTCTGTTCGGGAGTCAATCCCTTACTCAAACTTAACCGACAACAATTTAGAAACCCCATCGCTCCCCATCGTCACGCCATAGAGAATATCAGCCGCTTCCATAGTCGCGCGGTTATGAGTCACGACGATAAACTGTGTTTTCTTGGAAAACTCTTTGATCAAATTGGCAAAGCGGCGCGTGTTGTTTTCGTCTAGGGCCGCGTCTACCTCGTCTAAAACCAAAAATGGCGGGGCGGAGACGGAAACAAGGGCGAAAAGTATGGCGATGGAAACCAAGCTCTTTTCGCCGCCCGATAAAACATCCAAACCCTTGGATCCTTTTTTGGGTAAGCTAATTTCCATATCCAGACCGGCGGCAGCTTCGTTTTTTTCTTCCGCCACGGAATCCTGGTCTTCCAGATCGCCTACGGCTGCAAGCTCCGCCACGCCACCCAAGACAGGCGCTTCTTCTCTTTTTATAACGACAAGCTTGGCTTTCCCGCCTCCGAACATCAGCTTGAAATAATCGTTGAAGTGCGTATTGATAAGCTCCAAAGAATTATTAAAATCTTTGCGCACTTTTTCTTTAAGGTCTAAAATCAAGGACTGCAGATCCACCGATGCCTTGCGCAAATCCTCGGTCTGCGTAGACAAAAAAACATATCTCTCTTCAACTTCTTTTGCTTCCTTGAGCATCGCCTCGTCAATCTCCCCGATCGCGAAAAGATCACCGCGCAAACGCATCATCCTTTTTTCCGCCGTCGGGAAAAAATCAGCCGCAACAGATACAACCTGCGGCGCATCCCGGAACTCGGCGATATCCCTCCCAACTCTCCCGATTTCAGCTACCAGGTCAGAGAGACGCATATTGACCCGCTCCGCGTCAAACTGCATCCTGCTTCTGCTATTTTCTAAAGCGGAAATCTCATCCTTTTTTACCTCCACCGCCTCAAAAGATTTCCGAAACACACCGTTAAAACCGGCGAGCGCCCGCTCCGCTCCCGCTCTTTCTTCAGCTATTTTTTGCAATTCACCGCTTAGGACATCCTCCTCGGCGACGAGCTTGACCCGCGCCGCTTCTATCTCTGATTTCAGGGGTCCGATGTCAACTTCTTTTTTCCTAAAAAGCGAATCAATTTTTTCCAAAACCAAGACAATCGCCTCCCGCACTTCTTCTAAAGAACCGCTTTCTCCCACGGCAGAGAGCGCTTCGCGGGCATCTTTTAAAGCCGCGACCAGCCGCGCCTCGCCAATATTCCCCCCGCTTGAAGCCGCGGCAAACTCCAGCCGCGCCTCCAACCGCCCCAGATCACGCGCGATCTCCGAACGGCGCGAGGCAATATCGCGCTCGCGCCTACCAATCACATCCATCGCCCCGCTTTCAGCCGGTTTCGCACCCTCTACGGAAACGAGTTCTGCTTGCAGTTTTTTAAGCTCCGCCCGACGACGCTCTATCTCCGCGTCAAATTTGCGAATTTCCGGAACAAGGGCCAGGGACTGACTATCCAGCTCCCCCACCTTCAAAGCAAAATATTTATTTTCTAAATCACATAATTCTTTTTTAATATCGGCATGCTCCGCCCATTTTGCCGCTTGCTTGCGTAAAAGTTTTAAGCGCGGCATCAGTTCCTCAATCATCGCCGAAACCTTTTCCAAATTCACCTCCGTAGATTTAAGTTTCAACTCGGCATCGTGGCGCTTCAGCTGGAACTGGCGCAACCCTAGAATCTCCTCTATCATCTCGCGCCGTTCAGCGGGCGTCGCCCGCACGAAAAGATCGCTATTCCCTTGATTGATGATGGCGAGGCCTTTCGTGCCCAGCTTCGCACCCGCGAAAAAATCCACGGCGTCTTTCAGACGCACCTCGTCTTTATTTAAAAAATACTGGCTCGTCCCGTCGCGAAAAATTTTTCTTTTGACGGATACCTCCGCGAAGTCGCCCGGACCGGCGGAAATATTTTCAAAATGAATTCCCGCTTCCGCCATACCGACGCGCGCCCTCCCCTCGCCTCCGGAAAATATCAAATCATCGGATTTCAAACCGCGCAGATTTTTTGCCTCGCGCTCACCAAGCAACCAACGGATGGCATCTATGATGTTTGACTTGCCCGAACCGTTCGGACCGACGACGCCGACAACACCCGCCGCCGGAAAATCTAAAACCGTCTTTCCCGCGAAAGATTTAAAACCCTGAAGTTCCAACCGCTTGAGCCGCATTAAATAATTTTACTATGAACGAGGGAAACATGGAACAGAAGACTTGGAGCATGGAGCATGGAGCATGGAGCATGGAGCATGGAGCATGGAGCATGGAGAAAATACCATAGAGCATATAGCA
>CAYHUD010000016.1:0-12954 GCA_964360025.1 uncultured Candidatus Saccharibacteria bacterium | reverse complement strand
TTCGAACCCGAGTTTCGTCCGTGAAAGGGACGCGTCCTAGGCCAGGCTAGACGATAGGAGCAATTTGTATCCTTATTTTATCAGAAATTAGAATTTTGAGCAAGAAAAAACCGTCGCCCCCGGCGACGGATGTTCTACAAGGAAAAGATAAGGACAATTAGGAGAGTTACGAAAATAATACCGGAAGCAACGACGAAAGTTGTTCCAATAACGGTTCCTATGAAGCGTGGGTCCATAGAGGCATCCTCCACGGGACCGCATTACTAGCTTAATTATAATACGGCTTGATGAGAAAAACTACTTTGTCGGCTCGGTTACGACCAGCATGGAAGTGACCACCTTATTTGTGGTCGTATTTTGAGCGACTGATACGATGCGGAGTTCGGGATGCTCTGCGCGCCACTTGGCAAGCATTGGCGCCCAGCCGTCGGATTGGTTGGTGGTGTTTTCTTCCATCCAGGTGTTAAAGACCCATACTCCGTTACCAAGATCGCGAACAGCTTCTTTTTTGGTTTCTTCGGCGTTTGTTTCTGTGATGCGGAATGCCATGCCCGCGATTATCGGACCGAATATTAGTATCGCCAAAAGGATGTGGGTAGCGAGCCGTTTCATAATCTTCACCTCTCACGGGGTTATTTGTATCCCGGGCACAGCCCAGCGGCTATGCTGCCGTTCCCGTACCGGTCATCCTCCGTCACTTCCCGTATTACGGGCACAAAGCGGGGGAGGATGATGGGAGTTTTTTCGTTCGGAATCTCAATCTCCAAAAGCGTAATGATAATCGGGTGCCAGATGATATCCAGTTCAAAATGTTGGTCTTGGTGCAAGAACGCATAACGGCATTTATGGACAGCTTCTCTTTTGCGGTCCCGTTCGGCAATCAATTGCGAAAACTCTTCTTCCGTAATCCGATGTTCATCTTCCCATCTTGCCATTCTGGATTCAGGATTCGCTCTTTGCTTTTCCGTATGAGTATAAACAGGTTTTCCGTCCGGTCGAGTCGTTTGTTTTCGTATTCTGCGGACCCACCCCGGGCGCCGTTATTTGAGGTAAATTTGTTCAATATCGGAAACCGCGCAAATCACAGGAAACTTTTTTGGGTCGGTGTTTAGACAAATGAGAAATCTCCGCTCTATCTCCAGCGGTATTTTCTCTTTTTCCATCACCAACCTTTCTTGTGAATGAACGCTACTGATTGCCAGTTTAACAGAAAGGTTGTAATATTGGCAATAATGGCAAGCGATAAGAACCTATATCTCATTTTCGTAGCAGCTTCGTTCTTCGCGGGGCTGTCTTTATTGATTCCCTTCATAGTTTTCTATGACGTTGATCATATTCTCGTAGTTCATTTCGACGCTTTTCGCGGTATAGATTTTTTGGGTACTAAAGATTATATCTTTGGTTTTGCTGGAACGGGTTTGGGTATGGTTTTGATAAATATGATTCTTGCTTGGTTTTTACGGGAGCGGGACAGATTTCTTTCTTGGACCCTTGCCTGTGGCGGGTTGGGAATTGCCCTCCTATCCCTTGCTTCCGTTTTGGCAATTGTCTGGAACAATTAATTCTCTCCTCTCCAGACTCACGATTGTGAATTAGGAGAGTGGAAAGATGTGTTTATTTCGGGACTTGCTTCTTTGGTTTATATTGTGTATAGTAAAAGCCATATGTCATTCGCTATTATAGAGACCGGCGGTAAGCAATATCGTGTTTCCGCGGGTGCTAAAATCAAAATAGAAAAAATAGAAGGTGAGGCCAATTCTTCAGTGGCTTTTGATAAGGTTCTTTTGACTTCTGACGGCGCCAATCTGGAAATCGGCGCGCCGTATTTGCTTGGTGCTAAGGTGGAGGGCAAAATCTTGCGTCAGGGCCGCGCTAGAAAAGTTATCGTCTTCAAGTTCCATTCTAAAACCCGTCAGCATAAAACCAAGGGACACAGGCAAAGTTTTACAGAGGTGGAAATAGCGAAAATTTAAACCCTCAGAAATAAAAAGATACCCCCGCCATTTTCGGTTAGGGGGTGTTTTTTGATTTTAGTTCGGGATGTTCTCTTGCCGTTTGGATGCAAGAAAACCGAGAGCAGTCAAAGAGACGATGTAGACTCCGGACATCATTACCATGCCGTAATCTACTTTGTCCGTGATAAATCCGTAAACTCCTGCGCCAACAAGCGTCAATCCGATGAGTCCGGCGAAAATCACGAGGAATTTGCCCATGGTGTGCCCTCCCGCGGAAAAGGATGGCTGAAGGACTAAGATTATTATAAGATTTTTACCCCCTATTATCAAGAGCTTTCCCCAGGGTTTCTTCGTCGGCAAACTCAATTTCTCCTCCCGTGGGGATGCCCCTGCCGAGACGGGTTATCTTTTTAGCAGAATCTTTGAGGTGTTCCTCTATGACCGTTGCTGCTAAATCTCCATAGGTTGTGGGATTTGTAGCAATAAGAATTTCCTCGGCAGGACAGCCGGTTTTAGCAAGAGTGATTTTAAGATGCTGCAGTTTCATTTTTTGTATTTCGTTTAATACCGCGCCGCGGCGGAGCTCGCCTAAAACCAAATAGCGCCCGGTAAATTTTTTAGGCCTTTCAAGCGAAATGAGGTCGGTTTCTTTCTCTACGATGGCTATGAGATCTTTTTTCCGTGAAGCATCGGAGCAGATTTTGCACAATTCGGCATTTTCTTCGTGGATAAAAAAACACTCGACGCAGGGGCGTATTTTAGCGAGACCCGTCATCGCATTGGCAAATTCAACCGCCTTGGCTTGTCCCAAGTTGGAAATATGAAATGCCAGCCGCGTCGCTTGCCTGGGACCGATGGAGGGCAGAGTGGTTAGTAGATCAACCAAGTGTTTTATGGGTCGGGGAATCATATTAAACGGTTGTCGGCGGAGAGTGGTGCATATCAATACTTGTAAAACTTGCTCTGTCCGGATCAAATTTAAGCTTCACGGAACCGATGGGCCCGTTTCTATGTTTGGCGATAATCACTTCAGCGGAGTTTATTTCTTCGGGGTCGGGATTTTGTTTATGTTTATCTTTGCGATAGATAAGCATCACAATGTCGCTGTCCTGCTCAATAGAGCCGGATTCGCGCAGATCGGCGAGTTTCGGTATTTTATCTTCGCGTTGTTCTATGCCGCGCGAAAGCTGAGAAAGCGCGATGACGGGGACGTTCAGTTCGCGCGCCAATATTTTAAGTCCACGGGAAATTTCGGTGATTTGCGCCACGGTATTATCAGTTCGCGTATTGCGGGGGGTAATCAGCTGGAGATAGTCCACTACAAGCAGATCAAGACCATGCTCCATCTGCAGCCGTCTCGCGACTGATCGTATCTGTAAAACATTGATGCCCGGCGTATCGTCCACGAATATTTTGGTATTGGAAAGTGAATCCAGAGCCGATTGGATGAGCTGAAAGTCAATGTCTTCTGTGAGTTTTCCGGTACGAAGTTTCCAGAGCGAGACGTGAGCTTCAGCCGCGATTAAGCGGTCTATCACTTCTTCGCGGGACATTTCCAGCGAAAATATTCCCACGCATTTTTTGCCTTTAGTTGCGGCATGGCGGGCGAAGTCCAAGGCGAGCGATGTTTTTCCAAAAGACGGCCTGGCCCCTATGATAATCAAGTTGGAATTTTGAAAACCGGAAAGATAGTTGTCTAGTTCGGTAAATCCCGAGGATACTCCGCGGAGTTCGCCTTTAGACTGATGCAGTTTTTCTATTCTTTCGTAAGCGCCCTTAAGCTCGGCGTTTAAGCTCACGAATTTTTGCGGTCGGGAATGCTGAGCGATGGAGAAAATCTTATTTTCAATCGTGTCCAGCATGGAATCAATATCGCCATCCGGATTAAGCGCGGACTCGGCTATCTCCGCGGAGGCGGAGATTAGATCGCGCAAAACTCTTTTTTCTTTAACAAGGTTGGCGTAGTGTTCTACGTTAGCGGCCGAAGGCACCATATTCATTACATCGGCAAGATATGCCGAACCCCCGATATCTTTAAAAACACCCATTTCTTTAAGCATGGCCGAAACTGTTAGGGTATCTATCGGTTGGCTTTTTTCATAAAGCGCCATGATGGCTTCGTAGATTTTGCCGTGCGTTGGGCGATAAAAATCCAGCGGACGCAAAATATCGGCCACGCGGATTACGGCTTCTTTGTCTATCATGATTGCGCCCAAGACGGACTGCTCTGCTTCTAAATTATGCGGAGGCAATTTTGCTGCGTTTGTCATATTTGTGGCTAGAGCGCCAGGGGACCGAGTGGCGTATCTTCTATTTTATATCCCGATTTTTCTATTTTATCTCTCAAAACATCAGATGCGGAAAAATCTTTTTTGCGTCGGGCGGCCTCGCGCCGCATTATTAACCATTTTACTTTAAGCGAAATTCTTTTAACGGAGATTTCCATGCCTAAAGCTCCGAGGAGTTTGGTTATGGTTTTACTGGTAAGTTTAGCCTCGCTTCTAGTTATGAACCAGAGCTTTGTTTGGCAACTGTTGGCGAAGGAAAAAATTGCCGCCAGAGCTTCGGGGGTATTGAAGTCGTCGTTTAAAGCTTCCAGGAATGCGGCCTCCATGTTCCGGATATCGGACTCAATGCTTTGATTGGGGTTCTTGCGGATTCCGTGTTTACGAATGTGGTTTAGTTTTGTTAAAAATTCACGCAATCTCAAAACTGCACTTTCAGCTTGAGCGATGGCGGCTTCGGTATAGTTTATCGGTGAAAGGTAATGGTGGGAAAGCACGAGATGACGGAAAGCAAGCGCCGAGTGTCGTTTCAAAAACTCGTCTATAGTGATAAAATTGCCGAGGCTTTTGGACATTTTAGTTTCGTTAACGAGCAGAAATCCCGCGTGCATCCAGATGTTAACAAAGGGAACTTTGCCGGAAGCGGCTTCTTGTTGGGCGATCTCCGCTTCATGGTGGGGGAATTTTAAATCAACTGCCCCGCCGTGAATATCATATTGCGGTCCGAAAAAATATTCCGATATCGCCGTGTCTTCTATGTGCCATCCGGGTCTGCCGCGTCCGAGCGGCGTATCCCAAGCCGGTTCATCGGCGGATTTTTGAAATTTCCATAAAGCAAAATCGCCTTTATTTTTTTTGTTAATGCCTTCGTCAATGCGCGAAACGCCGTCCTCGGCGGATGCCGCTGTGCGTTTGGCAAGTTTTCCGTAGTCGGCGAACTTGGAAATATCGTAATAGTACCCACCTGCCTCGCTGTGGAGCGGGCCCGCTTCGCCGTGAGGCGAGTCCCCGTCTATTTTATAAGCATAACCCCCGTTGATAAGAGTCTGTATTTGTCGGATTATTTCTTTTATGTATCCTGTGGCGCGGGCGTATTTGTTGACCGATGTTATACCGAGCGCGCGTTCGTTTCTGTGATAGATCTTTTCAAAATCGCGGGCGACTTTTTCTGAGGACACACCCAGATCTTTGGCGCGCGCGATTATTTTATCGTCAACATCCGTAATATTCTGAAGATAGAAAATTTTTATTTTTTGCGAGCGTAAAAACTTAACAAAGGCATCAAAAGTGACATAGGTGCGGGCGTTGCCGATGTGCGGATAGTCGTAAACCGTGGGGCCGCAGACGAACATCTTTAAATAACCTCTCGCGGGTTTTTTAATCTCCTCCTTTTTTTCTGTGAGGGTGTTGTATAGAATCACTGCTTCTATTGTAAATGCCCCCCGTTGAATTATCAACGGATAGTGGGAGAGACCGGCATAGGAAGTTGCTTTAATCGCTAAGCAACCCCCTTTTTCTAAAAACAAAAACAGCGATGAGCGTTCCTAGAAATACAGTGGCGAGACCGAAAAAGAAATAACGAGGATCGCTGAATTTCTGCGCCATGGCATCCACCGTAAAAAGCGAGGTAAAAAGCATAGAGGGGAATGTCAAAAACGCTAGTATGGTAAAGCGTTGCATTACAGTATTGGTCTTGGCGTTCAGCAGCTGGGCGTTGGTTTCTTCGCAGGACTCCACGGTGTCTTTATAATTCTCCAACTGTTGAGTGATTTTGGAGTTATCACCGATGAGATCCGAGAGATAAACACGGAGGTCTTCCCCCCAGAATTTAGTTCCGGTTTCAAGAAGAGAGTGTAAAATAAGTGATTGCGGCCGCGTGATGACGCCATAGTCCAATATGTCGCGTTTTACCAACGATATTCTGCGGAGCATTTCGTACTCCTTATGAATGAAAAGATCGCGGGTGACGGAAGCGACATTTTCTTCTATGTGTCGCAACTGCCTCAGGCAAAAATCGTTAATTTCCTGCAGAAGATAATAGACGACATAGCCGCCGTTCTCCATAATCTGAGCTTTAGCCACGGGATTGGCCTCCAGGTTTCTTTTAAAGGAGTGGATAGCTTCAAAATCTTCATAGCGTATGGTGATAACCGTGTCTTTCGTGATCAAGAAATCCATTTCCGCGCGGCGCGATGTGCGCAGTTTGGAGTCAAAGAGGGGGAAGTGGTAGGTGAGGTAGAGATACGTTCCATAATTTTCCGCTTTTGATCTTGCGGAGGCATGCATCACTTCATCCAGAATTATCGGGTGGAAGTCGTGGATGTTTTTCAAATATTCCACATCGCGTTTCCCCGGGCTTACCAGGTCTATCCAGGTGATTTTACCCTTAACTATGTGCATAACATTATTATAGCAGAATCATTCGTGATATAATTAAAAAATGAATAGGCGCGCTTTCACGCTTTTGGAAACCTTAATTTATGTCGGTCTTTTTGCCATTGTTTCTACGCTTTTGATCGGCATCCTCTCTGTTTTTACACGCATTGATGCCACACAAACCGCGGCCGTGGAAGTTTCCAATCAGGCAACTTTTGTTCTGCAGGCGATCGAACGGTATGTCGCGGAAGCGAGCGCCATAGAGCTGGAAAGCGTCAGCGCGCTTTTGCTTTATCCCAGTGATTATAATGCCGCGCCCACGAGGATTTCTCTTTCCGGAGGCGTTATCAATGTTTCGGAGCTCGGCGGAGCGGATATTCCCATCACTACATCCAGAGTGCGCGTAGATAGTTTGATCTTTGCCAAACATTCTCAAGCCCCGGGTTTTGATACGGTCTCGGTTGATTTGAGTATCAGTTATAATACCGACATTCCGGCGCGTTCCGCGACACGTTCTTTTACCACGGCGATCTCTAAAGTAAATGCCGCCACTTTTGACTCTAATCTGATTCCCGGATCGGATAGTTTATTGAATGTCGGGGTCACAGGTCAGAGATGGAAAGACGCTTATTTCAGCGGCAGCTTGATTGTGAATGGCGCGGGCGCGGAGCTGGGCGCGGGCGTCGCGGCTGTTACGCCGGGGTCTCTTTTGGAGGTTGGGTCGGGCGGATATCTGCAGTTTGATAAAAGCTCTGCCGGAGCGCCGCCATCCGGCGACTGCAATGGCAATGAAAAACGGGGAAGGATTGCCGTGGATACGACCAATAACCGCCTTTATATTTGCAATGGCGCGGTACGCGGCTGGGATTATGTGAATCTCACGGATTAAATCGCTGGCATTCTCACGGGTTGGCACTCTTGACACTAGAGTGCCAATTTTTATATACTGCAAATATCCCATGTTGAATATCCGGTCGGCAAAAATCTTAGATTCGGCCATCCGCCAATATATCGCAAACGGCGCGCCTATTAGCTCTGAGGAGTTGTATGATAAATACGATTTTGGCATTAAGCCGGCTTCTATACGCGCCGAGCTGGTTCATCTTACGGACGAGGGTTTTTTGGCTCAGCCGCATACTTCCGGCGGACGCGTTCCGACGGAAAAAGGTTATCAGTTCGTGATAGACCACTTTGTTGCCGATGTTTTTGGTAATAAATCCACCCATCCTTTGAGCGGCAATCTTGCGGAAAGTTTTTTCAATCGTAATATTCCGGAGTTTGTTGATGATTTTTCGCGCGAGCTTCATCTTTTAAGCGTCGGTTTTGAGCTGGGCGCCGGAGTTTATAAGAGGGGTTTCCAAGAGCTCTGCGAGCGGTTGGATTTTGAAAATCGCGAAGATTTTTTGGAAGTAGTGCGTGATTTTGAAATGCTAGATGACCGCGTGGCAGAACTGAAAAATAATTTTTTTGAAGAACAATTACCCCAAGTTTTTGTAGGTACTCACAGCCCCATTACAAAAAGCAGACATCTTTCGGTTATTGCCGACAGCTATGACGTTAACGGAGAAAAATTTCTTCTTCTCGCTATCGGCCCCATAAGAATGGATTATAAAAAACCGTTAAAAGTTTTTAAAGCGATTAAAGATAAGAATAAATTAAAAAATGATCCCGTTAGAAATAGCGGACGCCCATAAGCAAACAGTATATGGCAAAACAAAATTATCAAATAATAACTAATCTAGAACGTGGAATTTTTGAGTCCGCGTCCTATTTCTAACGGGATGGAGGAAAAAATTAAACAATTAGAAGAACAGCTTAAAAAGTGCGAAGCGGAACGAGACGAATACTTAAACGGCTGGAAGCGGGCAAAAGCCGACTATATTAATAGAGAGAAAGATGAGGCGCAAAGATTTGAAGAGATGTCTCGATTTGCCAATAAAGAGTTTGTAAAAGATTTGATTGTAGTTCTGGACAGCTTTGATCTGGCGATAGCGGCCGCAAAAGACGGCGAACATTCGGGAGGGTTTAAAATTATTCGCGCGCAACTGGAGGATATGATGAAGCGGCACGGCTTGGAGCGGATTGCGGTTGCGGCGGGCGGAGTATTTGACCCGAGCATTCACGAAGCCATTGCTGAAATAGAAAGTGAATCGCCGCCGGGGACAATCGCGGAAGAAGTTGAGAGGGGTTATACACTTCACGGTAGAGTTATAAAACCGGCAAGAGTAAAATTATCAAAATAAAAACAATTTTTATATAAAAATATGAGTAAAGTTATTGGCATTGATCTCGGCACCACCAACTCGGCTACGGCGATCGTGGAGGGCGGCACGCCGAAAATATTAGAAAACGCCGAGGGTCTGCGCACCACCCCCTCTATTATCGCGCTTTCTAAAAACAACGAGCGTTTAGTTGGTTTGCTTGCCAAGCGGCAGTCCATTACGAATTCCAAAAATACGCTTTTTTCCGTGAAGCGTCTTATTGGCCGCAAATGGAGCGATCCCGAGGTCGGGCAGGATAAAAAATGGTTTCCTTTTGAGATTAAAGAATCCAAGACGGGCGGCGTAGAAATTAAGATGGGCAATGATTGGTATACTCCGGAGCAAATTTCGGCGATGGTTCTCGCTAAATTAAAAGCCGATGCCGAGGCGCGTTTAGGTGAAAAAGTTGATGAGGCGGTTATTACTGTGCCCGCCTATTTTGACGACTCTCAAAGACAGGCGACAAAGAACGCGGGTGAAATAGCAGGGCTTAAAGTGCGCCGCATTTTAAACGAACCGACGGCGGCTGCTTTGGCTTACGGTTTAAATAAGAAGAAAAACGAAAAAATCGTTGTTTATGATTTTGGCGGCGGTACTTTTGATGTTTCGGTTCTGGAGGTGGGCGATGACACTATTGAGGTAAAATCCACGGGAGGCGACACGCACTTGGGCGGAGATGATTTTGACAAGCGCATCAACGAATATCTTGTCGCCGAATATAAGCGCCAGGAAGGCATAGATATTTCTAAAGACCCCTTGGCGCTTCAGAGATTGCGCGAAGCCGGAGAGCGCGCCAAGCACGAGCTTTCTACTTCTATAGAGACCGAGGTTAATTTGCCCTATATTACCTCTGACGCTGCCGGTCCAAAGCATTTGCTTATCAAATTAACCCGCGCCAAGCTGGAGGAGCTGGTTCGCGACTATATTGACAGCTCTATAGAAATTTTGGGCGCGACCATCAAAGAAGCGGGATTTAAGATTTCGGAAATTGATGAGATCGTATTAGTGGGAGGACAGACGCGCATGCCGGCGATGTCAGAAGCCGTGAAAAAATTTTTCGGTAAAGATCCGCACCAGGGCGTGAACCCCGACGAGGTTGTGGCTATTGGCGCCGCCGTGCAGGGCGAGATTCTCGCGGCAAAGGACGAGGGTAGAAAACCCGAAGGCGATGTCAAAGATGTTTTGCTTTTGGATGTTACGCCGCTATCTCTCGGTATTGAAACTTTGGGCGGAGTATTTACGCGTGTTATTGAAAAGAATACTACTATTCCTACGGCAAAATCACAGACATTTTCTACCGCGGCGGATAATCAGCCCTCGGTAGAAATTCATGTTTTGCAGGGCGAGCGCGAGATGGCTTCAGGCAATAAAACCTTGGCGAAATTTATGCTGGATGGTATTCCTCCGGCGCCTCGCGGCGTGCCGCAGGTGGAAGTCAGTTTTGACATAGATGCGAACGGCATTTTGAACGTTTCGGCAAAAGATAAAGCGAGCGGCAAGGCGCAGTCGGTGCGCATTGAAGCTACGACCAGCTTAAGCAAGGAGGAGGTGGAGCGGCTTAAGGCCGACGCCGCCACTCACGCGGACGAAGATAAGAAGAAAAAAGAGCTGGTGGAGGTTAAAAATCAGGCGGAGAATCTTGTCTATGCCTCCGAAAAGGCGTTAAAAGACGGAGGCGATAAAGTTCCCGCCGATGTACGCGCCGCCGTTACGGAAAAAGCGGAAAAATTGAAATCCGTAAAAGACAGCGTGGATGTAGAGGTTATCAAGTCCGCCGTCGCCGAGCTTTCTTCGGAAATCCAGAAAATCGGATCGGCGATGTATGGGAAGGGGGGTCCGCAAGCGGAACCTAGCGCAGAGCAAAAACCGGAGGGGGGTGATGCGAAAAAAGAATAGAGGCGATATAATCAAAGAATGAATATACAATCACCAAAAATTATTGGCTTTGCGGTTGTGGTGTCGGTCGTCGGGGCTCTTTTCGGTTATTTTTACAAACTATCTTTGGATAGCGGCAATATAATTTGGCCTATAGTTTTTGGCATTTTGTTTTTAGCTCTGCTTCTTTTGCAGTCATTGTTTGTAAAAAACGGAAAGGTTCTAGCTCTGGCGGTTTTCGTGGAGTCGCTTGCGGCATCTTTCACCGCCACCAAGGAATACTCATTTTGGTTTTTGCTTTTTACCGCGATATTTTTTGCCTTGCTCTGGATTGCGAGTTCTCGCGGCAAAAAGTCGGAAGCGCACTCGCTGGGTATTGATATGGGCAGATTTTCTCGTTCCGCGCTTCCTTTAGCCATCACGGCCCTGTCTTTGCTTGTCGCCTTTGTTTATATGAGCGGTACGGTGGGTAAAGAGCTTTCTATTTCTAAGTCGTCTTTGGCAAGCATGTTGAAGCCGAGTGAATATGCCGTTCGTGCTTTTATCCCGGGCTTTTCTTTGAATATGCGGATGGGTGATTTTGTTGTTGCGGCATCGGGACTGGCAGGAATACCAAAAGAAATCGCGATTGCGGGACAGGCCCAGCTTTTATCCGCGGTTACGGATGCCGTGGGGATATCAGCGAGGGTTGGCGACACCTTTTTAGACACGGCGCATCGCGCTTTGTCGGCTCAGATCGTCAGGATTCCGGAAAATCTGCGCGCACCCATACTTTTTGCTTTCGGTCTTTTGGTTTTTCTTGCTGTGCGCGGAGTGGGTATTTTATTCTTTTACCCCATACAGTTTTTGGCTTATGGCTTATACCGCGGGCTTTTAGTTATCGGATTTTTGAGAATAGAAACCGTGGATGTTAAAAAAGAATCATTGGCGATTTAATTTATGGCAAAAGATTATTATAAAATTTTAGGCATTTCTAAAAGCGCAACTGATGAGGATATTAAGCGCGCTTACCGCAAGCTGGCGCATCAATATCATCCCGACAAGGCTTCGGGTGACGAGAGCAAGTTTAAAGAAATCAACGAGGCTTATCAGGTCCTGGGCAATCAGGAAAAGCGTTCGCGCTATGATCGGTATGGCTCGGCCGAGGGCGACGATCCTTCCCACGGTTTTAGTGGCGGACAAAACGGTTTTGGTTTCGGTTTTGATCCGGGCAATCTGGAGGACCTGGGCAATGTCGGCGATATTTTTGAGATGTTTTTTGAAGGAATGGGCGGCAGGAAAAGGAAAATATACCGCCGTGGCGCGGATTTGGAAGTCATCCATGATTTAAGTTTGGAACACGCTTATAAGGGCCTGAAGAGTTCCCTTAGTATTAATACTTTTATCGTTTGCGAGAAATGCGCCGGAGTCGGAAATTTTGCTAAAGACGGTTTTGACGATTGTTCGGCGTGTGACGGCAGGGGCGAGGTGCGCGAGACGCGCAACGGATTTTTTGGAAGTTTTTCACAGGTGCGTGAATGCGCCAAGTGTTTTGGAGCCGGAAAAATTCCTAAAAAAATCTGCGGTGTTTGCTCTGGCGCGGGCCGCGTGAAGGGTGGGCGTAAAGTGGAGATCGCGATTGCCCCGGGCATCGCCGATGGACAGATTATCAAAATCGCGGGGGCGGGGGAGGCGGGCGCGCGCGGCGCGGAAGCCGGAGATTTATATGTACGAGTGAGGATCAAGCCGCACCCGGTTTTTGTGCGCGTCGGCGATGATCTCGTGGTGAAAAAAGAGGTATCGCTTTTAGATATTTTTTTGGGACGTCCGGTTATCTTGGAAAGTATCTCGGGAAAGCGCTTGGAGGTGTCCGTGCCGGAAAATTTCAGCTTAAAAGACAAAATTAAAATTGACGGTGAGGGAATGCCCCGCTTCGGAGCGATGTTCGGCGGCAGGGGAGATCTGTATATTGACCCAGAAGTTAAAACTCCTAAAAAATTAAGCGTGTCCGTTAGGAAAAAACTTGAGGATTTGAGAGGCGAGGATTTTTAGTTGCATTCCTAGCGTCGTAAATTAATATGTGAAATAGTAAATAGTCAGCTGCTGGGCTTGCCCGAGCACCGCAAGCCGGCCGTACTAAAAGGTACGCCAGCGAGGAGCGCAGGGCATAACGACGCAGATGGCTATTTAATATTTCACAGATGTGTGTCTTTACAGTTTGGC
>CAYHUD010000015.1:3865-14016 GCA_964360025.1 uncultured Candidatus Saccharibacteria bacterium | reverse complement strand
AGGTGGATTTGGGTCCGGAGGGGGGCGATAAAGGCGGAGAAATTGTTGCCCAAGGTACTCCAGAGGAGGTGGCGCGGAACGCCAAAAGCTATACGGGTAAATATTTGAGGGGAGTTTTATGAGGAGACGCTATACCCATTGCCTTCTCCGAACACGGAAATTTTGTCTAGCGACAAAATTTCCTCGTCCTCGTAACGGCGAGTCCGCCTAAAAACAGGCGGACACCGTGCTCGCCTGCTGCGGGTTTCGTAGAAAGCAATGGGTATAGCGTCATAAATATATGCAACTAAACTTGGCAAAACTAAAAACTAAATTTCCGAAGACGCCCGGTGTGTATTTGATGAAGTCTCGCGAGGGGGATATTTTGTATGTTGGAAAAGCCGGAAATTTACGCCGCCGTGTTTTAAGCTACTGGGAGCGGCCGCAAGAGATGAGGATTGCGAAAATGATCGGTTTGGTCGCGCGGGTGGATTTTTTAAAAACAGATACCGTGATTGAGGCTCTGATTTTGGAAGCGCGGCTGATTAAAAAATATCAGCCGTTTTACAACATCAAAGAAAAAGATGATAAAAGTTTTATGTCGGTTATTGTTACGCGAGAAAGGTTTCCGCGTGTTTTGTGCGCGCGGCAAAATGAACTTTCGGGTTTTTTTAAGCCGCGGGCTTGTTTTGGACCGTTTACTGACGCAGCGTCTTTGCGGGAAGCGATGAGAATTTTGCGTAAAATTTTCCCGTGGAATGAGCACGAGGAGATGAAGAATGAATTACGAATAACGAATAAGAGAAGAGCGGGGAATAGGGCATGTTTCAATTATCAAATCGGACTTTGCCCCGGAGTGTGCGCCGGAACTATTAATCTCCCGGAGTATAAAAAGACCCTACGTCAATTAATCTTATTTATGAGCGGGAAAAAGAAACAGCTTTTGCTTAATTTAAAGCGTGAAATGCGTCAATTAGCAAAAGGATTAAGATTTGAGGATGCAGAAAAAACGCGACGAAAGCTTATTGCCTTGGAACATATTCAAGATGTGGCTTTGATTAAAGAGATAAACTTTGGACCTGCCTACCGGACAGGCAGGAGTGGCGTATCCAAAGATTGGGAGCGGGTAGAGGGATACGATATTTCTAATATCAGCGGCGTTAATGCCGTCGGTTCGATGGTGGTTTTTACGCGCGGTATGCCGGACAAGGCAGAGTATCGCAAATTTCGCATTAAAACGGTCCTGGGAGCGAATGATGTGGCGATGTTGGGCGAAGTATTAAAACGTAGATTTAGCAATGCCTGGAAGCGTCCTAATGCGATTCTTGTGGATGGTGGAATCGGGCAGGTTAATGCGGCGAGGGCGGTATGCGCGGAATTGAATATGGATATTCCGGTTATCGGTATTTCCAAGGGTCCGCGTCGTAAAAATAATAATTTTATTTATCCTCCGGAGACGCACGCGCAGGTTTTTAAAAATCGTGAAATGCTGATCAGGGTTAGGAATGAAGCGCATAGATTTGCCGTGGCTTATCATCGCCAATTGCGGGAGAAAATAAAGTAAAAAAATACCCCGCTTGACGAGGTAAACTTCCGAAATTCTTTTTAGCTGAGGCGGTTTTGGTATTTGTCAAAGATGTTTTCCAGACCGGAGCGGATTTCCGCGATGGTTGGCAGAACACCGGAACTGCAACCGTTTTCTTCCATTTGTGTTTCCGAATTGCGGATGCTGTTCAAAAAATCATTTATTTCTCGTTTCATTTCCGTGAAAGGACATTCTTCTTGTCGCGGTGTTGGTTCGGGATTCATTTGTACCTCCTCGGGATTTGTGGAGTTATCGAACAGGAAGATGGAACAATTTGGCGTTCTTCCTACCAGGGGGTTGCCCTCCTGGTAGGTGCGCAGAATTTTTTCAAGATCCTTTTGGTTCTTGTTGCCACACGCGATTGCAACCACAAGCGTCGCGAGAAGCGAGAGGAGTATGTGTCCCAGGGGAATTTGGTCATCCCCCCCGCTTTTTTTGAGGAGAACTACCCGATACATGGGGATGTCCCACATGATATAGAATCTGAAAAGTCCGGAGATGGCAATACCCTCCGTTGCCATCTTCAATCGTTGTTTTTGTCCAGTCGTTTTGAAGATTTTTTCAATGCTTGTAAAGTCTAAAAGTGTATTTCGATTTTGGTCCCCTAAGTTAAGGAAGATGTACGTGGGATGGGAATGTAGTAGTTTCTTTTCGATCGTTGCGATTAACTCCGGATTCAAAGGAAGTATTCTTATTGCCCGTTCGTGGAAGGGCGCAAGCGCTTTGACAATTTCTTCGCCCTTGTCGGTTTTTAGAAGCTCGTTCCACCTTTCCGCGGTGAGCGGTTTCCCGATCATATCCACCTCATTGTAATTTCAAGGGGCTGGAAGCAATAACCAGAATAGCATTTAATAATTATTAAGTCAAAGTTGGCGAGTTCGTCATTTTTTGCTAGATTAAGCTTAAAAGATGAGAAAATTCTTGTGGATTTTATTAGTTGTTCTGATGATTACAGCAGTACTTTTGGTGTTGTTTTATAAACAAACCGCTCCCAATGGTTTAATTGTTGTTGATTTGCCGCTAAATAACGATGAGATATCAAGTCCCTTGAAATTTTCCGGCAAGGCGCGAGGATTTTGGTTTTTTGAGGCCAGTTTTCCGGTGCATGTTTATGATGACGCGGGAAATCTTTTGGGTACGGGAATAGCCGAAGCGGAAGATGATTGGATGACTGAAGATTATGTCGGTTTTAAAGGAATGGTTCGGTTTGATCTGCCCGCAACTTCTGGGGGCAGAGTCGTTTTTCAAAAAGATAATCCCAGCGGTTTGCCGGAATACGATGATTCTTTTGAGGTTGGGGTTAAATTTAAAATTTAATTAATGAATAAGAAATATTTTATCGCGGCGATATTTGTGATTGTGGTTATCGCGGCGGGTTGGTTTTTCTATAATTATGGTAATGTTTTGAGATTATATTTTTATTTGCCGAAAGAGGCGGGGGAAATAGTCCTGAATTTAACCGCGGCCCCGGGATTTAAAATTTCTATTTTTGCAGATAACTTGCCCGGAGTGAGGGTGATAAAGGAAGACACTCTGGGTAATTTTTGGGTAAGCCAGACTTCCGCGGGTTTGGTCTCGCTTTTGTCAATGGATGGTGGTGTGGTTGTGAGTCATGCTCCGGTTTTCAAGGATCTGAATAATCCGCATGGCTTGGCGTTTAGCCCGCAAAATTCTTTTCGGATTTATATCGCAGAAGAGGATAAAATAATTTCCGCCCCGATTTATTCAGAGCCCGATAATATCAAGGTGTTTGATTTGCCCGGAGGAGGCAATCACAAAACCAGAACGATAGATTTTGGCTCTGACGGCGGTTTATACGCGTCTGTGGGGTCAACTTGCAATGTTTGCCGTGAAGCTGATGAGCGTCGCGGAGTGATTTTGCGAGCAGGCGAGGATGAAAAGGAGTGGGAAGTTTTTGCCAGGGGTTTGCGTAATACGGTTTTCTTTGCGTGGCGCGAGGATGGGAAAATGTTCGGCACGGAAATGGGGCGCGATTTTCTGGGCGATGATTTGCCGCCCGATGAAATAAATATTATTCGCGAGGGCAATTACGGCTGGCCCGTTTGTTACGGTAAAAATATTCATGACGGCGATTTTGATAAAAATATTTATTTCCGCAACCCCTGCATGGAACCGTTTGAGGTTGGTAGTTATATAGATATACCGGCGCACAGCGCGCCTCTGGGTCTTGCTTTTATTCCCCAAAATAGCGGGTGGCCGCAGGATTATTGGGGAGATTTGCTGGTCGCTTATCATGGGTCCTGGAATAGAAGCGCCCCCGTCGGTTATAAAGTGGTTCGTTATGAATTTGACGAAAGCGGGGAATATACAGGACGGGTTTTTGATTTTATGACGGGATTTTTGACGGCTGCGGGCGAAGTTTTGGGCCGTCCTGTGGATATTTTAGTTAAAAATGACGGCAGTGCTTTGATCACTGATGATTATGCGGGGATTGTTTATAAAGTAACTTTGAAATAACGATGTTTGATAAATTTCCGAAAGATGACTCGGCGGTGCGCTGGACGAGTCATGTGAAACGCAAAATGTTGTTTTATGGTTTGTCGGGTCAACGCATCAGAAGTATTTTAAGAAACTACGAACGAAAAGAAGACGGTATCGCGCCGCAGACAGTGGCAGTAATGTCACGCAACGATAAACCAAAAAGAAAGGAAGAAATCTGGGTAATGTACGGGCAGAATGCAAAATTGAAAAATCAAAATGAAAAAGCACAACCTAGTAAAAATTTTCGAATAGAACCCAAGAAGATTATCATTAGCGCATGGCGATATCCGGGGATAAGTAAAAAGAAAGACGGGGTGCCGGTGCCCGACGATGTACTCGAGGAGCTAAATCGATTTTTGGGTGTTTAGATGTTAAAATATCTTTATGATCAAACAACCTGTGGTTTTGGCGATTCTGGACGGCTTTGGTATTTCTTTTGAAAAGAGGGGAAATGCCGTTTATCTTGCGAAAATCCCAAATTTGAAAGAAATCAGCAAAAATTATCCGGGGACAACACTTAGGGCATCGGGAGTGGAGGTGGGTTTGTCCTGGGGGGAAATGGGAAGTTCGGAGGTGGGACATACGAACATCGGAGCCGGACTTGTGGTTTATCAAAACTTGGAGCGTTTTAATATTGCGCTTAAAGACAACTCTTTTTATAAATTAGATGCCTGGCGAAAGGCGGTGGAACACTCCACAAAAAATAATTCGGCAATTCATATCATGGGGCTTCTTTCTAACGGGGGCGTTCACTCGCACATAGATCATTTGCTTGGGATTTTAAAATCTTTGCACGAGCTGCGTTTTGCCGGCAAGGTGTTTTTACATATTTTTACCGACGGACAGGACGTAGCGCCACAATCGGCGCCGCGATTTATAGAAATGCTGGGCGCGGAAATGACGCGTTTACAACTGGGAGAGATCGCAACAATTATCGGCCGTTACTATGCGATGGATAGAAACGAGAACTGGGACAGAATAGAGGCCGCTTATAAGTGTCTTACCGAGGGCGCGGGGGAGAAAGCAAAAAGTCCCGAAGAAGCTCTTTTAATGTCCTATGATCGGGGCGTTAAGGATGAAAGTATCCGCCCTACGGTGATTTTGAACGCAAACGGTAAACCCAAAGGCTTAATTAAAGGCAATGACTCCCTCATTTTTTTCAATTTCAGAGCTGATCGGGCGCGCCAGATTACTAAATCGTTTGTAGCCCCGGATTTTAATAAGTTTTCTCGGGAAAAGATGGACAATTTATTTTTTGTGTCAATGACACAATATGGAACGGGGTATCTGACGGAAGCAGCCTTTCCCCCGGAGTATGTCAGCACCACTTTGGCGAAGGTTATTTCTGATAATGGCGGCGCTCAGTTACATATTGCGGAAAAAGAAAAATATGCCCACGTTACATATTTTTTCAATGGGGGCGTGGAGAAAGAATTTCCCGGGGAAGACAGAATCATAATTAAATCGAAACCTTTGGCAAGCTATGACCTGGATCCCGCGATGAGTGCGCGTGAAATAGCGGATAGGGTGGTGCGTGAAATTAATCCTTCCGAGGGAGGGATGAAATATAATTTTATAGTTGTTAATTTTGCGAACGGAGATGTCGTTGGTCATACGGGAAACATGGAGGCCGGAATAAAATCCGTTGAGGTTTTAGACGAATGTATTGGCAAGCTGAAAGAAGCTGTTTTGAAAGTCGGCGGGTCGCTTGTCTTAACAGCCGATCATGGCAATGTTGAGGAGATGATAAATTTAGAGACGGGGGAGATAGACAAAGAACACTCCACAAATCCCGTTCCGTTATGGATTATTTCTCCTAAAAATAAAATTCTTCAAAAGAACGATGTTCGCACGGAAATAGCTCCGCAGGGAATACTTGCCGATGTGGCCCCGACTATTTTGGAGATCATGGAGATACCCAAACCTAAAGAGATGAGTGGCACAAGTCTTTTAAGCTTGGTGACAACTTGTCCGCTTTTAGAATAAGATGTTGATTTTAAGTTCTATATCAACCTCTACTACTAAGCGAGATGAAGCTTGATATTCAGGGTGGCGATACCAGCCCTAGAAAGGGAAAACACATCTGATTTAAGAGGTGAGAATCCCGACTTGAAACATGTTAAATAATATTTTCCGGGAGACAAAAGAAAATTAAATCTTCCCGCAACGTCAGTGACTCTTGTGGAAAGAAGTATGTTTTTTTTGTCATCAAATACGCGTACGACGACCAGAGCAAGCGGTTTGCCTGCAGAGTCGGAAATCGTGCCGTATGGTTTCGCGAAGGTTAACGAGAAATAAGTCTTAAGGATGTCTAAGATCAGATAAACGGCAAATCCGGCGTAATTTAAAATATTGGGAATAATAATAACTGCCGCCAGGCCGATAGCCGTGCCCAACACCAGAAGATAGGGGTTGATTGCCTCTAAAATTTTTCTAACGAGATTGACTATTTTTATTCGTTGGATATTTTTTGGTGAAGGTGTCTGCTCTAGCGATGAAAGTGAAATTTCTAATCCCAGAATTTGGTCGGGAGTACGAATGGAAAATATCTCGGTTTCTTTTGTCTCAAAACCGTTGCGCGATGCTTTGATAAAGTATTTTCCCGGAGTAACAATGGCGGAAAATCTACCTTCGTTGTCTGTGGTTTGAGCATCTTTGATTTTTTTAAACTCCGCCTCATATATCTGCACCAAAACTCCGGTTATCGGCTTGCCTGTGGAGCTGTTTAAAATACGTCCCCAGGGCTTTTTTCTACGAAAACGAATAAATCCTAACGCGTAAAAGCGGAGAATGCTTAGTTCCTGGAGAAATTGGGTGAGATTGAAGGCAAAGTTCGCGCTTCCCAGAGAAGCCGTGACCGTAAGCGTTCCCGCGGAAAGTGCCGTGACCGTGAGCGATGCCGGAACGATTACTTCGCGAATGGCTTTCGTGACTGCCGGGTTGGCGCGAAGTCCAGAGATTGTTTTTGCGATTGTCTCTGTGAGTGTTTCTCCGCAGGGGGTGGAGATGGGCGAAATGGAGATGAGAACAGGCAGTGAATTTATCGGAGTGGAAATCGTAGCTGAAGAAGAATTATCTCCGCAGAAGATCCGGACATAAGCAGCAGGAGAAACACGGAAATCCAATTTATCTTTTGACGTAACCGTGAACGAGGAACCCGGGGGAAGCTCCACGGAAAAATTATCGTTGTCAAAAATAACTTTGTTTAATATAGAAACATCCCCCTCAAATCCTAAAAGGGCGTTGTTTACGGAAAGATAAAAGTTTTGGATCTCCGAGGCGTTTTCCTGGGCTACCGCGAGATTGATTGTCAAAAAATAAAAAGTTGTCAAAAAAAGAATCTTTTTAATCATGATGTTGACTTAATTATATCATAAACATTTTTTATTTTTGTTTTGAGTCAAATATTTTAGTTCGATATCAATTTCAACCACGATTAACAAAAGTTATCCACAATTTTTAGTATGCTCTTTATGATAAACTTATATATATGAGGAAGATAAGAAGTAATTGAATTTTCCTGTGAAATCACGTCGCCTTTTTTATTTAATTTTATCTTTGATATTTGTTGTTGCGGCTAGCGTTCAAGCGAGCGTTTTTGATTTCGTGGAAACTTTTCGTTCTCCTAAATTAATTTTGCCTAGTTTTCAGGGTTCGTCTCGGGCGGCTGTTATCTCCGGGTTTGGCGATGTCGGTTCTTTAGAGACAGATCGGGTCATCCCGACGATTGTGCGGCAGAATCCTGTGATTGAAAGAATAATTCAAACTGTTCAAGTGCCTACCTCCGTATCCCCGGATTTAGCTGCTCTGGAGGCGGAGATTGCCGATTTGAAAAAATTACAAGAGAAAGATCGTCAGGAGTTGTTTCGTATTATTTCTCTTACGCAACGCATCAATCAGCTAACTAGTCCGACGATTTCTACGCCGACGATTTCCAGCCCGAGTTTTTCCGGAACAGCAACTGGTCTTACCGACGAATCTATACCGGACAGAATACGAGTGGATTCTCCGGGTGGTGTTTCGGCAGATGGAATTTTCCTTTCGCGTTTAGTTGATGGGACATCAACCTTTAGAGGAAATGTTGAAATAGACGGGGGATTGATGAGCGGTTCCACGACGATAAATGGAGTTTTAACTATTACCGGAGGATGTATCGGATGCGGAGGCGCGGCGGCTGTTGGATGGACTGATGACGGTACAGTTGTTCGTACGACGACGTCTACGGATAGCGTAGGTATTGGGACAACAACGCCGTCACAGCTTTTCGGGGTGCAGGGTAACGCGATTTTTTCCGGAAATATAGTCTCTGTTGCTGATATTACGGCAACGGGGACTTTAACGGTTTTGGGGGCGGGGACTTCCACTTTTTCCGGTGGTATTTCTTCTGCCGGATTAACATTAAGTCTGGGTTTGGCTGTAACTGGCGCTTCTAATCTTGCAACTACAACCCTTACTCGTTTAACCTCAACAGACATTGGTACTTCTACATTTGCCGGCGGACTTGCAACAGCTGGCCTATCTTCAACGGCAGGACTGGAAGTTACGGGCGGCGCGATCGCGAATACCTCCGCCGCCACCTCCACCTTTGTGGGAGGCGTCACGACTCCCAGCATCACAACAACCGGAGGTATTTCCTCCGCCAGTTTGACTTCAACCGGCAATATCACCGCAACCGGAGCCGCGACCTCAAGCTTCATCGGCGGCATCACTTCCGGAGGTTTGGCCTCCAGCTTAGGACTCCTTGTCACCGGAGGAACGATTAACAATACTTCCGCCGGAACCTCCACATTCACTGGTGGCATCTCTGCTGGAGGTTTCTCTTCCGGCAACGGATTCACTTTAACCGGAGGATGTTTCAGATTGGCTAGTGGCACTTGTCTTGCCGCGGGAGGCGGTTCGGGAACGGTTAACTCCGGTGTTACCGGTTTCCTTACTTTTTATTCTGCGACCGGCACGACAGTTGACGACACTTCCGCCCTTTTCTTTGACGCCGCGACTCAAAACTTCGGTGTGGCTTCCACCAGCCCAGCAGAAAAACTCTCGGTGCAGGGGAACGCGCTCCTCTCCGGAGATCTGGAAGCCGCGAATATTACAGCGACGGGAACGGTTGGTATAGCGACAAGCTCCCCTGGAAGCTTGCTAAGCATTCATGCTACTGGTGGTCAGCCCAGTTTATTTGTCGGATCGTCTAGCCCGCAGTTTAAGATAAACGAAAACGGCTTTGTTGGTATCAATGATTCGGATCCAAGTTCCAGATTGGAAGTAACACAAGCAGTAACTCATACATATCCAACTCCGGGCAAGACTTTTGGCTCGTTAACCCTTTCCCCAACAGGTACTGACAATGATTCGGCGTCTATCACCTTTAGGGGGAACGCCGCCGGTTCTTTAACTGCTGGAGCCCAAGCTGGTGTTTATGTTCAAAGTTCTAATGATTACGGATCAAAAATGTATTTTGGCACGGCGTCTAGTTATGCCACAGGATCTCAAATAAGGTTAACGATTGATCATGTTGGTAACGTGGGTATTGGCACTGAAGCGCCGTCTAACAAGTTGCAGTTAGTTGTTGCCGGTACGGCAGCGTCGGCAGCTAGTGCTATTACTAACGCCGCTATTAGAATAAAAGACACAAACGTAGTTGGCGGCCCGAGGTTTGGAATTCTTTGGGAGCAAGCAGATGCCGTTTCGTCTATAGCCGCGATAGAGCCGACAGCGGCCGCGGGATGGGATACGGGCATTAACTTTTTAGTTAGATCGGGCGGGGTGCTTTATAACTCTGTAAGTATGGCTTTTGGCGGAGGTTTGGGAATAGGAAGTACCACTCCGTCGCAGAGCTTGGGAGTACAGGGCAATGCCTTGATTTCTGGAAACCTTACTTCTGTAGCTAGTATTACTGCGACAGGTACACTTACAGTTTTAGGCACGGGAACTTCTACGTTTTCTGGCGGCATATCTGCGACAGGACTGGCGAGCTCCGCCGGCGTTACCGTTACCGGAGGCGGCATCCTTTCCTCGGGCAATTTGAATATCACCTCCGCCGCCACCTCCACCTTTGTGGGAGGCGTCACGACTCCCAGCATCACAA
>CAYHUD010000015.1:0-3765 GCA_964360025.1 uncultured Candidatus Saccharibacteria bacterium | reverse complement strand
GTTGACGACACTTCCGCCCTTTTCTTTGACGCCGCGACTCAAAACTTCGGTGTGGGCACGACATCTCCTTCGCAGCGTCTTTCTGTTCAGGGAACGGGACTTTTCTCCGGCGATCTTCGCGCCGCGAATGTCACGGCGACGGGAACAATCACAGGCGCATCTTTTACCGGTTCTGGTGTTGCCACTTCTACTCTTACCGGAGGACTTTCCGCGACAGGACTGGCAAGTTCTGCCGGAGTAACTTTGACTGGCGGCTCTATTCTTTCTACTTCTGCGGCCACTTCAACCCTAGCTAATGGTATTAATCTCACTGCCGGATGTTTTGCGATTAACGGGACGTGCGTTGGCGGAGCGGCTGCTGCCGGAAATTCCGGATGGACTGACGGAGGAACCTTGATTCGTTTGAGTACGATTACGGATGCCGTATCTATTGGCACCAGCACCGAATTGGCTAAATTAGCAGTGGAGGGCGATGAAGATGCTGTGGAATTTTTGGTGCGGGGAATAAGTGGCCAGGCTACGGATTTGGTTAAAGTTCAAAATAATAATGCGACCGATGTATTTAAAATTTCTCCAACTGGAACGGTGACGGTTGCGGCTGCACAGTCATATACAAGCGCAGGAGCTTTGACCGTATCTTCTGCTGGTGCTGGTAACAATCTTACTTTTACTACTGGTGGCGGCTTTATTAATACTAACGCCGATAACATATATCACAATGGCTCAGCCGCCTCAGGGCTTCCATTTTCAATTACCAACTACACGGGTTACGACATGAACTTATTTCCCGGAAGCGGAACGTTGAATGTCGGTTCCGTAGATAATACACCGGTGGGAATCACTGCCACAAGCTCGTCCCTCATTATTACGGCTTCCGGCGCGGGCAATAACATTGATCTTGTTAGCGGCGGCAAGTTCATTACCACCGACGCTATTAATATATATAGCAGGGGTTCGGGTGAATTAGGGCTTCCATTTTCAATCACTAATTCCTCGGGTTATGACATAGATTTGTATCCCGGAAGCCGAATTTTGAATATCGGCGGCGCCGGTGCTTTAGCAACCACAACTATTAACGCTACAAGCTCTTTGGCGATTACAGCTACCGGGGCCTCATCGCTTTTGGCGCTGGATTCTGGAAACGGAGTGATAAAAGTCGCTAATGCCGATGCTTTGGAGTTGGGGCTTTCTACTACCGATCTTTCCGGAGCTGCTGGGCGTATGTTCTATAACACCACATCCGGAACCTTCCGTTGTTTCCAGGGCGGGGCTTGGGTGAACTGTGTGGGCGCGAGCGGAGGAGCGTTTTATACGGCTTCTACGTCCGACACTTTATATAAATATTTCAGACTTTTCAACACTAATTATTTTGAAGTTTTTGGAATTGCAAAAACTGCTAATGCCGACGGAGTTGTTGTGGGTCTCGGCACCTCGTCGCCTACGGTTTTGGCTAATGCTTCTAATGCTTTGGCAATTAGCGGTTCACTTTTTGTGACTGGTTCTACTACTCTTTCTAATTTAATTTCTACAACGACGATCTCGGTTCTGGGAACTGGTACGTCTACGATTACCGATGCGTTGGTGATCGGTACTACTACTGCCAACGCCAAATTAACGATTGCCGGTCAGGTGCATACAATAGAGCTGGAGTCGGCGGCATCAACTCTTGACTGGAGTCGTGGCAACCAGCAGAGAAGACGGTTGACGGCTAATACGACATTCGCATTAACTAACGGGCAGTCGGGTGGAGCGTATCGTTTGGTTTTATGCCAGGATTCTACGGGGAGCCGTCTCGTAACGAGCTGGGGAACCAATGTCCTTTGGGCCGGGGGAACAGCGCCGACTTTAACGACTACGGGTAATAAATGCGACGTTCTTTCTTTTATATATACGACTGCTACCGGCACGCCTGTTTATCTCGGAGCTTCAACTTTGAATTTCTAAAAATACGATGAGATTTTTAGAGATATTAAAACTGAAGTTTTACGCTTTTGCGCCTCCGGCGTTATTTGTTACCTTCATCACCATCGGTAAATTAATTAGCCCTTTAGTTAAGAGGCAGGTTCTTTCGACGTTAGCTCTGTCACTTCTTGTCGCCACAACCGGCGTGGAGTTAAATAATGGGTCTGATATTGTCTTGCAAGCCGAAGCCCAAGAAACCCGCGGCTGGAACTATGTCACGACTCGTCCCTCCAGTTCCGACCTGATAACCGCCGAGATTCATGGCAAATGGGTAAATTATCTTTCTTTTTCGGGCTGGAAAGAAATTGATACGAAGTTTGCCCAGACTCTGGACGGATTTGTTATGACGGGCGCGCCTTTTGAGGTGCGTCTTCCTCTAAATGCCGGCGGCCTCGCGACACTCCATAACAACAATAAATGGGATGTCATAAACGGCGAAGAAATTAAAGATTCGCCGATGGATATGTCCATTCAGGCGATAGATGCCGCCAATGTCCCCGGAGCCATTGAAACAGGCACATTAGTCATCCCTCAAGGGAAAATGGAAAACGCAAATTATGTCATCTATCGCGACGCCTATTTTGCCGCCGACCTCATTTATTACGTTCATCACGGCTCCGCCCCCCGACTGGAAAAACTAATCCGCTTCAATAGTGTTCCCACTCCAACTTCTGCGAATAACAAAGACGTCAGTTATCGTTTTAAAATCAGTTATTCCACCGGCAAACCAGAATTCGTGGTTAAGTTGAATAACGAAGACAGAGAGTGGAGAGAGGACGATTCTGAAATTCTAGAGACAGAGGAGATGCTGGAGGAAATTGAAGAAATACCGGAGGTTAAAGAGAAAAAAGATCATGACAAAAAGATTTTGGAGAATAACGCCACTCCCACAATTGAAACAATTTTGGCTACAACTACCCCAGAAATCATAACTGCCACCACGACTTTGGACTTGGAAATTGCCACAACCACTCCGGAAACAATCGTTGCCACGACCACCCCCGAAACTACTACCGCTACCACAACCTCTTCGGAGATTCCGGAAACGACTGACGAAGATAATACCGCTACAACCACGGAACCGGTTTTGCCTCCCACGGAGACCGCAACCACTACTACCCCCACATCCACAACCACACCCGAAAATACTGTAGAATCCGCCGCCAAACTGTTGGCGAAGAAAGACGAGGAGGAGAATGTTCCTGAGGTTGCGCCGGAAGAAATTACGGAGCCCGAAGTTATTCAAAATCAATTTGAGCCGGAGGTCGTGGAAAATAGGGAAATTTTTGAAGCCGAGCCGTTATCAGATCTTGCTGACGAAAAGAAAGAAAAAATAAAAGATAAAGATAATGAAAAGCAGAACAAAGAAGAGAAAGAAGTAGATACAGCAGAAGAACCCGCGGAAGAAGCGGATCCTGTTCCGACTACCGTTATCATCGAAAGCAATACGCAACCCGTGGCCAAATCCGGACCCACACTCCGCAACAGAAACGGCAAGGAAATCCGCGTTTATAGCCCCGGCTCCAAAGTCCGAGGCATCGGTCTCAAAGAGTTTCAGGTTTGGGACAGCGGAGAGAAAATCAAAAAACAAAACATTGCCATTGACCTGGACCCGACCGGCATCTCTGGAGAATATATTTTAACTAAGTATATCCCTGTATCTTTTTTTGACGGTGCCACCCTCCCTGTTTATACCGATACGACATCTACTTTTTATCCCGACCCGAATGTGGAAACGACAAGCGTGGATGGGCACGTGTCCTATTTCACGGCCGCTGCTTGGAGTACTGTGCATGATGCAAC
>CAYHUD010000014.1:0-17711 GCA_964360025.1 uncultured Candidatus Saccharibacteria bacterium | reverse complement strand
GGAAGGCGGGGTCCCGCCGGAGGCGGTGACTTCGGGGCTCGCAATGACTAAAATTACTTTTAAAAAAGCTTTGCGTTACGCGCAGAAAATGCACGCGGGACAAACTCGCGCCGGCGGGATGCCGGTGTGGCATCATTTGTTGCGTGTGTCCGAAACTTTGGGGACGATATTAAAAGAAACTGGTGAAGGGAGCGTGGCAGAGCGGAAAATAATTCCTATCGCGGCACTAGGCCATGATATTTTGGAAGATACGAAAGCTACGCAAGAAGAAGTCGGGAGTGTATTTGGGGAGCGCGGATTGGAGTTGATACGCGGGATGACAAATTGGCTGGGTGATAAAAATCACGGGCCGTATATCAAGGCGATGGCTGCGGCAGAGGAGGCAGTGCGGTTGATCAAGCTTGCCGATTCTTTTGATAATTTTACGAGCGTTGCCTACAATTTGACGCTTTTGGGAGAAAAGTGGGCTTACTCGTATTTTTTGCCGATTGTTTTGCCGATGCGGCAAAAAATATTTAAAACTAGATTTGTGACTTATAAAAAGACGGCGGAGAAACTGATGTTTTTAGTGGATACGGGGTGGAATTTGTTGCGGGCGGAACTTGAAGAAAATAAAAAGAAGACATAGGTTTAAAGTTCGGATACGCCACTTCCGAAGATTAAAAATTCGGAAGTGGCGTATCCGAAGATTTAATATCTCGTTTAGCGACAGTTATCGGGGCACCGTGCTAAATCGCCCCTGCCTACCGGCAGGCAGGTCCGACAAACCCGCTCAGAACGATACACAACCCCCGTTTTAATTTGCGGACAAAAAAATCCCACCGTGTCTGGTGGGGGTGGATTAAGAGCGGGTTTTGGCTTCCATGGCGTCTAAGGTTTTTTGAGCGATTATCTCCACCATCTCCATTTCGCCCAGGTTGGTTGTATCTAGGAGATGGATTTGCGGATGAGCGGGAGAAAGTTCTTCGTAAGCTCTCTTGTAGCGTGCCACGAGCTTTCTGATGGTTTCGGGATTAGTGGTCTCGCCAAGCTTGGAAGAAAGAGCGATACGCTCCTCGCGTTGCATGGCGACTTCCGGATCGCAAACTACGATAAAAGTGGCGGTGAGTTTATTGACCCAGAATCTTTGGGTAAAGAATTGCTGAATCAGGATTTTTTCTTCGGGCGAGAGCTTATTTTTTTCGGCCCAATACATCATCCACGAGTAGGCGTCAAAGATACAGCGATCAAAGATGACGACATCGTAAAGGTGTCCGTGGCTTAGGTCAATAAGCATTGTCAGGGCATAGAGTCCGGTCCTGATATTGTAGAGCGGGGTATCGCGGCCGATGTGGCGGATGACCTCGGCGCCTTCTTGGGGGCGGAGCACCCTAAAACCTTCGCGTCTCAAGAATTTGTCCAGCTCGGTAATGCTGGTTGTTTTTCCCGAAGACGGAGATCCGGTGAATTCTATGAAGAAAGGAGGCGGCAAGAACTGGTCGTCATAGCGTTTGTCGGTTTTGAGGAAATTCAGAATGGTTCTTGCTTGGGCCTCAAAGCGTAGTTCGTGGCTGTGTTCCGGCATGGCTCGTCCCTCCTATCCGTCAATGCCGAGATGTTTCAGGTCGCGGAAGAGACCTTTCTGCATCTCGAAGTAGCGGTCTTCTAGCCGAGGGGGTTTTTCCGCGACTGAAATCACCTTCGTCGCTTCCCAGGGACGTAGTCCGCAGGGGAAGGGGCTTTGGATATGCTTGATGAGAATGGCTTTAGGCATGGTGCCGGCACTCATCGCAATCCAGCTGCGGTGAATGCCGTCCATGACAGCCATTTTGGACCCGTGCATTTCAATCAAGGGCGGCAGATAGCAGGCCATGACATAGGCGCCGGTTTCGTCATATCCGAAGATGAAACAGGCATTAATGCCCTTCAGTCCGCCATTTCCCGCGGGAGAGCCCTTGATCATTTTGGGGAATTCCTCCAGGATAGCTATCCATTTTTCACGGAAGATGAATCTTTGTCCGACTTCCAGAACCTTTGGATAGATTTCTATTTCGCTGATTTCGGCATGGGCAAAAGGCAGATCGCCGTCCAGGGTCTTGATGTGGCGCACGAGATAGTCCAGCATGGCGACGGTCATGGGGATGACTGTCTGAATTTTCCTGATATCGCGGAGGGGGATGATTTTTCGCACTTCGGGGATGATGGGCAGACAAAGACGAGTTTCAAAATCTTTGGGATCGGATCCTATGCGCGAGAAGTAGTCGTCTGGCAGTATCTCCCATTTGGGCATGGAGCGTACCTCATTTTCAATGAGCGTTCAATGTCATTCTTTAAGAATTTTAAAAATAATTCGGATGTCGGGCAATCTAAAAAATGTGTATAAGTTTTCGGCTGCGTAGTTTAGTCCGGTGTGTCAATTATGATTTTGTGTTATAAAGAAAAATATCTATGAAAAAAATTATCGGGTTTGATATGGACGGTGTGATTGTAGACCACGCGCCGACTAAGGTGATGCTTGCTGATAAAATGGGATTTAAAATCAAACCGGAAGAAACTCCGTCGGAAGTAATTAAAAAATTATTGCCATTTGATGTTTATCGCGCGCTTCAACACCAGCTGTATGATTATCCGGACACGGCATATGCCTCGTCTTTAATGCCCGGAGCGCGGGAATTGTTGACGGAGCTTGTTGATGCGGGAAAGCCGTTTTTTTTAATATCGCGGCGGCGGAATCCGGAAGTGGCCGTGGAGCTTTTGCGTCAAAGAGGACTGTGGCCGAAGTTTTTTAATGAAAACAACGCCTTTTTCGTTTTAGAGAAAGAGGATAAAAACGCTAAAGCGCAGAAACTGGGCATCACGCATTATGTAGATGATGAGACGGGAGTTTTAGAAAAGCTGGAGTTTGTTAAAAATAAATTTCTTTTTGATAAGTTCAATGTTTTCGCCGTTGCCGATAATTATCAGAAAGTCGGATCGTGGGAAGACCTGCGGGGGCAGTTGCTGTGAAATGAAAATTTTTGTTAAGACAAAGCCGAATTCACGGGAAGAGAGCGTGGAGAAAATAGATGATAGCAATTATGTCGTGCGCGTCAAAGAAAAGCCGGTGGGCGGCGCGGCGAATGAGGGCGTTGTTCGCGTTCTTGCGGAATATTTTGGGGTGTCCAAGTCGCGCGTAAAAATTCTGATGGGTAAAACAGCGCGGGAGAAGTGGGTGGAAATACTTTGATTTTGTCATTGCGAATTTGAGAATTGCCGAATGAAGCAATTTAACATTAAGGTTAGATCGCCACGCAAAGCCTCGCGATGACGGGATGTCAAGTTTGCAATGACGGAAGCAGTCATCCCGAGGTCTACCGAAGGATCTCAGAATTGAGATTCTTCGCTTTGCTCAGAATGACAAAAGACAGCGAGGGAGTTGTTCACAGGGGGAATAACTGGGATTTGCTATAATAAAGATAATGAATAAAATTTCTTTTTTCTCTAAATTAACAATCGGTTTAGTGTTGGGAGGTTTTTTGGTTTTTCAGTCCCAGAATGTTTTGGCTATTACTCTTGCCCAAAATTTGCAAATTCTTAATAAAATAGAGGCAATGATGTCTCAGTTTGACGCGGCACTTCAGGAGCTTGCGAAGGCGCGCGAAATTCAACGAACATCAGAATTTGCCGGTTTTGGTGATGTAGAGCAAAATGCCGCCACGGAGGTAATCACAGCTATTGAGACAACACTTCCCGGTATTAAATCTGGTATTGCTAACGCCAAGAAGAAGACGAGTGATAAATCATCAGAATTGGCAGAGCTTCGCGCGCTTAAGGCGCGTCTTGAGGGGTTGAGCGAGGCTATTGATGAGGCGGATAAAGTTTTGGGTGGAAACTTTGATGATCCCTTGGGTGCGATTGGGGCGCTGATCAACCAATTATTGGGCTATGATTATGCTTTTGGTTATTTGCATAGCGAGGGATTGCTTGAGGGGAAGATAGAGTCTTTAGGCGAAGATTTGGCGCAGGCATCATTAGCGGGAAAGATTGGCGAGGGGCGATACAGTGTGGAGATCACCAATAAAGGCGCGCCTAAAAAGGTTTGTCTTGGTTCTGGTGTGGTTTTGAATAATGGTACAAATTGTATAACAGTCCCCTCGGGAGTAACTCGGTTAACAGCAGGTGTGGGAACCAGAGGAGCCGATGCTGGGTTTGAATATGAGAGTAGTGGTGGTTCGGTCACGAGGGGGGTTGCCAGCATCCGCCCGGCTGAGGAGAGTTTTATGCAGCCACCTGTTTCTGTTCAGGGTTTTGGTTCCGCTCCTGTCTTGGCGACTCCGATCGTAGCTCCGATTCTGAATAAGGTGACACCGAAACAACAAAGAACTTCAGTGTTGCAGCTTCTTACGCCTAACCTATTTCGCGTATTTTAGAAAGTTCCCTAGGTTATCGCGATTGGCATAGTTTTCTTTTTGTGGTATTTTATCTGTATGCAAAAATGGGGTAAGTCAATTCCACGGGTTCGGCAAGCTCACCGCGAGTCAGTTCGGCAAGCTCACCGCGAGCCGAAAACATCTTGGGGCAAACATGCCAAGTGGTATGCGGGGGTGGTGGAAGAAAAAGGAAGTTATCAAAAAGAGGTAATTTTGCCTGGGGTTTTAAATTTGCTTCAAATTAAAGCCGGAGAGGCGGTTTTAGACCTTGCCTGCGGGGAGGGATTTTTTACGCGGGAATTTGCTAAGGCAGGCGCCAATGTTTTGGGTGTTGATGCCGGAGCAGGGTTGATAGAGATTGCTAAGAAAAAATCGCCTCGTGAAATTTTGTATCGCGTGGCGGATGCGCGAAGTTTGCCGTTTTTAAATGACGGGGCATTTGATGCTGTTGTGATAATTCTGGCTTTGCAGAATATTGATGATATTGCGCCGGTGTTTCGCGAAGCGAGGCGTGTTTTAAATAAAAACGGACGGATAATTTTTGTGCTTAACCATCCGGTTTTGCGTATACCGAAATTCACGGGGTGGGGCTGGGACACGGAACAGAAGCTACAATACAGGCGAGTGAATAGATATATGAGCGAGTTGAAACTGCCGATAGAAATGCATCCGGGAGAAAAAACGGGGGAAGTGACGTGGTCCTACCACAGACCGCTTAGTTCTTATTTTAAAGCTTTAAAAAATGCGGGATTTGTGGTAGAAGATATGGAGGAGTGGGGTTCGCATAAGACGAGTCAGCCGGGCGGGCGCGCGAAGGCGGAAAATCTGGCGCGCGATGAGTTCCCGCTGTTTATGGCGGTGCGAGCCTTGCCTCGCCGAAGCTAGTTGCGTAGGCGGGCTGTGCCTAAATAACAGATCCTTGAAGCGGGAGGTGGGCAGTGATCAAGGTATGGGTTGATTTGTTAGATCCTAAATGGAGAGAAACCGTCAGAGCGCTGCACTTCACTGATATTGGACCAAATAATCCCAAGCTTGATTTTCTTTGCAGAGAGATGGTGATTAAGGCCGTAGATAGGTTGGAATATCATAAAGACCGAGTGCCTATTAGCGGTGTAGAGTTTAGGATTCTTACTAAAGCAGTCAGCGGTGTTTGTGTCAGTGGCAAAGAGTATCGGTTTGAATGGGAGTTCAAGTTTTATTTGAAACTTGTTCCGATTTCGTAGTTTTCGGGAGCCCTTCGCATATTGCGGGGGATTTTTTAATTAAACTTATCAACAAGCTAATTCTCCGAAAAGGAATATGATTATAGAGCGATCTATTATTAACTTGGCGGGAAATTATTTTTTTATAAATTTTATTTATGGAACAAAATTATTCAAAAATTGTTATGGTCGGAGTTGCGGCTCTAGTAGTTGGTGTTTTGGGCGGGTATATGTGGGGGAATGCTTCGGGTGTTAATAAAGGTAAGGAGTTGGTGCAGGTTGAGGCAAAGGCTGCGGCGGAGGAGGCGGCTGTGGCTGCAGAAAAATTGGCTGCGCAAGCTGCCAATCCTTTTGGCGCCAGCACTAATCCCCTGGAGACAGTTAGCACAAATCCTTTTGAAAAGGTCAAAATAAATCCGTTTGCCCAGTAATACATGATTTTAAATATTTTTCGAAATTATTTTAAAAATGCGTCATACGGTTTAATTTTTCTAGGAGTTGTTTTTATGTTATTTGGCGCGGCGCGCGCCGCAAATCCTTTTGCGATAGAGTTTCCGATTGCGGAGCTCGGTGGTTGTGGATCGGTGGAAGAGTGTCGCGTGTTTTGTGATGATGTTAAAAATGCCGAGAGCTGCGCTGTTTATGCCGAAGCGCATGGTTTGGCATCAAAAAAGCAGGTTGAACAAGCGAAGACGTTAACCGCGGGCGGTCCCGGAGGATGCGGGAGCGAGTCCGAGTGCCGCGTTTATTGCGATGACCCCGCGCATGGTGAAGAGTGTCTGGATTTTGCCGAGAAGAATGGGTTCATTTCCGGAGAAGAAGCAGCGCGCAGTAGAGAGTTTTTGAATAAAACCGGTCCTGGCGGGTGTCGGGGTAATGAATGTAAAAATTATTGCGACGATCCGGCGCACGGCGATGAGTGTTTTGAGTTTGCGGCTAGAGAGGGTTTGATTCCTGAGGAAGAAGCCGCGCGTATTAGACAATTAAAAGATGAGGGCGGCCCCGGAGGATGCAAGGGGGAGGTTGCCTGTCGGACCTACTGTGATGAGTCGGATCATTTAGACGAATGTTTGGATTTTGGTGTTAAAAAGGGATTTATGAAAGAAGAGGAGGCAAGTCGTATTAAAAAAGTTGCCGGCAGGGGTCCCGGCGGATGCAGGGGCAGAAATGAGTGTGAGGCTTATTGCGAAGCTCCGGAACACGGCGAAGAGTGTTTGCGTTTTGGCGAAGAAAATGGGCTAATTTCCAAAGAAGAGGCAGAGCAGGCAAAGCAGTTTATTAATAAAACCGGTCCGGGGGGTTGCCGCGGGAAAGAGTGTCAGACTTTTTGTGATAATCCGGCAAATGAGGAGGCATGTTTGAATTTTGCCGTGGAGCAGGGTTTTATGCCAAAAGAAGAAGCGGAGCGAGCAAAAAAGTTTTCTGTGGCGGCGCGTGAGGGCGGCCCAGGGGGCTGTAAAGGAAGAGAGTGCGGGAAATATTGCGGAGAGCCTGAACATCAAGAAGAATGTTTCGCGTTTGCGGAGAAAAACGGTTTAGTTCCGGAAGAAGACGCCCGTCGTTTTGAGCAGTCCCGTGAGCTTAATAAAAAAATTGGGGAAACAGGAGGTCCTGGAGGTTGCAAGAATGAGGGGGAGTGCAGGGAGTTTTGTCAGGACCCCGCTAATGTGGGGGCGTGTCTGGATTTCGCCGAAAAGAGCGGGGTGATGAGCAGAGAAGAAGCGCAAAAGGGACTAGAACAGTTTAAAAAGCATCAAGAATTTAGCGAGAGAGTCAGACAAGCCGACCCCTCGCAATTTAGACCAAATTTTGGTCCAGATGATTCTCGGGGATTCGGTCCTCGGGGGCCTCAAGGGTTTGGTCCCGATTCTCAAGGATTTCAACAATTTGGTTTTGATCAGGGTGGATTTGGGTCTGAGCCATCCGGATTTGGTCCCGGACCAGAGGGATTTTCTGGTTTAGCGGGTGAGGGTGGTCAGTTTAACGGTCCGGGTGGGTGTGTGTCGCCTCAAGAATGTGCTAATTTCTGTTCCCGTCCGGAGAATCGCGAAGCATGTGTTTCTACTTTTAGACGCGGAGAAGATCCGCGGCAACAGCCGGAATCGGGACCGACAACCGGTCCGGGTGGCTGTCGTGGTTTTGTAGAATGCGGTAATTACTGCGAGGACGCGGCTCACGCGGAGGAGTGCGGAAGGTTTGAACCGGCAGGAGCGCCGGAGCGTCCCCAAATGCCGTCACGGGGTCGTCCCGAAGATTTTAAGCAAGAGAATATGCCCGAAGGATTTCCGTTTCCCGGTCAATCTCAGCAGTTTCCCGGAAAGCCGGAAGAATTTCCCGGAAAAGGGTTTGGCCCCGATGGGCAACCACAAGAATTTCCGGGGCAGGGTTTTGGTCCTGGTGGTCAACCCGGAGAGTTTCATGGACAAGGGTTTGATGCTGATGGTCAATTTGAGCCCGGTATAATAGGCCCAGATAATTGGAATCCCGGAACGCAGATGCCTGGCGAATCAAATCCTTCGCCAGCGCCGATGCCGGTTCCTCAAGGTTTTATCAATCCTCCGGTGAATATGATGCAACCGACTGAATTCAATTCTTCGCCAGCGCCGATGCCCGCGCCGGATGATTTTGTTCCAATGATGGTTCCGTCTCCGGATATGGGGTCGCAGCCTCCGCCACCCCCTCCGCCGCCACCAACTAGCCAGGTTTCATTCCAGAATTTCTTGGGTTTGATACTGCGAGCATTTCAGAATTCTTTGGGTGGAAGATAGCGCCTTAAGAATCCGACCCCGCGACGCGAGGTCGGATTTGTTTTAAGATTTTTTTATTTTGCTTTTGCGGCAGAGCTGTGTTATAATATCCAGACATTCTTTTTTATTATATGAAACGGGAAAATATTAGAAATATAGCCATCATCGCGCACGTTGACCACGGGAAAACGACTCTCGTGGATACTTTGCTTCGCCAAGCTCAAGCGGACAGACATATTGAAGACATGGGTGAGTGTATTATGGACTCCATGGATCTGGAGCGCGAGCGCGGGATTACCATCAAGGCAAAAAATGCCAGCGTGGATTATAACGGCGTCAAAATAAATATTATTGACACTCCGGGACACGCCGACTTCGGAGGTGAGGTGGAGAGAACACTGCGGATGGCGGACGGAGTTCTGATACTTGTGGATGCAAAAGAAGGTCCGATGCCGCAGACGCGATTTGTTTTAAAAAAAGCACTGGCTTTGGGACTAAAAGCAATCGTGGTTGTTAATAAAATTGATAAACCGGGCGCGAGGATCACGGAAGTGGTCAACAGAACCTTTGATCTTTTTGTGGAGCTTGGCGCTACGCCCGCGCAGCTGGATTTTCCGATTGTTTATACTGTCGCCATCAAGGGCACGGCGACTGCCGATGAAAAAGTTCCGGGAGTGAATATGACCCCGCTTTTTGACGCGGTGATTAAATATATTCCGGCTCCGGATGTGGATCCTGACGGACCTTTGCAGATGTTGGTTCTGGCTTTGGCTCACGATGATTATCGCGGCAAGATGGCGATCGGCAAAATAACCTCCGGAAAAGTTAAGGAGGGCGATATGATCGCGCGTATTAAAGTTGACGGCGAAATAGTAAAGGCAAAAATCACCAGCTTGCTGGAGTTCAAGGGGCTTTTGAAGACATCCGTAACAGAAGCATTGGCCGGAGACATAGTGTCCATAGCCGGATTTGAAGATGTAAAAATAGGAGAGACGATTGCTGATGTGGAAAATCCTAAAGCGTTGCCGCCCTTTATGGTAGAAGAGCCGACTGTAAAGATGACGTTTGGAGTGAATACTAGCCCCTTTGCCGGACAAGACGGCAAATATATCACTTCCCGTAATTTACGCGACCGGCTTTTTAAAGAACTGGAAACCAATGTCGCTTTGCGTGTGGAAGAAACCGATTCCGCCGATGTCTTTTTAGTATCGGGACGCGGTGAGCTGCACCTTGCTGTTTTGATTGAAACAATGAGGCGCGAGGGTTATGAGATGCAAGTTTCCGAGCCGGAAGTTATTTTGAAGGAAAAGGACGGCGTGACGATGGAACCGTTTGAGAAATTGGTCGTGGAGATTCCTCTGGAGTATCAGGGTGTGATCATAGAAGAAGTCGGCAAACGCGGGGGAGAGTTGAAAAATATGACGCAGGGCGAGTATGAGCTGGAGCTGGAATATTTAATACCGACACGCGGTCTCATCGGACTGAAATCCGGTTTAATGACGAGAACGCGCGGACTTGTGATTCTGCACAGTGTTTTTGACGCATATTACCCGATGTTGAATGTGAAGCTGGATCGCCGCACTCTGGGGTCTATGGTTTCCATGGATACGGGAGAGAGTCGCGCCTATGCTCTGGATAACGCCCAGCAAAGAGGCACGCTTTTTGTCGGTCCGGGCGTACCGATTTACGAGGGAATGGTCATCGGTCAAAACTCGCGCGAATTTGATCTGGAACTTAATCCGTGTAAAGAAAAACAGCTTTCCAATATGCGCAGCCGCGGACACAATATAGCGGTTGTTTTGATTCCGCCTCATGAGCTGACTCTGGAATACGCGCTGGAATATATCAGCGATGATGAGTTTGTGGAGGTGACGCCTGCGAATTTGCGCATTAGGAAGAGAGTTTTAAAAGCAGTTGATAGGGCAAAGGTGAAACGATCCGGAAAATGATATTAGTCAGTCATTCAATTATCGGGACATCACTCGGTATTTTGCAGAGCTCGCCCTACGCTTCTTTTTTTGTCGCACTTATCAGTCATTATTTGACGGATATGATCCCGCACTATGAATATTCTATCGCCGGTTTGAAAGAGAATGCTGATGCGCGGGAGACCAGAAAAACTTTTTTAAGGATTATGACAGACGGAATATTGGCGGTAATAGTTCCTGTTTTAATTTTCTATTTTGGCGGGTATGTGAATGGCTGGTATGATTTAATAATTTTACTCGCGGCGATTTTGGGATCTGTGATTCCCGATGCTGTTCAGGGTGTGACATTGGTTTTTTCCCGTAATCGTGTTCTGCGAGCTCATCAGATGATGCACGATGCCATACATCACGCCATATCTTCGGATAATATGGGTATTAAGCGATATCCTGTTTTGGGTATTAGCTCGCAGGTAATATTGTGTCTGGTTTTTCTGGCTTTTGGTTTATATTTCGGTTAATCTCTAAGTATGGAGATAATTCTTTTGATCGTTTTGATTGTCGTATTTGCGACGGGTTTCGGTGTTTTGTTGTGGTTTTTGAAATCCAGATTGGATGCGCAAAAACCGAAAGATGACGGGCAGTCACTTTTGATGTTGCAAAACCAGATTAATGATCTGGCGGGAAGGATGGAGACAAAGCTGTCGGAGACTGCTCGTCTATCGCAGATGGGCGAGGGCGCGAGAAACGAACTGATTAAAAATGTATCCGAGCATCTGACGCGGCTTTCTGAATCCAATAAACAGGTTCTCGGTTTTGCGGATCAATTGCGCAACTTGCAGGATATTTTGAAAAATCCCAAGCAGAGGGGCATCTTCGGCGAGTATTATTTGGAAACGCTTTTGAAAAACGCTTTTCAGCCGAAGCAGTACGAGATGCAGTATAAGTTTGCCGACGGCGAGATTGTGGATGCTATCATTCGTTTGGGCGATAAAATTATTCCGATTGATTCTAAATTTTCTTTGGAAAATTATAACCGCATCGTGGAAGCGGCTGATCCAGTTGAACGGGAGGCGCTGGAAAAAGTTTTCAAACAGGATTTAAAAAATCGCATTGATGAGACGGCAAAATATATCCGGCCGGCTGAAGGGACGCTGGATTTTGCTTTTATGTTTATTCCGGCCGAGGGAATCTACTATGACCTGCTTGTGAATAAAGTCGGTGCTGTGAAGGTTAATACGCGCGATCTGATAGACTACGCTATTAATGATAAAAAGGTGCATATCGTATCGCCGACGACTTTCTATGTGACACTTCAATCAATGTGGCAGGGCATGCGGGCGTATCAGATACAGGAATCCACTAAAGAGATTTTAAAAAATATCGGACAGCTTTCGCGGCATATTAAGGCGTATAACGAATATTTTACTAAGATTGGAGGTAATTTGGCGACAACGGTTAACTCATATAATTTCGCGCAGAAAGAATTGGCGAAAATAGAAAAAGATGTTTTGAAAGTCGGCGGCGAGGAGATTGGAGTTGAAGTTAATCTTTTGGATAAGCCGGAGGTTTTGGAGTAAAACGAATTGTATTTTCGTGGTTTTTGTTGTAGGTTAAAATTAGATTTATTGATAATGGAATGCGGGGCGTAGGGGGTGAGTTGTGGATGATAAACCTCCCGACTCTGAACTACTGGTTGACGAGAGCTGGCTACTGCATGGCGGGGTCAGAAATGTGCAGATGACCTCAGAAAATGGTCGCTCTCTTGATCCCGCGGTCAAGTTTGGTTTTGTGACTATTCGGTCATCTTCTGAATTTGATCATTTGGGAGTGGATCGATTTTTGAACGTGAAGGTGAGGGGGCAGTGGGAGTGGGTGGCGATCCAGGTTAAAACGTCCAATAACGGCGAAACGGTGGGAGTTGTTCTGCCGATTCGCAATCCTTTTCCACCGAAGCTCGCGGCGCGAATGTCCCCGGGGATGATTCACCGGATTAATGCTCATGAAGGTGGACATGTCACGGTAGGTAATATGTTGTTTGTTGATGCATGGGGATCGTTAACAAATAAAAAATGGGTTTTGGAAGAAATTTGGCGTGAGACGAATAAGATTATTGATGTGCGATACAAGCGTTTGACTGGCCGCTATGTTGGCGGGGTGTCGTAGTGAAGATAGACGATGAAATGCGGCGGCGGCTTTTGAGGAGTGATTCTCGCGAGGATAAGTTGGATATTTTTATTGTTATAGCTCTAGTGGTACTTATCATAATTCTTTCTTTGGTCTAGGTTCCGACACGGTCGGGGCCTTTTTTTCCTATTGTACCTATTGACTGGGAAACTTAGAGGCGTTAAATTAAGTTATAATTAGCAATCAAAGGTCATGAGTGCCAAAAAGTTAAAATCATGAATTTTAAACCATTATCAAATCGCGTTTTCATAGAGCCGGTAGCGGAAGATAAGAAAACAAAATCAGGAATAGTTTTGCCGGATACCGCTGAAAAGGAAAAGCCCGTATTGGGCGTAGTTGTGGCTATGGGCCCGGGGAAAATGTCGGAAAAAGGAGAGAGAATGCCGATGACGGTAAAAGTCGGTGATCGGGTTTTATTCAAGAAATACGGTCCGGATGAAATTGAGGTTGATGGTAAGAAATATTTGGTAGGGGATGAAGACGACATACTTGCGATTTTAGAATAAGATCGTAAGAAATTTAAACATTTAAACATAGAAACATTATCGTATGGCAAAACAAATTTTATTTAATGAAAATGCGCGGGCGGCGATGAAAAAAGGAATTGATACGCTTGCCGCGGCGGTTGCAATGACACTCGGTCCTCGGGGACGCGCGGTTGTGATTGAAAAGGGTTACGGCGCGCCAGCTGTTACTTTTGATGGAGTAACGGTCGCGAAAGAAATTGAGTTGGAAAATAAGTTTGAAAATTTGGGAGCTGACCTTATCAAACAAGCGGCAGAGAAGACTAATGATAACGTGGGAGACGGCACTACGACATCTGTGGTTTTGGCGCACGCGATGATAGACGAGGGTGAAAAGGCAATCCGCGCTAAGGGTTTTAATGTCATACGGCTTGCGGAAGAATTGAAATTAGCGGGATTAAAAGTGGTAAAAGCTTTGGAGTCTCAAAGCGAATCCATTAATGATAATAAAAAGATTGAGGAGGTGGCGACGCTTTCGGCAAAAGACGCTAGTATCGGAAAATTGATTGCGGAAGTGATGCAAAAAGTGGGGAAAGAAGGGGTCGTGACTATTGATGACTCCCAGACTACAGCCAATTCCTATGAAATAGTGGAGGGTATGCAGTTTGACCGCGGTTATATCGCGCCGTATATGGTGACGAATGCGGAAAAGATGGAGGCGGAACTTCAAGATCCTTATATCCTTGTGACGGATAAGAAAATTTCTTCTATTAAGGAACTTTTGCCGCTTTTGGAAAAATTGATTGAGGCAGGGAAGAAAGAGCTGGTGATTATCGCCGAAGATGTTGAGGGCGAAGCGCTTACGACTTTGATCGTTAATAAACTACGCGGTATTTTTACGGCTGTTGCCGTAAAAGCTCCGGGGTTTGGTGATCGTAAAAAAGAAATGTTGGCTGATATTGCCACGGTTACCGGAGCGGAGCTTGTATCTGATGAATTGGGTAAAAAACTTGAAGATGTGGAGCTTTCCGCCTTGGGGCACGCGCATCGCGTTTTGGCTGGCAAAGATACAACAACGATTGTGGGCGGTAAGGGAGACAAAAAAGCAATTGACGAAAGAATCGCCCAGCTTAAAGCGCAAATTAAAAAAGCGGACTCGGATTTTGATAAAGAAAAAATTCAGGAGAGATTGGGGAAATTATCCGGAGGAGTGGCGGTTTTAAAAGTGGGAGCGCCGACGGAGTCCGCGCAAAAAGAATTGAAACAAAGAGTAGAGGATGCCGTTTCGGCAACGCGCGCGGCGATGGAGGAGGGCATTGTGCCGGGCGGAGGTATCGCGCTTTGGAATGCGCTTCAGACCTTGAAGATGGGCGATCGAAAAGGCGTATCGTCAGTTGTTTTGGCGGCGCAGGTAATTTTTGAACGGGCGCTTGAAGCGCCGCTGGCCGCCATTGTGACGAACAGCGGACAGACGGCGAGAGTTTTAATTAAAGAGCTTGTGAGGCAAAAAAATGCGGCCGGTAACGAACAGGATCGGGTTTGGCTTGGGTTTAACGCCTATACAAATGAGATTAAAGATTTGAAAAAGTTGGGTATTATTGATCCGTTGAAAGTTACCAGAACAGCTTTTGCTAACGCACTTTCGGTTGCTGCAAATTATTTAATGACGGGAGCGGCGGTTGTGGATATCCCCAAAAAAGAAAATTCGGGAGCGGGTGTGCCGTCGGGGATGGGGGAATACTAGGGAGATGGGGACATTCAAATATTTAAACATTTAAAATTAAGAAAACAAAAACCGCCACGATAGACATTGGGGCGGTTTTTGTTTATTCTAATAAGCTGGTTGGCTCCTTGATAACGCGGAGGAAGAAAATGAAGCAGTATCTGGATGTTTTGCGCAAAGTCCGGGAACAAGGAGTTCCCAAGGGAGATAGGACGGGCACAGGAACGATATCGCTCTGGGCAGAAACCATGCGTTTTGATTTAGGCGAAGCTTTTCCGATCGTGACTACAAAAAAGGTTTTTTGGAGGGCTGTTGTTGCCGAATTGATTTGGTTCATCAGGGGAGATACGAATCTGCAATTTCTAAACGAAAGAGATGTGCATATCTGGGATGACTGGCCTTATAAGAAATACAAGCAGGCGATGGAGGCGAACGGCGCCAGTCAATTTTTGGATCAGAAACAATTCGGCGAACGTATCAAACATGATCCGGGTTTTGCCGCCAAATGGGGAGAATTGGGTCCTGTTTATGGCCGGCAATGGAGACATTGGCAGAAACCTGATGGAGGTAGGGTTGATCAGTTGGCGGAAGTTGTGGAGCGTATTCGGAATAATCCTGACGACCGGCGCATGATTGTTTCGGCGTGGAATCCGCCGGAGATTCCCAAGATGGCTCTACCGCCCTGTCATTGTTTCTTTCAGTTTTATGTTGTTGGGGGCGAACTTTCTCTTGCGATGTATCAGAGAAGTTGTGATATGTTTTTGGGTGTGCCGTTCAACATCTCTTCTTATGCGCTTCTCCTGATGCTGATCGCAAAGATTACAGGGCTTCAGCCGGGAGAATTTGTGCATATGCTCGGTGATGCTCATATTTACGTGAACCACCTGGCGCAAGTGGATGAACAGTTGAAGCGTGAACCGCGGCCTTTGCCGCAGCTTCGGATCTTGAAGGATGTGCGGAGCGTAGCCGATCTGGAAACGCTGGAATTCTCCGATTTCAAATTGGAAGGGTACGATCCGCATCCTGCCATCAAAGCGGAGGTGGCCGTATGATCGCGATTGTCGTCGCTATGGCGCGGAGAAATGTAATCGGCAGGGACGGCAAAATGCCTTGGGGTAAATTGCCTGCCGATCTTAAGTTTTTTCGTGAACTTACTACGGGACACACGGTTGTCATGGGGCGAAAGACATTTGAGTCCATAGGACATCCGCTTTCGGGAAGAATAAACATCGTCATGACTCATCAGAAGCTGGAAATCCCCGGGTGTGTTGTGCGGGACACTCTAGGCAATATTCTTTTGGAAGGTGATGAGTCGCGTAGTATGTTTGTGATCGGAGGAGGGGATATTTATAAGCAAGCGATGCATTTCGCTAATCGTCTATATGTAACTCTCGTCAATGAATTTTGCGATGGTGATACTTTTTTCCCCGAGATTGATCCCTTTACCTGGCGGGAGATTTCTTCCGTCCCCGGCGGGGGAGATGAAAAGAATCCGCATCAGTTCTGTCGTGTGGTTTTTGAAAGAAGGGTTTTCAAATAGAAAGTGCCCCTGCGTGAAAGCGGGGGATTTTTTTATTTTAAGATTGCTTTTGCAATGAAACCGATTACTAAAATACCGGCAGAGTTCAGTAAAAAAGATAAGGGAATAAACCACTTCGTTTTAATTTTTGATAATCCCATAAAAAACAGCCCCAATTCGTCAGGAAGCGGGGAGGCGATGACGAGAGCGCCTAAAAAAGCGAAAAGCCAGCGGAAGAAACGGAGCCGGAACAAGTGGCCCAGTCTTTTTGATTTTGATTGTTTGATAAGATAATTAAAATCTTCGGAGAGGCGATCTTTAACGAAGCGAAAAATTATGAGATCGCCTATGAGAGCGCCCAAGCCGCCGATCAGGGCTATTGCAAAAATGGAATTGGTTTGCGCGATTTCAGCTAGGACCACGGTTGCCGGAGCGGTTGTGAAAATAGAAGTAAAAAATAGGCCGGCGATAAAGGCCCCGAGAAATTTAATCTCTTGTGTTGTCGTGAGAATATCGGTTAATGTTTCTGTTTTTACGATGATGACGGCAAGGGCGATGCTGAGGACGACAATCGCCAGATCGCGCATCAGATTGGTTCTTTGTTGAGCCATGTTTTAAGTTTAGCAAAATGCGCGGATACAAAAAATATTTATTTGGCTTAAATAATTATAAGTTTGTGTACCCCTTGCTTCAATTTTCATCACATATGTGACGAAAATTGAAGCAAGGAAAAAACGATTTTTTATAAAAAATACCTCACAGAGTGAGGTGGGGGGTGATTGTCTTTTAGGAAGAAAAATCATTGAGGTATGCTTTGAGAACTTTTTCCAATGATTCAATGTCGGATACTATATTTCCACCACTTTGAGTAATGAAGTATTCAACTTGTAGGTTGACTGTACTTCCATCGTTATCGGCGCTTAATCTAAAATCGCCGCGATAACCGAAGACTTTCTTGTGTTTGGCCGCACCATAACCTATTTCTGCCGCTGTTCCGCTATCAACGTCGGTTCCGTCGAGAATTGCAACAATGAGATCAGAGTCCTCAATAGCATCTACGTTGTTGCGCCCGATTATGCAGTTAAGTTTTTTCCAGGCATTCTTTTTCTCTTTTCCGTAGGGGAGCACAAGGATTGGATTAATTAATTCTTCTGGCGTGAGAGTCCAGGGGTTGTGGACTTTAAATCCCAGGCCTTGTAACAGGGGAAGTAGTACCTGGTTCATGAATAATCTTCCAACTTCAGAAAATCCTAGTGGTCCGGCAAGATAGACGGTTGGCTGTGTCATTTACTCTCTCCTTGTGGTGTGGCTAGAACTGAACTTAATATATATTAAGCGTGTTATGGGGGCAAGTTTGAATAAAGCCATGGAATGGTTTATATTTAAGCGGTTGGAAGAGTCGCCTATGCCTAGGCGGGACGACTCGATTAGTAATTAAATATTGGAGGAGTCGCCCACGCCATGGCGGGACGACACGATTAGTAATTAAATATTGGAGGAGTCGCATAGCGGCTTATTGCGCCATCTTGGAAAGGTGGTGTACCGAAAGGTACCGT
>CAYHUD010000013.1:0-18668 GCA_964360025.1 uncultured Candidatus Saccharibacteria bacterium | reverse complement strand
CGCCGCCTTTCCGGATTTTCGCGGGGGGACTTCCTCGCCGCCTGCGGCGGCGAAAGCGGTTCGGACTAATTCAAGTATTCTGCACCAATATTAAAACACCCCATTGGGGTGTTTTATAAAAAATTAAGATTTTTCATATGACGAAAAGAAAATACAAGGGAATAGCGATTTTTGGAGCCCCTGGAAGCGGCAAAACGACTATAGCCAGATTATTTTTGGCTTCCTTTCCCGGAGCTAAACATATAGAGGCCTCCGATGCGGTTATCAATCCTGCTGCTTCCATAAAAGAAAAATTACCTAAAAGCGAAAAGGACTTTATCCAGCAGATTGCTAAACTTTTCGGATCAGAAATCGAGAATAAAATTTCTCGCGAAGAGGCCCGTAATTTTTTTAGTTACCTTAAAAATCTCTATTCCTCGTCAGTCATTGCAAAGACTATAATCCACATCCATCAGAAAAGATTTTCCGATGAGTTTGTTGTCATAGCCGGAATCAGGGGTTATCGAAATTCAACATATTTCAAAAAGAGCGGGTATTTTGTCGTTTATCTGAAAACACCAAATAAGTATTTGTCAGCCCGTGTTTCAAAACGAGAAAGTTTTTCGCAAAAAGAAGCTGAAAAAGAGCGGCAGATTGAGGAGAGAATTTTCTCGACAAATAAGGTGGAGAATATTGCTCATGTTTCGTTCAATACCGCCGTTACCACAAAGAAAGAAATTGTTAATCAAATCAAGGCGCTTGTTGAGGCGGTTGAATGTAAAAAATGCGTCAACACAAGTACTAACCCGTCGAGTACAATAGGAAAATCTGGTTTATGCGATGTCTGCGAAAGATATGAGAAAAATTTCAGCAAGGAGCCGCTAAAAAAAGAGCTGGACTTTTTACTTTCACTTCGGAATTCTGGACGAGGTAAATATGATGCAATGGTCGGCATTTCCGGTGGCAAGGATAGCACGGCCACACTCTACGAAGTTAAGCGTATGGGATTCGCGCCTTTAGCATTTTCGCTTGATACGCACTATTACCCCGGACATATTTTTCAGAGAGCGAAGAAAGTTGCGGAAAAATTAGGCGTTGATTATGAGCGCATAGACGCGAGAAAATATATGCGTCCGGTGGATCGTGTTTGTTTTAAAAAAACTGCAGAATTATACGACGAACACGACTCATTGGAATTGAAAGAAAAATTTAGGAAATGGTATGTGGAGGGCAGAAGACACTATTCAGTAAAGTGCCAACACAGGATTCCATTTGTACGCACTTGCCAACTATGCAGGCGGCTCATTGTTCGTGCATATTACGGTGAGGCGCAAAAACAGGGAGTAGGCGCGATTATTCTAGGAATCAACGAGTGGGCTGGATTAAGCCAGGACAGCGAGTCAAAAAAGTTTGTCTTTTCGGCAATAAGAAAGTTGCAACCTTTCAAAAATAAGCCGCCTGTATATGTCGTTCATTTGCCATTTCTTTTACAAAGGAAAATAAAAGATACGGAAAAGATTTTACGAGAACTGGGTTGGAAAATTCCACGGGGTGAAAGGTTGATTGAATCAAATTCAAATTCTTGCCTTTTTGCGAAAGTGGCAGAAAATAAAGCGAGACGAATGTTGGGTTTTCATCCCGATTCTACGCGCCTAGCGCGAGAGGTTACCGTTGGATTTATAAGTAAAAAACAAGCGAAGCAGGCACTGGAGAAAATACACAATCACAATAAGAGCGTTAGACAAGTTTTGAAGGAAGCAGAAATTATCTGATCTCGACGGCGGAAAAATCTTAAGCCCCTTCTTTTTTATAATTCAAAGCACAAAGAATTCGCCGCCAAGTAGATTATAGAAAGATGCAGTCATGATCCTGCAATGTTGGAGACCTTGTTTTTTAGACAGCAAACGCTTAATATATTGAACAGGTTTAAATGTGCAATAGTACGGAGGTGGTCTATGGCGCAGAGGGAGGGTTGCAAGATTTTCAACGGTCAAAACATCAACGAAGTTCAAAAACAAATTGATGCTTGGCTTGCTGAAAAGGGCACAAAAATCGCAATCACCCGCGCCCTTCAGTCAGAATCGCTAGCAAACTTGATTCCTAGTTACACCATCACGATCTTTTTCCGCAAAGACGACTCGTAGGCACCTTATTCACCAAGTCCTCGGCAAGCACGCCGAGGCTTTTGTTATTATTAAAAGGTGTTTGAAATCACTACAGACGCTTTGGTGATAGACAAAGAACCTTCCGGAGAATATGACTCGCGGGTTTTTTTATATACAAAAGAACTGGGGGGAGTCATGGCGCGGGGGACGAGTATGCGAAAAATCTCCTCCAAGCTCGCGGCTCATTTTGAGCCGTTGAATTTCGTTAAAGTGCGTTTGATACAAAAAAATAAAGAAAGTTCCGGTTTTCAGATCGGCGACGCGCTCATCGTCGGTTCCTCTCCTCTCTGGAGACAGAGCGCGAACGACACGCGCGAGGCTCTGCGTTTTATTTCTATTTTCAGGGAGTCGGGTTTCAGGGACAGCCCCGATCCCGAACTCTGGAGCTTCCTAGAAAATACATTTCGCGCTCCTCCGGAAAAAGATATGACGGCGCACAAAGTTCAGCTGTTGAAAGTTCTGGGTTTTGATCCGCGCTTCGCGTCATGCGGCGGTTGCGGGTCGGCCGCCCCGATGCTTTTTTCTTTTGAAGATATGTGTTTTTATTGCGCGGGTTGCGGCGGGTTGGGGCTGCGGCAGTATTCGCGGCCCGCAATGGAGTTTTTGATCCCCGACTTGCATTAGCGGCGTTAATTCATTTAGATTACTATACTATATATAGTAGGTGCGGTTATTAATTTAATATGTACAAGATTCTTTTTTGGAGCTTAGCAGTTGTAGTTTTTGTGAGCGGAGCCGGCCTCATCCTTTTTGGCGGAGGTGGCGCCGATGCCGGGCTGGACATCTCGGCTATTTTGCCCGACGAAATAAGCCTCGGTATTCCTTTTACTATAAAAGTAGGTGTTTCTAACGCCACAGGAAGAGTCCTGGAGGATGCGCGCGCGGCGCTTCTCTTGCCCGAGGGTATGGCTTTTTTGGGAAGCGGCACGGGGAAAACCGTGGAGACAAAAAATCTGGGACGTATCGGGGAGGGGAGCGTCATTCAGGAAGATTTTGAGGTGATTGCGACCAGTGGTGAAAACACGGTGAAAAAGCCAAGTGTCAGAGTGAGTTATTTGCCGCAGGGTGTTAAGTCGCAGTTTGAAAAAACAAAAGAGTTTGAGCTTGCCGTGGGAGCTTCCGGTTTGAACCTGGAAATTACTATACCGGAAAGCGTGGCGGCGGGAGAGGATGTGGTTATCAATGTTTTTTATAAAAATATTTCCGGCATTGATCTCAAGGATTTGCGTTTGAAAATTGATTACCCCGCCGGCTTTGAGTTTGAAAAGTCCGATTTGGAACCGGATCTTTCCACAAACGTTTGGGATCTTGGCGATCTGCGCAAGGGTTCGGAGAATAAATTTAAAATCACAGGAAATTTAATCGGTCCCGAGAAATCCAAACATGATTTCAAAGCGCGGGTGGAGGCGGGATTTTTGGGAGAGACCTATCAGATTGCGGAGAAAACAGCGGCAGTTGGAATTGTCGCTTCGCCGTTGTCGCTCGAAGTTTTGTTAAACGACTCTCCCGAAAGCCGCACGGTTGTGCCTGGCGAGGAACTTTCTTATACGATTTCTTATGTCAACGAGGGGAAACAGGCCTATCGGAACGTGGTGATTAGAGCGCAGTTAAAGGGTGAGATGTTTGATTTTGCGAGCGTGCAGTCGGAAGGTCGGATTAATTCTTTGGGCAGCCCCATAGTTTGGGATGTATCCACTAATCCGGATCTTGCGGTTGTGAGTCCCGATTCATCGGGCGCGGTGGAGTTCCGTATCAGAGTTCTCTCTGCTTACCCTATTAAGCGTCTAAGCGACAAAAACTTTGTATTGAAGGTGGACGCGCGCGCTGAATCTTCCAAAACAGTTGCCGTCGCGCAGTCGGAGTCCAAAGTACGAGGTAATATCGGTATTGATGCGCAGGCATTTTTCCGTGATGCCGCGTCCGGGATTTTGAATCAGGGTCCTATGCCGCCCAAGGTGGGAACGCCGACAAATTACACGATTCACTGGATTTTAAAAAATTATAGCAGCGACGTCTCGGATGTGAATGTGCGCGCCACACTTCCTTCGGGCGTGCGTTTTACAAACACCACGAAGACCAATGGTTCTGCGGGTGTTGTTTATGACGAGGGGACGCGGGTGGTAAGCTGGCATTTTGATAGATTACCCGCGACAAAAGGAGTGATTGATAAGCCGATGGAGGCGACTTTCCAGATAGAAGCGACGCCCGGCTCCGACCTCGTTAATAATTACATGCCCCTCATCGGAGAAACTACCGTTACCGCGAAAGATGATTTTACCGGATCCGTACTTAGCGGCGGAGATATAGCCATGACTACGGCGCTTCCCGATGATGCGACTGTTGGCGGGGGAGGAGGAATTGTTATACAATAATTTTTAATATGGCTGAATCCGCAAAATCAACTGAATTGGATTTAATGGATAAAATAATTTCACTTTGCAAAAGACGAGGTTTTATTTTTCCCGGGTCGGAGATTTATGGCGGTTTCGCCAATTCCTGGGATTACGGGCCTCTGGGCGTGGAGCTTAAAAATAATATCAAAGCTGAGTGGTGGAAGAGGTTTGTGAAACAGCGCGGCGATATCGTGGGAGTTGATACCGCGCTTGTGATGAATCCTAAAGTTTGGGAGGCGTCGGGGCACATCGCCACATTTACCGATCCGCTTGTGGAGTGCAAGAAATGCCACGAGCGTTTTCGCGCCGACTCGCTCGCCGAAGTCTCGGCGAAGGAGAGTCATCAAGAAATTAAGTGTCCAGCTTGCGGCGGCGATCTGATGGATGCTCGTCAGTTTAATTTAATGCTTAAAACATTTATCGGTCCGGCGGAAGAAAAAGCCAATGCCGCGTATTTTCGTCCGGAAACCGCTCAGGGAATGTTTGTAGACTTCAAACTCATTGCTGATACCACGCGCAAGCGTTTGCCCTTTGGTATCGCCCAGATCGGCAAGGCCTTTAGAAACGAAATCACCCCGGGTAATTTTATTTTTCGCACTCGCGAGTTTGAACAGATGGAAATAGAATATTTTATCCGCGCGGAAGATTGGGAAAAACATTTTGAACACTGGCTTTCCGAAATGAAGTCCTGGCTCAAACATTTAGGAGTGAGCGAGAAAAAGCTTCATTTCGCAGAAATTCCCGACGACGAGCGCGCGCATTATTCTAAACGCACCGTTGATGTTGAGTATGAATATCCTTTTGGCCGCAAAGAGCTTTACGGACTAGCGTATCGGACGGATTTTGATTTAAAAAATCACATGGAGAAAAGCGGAGCAGATTTGCGTTATACCGACCCTGATACCGCGGAGAAATTTTTGCCTCACGTTATTGAGCCGACTTGGGGTGTTGACCGTTCTCTGCTTGTCGCGCTTCTTGAGGCGTATCACGAGGAATCAGCCCCCACGTCGGAGAAGGGCGAGACTGAAACAAGGGTTGTGCTGCGGTTTCCCAAGTGGCTGGCTCCATATAAAGTCGCAGTGCTCCCGCTCTCCAAAAAAGAAGAATTGGCGAAAGTTGCCGAGCCGATTTATGCCGAACTAAGGAAAAATTTTACTTGCGATTATGACGAAACTCAAAGCATTGGCAAGCGTTACAGGAGGCACGACGAAATTGGTACGCCCTATTGCGTCACGGTGGATTTTGACACACTGGAAGATAAAGCTGTAACTGTCCGCGATCGGGATACGATGAAACAGGAAAGAATTAAAATATCCGAGCTTACAAATTATATTACGCAAAAAATAAACAATGACTAAACCATTTATCAAAAAGATTTTAAAAAACGGCTTGCGGATCATAGCCGTGCCGCAGAAGGGCGCCTTGGCCGCCACTGTTTTGGTCTTGGTTGAAGCTGGCTCCAAATATGAAACTAAAGACATCAACGGGCTTTCGCATTTTCTGGAGCATATGTGTTTTAAGGGCACAGCCAAACGCCCGCGGGCCATTGACATCACTCGCGAATTGGACAGCATCGGCGCGGAATATAACGCCTTCACTTCACAAGAATGGACGGGATATTTTGCGAAAGCGCAGGCGCATGAGCTGGACACCTTGATAGATGTTCTCTCCGATATGTATCTCAACCCCACTTTTGATGAAAAAGAAATTGAAAAAGAAAAAGGAGTGATTATTGAAGAAATAAATATGTACGAAGACACGCCGCAAAGGAGAGTGCATGAGTTTTTGATGCAGTTGATTTATGGCGATACTCCGGCGGGGTGGGATATTGGCGGCAGAAAAGAAGTAATTCGTGTTATGACTAGAAATCATTTTACCAATTATCGGGGTAAACATTATCTTGCCGATGCCACGGCTATTATCGTGGCCGGAGCGTTTGATGAAAAGGAAATCTTTAAAAAAATAGAAGAAGCATTTAAGTCCATACCCTCGGGGCATAAGGGGGGTAAATTGAAGGTCTCAGAAGCGCAGAAGGCGCCGCAGGTTTTTGTAAAATATAAGGATACGGATCAGACCCATCTGGTTCTGGCATGCCGGGCTTTCCCTATTTACGACAAGCGGCGCGCCGCGCTTGATGTTTTAAGCGATATTTTGGGCGGGGGTATGAGTTCCCGTCTTTTTCAGAGAGTGCGTGAGGAGCTGGGAGCGGCTTATTATGTTAAAGCCGATGCAGATCTGTACACGGATCACGGAATATTTTCTGTTTCCGCCGGAGTTGATCACGCGAAGCTTGAGGTTGTTATTAAAGCGATTTTGGAGGAGCTGAAAAAAATGGCGACTTTGAAGATAACGGAAAAAGAACTGGAACAGGCGAAAGACCATCTCTCGGGGCGGACGGTTTTAGGGCTTGAGACCTCCGATGCTTTGGCGATGTTTTATGGTGGTCAGGAGATTATGCGCGAGAAAGTCATGGACCCCGAGGCTTTTTTGAAAGAAATTAAAAAAGTTAAGAGGGAGGATGTTATGAAAGTGGCAAAAGATATTTTCCAGGACTCTCGATTGAATTTGGCTTTGATCGGTCCATTGCAAGACGACGCGCGCGTTAAGCCCTTGGTCGCGTTCTAGTATATCGGGATCGGCGCTCACTTTGCTAAAGGCAGTTATGCGCCCGCGTTTATTTGCATTTATACGACATCTATGGTATAATATATGAGTTATTAAAACTTGAGAGTTATCTGTTTTGTTTTAATATAGTAATATTAAGTTAAAGATTACGATGGATCCCAAAAATATAGACATAACTTGGGGAGGGCTTTGGAAAGTTTTTGCCATGCTGCTCTTCGTCTGGACAGTGTATCTCGCGTATGATGTCATACTCGCGGTTATTTTGGCCATCATCATTTCTTCGGCCATGGATCCGCCCGTAAGTTACCTAGAGGGCAAGAGGATTCCCAGGATTTTAGGAACGTTGGCGCTTTTTCTGGTAGCCGCGCTTGTTATCGCTCTTATCGCTTATACTATCGTGCCTCTGGCTATTTTTGAGGTGAATACGCTTTTAGCTAATATGAATCAGGCCTCCGGCGCTATCTTTGATATTTTGCAATCCTCGCAGGCGATTGATGCATTAAAGGCAAGCTTGAATCAGGTGTCTAATGCGCTTATTTCCGGAAACATTTCTTTGGCTGATATTGTCTCCAATTTTTTAGGCGGAGCTTTTTTGGCTCTCTCTGTTTTTGTGCTTTCCTTTTATTTGACTCTAGGCAAAGACGGAGTGGAAAAATTCTTGGTAACAGTATTGCCTTCGGCTTATGAAGATCAGGTTTTGGCAATTTATACCACGGTGCGGCGTAAAATAGGGCGCTGGCTGGAAGGACAGATTTTTCTCAGCTTAGCCATGGGCGTCTTGGTATTTTTCGGTCTCTGGCTTATGGGGGTTAAATATAGCTTGACGCTGGGAATTCTCGCCGGAGTTTTAGAGCTTGTGCCTTTTGTGGGCCCGATTTTCAGCGGTTCCATGGCGATACTTGTTTCTCTTACGCATTCTCCCGGATTGGCTCTTTATGTTTTAATCCTTTTCATTTTGCTGCAACAGTTGGAAAATCACGTTCTGGTTCCCGCGGTTACGCGCTTTACCACCAGCTTAAATCCGATTGTGGTTTTGATAGCGCTTTTAATCGGAGGAAAGACCTTTGGATTTATCGGATTGATTTTGGCCGTGCCTGTAGCCGTATCGGTGCAGGAGTTGGTTGACGGCTGGACGGAGAGAAAAGCTCGCCGCCGCGCCACAGCTTAATTTTGGTTCGGGGCTAAATTCTATGAGCAAGACATTTTTTATTTCTACATCTATTCCCTATGTTAACGCCGAGCCGCATATCGGATTTGCCTTGGAGCTTGTGCAGGCCGATGTTCTGGCGCGGCACCACCGCGTTTTAAAAGACGACGTCTTTTTTTTGTCAGGAACAGATGACAATGCTCTTAAAAACGCGCAGGCGGCGGAAGCGGCCGGTGTTCCCGTTAAGGACTGGGTGGATCGCCACGCCGCTGTTTTTCAAAAATTGGCGGCGGGGTTAAATGTTTCCAATAATGATTTTATTCGGACCTCTAGCGACCCCCGCCACCCTCGGGGCGCAGAGAAGCTGTGGTCCGCATGCAAGCCGGAAGATATCTATAAAAAGCAATATAGCGGGTTATATTGCGTGGGTTGCGAAGAGTTTAAGATGGAAAAAGAGTTGATAGACGGCGAGTGCCCGGAACACAAAGGTAAAAAACTGGAGATTGTGGAGGAAGAAAATTACTTTTTCCGTCTTTCTTCTTATCAAAAACAAATAGAAGATCTTTTAGAGTCCGGAAAATTACGCATCATTCCCGAAAGCAGAAAAAACGAAGCGTTAAGTTTCGTTAAATCCGGTTTGGAGGATTTCAGTATTTCCCGTTCCGTGGCACGGGCTAAAAATTGGGGCGTGCCCGTTCCCGGTGATAAGTCTCAAATAATGTATGTTTGGTTTGACGCGCTTTCCAATTATATTAACGCGCTTGGCTTCGCGGAAAATTCTGCAAACTTTAAAAAATATTGGGAGAATGGTGATGAAATCTTGCACGTTATCGGCAAGGGAATAAATCGTTTTCATTCTGTATATTGGCCCGCGATGTTGCTGTCCGCCGGTATTGGTTTGCCTAAAACGATCTTTATCCACGGCTACGTTACTCTTGCCGGTGAAAAAATATCCAAAACTTTGGGCAACGTTGTTGACCCCTTTGGTTTAATATCCAAATACGGCGCCGATACCGTGAGGTATTATCTCCTTCGCGAAATAGCCGCTTACGGCGACGGAGACTTTACGGTTGGGAAGTTTGAGGAGCGGTATAATAGCGATCTCGCGAACGGCATCGGCAATCTTGTTTCCCGTGTTTTCACGCTTGTGGCTAAGCGCGGTTCTTTGCCTGCGGATATTGCCGGCGATGTTACCGAGGCGACAGCAGATGCTATCGTTGCCGCGCGCGAGGGAGTTTACGGAGCGCTTCGTGAGTTTCGTTTTAACGACGCGCTTGTTTCTGTTTGGAACCTTATTTCTTTTACCGATAAATACGTCAATGACCGTAAACCGTGGTCCGAGGCGGATAACCGCAAGACACTTTTCAATGCCGTAGTTTTGATTGATAATATTGCGGCGCTGCTTGCTTCGTTTCTTCCGGTAACATCGGCTAAAATTACATCAGCCATTCAGTGGACTGACGGCAAAACTTTAGGCATTAAAAAAATAGAAAATTTGTTTCCGCGAATTGATTAAATGAATTTATTTGACGCGCATACGCATATTCAGTTTCCGGCTTATGACGATGATCGCGAGGACGCGATTTTAAGGGCAAAAAAAGCGGGCGTTAAAATGCTCGCTGTCGGCACGCAGTACGAAACATCTGTCGCCGGAGTTAGTTTGGCTAAAAAACACCCGGGAGACATTTGGGCTGTTGTGGGATTTCATCCCAACCACGCCGTTCCGAGTGGCGGGGGAGCAGGTGATAATTTTTCCTGGTACCATGATCCCAAAGAACAGAAACATTCCCAGCCTGAAAAATTTGACGCCGCTAGATTTGCCAAGTTAGCCGAAGATCCGAAAGTAGTTGCCATAGGTGAGTGCGGATTGGATTACTATCGGCTACCGAGCGAAAAGGAGAAAGTTAAAAGCATCAAGGATGAGCAGGCAAGGATTTTTTCAGAGCAAGTTAAAATTGCGCAAAGTGTCGGGAAGCCGCTGATGATTCACGCGCGCCCCAGCGCCGGAACAGACGACGCCTATGAAGACACGCTATCCGTCATTGCGAGGTACCCCGAAGCAATCGCTAAAAATATTTCTGAAATATTTCATTTTTATTCTGGCTCTTTTGCGATGACTAAAAAGCTCGTGGAGGCAGGATGTTATTTTACCTTTGGAGGTGTAATTACTTTTGCTCGGGAATTTGACGACATTCTAGCTTATATTCCTCTGGACCGTATTATGCTGGAAACGGACGCGCCTTATGTCGCCCCGGCGCCTTACAGGGGGTCACGCAACGAACCGGCATATGTGGTTGAAACTGCTAAAAAGTTGGCAGAGCTTACCCATAAAACTTTTGAAGAAATTTGCGAGATAACAACTGCCAACGTTCAGACAGTTTTTGGCATAAAATAATTTTTATAAAGGTGTCAGCGGCGAAGAGAGTTGTGCGGCCTCGCCGGTTTTTTTATCTTTGAAAAATTCGGAATAATCGGGCATAATAGCTGTATGCGATATAACCATAAAAAAGTTGAGAAAAAATGGCAGGGCGTGTGGAAGCGAAGCGGTTATCGGCTCTGGAGAGCGCAGGATAAATCGCAAAAGCCTAAAAAGTATGTTCTGGATATGTTTCCGTATCCTTCCGGCGAGGGATTGCATGTGGGACACCTTTTGGGTTATGTCGGATCCGACATTTTGAGCCGTTATTTCCGTATGCGCGGATTTAATGTTCTGCATCCCATGGGTTGGGACGCTTTTGGCCTGCCAGCTGAAAATTATGCGATTAAGCATAAAATCCACCCCGAAATTGCCGTCAAAAGAAATATCCGGAATTTTAAACGTCAGCTTAATGAACCGGGTTTTAGTTATGACTGGAGCCGGGAAATTAATACTACCGACCCGGCGTACTACAAATGGACGCAGTGGATTTTCCTCCAGCTTTTGAAGAAGGGTCTGGCATATGAGGCCGAGCTTCCCGTAAACTGGTGCCCGAAAGATAAAACCGTTCTTGCGAATGAAGAGGTGGTGGATGGTTGTTGCGAGCGGTGCGGCGCCAAAGTAGAAAAGAAAAAATTGAAACAATGGGTTTTGAAAATCACCGCCTACGCCGATCGTTTGCTGGATGATTTGAAAGAATTAGAGTGGCCGGAGAAAGTAAAGGAGTTGCAGAAAAATTGGATCGGCCGTTCCGAGGGCGCACTTATTAAATTTAAACTGATTCATTCATCCGAGCAGATTGAAGTTTTTACGACACGCGCCGATACTTTAGCGGGTGTGACTTATTTAGTTCTGGCTCCGGAGCATAAACTGCTCAGCAGTCAGAAGTTGCCGATTAGAAATTTTAACGAAGTTAACGCCTATATTACTCAAGCCAAAAATAAAAGCGAACGCGAGCGGCAGGAAAATAAGGAAAAAACCGGAGTGAAGCTTGACGGGATCAGGGCGATTAATCCCGTTACGAAAGAAGAAATATCGGTCTGGGTTTCCGACTATGTTCTGGGCGGATATGGCACAGGCGCAATTATGGCCGTGCCCGCGCACGACGAGCGGGATTTTGAATTTGCCAGAAAATTCGGATTGCCGATCAAAGAAGTCGTAGTTCCTAATATTATTGATAAAAGAAATCCCCCCGTTGACGGGAAAACATTTGTTCAAAGAAAAAATGTTCACGCTATCGTAAGAGACCCCAAAACCGATAAATTTCTAGCTCTCAAATGGAAAAAATTTGACTGGACTACTTTTCCGATGGGAGGCGTTGAAGATGGCGAGGATGTGGTTGCGGCCGCGAAAAGAGAAGTAAAAGAAGAAACCGGATTCGCCAACCTTAAATTGGTTAGAGTTTTGGACGGTCAAGTAAGAGCGGAGTATTTTGCCGCGCATAAAGATCAAAATCGGATTTCTTTTACGACGGCGGTAGTTTTTGAGTTAGTTGATCATGAGCGCGTGGAAATCAGCGATAAAGAAAAAAATGATCATGAGATAATTTGGCTTGAGCGTTCCAAGCTAAATTATGAAAATATGACTCATGCCGAGGTGGAGCTTTGGAACGCTAAGTTGCTTTCTGAACACGGAGCTTATGTCGGAGAAGGGATTTTGATCAACTCTGATAAATTTGATGGGTTGGAGGGCGGTGAGGCCAGGAAAAAAATAGTGGCAGAAACGGGCGGCGAAATAACAATCAAATATAAATTACGTGATTGGATATTTTCGCGGCAGAGATACTGGGGGGAGCCGATACCGGTTATTAAGTGCGATAAATGCGGAGTTGTGCCTGTGCCTGAGGCAGATCTGCCGGTAAAATTGCCGCAAGTAAAAAGTTATGAACCGACAGGCACGGGTGAGTCGCCGCTGGCCGCGATAGAAAAGTGGGTGAGGGTAAAATGCCCGACATGCGGCGACTGGGCGCGCCGCGAAACAAACACTATGCCGCAGTGGGCGGGGTCATGCTGGTATTATCTGCGTTACTTGGACCCAAAGAATAAAAAGGCGCTAGTGGATAAGAAAAAAGAATTTTACTGGATGCCGGTAGATCTTTATATCGGCGGCGTGGAGCACGCGGTTCTTCACCTTCTTTATGCGCGTTTTTGGCATAAAGTTCTTTATGATCTTGGAATTGTCTCTACTAAGGAACCCTTCCAGAAATTGATGAATCAGGGACTGATGCTCGGACCCGATGGCGCCAAAATGTCCAAGTCCAAAGGCAACGTTATCAGTCCCGACGAGATGATAGCTAAATTCGGCGCTGATTCTCTGCGTATGTATGAAATGTTTATGGGGCCATTTGAGGACGCCAAGTTCTGGGATCCGAATGGTATCGTGGGCGTGAACAGATTTCTTTCCAGATTATGGTCGTTTGCTTTAGCTAACAAAAAAACTAAAATATCAGATGATCGCGCGAAAAGCGCGTTGCATCGCGTCATCAAAAAGGTTACGGAAGCCATTGAAGAGTTTCGTTTCAATACCGCGATCAGTTCCTTGATGATCTTTTTGAATGAAGTTGAGGGGCTTCGCCTGTCTTATAAAGATGCTTTAGGGCTCTGCAAAATCGTTTTTCCTTTCGCCCCGCACATCGCCCAGGAGTTAGCGTCGCAGTTGAGATTTAAAAAGATGCTTGATCATGAGGCGTGGCCAACATGGGACGAGTCTCTGATTGAGGAAGCGACATTCAAACTAGTTGTTCAGGTTAACGGTAAGACGCGCGCTGTTTTGGAAGTTAAAAAAGACATCAGCGAAAGTGAGGCGAAAGAAGTTGCTCTTAAGGATGATCGGGTCAAAAAATGGGTTGACGCTAATTCCTTGAAAAAAGTTATTTTCGTCAAAAACCGACTCATTAATCTGATTGTTTAATTAGTATGTGCGGGATAACGGCTTATATAGGGAAACATGACGGTTTAAGGGCGGCTTTTGATAATCTTAGAAAACTGGAATATCGCGGTTATGATTCTGCTGGTGTGGCTTTTTTCCCTGCTGATGGCGGTATCAAGGCGCGGGTGGTTAAAAAGCCCGGTAAGTTGGATATTTTAGGCCGCGAGCTTTTGGACGAGCGGGCGATGATCAGAACGGGAGTTATAGCGCATACGCGGTGGGCGACTCACGGCGCTCCCACGGAGCGTAACGCGCATCCGCATTTTGATTGCGGCAGGAAGATTTCTCTGGTTCACAACGGAATTATAGAAAATTATAAAGAGCTTAAATTAGCCCTAGAAAAGTCCGGACATAAGTTTCGTTCGGAAACTGATACGGAAGTAGCGGTTCATCTGATAGAAGAGAATCTCAAGCACGAAAAAACATTTGAGGCGGCATTTTTCGCGTCTTTAAAATCGGTGCGGGGCGCATATGCTTTTGCCGCTATTTTTGCCGATGAGCCGGGATCGGTTTATTTTGCGCGCCTGGGAAGTCCCCTTGTTCTAGGACTGGGTGATGGTGAATATTTTTTAGCATCGGATCCGACGGCGCTTGCCGGACTGGTTAAAAAAGTTGTTTATCTAAAAGACGGACAGCGTGGTAAAATCTCCGCAGACGGTTTTAATGTCGGCCCGGCGAGGCCCAAGATAGAGCCGTTGGATATTGACGCCGAAAAGGCGCGCAAGGGTAATTTCCCGCACTTCATGCTTAAAGAAATTTTTGAAGGACCCGATGTTATTGACGCTGCGCTTTTGGGGCGACTGGATGCGAAAAGCGGCGCCGTGCGTCTGGGTGGTTTGCATGAAGTACTTTCTAAGTTTAAAAGAATTAAGAAATTTGAGATTTTGGCATGCGGGACATCATATTTCGCGGGTCTTTTAGGAAAGCTGCTTTTGGAAGAAGTCGCCGATATCCCAGCGGAAACAATGTTGGCATCGGAATATCGTTATCATAAGGATCCGGCGACGCCAGGGACAGCGAGTCTATTTGTTTCGCAATCCGGTGAAACCGCGGACACGCTCGCAGCTCTGCAAAAGGCGAAGAAGAGAAAAAATTTGCTCCTGGGTATTGTGAATGTCGTGGGATCAAGCATAGCTCGGAGTACCGATGCGGGTGTCTATAACCGCGCCGGTCCCGAGATTGCGGTGGCTTCCACTAAGGCATTTTTGTCGCAGGTGGCGGTTTTTGCGCTTATGGCTGCGCGTCTTTCTCCGAGCCGCGGTGCCCGTGAAATCGGGAGAGAGCTGGCTGTTATCTCAAAAAAAATCAGAAGCGTATTAGCCGAAAGCGGAAATATTAAGAAATTGGCGGCGAAGTATTTGAAATATAATAATTTCCTGTATTTGGGACGCGGGTATAACTACCCCACGGCTCTTGAGGGCGCCCTGAAGCTTAAAGAGATTTCTTATGCTCACGCGGAGGGGTGCGCGGGAGGGGAGATGAAACACGGCTCTATTGCCCTGATTGATTCCAATTTCCCCGTTGTTGCCATTGCGACGCAAAACGAACTCTATGAAAAAATGATTTCCAATCTGCACGAAATTAAAGCGAGGGGCGGTCCCGTTCTTGCGATAGCCACAAAAGGCGATAAGGCGATTTCTTCTTTGGCTGATGATGTGATTTATGTACCTAAAACCATTTCGCCTCTGGAGCCCTTGATTAACGTCGTGCCGCTTCAGCTTTTCGCCTATCACTTTGCCACGCTTCGCGGATGCGATGTTGATAAACCGAGAAATCTCGCCAAAAGCGTCACTGTGGAGTAAAATTAAAATATGAACCCTAAAATTATTGGAGTTATTTTAATCTTTGTTTCCATTGTCAGTTTAATCCTGGTTATCAGGAGCGGAGTTTTTGATATTAGGATAAAAAGAATACCGACCCTAGGGCCGGTATCTTTGAGTAGATAATTCAGCTTTATTTTCTTTCGGCTAGAATCACCTTCATATCCATCGTTTTTTCTCCGCGTATCACTTTGAGATCCATCGTGTCTCCCACAGCCAGGTTTTCCAGAAAATCTTGAATCGTTTTTTCTTCGGAAAGTTTCTCGCCGTTGCACTCTACGATTAAATCTTTTTCTTTGAGTCCGGCTTTATGAGCCGGGGAGCCGGGGATGACACCCTCCGTATGCGCGCCGTGTCCCAAAACTAACGCCCCGTAGGCAGCGGGAAGTTTCATCTTGTCTTTCATGTTTTCATCCACGACTATATAGCGTAGTCCGAGAAGGGGTCTCTTGATGCGATTAAACTTGGCAAGATCGTGGAGGTCTCGTTTCGCGGCATTAATCGGCAGAGCAAAGCTCAAATTTTGTGCTCCGAAAACTATGGCGGCATTGATGCCGATGGCTTCGCCCCTCATGTTCACAAGCGGTCCGCCGGAGTTTCCCGGATTAATAGCGGCATCGGTTTGAATGAGTCCGCGCAGTTCCTGGACGGGGGACTTGGGATCGGCGGCGGCGCGTATGGAGCGCGACAGTCCGGAAACTATGCCCGAGGAAACAGTATTTTTAAAAATACCGAGCGCGTTGCCGATGGCGAGTATCTGTTCCCCGAGTTCTATTTTGGAAGAGTCGCCAAGCTTGACCGAGGGCAGGTTCTGCCCGTCAATTTTGATGATGGCAAGGTCCTCCACGGGATCGCGCGCCAGAACATCGGCTTTAAACTTCTGTCCGTCGCTCAAAAATACAGTGTATTCGGAATTTGAGTCCGCAACGACGTGTTTATTGGTTAGGATTACGCCATTGGGGCTGGTGATGAATCCCGAGCCGCCACCGATACGCACCATGCCTTTAGCATCCACTGCTTCTTCGGGAATTTCCGGAGGGCCGCCAAACATCCATAGTTCGTGAGGCATTTCTTTTTCCAGATCGGCAAGTTTTTTAGAAATAACAATAGAAACTACCGCCGGCATTACTTTTTTAATTGTTTTAACAATGGGTGATTCAGTCATATTTTAAATGAATTTTATAATTGTTTTTATTTTAACAGAATTTTGCAAGAACAGCGACTTGTAAAAACATGTTTTTCTCAGTTTGCTTATCTGGAAATGATATGTTATACTAAAAACCTGTTTCCGTGTTCCCCTGGTCTCTTAGGGAGGGTTGCAGTTTGAACCAAACCGAAAAGAAGGAAGAAATCATTTCGGTTCCCGCGCCGGTCTCGGAGGTGAAAGAAAAGGAGGGGAAGGGGGAAGCAGTGGAGACAAAGAATATTCTCCATTTGCGGCATTTAATGAATCTCGCCGATGAGTACCTGGGTTTGTAGGGGGGTGCTATGTGGCGTCATGCGGAGAGGACCCCTATTGCTCTTCTCGTAGCGCTTCTATCAAGAGGCGGTCGGAGAGAGGATTCCTTCTCCAAACGCCCGGCGATTATCACTCGGCGGCCTCTCGGGGTTCCCGATGAGCGGTTTCGGAGATTTGTTTCGCGCTGCCGACGGCGCGGAACGACGTAGAGTTTCTTTAGGAATGATTCCCTCGGATGGTCCGGGGGTATTTTTTTAAGAAAGATAAATTAAATGTGTTATGATAAATGTTAAAGTCGAGTAACTGATTACTAATTTCATTATGCGCGAACAATTTCTCACACCAGAATCAGAGGAAAAAAACATCAAGCAACTCGCCAAGAAACTGCATTTATTAATAGAGAACGCCGCTTCTAAACTTAGCGTAGAGGATAAATCAGAAATTGAAAGACATCTTCGGGAGGCGCTAGACATAGCGACGCAGAGCAAAGCAGAGGCATCTTTATAACTCAAAGAAAAGACCCCACTAAATGGGTTTTTTCTTTGATGTGATTCGCTTATTTTAACAGTAGGAGGACTACCGCTATTTTGATAAGAAATAAAGCGAGCCATCCTATCCTAGGGTACAAAATAGCAAAATTGCAGCCTCTTTTTTAAGTCCGCTTAGATATAAATGAATTGGTTTGCCTAGAACTAAAAGCCCCGTGATGGCAGCCGACAGTACGAATAGTAATAAGACAAACATGGGCATTAGTGGACCGGCCTCTTGTTTGCCGAATATGGCTTCGCCATTGAATCCGATCCAAGCCACTGCCGCCACATAAATAAAAACTCCCGCCGCGCTCGCCAAACTGATTAAGAGATATTGGGATTTTTTCATAGTGTCTTAATAATAATTTAATGAATTAGTTTCCAATATAAAACCTAGCTCTATCGCAACTTGTTTCTATTTTCCAGCAATTTCTAATATCGCTTTCAGAGCAGAGGGTAATTCGGTGATGCCGTCACCCCCGCTAAAATGACCCTTTTGGTGTTCTGTGACAATTTTTGCTTTTAAATTATCTTCAAAAATTTTTGCGTCTGAAATTGGAACTACAGGATCATTATCTGAAAATATTGCGACGAATTTATCCGAATGAGTTTTAATTTCAGCCCAATTTAGGGGAGTTTCTAACCAAGGCTGGGCAATTCTAACGTTATTGTCGGTGTCGGTCTCGTTTGTGAGGTGGGTCCAGCCAGCTAAAAATACGGCACCGCCAATTTTTGAATTATCTGGAAGAGATTCCAAATATCGTAAAATAGTTTGTGCTCCAATAGAATGCCCGAAAAGAATAGTATTTTTATCTGAAATTCCGACTTGCTCGTTGAGGAATGGAATCCAGGTTTCCATTTGCGGTTTTAGCGGTTCTGGCATTGCGGGATTGAAAACCAAAAAACCTCTATCCTGTAACTCTTTTTTAAGCCAAGGGAAAACACCTTCTTCTGGGTGGCCATCCCAACCGTGAATTATGAAAACTCTTTTTTGCATAGATTATAGATATAACTGATTTTTTATCACTCCTCTTCGCCAAGGCTACGAGGGGCATTCTTCGCTGGCGTGAAGAATGGTGGGATATTCTGAACTTTGGACGAACCTACTTTGAACGGAACTAAGGAAGCCAGCCCGCCGCCGCTCGCTACCCCTCGCAACCCAGCAAAAAAGTTTTCTCTGCATTTCTGATTTTGCGCGCGCCTGAC
>CAYHUD010000012.1:0-18887 GCA_964360025.1 uncultured Candidatus Saccharibacteria bacterium | reverse complement strand
TGCATGATGCAACCGTCGGAAGTACCGTCGCCGATTCGGACGCTTCGGCTACAATACAAGGTTATAATGACAGCGGTTTTGCTGGTGTGTCTCGTATCTTTACCTTATTTGATACATCCTCCATCCCCAATAACGCAACAATTAACAGTGCGACATATAGTCTTTTTGAAAGCACGACCTTTAATGGCGCGAACGACGGCAACGATTTTGTTTCGGTAGTAACGACTTCCCCGGCATCAAATACCGCCTTAGCACTTGAGGATTATGACCAGATAGGAACGACTGAACAACATACTACCGCTGAACGAAAAGATATAACAACAGGGATTGCCGATAATGCATATAACAATTGGACTTTAAATGCGACCGGTATCAGCAATATCTCCCTAACGGGAATTACGAAATTTGGAGCAAGGGAGGGACACGATCTTTTAAATACTCCTCCTGGTAGTTCATATAACGAAGCCACATTTTTATCTGCTGAAACTGCTGGAACTACATCAGACCCCAAGCTTGTAGTCGTTTATACCGCAGTAGATACTACTTCTCCCGGCTTTAATTTTTGGCCGGCTTTTTAAGAGTTGAAGACGGTTGAATTTAATGGTAAGATTGCTTTGTCGTGAACTTCTCGCAATGACGATTATGATGACAAAATCATGAAATTATCTATTGGCATCGTGGGCTTGCCCAATGTCGGCAAGTCCACATTATTCAAAATCCTTACTAAAAATGAGGTAAATATCGCCAACTATCCTTTTTGCACCATTGACCCCAATGTGGGCGTGGTTATCGTGCCTGACGAGCGGTTGGACAAGTTGGCTGCGATGAGTAAGTCCGCCAAGAAGATTCCAGCGATTGTGGAGTTTTATGATATTGCCGGACTCGTGAAAGGCGCTTCTGCGGGCGAGGGTTTGGGTAATAAGTTCTTATCGCATATCCGCGAGGTGTCGGCTATCGTGGAGGTTCTCCGTTGTTTCGGAGGTAGTGAAATAATTCATGTTGAAAACACGATAGATCCCGTGCGTGATCTGGAGATTATCAATGTTGAGTTAATTTTAAAGGATTTGGAGACGGTTAATAAAAGAATAGAAAGTGCCGGAGCGGAAGCGCGTGGGGGAAAAAAGGAGGCAATGAGGGAACTGGAGGCATTAAAAGAAGCTAAGGTGTTGCTGGAAAAAGGGGATCTCTTGGTTAGTTTTGCCGATAAAAATCTTTTTGCTCACCTCCAGCTTTTGACTACTAAGCCGCAGATCTATTTTTTGAATGGCATTGAGTCGGACGTGTCGGATGCTTTGAAAGAAAAAATTAAAAATCTCGATGCGGCGTATGTTGTCGCAGATTTGAGTTCTGCTTCAGACGTTTTCGGTTTGGTTTCCGAGGCGTATAAAACTTTGAATTTGATGAGCTTTTTTACGACCGGAGAGGATGAGACGCGCGCTTGGACGATTGCTTTGAGTTTAAAGGCGCCGCAAGCCGCGGGGGCAATACACACCGATTTTGAAAAAAAGTTCATCCGCGCGGACGTGATAAATTGGCAGAAACTACTTGAAGCCGGATCGTGGAGTGTGGCGAGACAAAAGGGATGGATACGCACAGAAGGCAAGGAATATATCTTCCAAGATGGAGATGTTGCCGAATTCAAGCATGGTTAGTTTCATATTATGTATATGAAAGCAGTAATACTTGCCGCAGGTAGGGGAAAAAGGATGATGCCCTTGACTGCGGATATTCCGAAGCCGCTTTTAAAAGTTGGTGGGAAAACATTACTTGATCACACGATAGGCCTCTTGCCGGACGATATTTCAGAAATAATTATCGTTGTTGATTATTTAAAGGATCAGATCGTTGATCATGTGAGAAAAAATTATCCTTTGAAAAAATTTGTTTTTTTGCACCAGAAAGAATGCGATGGCACGGGGGCCGCGGTTATGCTGGCCGAACCCTATCTTCGCAATGATAAGTTTATAGTCCTATTTTCGGACGATCTTCATTCCAAAAAAGCTGTTGCGGAATTGGCGCGTTGTGATTTGGCTTTGCTGGTTAAAGAAGCCGAACATCCTGAAAGATTCGGGGTGGTCGGGGTTAAAAATGGCAATTATGTTAAAAATATCGTAGAAAAGCCGGAAAAACCGGAGACCAACTTGGTCAATGCGGGAATTCATGTCTTAGACGACAGAATTTTTAATTATAAACCGCAAAAACACTCTAACGGAGAATATTATCTGACGGATATGATTCACGACATGGCTCAAGATTATCTGGTGCGGGCGGTAAAGACAGATTTTTGGATGCCCTTGGGGTATCCCGATGATTTGAAGAATGCGGAAAAAATATTACCCCCGTTATAGCGGGGGGTTATTTTTCTGGTTTACGAAAGATTTCGGCCATGATGCATGCGCCGTCGCTATTACCCATAGGAAGAGCGTTCCAGAGAAAGAAGACGTTTATTGCCAGAGCGAATCTTAGCGCCCAATGTCCGGGAGGAAAGGCATCTCTTATGGGAATCACGGGAAGATTCAGATATGTTTTAACGATTTCGGATATGGGTTTGCCTACGTAAAGAGGAAGTTCTAACATGAGTTGCGGAGGAAGGATAAGCGCGTCAAAGAGGTTGAAGCCAAGACTTAGGAGGAGCAGGATTGAGATTGCATAATTCATTAGTACTCCGGCGGAAAAGATGGCTATGCACTTTTTGCGCGATAAGCGGTTGAACTCTTTGTGATTTGGTCGTGTAAGCCCGGCTAGAATAGCGAGAGAGATTCCTATTCTGTCCAGAAGATTGTTGAGTGGAAGGCGGAATGAAAGAGTAAGCCATGGAATCTCATACCCAATCAATAGGTATTGGACTTTGACCCTAAAAAGCCAAAACATTATCGCGTGTCCCAATTCATGGATAAAGATGCTGCCCACGATGATGAAAAGACATATCGTGATATTCACGGCATCTTCCAAGATAATTCTCCCTGTCAAAGAGCGGGGCCTGTTTTAAAAACGCACTTAAATTAGTTATAATAGAACTATGGATAAAAAGATAGAGTGGCATCCGGCGTTGGAACAAGAAATGAAAGAACTGTCCGGAAAAATACAGGGAAAAATTGAGGTCGGTCGTAATGGGCGAGAAGCGACGCGGGAAGTTGTCGGTGAAAGAATCGCGCGCGAAATACCGGATTTTATTCCTAAAAAAGGGGAGTTATCAATTTCAGTTTTGCCGGAATATGCCGATGCGGTTTCTCCGGAGTTGCGGCTGGAAGTTGAAAAAATTGTGGATGATTATTGGCATGACGGGAATATTTTAAAGGCTGTAAATGCGGCAGCCGGGAAAGGTGCGGCGGTCTTGGATCTTTTTCATGATACTTTGACAGGAAAAATGCACGATGCTTTGAAAACAGAGGGCCTATTATGAATATAACTCCGTTGATTTTTGGTCTCATCTTTGCCGTCATTGGATTTTTGACAGTCGTGATTTTTTTACTTTCACGTTATGCGAAACGGAAACGTCTGAAGCGGGAATTAAATACCCGGCTTTTGCTTGTGAAATTACCGCAGGGACAACCCGGGGAAAAGAAAGATGTTCTATCGGAAATTGCGCGATCGGAGCAATTGATTGTTTCACTCGCAAAAAACGACACGCCCTTTATGGCGGAAGTTGCGGTGCATAATGTTGGAGAAGAGATTTCTTTTTATATAGCCGTAGCGGAGCAGGTGGTGCAGTCCGCGATGAGGCAAATAGAGGGTTTGTGGCCCGGAGCCCAAGTTGGGGTGGCGGCCGAGGATTATACGGTTTTTAATTCAGAGGGGACAGTTTCTATGGCCGTCGTTCGTCAGAAAAGCAGCTTTGTTTTACCCATCAGGACATACGCTGACGCGGGTCTGGATACTTTTGCGACGATATTGAATAATTTTACAAAAATACAGGCCCTGGGAGAGGGTCTGGCGCTTCAAGTGGCGGTTGTTCCGGCATCCAAGGAATCAAAGAAAAAGATAAACGGAATTATTTACAAGCTTAAAAAAGGTGAAAAGCTTAACGACATCATCGCCTCCGGTCTCAAAAGCATTTTTGTTACTAAAGAAAAAATTCCGGAAACGCAACCGAAAATAATTGACGAGGAGGCGGTTAAAATGTTGGAGCAAAAGAATTCAAAACCGCTTTTTGCGGTTAATATCCGCCTTGTGGCTTCGGCGCCCACACCCTATAGGACGGCCGAGCTTTTGGAGGGTTTGGCTGACGCTTTTTCTCAATTTGTTTCTCCACGTGGCAATGAATTTAAGCTTGCGAAACTGGGCGATTCCAGAAAGGCGTTATTTAAGTTTATTTTTAGAGAATTTGATTATGACGAGGCGATTATTTTGAATTCAGCCGAAATTGGAAGCGTTTTTCATTTCCCCATATCCACGACAGAGATCCCGCATGTAAAGATAGTTAAGTCTAAAGAAGCTCCGCCTCCAGTGAATTTACCCCAAAAAGGAACTATCCTCGGCGAGAGTGTTTTTCGCGGGGAGGTTCGTCCTGTGTTTATCGGAGACGATGACAGGAGGCGGCATCTTTATATTATTGGTCAGACCGGAACGGGAAAATCAGGGTTAATTCATCATGTAGCGGTGGAAGACATCAATAACGGAAAGGGTGTTGCTATTTTGGATCCTCACGGCGATCTCATAGATGCAATCCTGGGAAGCGTTCCTAAACATCGTTACAAAGACGTGATTATTTTTGATCCCGGAGACCGCTTGAGTCCGCTCGGTCTTAACATGTTAGAATATGATCCGAATTATCCGGAACAAAAGACTTTTATAGTCAATGAGTTATTAAATATTTTTGATAAATTATACGATTTGAAAACAACAGGCGGGCCGATGTTTGAGCAATATATGAGAGGGGCGCTTTTGCTTCTTATGGAGGGTTCGCGAGGGTCAGCCACTTTGATGGATGTTCCTCGTGTTTTTACCGATATTGATTTTAGAAGAGAACTTTTGGATAACTGTACCAATCCGGTGGTGATTGATTTTTGGGAGAAAGAAGCCGTTAAGGCCGGGGGAGATGCCGCTTTGCAGAATATGACGCCTTACGTAACATCCAAGTTTAATAATTTTATTGCCAATGATTATATGCGGCCTATTATTTCGCAGACGAAATCAGCTTTTAATTTTCGTGAAGTGATGGACTCTGGAAAAATTTTACTTGTGAACTTATCTAAAGGCAGGATAGGGGAGTCCAACGCCTCACTTTTGGGAATGATTGTGGTCGGCAAGATTTTGATGGCGGCTTTATCCCGGGTGGATATTCCCCAAGAAAAGCGAAGGGATTTCAATCTCTATATAGATGAGTTCCAGAATTTCACCACCGATTCAATTTCCACGATTTTATCTGAGGCCAGAAAATACAGATTGAATTTGGTAATGGCACACCAATTTATAGCTCAGCTTGCTGAAAAAATAAAAGGGGCTGTATTCGGCAACGTGGGTTCAATTATCGCGTTTCGCGTGGGTCCGGAGGATGCTGATTTTTTGGTCAAGCAATTTGAGCCCGTATTCGGTAAAAACGATTTGATAAATCTCAATAATCGCAATGCCTGCGTGCGGCTTTTGGTTGATGGCCAGACTGCTCCGCCTTTTAGTATGCGGACGATAGAGGCGCCGTCCGGTTCTTCGGATGTCAGGGAGGGGTTAAAGGAACTCTCGCGGAAAGTGTATGGGATGAAGAATGAATAGTGAATTGAGAATAATGAGTTTTGGATAAGGGAGAGTCAGTTGTAATTTTAGATTTTAATTCATCATCTTTAACCAATAGTCGTTTTCCCATTCCCAGAGTTTTTTGGCTCCCAGGAATGCATCAAAGTCATCTTTCCATTCGGGTATTTCTTTTAGTTCACAAACGCCTGTTAATTCGCTCCAGGCGTGGTTATTTTCCGCGCATCCTCCGAAACGTGAACGGATTTTATCGCGTCCTCCTTTGGGGCGTAGGGTCGCTCCGCAGTTGAAGCAGGTTTTGATCTGGTCAACTCTGAAAATCCAACGCGTTTCCAGATTCTTGATTTCGTGTGATAAAACAGCCATGTAGGCGGAGGTCTGCAGGTTGTAGTCGCGATACACGGCCTGCGACGTTTTAATGTCTAAAACGCCCACGCGGCCGTTAATAAGAGCCAGAGAGTCAATGGTGCCTGCGTATCTATGTTCTGTGTGGCAAATCCTTTTTTCAATATACAAAGGATCAACTTTGATATCGTATTTTTTAATAAAGTTCATCGCCTCCGTCACTGCCGGAGCAATAGCGGGGGAGATCTCGGGATTTTCTCCAATTAGAAATTTTTGCAGAGTTTCGTGGATAAGCGTTCCTTCGCGAGCGGAATTCTCGGTGGCGGCTTTAGCGGCCTCAAAGCTAGTGGCCTCCCCGTAATAGCGGTAAAGGGCTGGTTTGGCCTTGATTTCAACGATTTTGGTTACGCGGGGATACCAAATACCGTCTATCGTGTAACCGGAAGCGTTTTTAAATTCGTTTAAGTTTTTAAATTCGGAGAAAGCCATGAGATGGATAAAGAATAATGAATTTTGAATAATAGAAAAAGGGGAAAGAGGTGAGTTAGGGAAGACAAAGAAGGGAGTTGGTCCATTCGTTGATATCGCCAGCCCCCATCATAATTATGGTTGTTTTTGTCGGTTGTTTTATTTTTTCTTTGAGAAGCGATGTTAATTCAGAAAGAGTTGCCGCAACTCCGACGTTTCGTCTCGTTTCTTTTTGAACAGCAACAGCCAAATTTTGCGAGGAGCTGGACTTTTTGTCTTCATCGCGTCCCGCCACTCCGTAAATATCCAAGAGAATTAATTCGTCGGCGCTATTAAATGCCCTAGTGAAATCTTTAAAAAGTAATTTGAGGCGCTTACGCTGGTGGGGTTGGAAAACGCAGATTATCTTATGATCAGAGTATTTTTCTTTAAATCCCGCAAGCGTAGCTTTGATTTCAGTAGGGTGGTGCCCGTAATCGTCAAAAATTTCAGCCCCGAATACCTGACCGCGTAGTTCCGAGCGTCTCCAGGCGCCCGTGTAGGCCGCCAGGGCTTTAAGAGCGGGTTTATGCTTGACTCCGAGCGCTTTAGTCAGTGTGTACGCGCCTACGGCGTTAGAAAGATTGTGAGCGCCCGGTATGCGAAGAACTTTTTTGATTGCCGCGGCATTTTTTGATTTGATTGAATACCAGACAACAGGCTTCTTTATTTTGTTTTTGAGGGAATAAAGATTTTTATTATCCTTGTTTAAAACTACGAGACCGTAGGGATGGATATTACTAATGAAACGCAGAAAAGCTTTTTTAATGTCCGAAAGATTTTTATAAAAATCCAAATGTTCGCGGTCAATGTTAGTGATGAGAGCGGCGTAGGGGAAATAATGAAGAAAAGAAGCTTTCCACTCATCAGCCTCAATTACCAGATACTCTCCCTTGCCGTTTTTAAAATTATTTCCTTCTTGGGGCGGAGCAAATTCCTTAAGTTTGGTGCCAACGATAACCGTAGGATCAAATCCCGCCTTTTCTAGAATTAAAGATGTTAGCGAGGTGGTGGTGCTTTTGCCGTGCGCTCCGGCAATGGCGACAGTTTTATACATCCTAGTCAGCTCACCAAGGCGTTCGGGATAGGAAAATGTCGGAATTTTAAGTTTACGAGCCTTAAGTAGTTCGGGATTGTCTTGGGAGATGGCTTGGTTGTAAATAACACAACTGGCCTCCGGCGGAAGATTTCCGGCGTTATGAGGCCCGATTTTTATCATAGCGCCCTCTGATGCCAATTCTTTTGTAGTAGAAGAGGGGGAGAGGTCTGATCCTTGAATACGAAATCCGTGGGCCTTATACCAACGCGCGAGCGCGCTGATGCCGATACCGCCGATTCCTATGAAGTATGTAAGTTTATTTTGGGAGTTTTGAGGCACTTATAGATTATAAACAACCTAACGCCGTGTCTTCAAGATAATTATTATGTGTGTCGTAAAATGTATATTGTGCGACAGATATAATACCTATCTCCTGCCGAGCGGACTATTATCAAAGATAGTCTTCGGGGTTGATGATGACGCCGACTGGAACGACTCCCACAGCCGGAGGAACTGATTTAAATAAAATACTGGAACTCCAATAAACTCCAAAATGTAAATGAGGTCCCGTGCTGTAGCCCGTATTCCCTGAATAACCGATAAGCTCCCCCCTTCTCACATACGCACCTTCGGAGACGACTGTATTTATAGAGAGATGCGCGTAAAGGGTGGATAAATTATTTTTATGTTGAATCATGACATGTTTGCCATATTGATATTTAGCCCAGGAACTGCGATCGTTATTTCCAACTTTGATGACGATACCGTCTTCGGCGGCATAAACCGGCGTGCCCTGTGGAGCCCCGATATCCAGACCATTATGGGGCTTCCCTCTGTAAAGACGCGATACTTCTCCCGCGTGCTGGGTAATGCGCCCCACTCCGCCATCGCGTGTTAATTTAATAGGCCATTCAAATACACCGGGGCGTTTTCCGGGGAGAAGCGAAGAGTCAAACTTGGCCCGCATTTCGTCCTCAATTTTCGTAATTTCGTCAAAAATCGCCTCTTGTTGTTCTTTGAGTTCTTCCAGTTGGTTCTGATATGATTTTTCCAGATTTTTTGTCTGCGCGAGAAGCAGTTTTTTGTCGGCTTTCTGTTCTTCAACTAAATTTTTGCGGAATTTAAGCGTCTGCCTTTCTTCTTCTGAGCCACGCTTTTTTTGAGAAACAGTTTGAAGTTTCGTTTCAAGATCTTGGCGAATAACGGTTAACTCTTTAACTTCGTTAGATAAATTATTGCCCATGGCAAAAATGTTTTGGAATTCCGAGAAACTGGAAGCCAGAGTTTTTCCTTTTAAAAAAGATAAAACTCCCCCTTCGTTATCTTTTTGTTGTATGGCGCGTAAAAGTTCTTCAATTGCTGATTTTTTGAAAGCGCTTTGATTTTCAGCTTCGGATATCTCGTATTGCAGTGCCGCAATTTCCAACCCCAACTTTTCAAGGGTGATTTCGCTGGATTTAATGCCGAGATTTAATTGATTAACCTTATAATCAATGCGTCCCAGCTCGCTTTTTAGGCTGGTGGTCTTTTGTTCCGTTTCGGAAAGATTTTTTTGAGTTTCCAGAATTTTCTGGGTGACGGTTTGCAAGACCTTGGTTTTTTCCTCTATCGCCCGTTGAAGTTCCATGGGCGCCTCGGCTAGCGCATAGTCGGCTAAAATAAAAAATATTACCGGTATAAGTAAAAACCGCTTCATTTTATTTTTTGGAGGGCGGCGGAGATTCTTTTTAAGGATTCCGTTTTGCCGAGGGTGTCCATGATCTCAAGCGGTCCCGGTGAGGATTTTAATCCGGAAAGGGCCACGCGCAGAGGCCAGAATATCTCCCCCCTCCCAATCCGATCGGAAAGATTTTTAATTACTATTTCTAGCTTTTCTTTGTGGAAATCAGTTTCAGAAATCTGTTCTAGCGCCGCCAAGGTTTCCGCGATGCTTTTTCCCGTAGCTGTTTTTGTTGTGGTTTTCCAGAGTAGAAGTTCGGGTTCATAATCCGGGATTTTGAATAAAAAGGCGGCTTCGTTTGCGAACTCCGAAAGTATCTGCATGCGTTCTTTGGCGAGCGCGACTATTTTTACTTTGGCAATATCGTCAAACTGAGCTAAAGACGCGACAACTTCCGGATAAAGCGCCTGAATGTCCCGTAGAATCCTGTCGTTTGTCGCTTTTTTGATGTATTGCGCGTTGATCCACCGCAATTTTTCCATATTAAACGCGGCACCTGCTTTTTGAACTCTTTCAATCGTAAATGCTTGAATGATTTCTTCAATAGATAAGAGCTCCCCGTCTTTTTCCGGATGCCAACCCAAAAGCGCCATAAAATTTATTAAGGCCTCCGGCAAAAAACCGTCTTGTTTATATTCATCCACGGATACAGCCGAGTGCCGTTTAGACATTTTAGCCCTGTTTTCATCAAGAATAAGAGGCAGATGAGCGTAGAGGGGCGTGGAAAATCCCAGCGCTTTCTGAATAAAGATCTGTTTGGGTGTGTTTGCTATGTGGTCTTCTCCGCGGATGACGTGAGAGATCTTCATTTCTTGATCGTCTACTACCACCGCGAAGTTATAGAGGGGGGTGCGGAGATCTTTGGCGATGGCGATATCTCCAATAAGCGCTCCATCAAAGCTGATATTGCCTCGGATTAAGTCCTTGAACGTTATTTTTTCCTCCGGAATTTTGAAACGGATGACAGCGCCCTCTTTTTTATTTTGCGAACGGCAGCGGCCGCTGTATTTGGGGGCGAATCCGGACGCAAGCATACCCCCCCTTTCTTTTTCCAGCTCTTCTTCCGTGCAAGAGCAGTAATATGCCAGACCGGAGTCCAATAATTGCCGGAGGTATTTTTCATAAATGTCCAGACGATCGCTTTGTTTTATCGGCCCCTCGTCCCAGGCAAGACCAAGCCATTTCAGGCCGGAAATGATGTTTTGCTCATATTTAACATCCGACCTTGCGAGATCGGTATCTTCTATTCTTAAAATGAATTTGCCGTTATGGGATTTGGCAAAAATCCAGTTAAAAAGGGCGGTTCTTGCCGTTCCGACATGAAGATTGCCGGTGGGGCTTGGGGCAATACGGACTCGCACCTCTTTTTCTGTTAATTCGTGTTTCATGATGTTAGAGAAAGTATGTCTCGGGCAATGATTTCCGCAGCCTCGGGTTTATAGAAGTTTTTAGCACTTTCTTGCATTTTTTTCAAATTTTCCGGATTATTTAGGATTTTTTTAATTTCCTCAAGGACAAGATTTATAAATAAATTTTCTTCTTCAATGACGGTACAGGCGCCGGCATTTTCGTATTGGAAGGCATTTTCCGCCTGGTGGTTCGCGGCTGAATTTTCCAGAGGAATTAAAATTGACGGTTTGCCCGTGGCGGCTGCTTCAAAAATTGCTCCGGCGCCCGAACGCGAGATGATAAGGTCGGAGGCAATGAGCGCAGTTTTTAAATCTCTCTGTAAAAAAGGGGTGGGGTGATAGCGCCCCCTGATTTCTTTGCCGATGAAATTTTTATAATTATCCAGTCCTGTTTGGTGGAGTATCTGATATTTCGCGCTGATATCTTGCAGATTTTGAGAAATAAAATCGTTGATAGTTTCAGATCCCTGTGATCCGCCGAGAATTAAAATAAGAGGTTCTTGGGGAGAAAATCCGAGCGTTTGTTTGGCTGCCGCTTGATTAGGCGCGGCACTCTCTTCTTTCTTGGGGATGACATCCTCGCGAATCGGATTTCCGACCACTTTCGCCGCTTTTTTGTTTTCTAAATAGTTAAGCGCCGAAGCGAAGCCCAGTTCTATTATTTGAGAAAATTTTTCCGCGGTGCGCGTCGTGAGGCTGGGGATGGAGTCGCTTTCGTGAATGACAATGGGGATTCTGTAAAAGCGACAGACATAAAGAACGACGAGAGACCCCGCCCCTCCTTTGCTAAAGACAACATCGGGCATAAACCAAAAGATTTTAAAAAGCGCCTGTGGAACGCTCCAGATGAATTTAAACAGATCCAGGAAGTTTAAGAAGGAAAAATAGCGTCTTAATTTGGCTGAGGCAATATGTTTGACCTTGATCCCCTCGCTTTCAAAAAGCGGCTTATACCACCCGGCGTCTCCAAAATATCTTAGATTAACGATTTGATTATTTCCGGAGGCCAGTGATTTTAATTTTTGCGCGACGGCGATAAGCGGATAGATGTGTCCCCCGCTCCCTCCTCCCGCAAGCAGTATCCTGATTTTTTTCATGATATTTTTATTTGGCGTATTTAGAAATATTAGCGACAATTCCCGACATTGTCATGAAGACCGCGAGCGTGGTTCCCCCGTAGCTTATGAACGGCAGAGGAACTCCCGTAAGCGGTATGACTCCGGAAATGGAGGCGATGTTCATAAATGATTGAATGGCGATGAAGCTTCCAAAACCAACCATAAGCAGGCGGCCGAATTTATTAGAAATATTTTTAGCCAGTGACAAAATTCTTATGGTGAGCAGTGTGATTAAGATTATAACAAACGATGCCCCGATAAATCCCAACTCTTCGGCAACAACTGCGAAAATTGAGTCTCCGATAGGTTCGGGGAGATACTTTATCTTGGTTGTAGATTGGCCGAACCCCACTCCCGCGAACCCTCCCGAACCGATGGCGGTGAGGGCTTGGTTGATGTGATAGCCGCTGGTTTCCATGTTGGTTTCGGGATTAAAGAAGGTCACGATGCGCGCCCAACGATATGGGGAGAAATAGCTGATGCCGACAATCAGAACCGCAAAGGAGAGCAATCCTAAAAAAATGTGGATGATTCTGGCTCCGCTGACTAAATAAATGACTCCCGCGGTCGCGGCTAAAACAGCGAAAGTGCTCGTGGACGGTTGTTTGAAAAGAATCAGCCCGATAACTCCGATTAGGGCAAGAAAAGGAAGAAGCCCGCGGCGGAAGCTTTTCTGTCGTTCTTCATCACCGCTTAGCCAAGCCGCAAAATAAATTACAAAAGATAATTTGAGAAGTTCCGATGGTTGAAATGTGATGGATCCGATTTGCAGCCAGCGTTCCGCGCCTCCGGCTTTGAATCCCAGGGGCGTAAAAACAAGCAGCAAAAGAAGAATCGTAAAACCCAGGATTGGCAATGCCCACTTTTCATAGACACCGTAATATATTTTCAGCGCCAAAAAAAATCCGATAATGCCCGGAATGAGGCCGTAGATAAGCTGATGTTTGATGTAAAAATAGCTATCGTCAAATTTATTTTTTCCTAAATCGGCGGATGCAGAAACGAGCATGACCAAGCCGAATAAGATCAAAAAAGCAACGCAAAGAATGATGAAGTAATCGGGTTTTCTGACGGTGGAGAAAGAATTCATTGCTACGAAGATTTTTTGAGAATTTTTCCCGACAGGATATTTTGATAAATGCCGTCTTTGACCGCTATTTCGCCGTTCACGATCGTGTGTTCAATCGCACCGTTACGGGAAATCGCGAGGTCGGCAAGATATCCCTCTTTCACGATGCCGCGCTGGCGCAATCCGAAATATTCTGCCGGTTCCGCCGTGATTTTTTGTACCGCTTTTTCCAGGGAATAATCCTTTCTCTTAACGGCAAGACTCAAAAATTTAGTGAATGTTTTAGAAGACCGTTCTATGTTGATCGCGCTAGCGTTATCGGGAAGACTGACGCCGTTTGAGCCCACAAAAGCCCGTTCGTCAAAAACTATGTCCTCCGCAGTTTCCGGGCGGATATTTTTGTAAGCCAGAAGCGCGCGCAGACGCGTCAGCTGCATAAGGCGTAACAACGCTTCTTCCCGCGAAACTTCCTGGGTGAGCGCGAACTCCGCCAAGCTTTTGCCGACAAGGTAGTTGTTGCCCGGAGCAAAGGTAATGATAATTTTGTCCGCGCGAAGCCGCGGAAGCGCTTTTTTAATTTCCTCCCTGGTTTGGGGGTCGGAAATTGCACTCCACATAGACTCCAAATTGCCTCTTTTAGCCCAGGCCGGTAAAAAGGTATAGAGCGGTATCATGCTGGTGTCAAAGGGATAAGAATCAAAACGAAGCTTGATGCGAATATCAAGCCCCGCGATAAGCTGTCTCGTCGCTTTGATTTGATTCTCAAATCCGATCAGGGGGCGCAGGTGGCTGATTAACGTTTTAACCCCCGTAATTTTCGTAATTTTTATAACTTCTTCTGTTGCGGCAAGCAGATTTTTTTCTTCATCGCGCAGATGCGTGCTCCAGACGCCGTTTTGGCCTGCAACGAGCGTAGTCAGGGTTTTAATTTCGGAGAATGGCGTAAGTTTGGAGTGGGCATATCCCAATCCTGTGGATAACCCGAGAGCGCCCTCTTTGATTCCCTTTAATACGATATTTTTGAAGACCTCCAGCTCGCGTTCGGTAAGATCTCTTTGGTCCTCGCCTATGAGCGCGCGGCGAATAGTGCTTGCCCCGATAAGCATGCCGAAATTAACTCCAAGTTTTCTATTTTCCAAAATTTGTAAGAATTCCCCGACTTCATGCCAGCCGACATTAACGCTCTTCACGTCAGCCCATTTCCTGATTGATTCCAGGGATCCGTAAAGAAGAGGCGCGAGCGATGCGCCGCAGTGTCCTCCGATGATGGTTGTGACACCCTGAAGGAGGAAGTCCTTTTGGGATGGGTTGCTGAAAAGAGTAAGGTGGTGGTCGGAGTCGGTATTCGGATCTATGAATCCCGGCATAACGGTCATACCCAGGGCGTCAATCGTAATAGCCGCCTTTTTATTAGGAAAATTTCCGATGGCGGATATCTTATCTTCGCTGACTAAAATGTCCGTTTTTTTAGAGGACCTGCCGGTTCCATCAACAAGTAGGCCGTTCTTGATAAGAATCATGGGCTTAAAATGATTATAACAAAAATTCGCGTTACTATTAAATAACGCGGATTTTTGATTTACTCCCTACCCACGCTTTTATGAGGCGGACCGACGTACGGCTTAACGCTTAGCGGTTCAAACCCAAGCCGACGGCGCATTTCATCGGTCAGACTTAAGGGTGCGACAGCCTCCGAGTAAGTATCAAAGATATGCACGATGGCCCGGCCGCTTTTGTTGTCAGGTTTTTTTCCTTTAATTATCTTAGAGGTGCTGCGCATACCGCCGAAAAGAGCATCTGCGGTTCCCCACTTCCCGTCGCTAAACTTTAAAATCGCCAAGTAAGACATGCCCGGCCTGTCTTTTTCGGGAATTGATTCTAAAAAGACACGCACTTTTGTTTGTTTGCGATCCCTGGGAAGAAGATTAAAAATAAATTCCTGTTGATCTTTTGCCAGCTTGGAGTCGTGAAGCACTGGTTTTTTTTCTTGACTATTTTCTGCGGACGGTCCTTTTTCTGCAGGTGGTCTTTTTTCGAAATTCATAAAAAGATTGTATTTAAATTAATATATATCTGTTTAAAAAGAAAAGGGCAAGGCCGAGCGCGCTTATTACCGCGGAAATAATCCAGAAACGCATGGTGATTTGCGTTTCCGGCCAGCCGAGCGCTTCAAAGTGGTGGTGGATGGGCGTGGAAATGAAAATTTTCTTGCCGCGAAGTTTCTTGCTTGTGAGTTGAACGATTACGGAAAGAGATTCTAAAACGAGAATGGGCGCAAAAAATGGAAGAAAAAGCGCGGTATTCGTAAGCATGGCGATGATGCCCATGGTAATTCCCAGAGACATTGATCCCGTATCGCCCATAAAGAACTTTGCCGGATAAATATTAAACCAAAGAAATGCCAAGAGGGCGCCGATCATGGCGCTGCCCAAGGATGCGAGATGAAACCTTCCCAGAGCGAAAGCGACCGTGGTAAGCGCGATAAAGGCAAAAAGCATGACTCCTCCGGCAAGTCCGTCTAACCCATCGGTTTCGTTCGTGGAAAAGGCGCTGGCGATAATAATGAACATAAAGATGGGAATGTACCAAAGATCTATCCGCACATCGCCCCAGAAAGGAATCTGCAAAACGTCCCATTCCAGGCGATAATAAAACCATAATGCTCCGAGAAGAGCGGCAAAAAAATACATAATCAGTTTATGTCTCACCTGGAGTCCGCCGCCGTGCGGCCCAATCTTCATTGCTCCCAAAATGTCGTCTATCAGTCCCAAGATCGCGGCGATGAAAAGCGCGGCGAGCGGCAGGTAGGTCTCGGCGCGATCAATGAAATTTAAAAATGAGAAGGTTCCGTCAAAGATAACCGAAAGTACCCAGAAGAGTCCGGCCAACCCCAGCACGGTGGCCCAGATAATAATACCTCCCATGGTGGGCGTACCGGCTTTTTTCTCGTGCAGTTTGGCGTAAACAGGGGCGGACTCCGCCGAGCGGATTTGTTTCGCCAGCATAAAATTTTTGGTTAATTTCAGAAAGACAAGAGTGGCTCCGAAAGCTACCACGAAAGAAATTGTGCCAATGCTTAAAACACGGATTGCTTCTAAAATGGGCATAGTTTTAATTTTTATAGTATTCTAGCACATTTTTTGTCCATTCGTACAATCTTTTAGTTTCAGCGAAGCGGTCTTCCGCTCCTAAAACAATAATCAGAAGTTTGTGATTTTTATAACTAAAAATAGAAAGCAGGTTTCCGCCGGCCATCGGGGTGTATCCGGTTTTTCCGCCTAAAAAGTCGTTTTGTCCGGCAAAGTTGTTAATATTTAAGAGTTCTCTTTTTGATTTTCTGCCTAGTTCGTCAATCGTGGTTTTTCTCCCGGCAGTAAGGTCTAGGATATTGGGATGATGCGTCAATATGTAGTTTGTAATTTTCTTAAGGTCGTTTGCCGTCCCCTGATTTATAAATGAAAGCCCGCTTGGATCTTCAAAGGTGGTGTTTTTAAGACCCATCTCTCCCGCTTTTGTGTTCATGGCTTTAATGAAATTGTCGTAACCGTAAAATCCGGCGATGGCGTCCACGGCATCGTTTGCGGAAACAACAAGCGCCGCCTTCACAAGGTCGCCTACCGTAAAAATTTCGCCGGGGCTGAAATTGCCGGCGTTGCCTTCGGCTAGAACGTCATTTTCGGTTAAAGTAACTTGTTTTTGAAAGCCAACGGTTTCGGCGGCGACGACTGCGGACATAAGCTTGCTTAGCGAAGCCAGAGGGTGGCGTAGGTCCAAATTATATTCCAATAAATTTTCGTTTTCACTTAAATCGGCGATAAGCGCCGATTTGGCGCTGACTTTGATCTGGATCGGAGAGGCGGCGACTTCTTTGGTTTTGACGGCTGTTTTTTCCGGTTTTGCTTCGTAAATAATTTCTAAAAACGGAATTTCGGGCTCGTTTGTCACGAGGTTTATGGTGTTGGCCAGACTGGAGATTTTAATTTGATCATCCAGAGAAGAAATGTTTGATATTTTTTCCGAACTTTGATTCGAAAAAATCAAAATAAATAAAATTGTGGCCAACGCAAATGCCGGAAGTCGGAATTTCATGGAGAACTAGGTCTGGTTTTTGACGTTTTTAAATTTTTCGGCCAGAGTTTTATATTTTTCGTATTCCGGAAGTTCACTTATTGTTTTCGCTCCAAGGTGTTTCAGGCAATCAAAGCTGATCTGATACATGTAGGCGTTGCCGCGGCGGGTGTCTTCTGATCTTTCAATGAGGCCGCGAAGGAGAAGATTCCGCAGGGTAAAGCTGGAGTTAACTCCGCGGATATACTCAATTTCGGCTCTTCCCATGGGGCCGGCGTAGGCAACGATGGCTAGAGTTTCTTCCGCGGCTGGCGTCAGATCCTCTTCAAAATCCTGCTTGGCAAGGTCGCGGACAATAAGGTGGAAATCCGGAGAAGAAGCGAGTTGCAGTTTGCCCTCTTTCTCAAAAATTATCAGTCCGCTTTTTCTTTCTCCGAGGATTTTAGCAAGTTTTTGCGCCTCATTTTTAATATTTTCTTCAGTCGTTTTTAAAAGCCCCGCTATTTTTTTAATTTTTAGCGGTTCGCCATAGACAAAAAGCATGGCCTCCAGCGCGCTGGTTAAATTTTGCGTTTCATTTTCCATTAAGTCCTGATAATTATATCATCAAAGTTATTCTCGTGCTCAATCATGATTTTTTGGTGTTTTAACAAATGAAGGATTGCCAGAAATAAAACGACAATTTCTTCTTTTGGTTTACCCGACGAAACCTCGCGGAAGCTGTATGTCGCTGAGCGGGCGAAGCGCGCAATCAATTCGTTCATTTTTTCTTCAATGCTCACGATGGCACGTTTTAATATGCGCTCGTCTTTGGGCGCAATCTGCTCAAGAGTTTTAAAAGCGTTTTGGATGGACGCGAGAAGTATCTGTGCCGATAGTTTTGCTGAGGGGTAAAAAAACGGCGGCATATTTTGAAAAAAAGTCCTGGCGAAAGAAGCGCGTCTCGTTTTCCACGAGTTTTTAAAAGCCTGGGCTGCTGATTTGTATTCCTGGTAAATTTTCAGGCGTTCTTCCAGGTCCCTGATCTGGCCCTCTTCTTCGTCGCTTAACCTAATACTGGGAAGAAGAACTTTTGATTTGATGAGAACCAAGCGCGAGGCGATGATTAAAAAATCCGACAATATCTTGGAGTCGGCTTTTTCGCCCAAGGATTTTGTATGAGCGATGAAGTCGGCGGTAACCAAAGACAAGTTCACTGTCGTGATTTCCAGTTTTTTTTCCTCAATCATCTCCAGGAGTTTCTGGAGGGGTCCGCTGTATTGCTCCAACCGTACTTCGTAGCTCATTTGCTCTCAGTTTTTAAAGCGTTTTTCGTGTAAACATTGCTGGGGTTCCAGAGCATCCAGCCATCAGACATCGCGCCGAAAAATTCGTCATGCGTTTCTCCGTCGCATACCTTAATGCCCGGGGCTGGGGTGATAGACGGCGGGAAATTAAAACAACCAACAAGAGAGTCGGCTAATGCCTTGATTTGTCCCCGTACTTTCAGAGCGTCGTATGTAGCGCCCAAATTGAAGTCCTGAAACCAGGGGCGGAGTTTGGCGCGCACTTCCGGCGCGGCGGATTTGGGCTGTGAGGTCGCCTCGCCTAGCGCCGCTTTAGATGCCAGCGCCAGGGCGGATGCTTGTTTGTCCGTGTAAATTTTAATTTTGGAAATCGCCTTATCCAGGGAATACTTAACTACTTCGTAGGGAAATTGGGCCGGATTTTTGAGGTTGAGAAATCCGGAAACATAGTGGGACGGATAAACCATGGGAGAAACGGCGTCAAAATAAGGAAGAGCGTCTTCAATCACCTGCCCTATCCCCAGATCGTCAGAATTGGTCGTGACCATACCGAAGAGATCGGCGGAGATTTTAGCCGTGGGAAGTTCACTGCGAAGATGTTTATAAAAATTCTTTAATACGGAGCGGCGCGATGTCTT
>CAYHUD010000011.1:0-23670 GCA_964360025.1 uncultured Candidatus Saccharibacteria bacterium | reverse complement strand
GAAGCGGAGTTTTGCCGATTTCTTTCAAATACATCTGAACGGCATCGGGAAGCTCACCGTCAAACTGCGTCGCCTCCTCCAGCTCCTTGACGCTTACCTCGTCTTTGGGGGTTTCTATCAAATGCTGGGTCTCTACTACTTTTATACCAGCGGACTCCAGTTTATCATAAATCTCTTCCAAAAATTTTACATCCTCTTCAATCTTCGGGAAAAAATGCAACAGCTCGCTGTCGGTTACAAAACCCCGGCCGCGGCCGCGCTCCACGAGCTCATCCAAAAGCCCGAGATTAGTATCGTGCTTTTCCGTTTGTTTAGAAATCTTTTTCGTGAGTTTCTTTTTACCGGAAGACGCCTTCTTCTTAGAGAGGCGCTTAACCGCGTGTTTTTTCCCGGAGAGACGCTTTGGGAGTTTTTTGCTCTTTTTAGGCATAAGGAGAGATAACTGCTTTAAATGATATTATGTAGCTCTTTGGACACGGAGTCAAATTCACGCTGGGCCGCTTCTAGGGTCGCGCCTCCCCCCGCCCGCTCCAGACTACTAATCTCGCCCCGCAATTTTTCCTGCTTCTCTTTAATATTTTCTATTTTAAACTCACGAATCAGTTTTTTAAGCTCCGCCGCAGATTCCTCTTTTTTCAAAGCGCCCGGATCAAGACTGGCCCTTAGGGCCGCAAGCTCCGCCAGAGGCGCGACATGTTCCACGAAATCGCCGATATCGCTACGCAATTCGGGATGAACCGCAATAACTTCGGCGATTCTTCGCTCTATGATATCCTTACGCGACTGCTTTTCTTTTTCGGCCGCTACAGAAAATGTTTGCGGAGCAGAGGGCGCGCGAATATCTATCTTTAACGATGCCATCTCCTCCATAAGCGAACTTTCGGCAACGCCGCTTCGCATAGCAAGCGCGCGCACGAAATGATCGCGCTCCACAGCGCTCGCAATGCTTTTAATCTTGCCAAGCACAATGCGCAGATTCTTTTTACGCTCGGAGATATCGCCCGTTCCCGTCACATATCTCTCAAAATAATGTTCCATGGCGGGAACGGAAGCCGCGACAAAGCCCGCGATCGCTCCGGGACTTGCCGCGACAACATCCGCCGGGTCCTTAAAGCCCTTGATTTCCAAAACTTTAACATTAAAATCCAAAGACGATGCGAGATCAATGCTACGCTCCGCGGCGGCGAGACCCGCGGGATCAGAATCAAAACCCAGAATCAAATTATCAGCAATGCGCCGGATGACACCAAGATGCTCCGCGGTCAGAGCGGTGCCAGACGATGCAATGACATTTCTCACTCCGTCAGCCCACATCATTAGAAAGTCCATCTGCCCCTCTACGATAACCGCCGTCCGCGTATCGCGGATATAATTTTTAGAAAGATGGAAACCATATAAAATTTTGGATTTGTTGAAAATCGGAGTTTCGGAGGAATTAACATATTTGGCTGCGTCAAAACCGCTTGCGGGAACATCGGAGGGAAGAATACGGCCGGTAAATCCCACGACTTTGCCGGAATTGTTATATAGAGGGAACATCAGCCGCCCGCGGAAACGATCCCAATAGGTGCCGCGCTCGCTTTTAAAAACCAAACCGGCTCTTTCAATATCCGCCGGAGTTTTTTTCTCCGTAACTAAAAATCGCAGAAGCGCGTCGGGGGCAGTCGGGGCAAGTCCGATTTCAAACTCGGCGGCTGTTTCCGGCTTCAAACTGCGCGTCTCCAAATATTTTTTGGCGGAATCAGCATAAGCCGACTGGGTAGCGCGCAACTGGGAACAAAAAAAATCTTTGGCCAGGCGGTTAATTTCATAAAGCTGTTTATGGGTATCCCCCGCCGCGCCCGCGTCAGTTTTGATTTCCACGCCGGCTTTTTCTCCAAGAATTTTCAACGCTTCAAAAAACTCCACATTTTCAAACTTCATCACGAACTTGAAAATATCGCCGCCCTCGGCGCAACCGAAACAATACCACATATCGCGATCGGGGGAGACCATAAAGGACGGGGTCTTTTCTTTATGAAAGGGGCAAAGCGCCTTCATATTTTTACCGGCAGGAATAAGCTGGATGTAGCTCCGCAGGGCGTCTGCAACACTAAGACGACTCTTTATTTCTTGGACATTGTCGTGCATACGATTATGATACACTTCCATAATAACTGATATACTATCTTTAGCACACTAGAAAAAGTGGGGGGCGCCGTGAGAAAAATCCAACGAACTTTCAAAAAGGGGTTTTGGATTATAGTGCCTTTTACCGTGCTTCTGTGGGCGCTTTATCAGGCATCGGGAGCGATACTCAATCTGGGATTTACCTTTTTTGATAATCCGATACGCGTCTTCTTTATAAATGTCGCTCCGGCCGCAAATATCCTTTTGAACAGCGCGATTTTTTGCGCGGGCGTCTACACCATCGGACTTCTCTCAAAAGTGGAGTGGCTGCATTCGCTCACGCGCAGACTCTTTGGGAAAATTCCAATAATATCCGGGCTTGTGGAATCGTTCTTTGCGCAGGAAAGCTTTAATTTTGAAGAAAAGAATAGCGCCGAGGCATATATCCTCGTCTGGATATTTGCTATTCCTGTTGTCGTTGTGAAGGAAATACAAATACTCGGCATTGATTACGCGGTGTGCTATTTCGCCACCTCGCCATTTCCTCTGACGGGATTTACTGTTCCCGTGAAAAAGTCTGAACTCGTATACACGGGTCGGGATGCCGTGGCGTACGGATTCAGCTCTTCTTCATACGGCGCCGATCTGCCCAGCGTTTCAAGAGAAGGACACCGCTCACCAAGATAGTCCTTAACAGGTGAAAATGCCGCGCACGCGCGACTGAAAAAGACCCGATACTCCCGTAGAAATAGTGATGCCCCGCCGAACATGGCAGGGCTATTTTTTCACTTTATTTTCTTCGTCGCGATATGCAACCGCCCACCACCGCAAACGAATGTCTTTCGGGGTTTTGATATAATCTCCCGTCCAATCCAACCAAGATTTGAGGAAGTTAATCCAAGACATCTCGCGAATTCTTTCCTTTTCTTCGCTGAACTCCGGATCAGCCATCAGAACCTTGTCTTTCGTCACTCCCAAGATCACCGAATAATGACCGTCAAAATTGGGAGCGGTGGCGGAAAACCAATCCACAAGCACGGGGAGTTTTCTCTGGTTAGTCCAATAATCCAACACCTCCCAGGCTTTCTCTGCAGTGCCGCCACTGCCGCTTTTCGCTTTCAAACCCAGTTTTCTCATCGCCGCAATCATCTTTTTAGGACGGGTGCCTTCAGCATCAGTTTTACAAAGAATAGCGAGTTCTTTTTCGTTTTTTTCTATTTTAAAGTACGAGAGGAGGATGCGAAGAGCGGCGGGACCGCAGGTGCCGCTAGCTTCTTGCTCAAACGTTGTGATTTTCTTCAAATCAATCATCTTGCGTTTCATACAGCACCTCCTTTCTCCGCCGAGAATTAAAACTAGGCAAGCGCTAGATTTCATAATATAAGACAAAAAAAATCTCGGCAAGCTATGCCGAGACGAGATCTATGATACCGCTTATCCACGCCATGTTCACCGCGTCTGCCACGACGCTAGGCGTGCTGCCCGTCGTTTCAACCGTAATACCATGCTCCGCCCCCAGAAGCACAAATAATGCCGGAAGCGAACCCTCGTGACGCACGATAAATCCATTTTCATCTGTTTTTATCGCTCCGACTTCACCGGAGCCAACGGTTTCGTTTACAAGAAGCGGAATAATCTTTTTGATCTCCGCAACGACAGCCGCATATCGCCCAAGATCGCCAAAAGCATAATGATACGCGGCAGGACCTGCCCTACCATTCTCGTGAATGTAGTCCTGGTGCAGATCAATACAGGCGGAAACTTGACTCCATGGCTCCTGCTTCAAAAGTTCGTGCATCACTCTGGTTTCTTCAGCCAGACGCCCACCAACATCCGAAGACCAACGAAATGACTCGAACTCAAAGCCATCAACTAAATCGTCAACGACTTTTCCGTCAGAAAGAACATAACGACAGAAGTCATTATTGCCAATTTCCTCATCGCCCTTGTCGCCGTCGATATTGTAACGTAAACCGTTTTCAAACCCAGAGGGGTTGCCAAGAGGATAAATGATAACTTTCAATTCCCGCCTGTGAGCGCGGTCCACGATCTCGTCAAGATGATCCAGAATCGTTTCCGGTCCCGCGATTTCATCACCATGGATTCCGGCTCGAATCAAGATAACCCGATCGCCGGCATGAATGTCGGCAGAGACGATACGTAAAAGCTCATAATCGCCACCCTTGTAATGCAGCGGGTGGATCGCAAAAATTATATCTGTTCTTTTCTGGACTTTCTCTATAAGAGCTTTGCTGTATTCAAGAGCTTTCATCATTAACACCCCTAATCGTTTCTTAACTTCTTATAGATTAACAGATTTCTAAAAAAATTAAACAAAACGAACTATCATTTTTGATACCGCGCCAGCAACCTCCTTGCCGCGCTAGGCCACCTCGTCATGGGTTTATCGGCAAGCATGGCGATAATGCCGTCCCGCTGATAGATCGACTCCATGCTGTTAAATGCCGTGAGGGCTCCAATAAGAATCTCTTTGTATTTTTTAACGAAAAATTCTTGAGCGAGCTCTTGCCACAGGGCGTCATCTTTTCTGTCTTCCGCATCCCGCACTTCGGAGAAATAGTCATAGTTCGTCTCTTCGTCTTTCACTAAAAAAAGATCTTCATAATCCGGATCGGGGTTGCCTTCTTTTTTGATGGCAAATATCTCATCTTTTGTTTGACGAAGTCCCTGTTCCAGCTTTAAACCAAAATAAGATTCCAATAATATTCTTTTTAATTTTTCATCGCGAGATGCCTCGTATTGTTTAGAAAACTCGCGGTCAATAACCTCGCCGATTTGTTTGTCAAAAATCCCCTGCAAAATCACGTTTTTAATATGTTCGTGCTCATGAGTGATGGTCGTCGCCTCCGGCATGTCTTTGTTAATCACCACATAAAAAATAGGGGCCTTGTGTTGGCTATAATCGGCAAATCCGTAATCTTCCAAACGATCGGGGACTTCGGGCGACTTATTGTATATTTTTTGCCCGTCAATGGCATTCGCTGTGATATCTACGGACATCAGCCCCACCTCTACCGAAACATCCGAATCGTCGCCAAGACGGACGCCGGTCACTTGCTGGACAAGATCCAAGTTATTGGGGAAGCCCCGTCTGATGTCCAAAGCCCTTTTGCGATAAATAAAATACTTACCAATAAGATCATCGGCGATTTTTTTCTCTCCTTCGCTAAACCCATAATGGGCGCCGAAGCGGTCAAACCAGCCAAGCAGTTTTTCCTTTGAGGTATCATTATTAAGCAAAATAAGACGTTCAATAAAATCGCGGCAACTAGCTAATGCCTCGCTCTGTCTCGCCAGCTTTTCCTTATATCCATCCAGCGCCTCTCTTTTTTCGCCGTGCGGCAATTTTTTTATTTTGTTAAGTTCCGCCTTGGGAGCAAAAATACCCTCAAGCGGCGGGTTGTCTCGCAACTCTTCCTGAAAATCAAAATCTAGAAGCTCGTCCAGCTCTTCCGCGCTCAAAGTTCCGGCATACTCTTTTTCCCTTAGGTTTTTATATTTCAAAAAATCAGCCGTGCTCTCCGAACTTTCAAACGCTCTTTTTATCCGCGCCACGGCGTCTTCTTTAGGAGAAGGCTCGGGACTTGCCTGCGGCCAAACTTCGGGTGTTTCCATGAATTAATAATACAAGACTAATCCGGCGGCGCAAAACAAAATAGCCTTGCGGCTATTTTGTTTATGTCGGACCGCCGGGAATCGAACCCGGGCTGCAAGACCCCCAGCCTCGCGTACTACCACTATACGACGGTCCGTTAATTAGAATATGATATAATTTTATAACAAATATAGCAATGATGATATGACTAAAGTCATCTCGGAAAATATTAAAATTAAAGCTCGCCATTTAAGAGGGGTCGGCAAAACTCATCGCGAAATAACAAGACTATTAAAAACATCTCTTGGATCAGCGCATCTCTGGACTAAGAACATTCAGATCACGCCCCAACAGAAGAAGGACATAATGATTCGAGCGGCGAAATCCGCTTTTAACAAAGAAAGACGCCGAAAACTTAGCTTGTTGGCCCGAAATAACCCGAAACTACACCTATTAAAATACTCGAGACAAGACTTGCTAAGCAAAATCCAATCTTTCTATCACAAATACGGCAGAATACCCCTCAAGAGAGAGTTCAATATGCATCGTAGCTTTCTCCGACATTTCAAAAGCTGGAATGAAGCAATTAAGCTTTCCGGCTTCAATACGAATCCGGTATTATTCGCGAAAAAATTCAACGCTGCCGATGGACATCGTTGCGATTCCTTCACTGAAAAAATAATAGATGACTGGCTTTACGATAAAGAAATCAAACACGAAAGAAATTTTAAATATCCGGAGACTAGAATGACTGCCGATTTTCTAATTGGACCAAATAAAATTATAGAATTTTTCGGATTAGCCGGAATTCAATCAAATTACGACTCAATTATCCAAAAGAAAAAACTACTTTGCAAAAAATTAGGTTTTACCCTGATTGAACTATATCCATGTGATGTATTTCCTCAAAATAAGCTGGGGATGATTTTGAAGAGAGCGGCGATAAAAACATAAGAGCCCATAAGGGTTCTTATGTTTTTATGTAAATCTCAAATTATTGTTTGACTACAACCGCAGAATTTTTCGCCATCGTTCTCATACACTTAGTGCAAGAAAGCACGCGCAATCCTTCCGGCGTGCGGGTTTTCTGCAAATTGGGATATTTCCTGGTTTTATTAGTCGGATTGTAATGACCGCGAAGCAAAACGCGCGTGCCACCCATCCTTGAGCTTTTCCCGCAAAGTTCACATTGTCTCATAGTTTCCTTATTATTACGCAGAACATCCTCGCTGTCAATCCCGTTAGAAACAGGGAGCGCGCTGTGATCTCCCGCGGTTTCTAACGGGGGTCAACCCCGTACCCACCTTAACGCGGAAGGAATTTTTTGACCATCCAGGCGCTTACCCAGCCAAGGATACCCCCCGCAACAATATCAAAAGGATAATGCACGCCCACGAACACGCGGGCCACGCCCATCACGGCGGCTCCGGCTAAGAAGTACACAAACCACTTTCTCCGGACAAAATAAATGGCTGTAGCCAAAGCAAAGAAAAAGGTGGCATGCCCCGAGGGGAACGAGGCCTCGGCGGTTTTAGAAATAAGTGTCGTTATTTCCGGCGTTGCCAGAAACGGACGCGGACGATGATAAAAAAATCTAATTAGTTCCGTGATAAACAAACGGCTGACTATCAAAGATAGGGCGACTAAAAATGCGTCATAAAAACGCTTGCGCCAATCTTTTTCTGAAAAAATTATTATTGCCGCGGCAACGACTAAAATATAGGCGAGGTACTGCGCGAAAAATATTCCCAAAAAATCCAAAATCCGGCTCTTGCCGGCTAAGGAATTTAACGCGGAAAAAAGATAGAGGTCAACGGCCATGGACTATCTCCTCACAAAAGGAAGCAAAGCCAAGAAACGGGCGCGCTTCACGGCTGTTGCTAGACGCCTCTCGTGGCGGGAGCAGGTGTTAGAATATTTAGGATTGACGATTTTCGCCTGTCCGGAAATAAACCGGCGCAGAAGCGCGACATCTTTATAATCAATTACTTCTATGTTTTGCGAGCAGAAAAAGCACTGCATATTTTTAAAATTAAAACGGTAAATCTTCTGATTTGATTTCTTCCTCGACCTCTATCACCGGCAAATCCGTGGCTGGCTTGTCTATCGGTGTGGCGCTGAAACTCTGGGGCGCGGACGGAGCCGATCCCTGTTGCTGTGGGGCAAAACCTCCGGCGCGCGGACCGAACTGAACTCTATCGGCGACAATTTCAGTGGTCTTACGTTTCTGTCCCTGCTTGTCGTCCCACGCTCGCGTCTGTAATCTTCCCTCCACCAAAACCAAAGCGCCTTTAGTCAAAAACTTGCTGGCAAGTTCCGCCTGGCGTCCCCAAACTACGATATTATGATACTCCACTTCTTCCTGTTTCGCGCCAGCTTTATCCATCCAAACGCGATTAGTAGCTACAGAAAAAGATCCCACCGGCTGGCCCGAGGTCGTAGTCCGCAGCTGCGGATCACCGGTCAATCTTCCCGCGATAATGGCTTTGTTGAGATTCATGAAAACTTGGTGTTATTTTAATATCTCTTCCAGTTTCTTTTCTAATCCTTCGTTGCTTAAAATAGGCGTCTCTGCCGGAGCCGCTTCCGGTTTCGGAGCGACAGCATCGGACTTCGGTCGCGGGGCGCGCGGACCCATAGCCGCATCACGCGTCACAACTTTAACCGGAGGAGTGATAATCAAAAATCGTAAAATCTTGGTATTAAGGGATAATGCGTCCTTAAGTTTCGCAATACCTTCCGGCATTACTTTAAAATGTATAAACCCGAAGTAAGCGTTTTCTTGCTTTTTGATGGGGTAAGCCAAACGAATCATAGCTACCGAAGACGGCGTAGTAATCTCTCCCCCTACGGCTTTAATAGCTCCGTCTATCTCCAGAGCAACACCCTCCTCGCTAAGCATAAAGCTGATCTCGTATTCTTTTTTATCATTTCCCGCCTCAATTTCTGTGGCGAGCATAGACTCATCGGACATGAGAATAATCTAACAAAAGGCCGGTATAAAGTCAATCGTTTTCGCTATCTAAGAAAATTAAAGAATGTCGGGAAAGTCGTCTGTAAGAAAGAGGTGGTCTGCTCATAAAGCGTCGGGGCTGAATAGTTGAGAGGGCTGTAGTTGACATCAAGTGGCACAAACAACAGTTCAGGCGAGCGCAGTAGTTTATTATCGCTTGTCGGCGTGACGGTTGTTTTCTCTTCTCCGGTAAAAATCTGACGCCATCTTTCAATAAAAGACTTCTCTTCTTCAACTATGGGCGGCGTGGCTGGCGGGGGACAGGATTGTTTTGAACCTTCGCGTAGATATTCATCTATTGCGTCCATCGCATCTTGTTGATTATCGTATCTCGCCGTCGGACCATCGGGAATTTTGGTAACGGTACTAAGCTCGCCTCCTTTGCCCAGCTGAAATCCGACTACGCCAAATCCTCCATCATCATCAACACCACCAGTAATAAATCCGCTGACTGTAGTTTCGCTCTTACCTGAACCAATCGTGCCCAGCTCCTCTGTAAATGTGGCGTCACCGCTCACGCCGAATCCGGTGGTTTTCCCTTTTTTCTTTGTCTCCCCGCCGGTTGTGGTAACACCCGGAATACCGGCGGTAGTAGTTTCACCAGCGGTTACTTCGGTGCAGGGAGGATCAATAAGGTTATCTTGGGATTGCGGCGGCGGAGTCACTTCCCCCTCGCCCTCCTCAAAAAATACGGCCTGCCCAAAAGCGCTTCCTTGCGCTAGAACCACGCTAACTATGCCTAGGCCGCCGAAAACAGATGCCGACCCCCCTATTTTCAGCGACCCCGGAGAGAATAGTTTATTCTCGGAGTTTTCGCTCACAATTAAAGACCCTCCTGTTGTCGTAACAAAATTATTTTTCGTTATTCTTAAAGATGAAACTACGATGGCCAAAACTTTTTCTCCGTCTTTTTCAACGGTGCCGTAAGCAAGATAAAAATTATCACCGCCGCTCTTAAGTACTTGTTTTAAAGTTCCATCCAGGTTAAATAAATATAAAACTGGTAAATTATTTTCTAACTTAACGACGATCGCGTAAGCGTTGTCGTCTTTAGTCAGATTAGTGAAGGTGTCGGTGATGAAGTTCCTATCAAACCCAACCGCATCTTGATAATTAGTTAATCCTTCTTTTTTGTAAAAAACATCTAAAACATCTGTGCTTGTTTTCAAAACATCAAAAATAGAACCATTGGCAAACAAAACTGCCCTGGCCGCATCTCCATTAATGCGGAAGACGGAAGGAATTTGTAACAGTTTCTTCCTGGCATTTTCTGACAAGCCCGGGGCGATGGCGATATCAGCAGTACTTGGATGAATGGAGTAAACCGAGGGCTCTAACCCGCCGCTTTTAAAAGTAAGTTCGGTGGAGCTGTCTGTGATGGAAAATGTGCCCTCGGGATTTTCTTTAGCCCTGAATTGAGATTTAAAATTATATTGAGACGAAACTCTCTTCGGAATTACAACCACTGGCTGAACCTCGCCCAATAAACGGCCGCCGCTTCGTATCTCAACTGAAATCGTATCCGCAAATTGCTCGGACAACCTAATCTTCTTGGTATATTCCCCGGGTGCGAGATCGCCCAAAGAGAAGGTGTGACCATCAGCGACTAACACAACGTCGGGTGCGTATTCTCTGACAATAAAATGAACGTTGTAACTATAAAAACCTTGTCCGAAAACCGGCTGTGATAATAAAAGCAGGGCGATGACGCCAATACTTAAAAATATTTTTTTTAAAGGATTAACCATTAACTTTATTCCGCAATCCAGTAATGAGGATTTATTAATATCTTAACATATCCCACTCCTTCCCCGTTAAAAGACTGCAGAGCAAACCCAACAACACGTCCTGATTTGATAGCTTTCATGCCTACGCCGGGGATAGAAGATGAGGTTATCGCATCGCCGATCGCAATAGGCCCGTTTTCGCCTGTAACTTTCACGGGTACCCTTCCCGCCAAAGCCAGCTGGACATGGTCTTGCGGTTCGCCCTTCTCGTTTTTCTCCACACCCTCACTCCCCAGAAGCACACCTCCGGTAGTAGAAACCACGCCTGCCAATTTTTTATCATAAGCAGTTTCAGGTTTCTTAAATGAATCCTCCACGGGAGCGATCGTTAAGATATCACCCTGCGCGTATTGAGACGACCCACCCTCCACACGGACATACTCAGCAACATCGGCAAGCTTGGAAGAAAAAGCGCTTTCGGTCAGAATGACGCCGCCAGCATAAACGGAACCAAGCGCGCGGATAGATGAACCGCTCGCCAAGCCGTTACTACTCCCCAAACGCACGATCGTCGCCGAGGCGGGCGGAAAAGCTACAAATGCCGGATCAAGCAAAGAAAGACGGGCTGTTGCCGTAGGCGCAACACCCATGCCAATTTTTCCAGACGTATCAATGGTCATGCGAGAAACTGCATTTCCGGCTCCGTCTCCGGTTGCTAAATCCAGGCTATGAGCCGACTCGGTTCCGACAAACATTGAGGTTGGGGCCGGTGGAAAACTAATACCGCCTCTACGCACCGTGCCGTCATTTGTAGTAATGAAAAGAGGCCAGCGATAAGTTGCTGTCGCTAAAATACCAAGCCTGGTAGCCGCTTCCGGCACTACACCCAAACCAACTTGCCCGACGATGCTTACATTATTCGCCCCATCGGTTGAGATAGAACCAGTCCCATCCGGAGGATTCTCCGTAGGATTGTTCCAAGCAAAAGCGACAACTGATACAAACACCAGAGCCAGAACAAAATTCGCTATCCAGAAAAATTTGGACTGAAAAGTCATTACCTTTATTATAGCAAATCCCGAGCCCCAATCCCCGTCCTTGATCTCTGGTCACAATCCCCCGACCGCAAACCTCTATCTCTTGTTTTTTTGTTTTCACTATCCTAACTGACGATCGTCAGTTAGGATAGTGAGAGAAAATAAAACAAAGTGGAAAAATTAAATTATCTGCCTTAATGTTCCCGACTTACTTATTTCCAAAATCTCAATACAATCAACAAGTTTTTGATTTTTGATATCCTCAACTAGTTCATGGGGAATCTTCTTTTTCCCAAACCAAACACTTTTCTGAATCATCTTAAATCCAAAATTTTTCAAAACAGCCCGCAACCAATTTCTTTTTGCCCTTTCTTTCTCGGGTATATCAAATACTACAATAATCGGGGAACCGTTCTTTTGTTCGCCGTATTTAACCGGTGATGGGATAACCGATACATTTCGTTTGTATAAAAACTTTAGCTTAGCCAATCCCCTAAATGTCAATTTAAATTTTCGTATATTCCCCCTTTTTGCTTCTATCAAACCATCGCGCTTAAGTTTATATAGGAAATTTAAAGCCTTCTGTTTTTCTCTCTTAACTTCTTCGTTTTTAAAGGTTGTGATGCTTCTAGCGTCTTTAATTTTATCAAATTCATAATCAATCTTTTTTGAAGACGCTCCGTATCCGGCGTTAATAACGGCGATTGTAAAATCCAAAAGATCTTCTCCTGCATCTCCCAAACCCTGCAAAATTTTATAAGTAAATTCACCACGCATATTATTATATTTAAATTACTATCCTAATTGACGATCGTCAATTAGGATAGTGAGGTAAAAAATATCAAAGAAGTTTGCAAATAAAAAAACAGGGGGTCTAGCCGTTTGGCTTGACTCCCTGTTGCAATGTATACTCCCGAAATTCCCACCCGAATCCCGAGGGATAAGAACCCAAGAGATCCGAGCGTCCGAGTATCAAGCTCCGCGCCGACTCTCGCAGGCCTGCCTGCCGAAGGTAGGCTTGCCTTACCGGAACTATGTTCGTCTGCGCAGGCAGGAAGGCGCACCCCACACCGGAGGGGGATCAACGTGCCAGTACGCATCCAACCCCGGCCTCACGCCGCTGAAGTACAGGGACGGATGATACACGGACTTGTATCGCGATCCTATAAGATCCAGAAAATGGTGTTTCAGGACCTCCGGGAAAACAATCGTAAGGATAATGCCCTCAAAAGTGGTGGGGGGCGAGCGACCCTCCTTCAAAATGTTCACGAGGTTCACCGAGGGGTTGACGTTCAGACGACTTGCGCCGTCCCCCACGCCTTCCATGAGGTAGACACTGGAAGGAACTTCTACCTCGTCCCCGAGATGCTGGGAGTCGAGGTAGCTCGTGCCACTTACCCCGTCCACGACGACGAGCGACATGAGGCGGTTCAGATCCAGCTCCTTGGGACGGGGTGGAATGAGGAGGAAAAGACCCGATGGTAGGTTCTCGCGGAAGGGGTCGGCATCCTTGCGCTTCATCAGTCCCCTCGCAACCAAGATGTCTATCTGAAAATCAAAAAGGTCTTGTGGGGTTGGCGGGACGACAGGCGTCTGAAAGATCCGATACTGTTCGGGCGTGACGACCATTCTTCTTTTCTTGGTCATACCTTGATTCTCCTAGAATAAGAAAGAGCAATTGTTTAACTGGGTATATTGTATGTCGTTATGGTGATAAGGTCAAACAAAAACGGGGAGCTATCAGCAAAAACCACGCCTAAAACCTCAACGGCTCAACGGGAAATCCCGCTCAGCCGTTGTTTTCCGCTTAAATACAAGCTTATTTAACTAGGCGGATTCTTTTTTCTCTTCTGTTGAAGCAACAGGAGGAACCACTTCCCCGGCTTTTTCAGCGTGAGACGCAAGCCCGGACCCCACAGGAATAAGGCGGCCGATGATGACGTTTTCTTTCAGACCGCGAAGCACGTCCACTTTGCCTTCTGTTGCGGCACCAATAAGCACACGGGCGGTTTCCTGGAAGGAGGCGGCGGAAAGGAAGCTCTCTGTGGAAAGGGCGACTTTTGTAATACCGAGCAGAAGCTGTTTCGCTTTCGCCGGAGTCTTCCCTGCTTTTTTAAGACCTCTATTTACCTCCATAAACTTCGCCTTTTCCAAAACCTCTCCGGGCACAAATTCGCTGTCGCCAGATTCTTTCACCTTCACGCGGCCAAACATCTGGCGAATGATAATTTCAATATGTTTGTTGTTGATCGGGGCGCCTTCAGAAACATAGATGCGCTGGATTTCATTGATGATATATTTCTGCACGGCCTCCGCGCCCTTATAAACCAAAAGTTCTTTAATATCCAAGTGACCCTCGCAAAGCTGGTCGCCTTTTTTAACTTCATCATTAACTTTCACGAAGATTTCGGCATTGCGCGGGATGGGATATTCGGCAACTTTTTCCTTTTTAGAAGCAGGCGCGACACGCACGATTTTCAAAAGACCGCGTTCTTCAATCGCCTCCACGCGACCATCCGCTTCGGCCATGAATGCCTTGCCCTTCGGCGAACGCGCCTCAAAGATTTCTTCCACACGAGGAAGACCGCTCGTGATATCAGCTCCGGCCACACCACCAGTGTGAAAAGTTCTCATCGTAAGCTGTGTACCCGGTTCGCCGATGGACTGCGCGGCCACAATACCCACGGCCTCTCCCTGTTTAATCGGCTTGTTGTTGCCGAGATCAAATCCATAACAAGCGGCGCACATACCGTAAAGCGTCTTGCAAGTAATCGGCGACCGGACCATGGCCGACTCCACTCCCGCGGCTTCCACCGCCTCGGCAGTCGCGCGATCAATAATCTCGCCCTCGCGAACCAGAATCTTATTGCCAGACTTGATGTCCAACGCCACCGTGCGGGAGAAAAGCTTGCTCGCAAAAACGTGACCAAACTCCGCGCCATCGGACTTCTTCAGCTCAATTCCCTCTTTGACGCCGCAATCTTCTTCGCGGATAACGACATCTTGAGACACATCAATAAGACGGCGGGTAAGATAACCGGCGGAAGCAGTCTTAAGAGCGGTATCGGTTGTACCTTTTCTCGCTCCGTGAGTGGAAATGAAATATTCCAGAACCGTAAATCCTTCTTTAAAAGACGACTTAACAGGAAGCTCGATCGGTTCGTTTTTCGGGTTGGAAACCAGTCCTTTCATACCCATCATCTGCGTCGGCTGGGCCCAAGAACCTCTGGCTCCCGAAGAAATAATGGAATAAACGGAGCTGTCCACACCGAGCGCCTGCGGCACGAGCTTCGCCAGCTTGGATTTGGTTTTATCCCAGATGCTGATGACCCTGTTTCTGCGCTCCTCGGCAGTAAGCAATCCCTCTTCATACTGACTTCTCACAAGCGACTCCTCGGCATCGGCTTCTTTAATCAGTCCGCCTTTTTCAGGAGGAATCACCATATCGTCCATACCCCAGCTGATGCCGGAGATAGTCGCGAACTCAAAACCGATTTTCTTGATGGCGTCCAAATACTCGGCGGACTTTTCGTTGCCGTAGGTATTAATAATCTTACCGACAATTTTAGAAATGCCCTTCTTATCCAATAGCGCATTCACGAAATCAAAATCCAGAGGCAAAGTTTCGTTGAATTTCAAGCGGCCGGCGGTTGTCACCAATCGCTCGCCGGGTTTCTTCGGATGCGGCACGTCAATTGACGCCTGCAGATCAACTTTGCTGAAATGATACGCCAGCATCACCTCGTCAATGGAGCTGAATTTCATCCCCGCTCCCAGTCCGTTAACTTTTTCCTTAGTCAAATAATAGCAACCCAAAACAATGTCCTGCGTCGGAACCATAATCGGCTCGCCCGTAGCTGGCTTTAACAAATTCGCGGAGGAAAGCATGATGTTACTCGCCTCTTTTTGCGCTTCAGCGGAAAGCGGCAAATGAACGGCCATCTGGTCGCCGTCAAAGTCGGCGTTAAAGGCGGTGCAGACCATAGGCGGAATACGAATAACCAAATCCTCTATCAAAAGCGGCTGGAAGGCCTGCACGCCCAGACGGTGCAAAGTAGGAGCGCGGTTCAAAAGCACTTTCTTATCGCCGATGACCTCCTCAAGAATCGCCCATACCTCCGGCGGGGCCGACTCAATCAAGCGGTTGGAGTTCCTGATATTGTGCGCCAGTCCGCGCTCAATGATTTTCTGAATAACAAAAGGTTTGAAAATTTCCAAAGCCATTTTCTTCGGCAAACCGCACTGGTGAAGCTTCAACTCGGGGCCGATAACAATAACCGAACGGCCGGAATAGTCCACGCGCTTACCGAGCAAGTTCTGGCGGAAGCGCCCTTGCTTACCCTTTAACATATCGGCGATGGAGCGGAGCGGGCGTCTCTGCGCGGACATCTGCTGGGCGCCAAAACGCGCAGAGTTATCAATTAAAGCATCTACGGCTTCCTGCAACATTCTTTTTTCGTTCGTGACGATCACGTCCGGAGCTTTAATCTCTAAAAGTTTCTTCAAGCGGTTGTTGCGGTTGATAACGCGGCGATAGAGATCGTTCAAGTCCGAAGTCGCGTAACGGCCGCCATCAAGCGCCACCATCGGACGTAAATCCGGAGGCATCACGGGAAGAGTGGTCAAAATCATCCACTCGGGGCGGATATTTTCCTTCAACATGGCGTTCGCGGCCTTAAGGCGACGCGATAGCTTCGCTTCCAGCAAAGAATCCTCGGCTTCTTTCAGTTCTTTTTTGGTTTCGGAAATTATTTTTTTCAGATCCAGACCTTCAAGAATTTTTCTGATCGCCTCGGCTCCCGTGCCCGCTTCAAAAACATTGCCAAATCTCTTGGAAAGATTATAAAATTCATTTTCGGGAAGAATCTGTCCGACTTCCAAAGAATTGATTTCCTGCTTCGCCGTCAAAAATCCCGCTTTCAAAGAATCTTTATCCGCATCCTCCCCTGTTTTCCGGCGCGACTTAAACTCCGATTCCAAATCGGCAAGAATGCGCTTTTTATTTTCCTCATTAACGGAGATGACGATATACGCGGCGTAATAAACGACTTTTTCCAATTTCTGCGAAGAGACGTTTAAAAGCAAGCTGACTCTGGACGGAGCGCTCCGCAAAAACCAAATGTGCATCACAGGAGAAGCAAGACTGATGTGCCCCATCCTCTCGCGGCGGACAATGGCTCGCGTCACCTCCACTCCGCACTTGTCGCAAACGACATTCTTATACCGAACACGGCGGTATTTTCCGCAATAACACTCCCAGTCTTTCGTGGGACCAAAAATACGCTCCGAAAACAATCCATCTTTTTCGGGACGCTGGGTGCGGTAATTGATGGTCTCCGGCTTCAAAACCTCGCCGTGAGACCAGCGCATAATATCTTCAGGCGAAGCTAATCTGAGTTTAATTCCGTTGAAGTCCATAGTGTTATTGTTTATTTTCTTCGTCCCTTTTAATTAGGTCGACGCTTAAGCAGAGCGATTTCAATTCCGAAACCAAAACATTAAACGATGCCGGAATGTTCGGGCTCTTGATGCTCTCTCCTTTGATAATCGCTTCATAAGCGGCGGAGCGACCCAACACATCGTCTGATTTTATCGTAAGCATTTCCTGCAAAGTATGCGCGGCACCGTAACCTTCAAGCGCCCACACTTCCATTTCTCCGAATCTCTGTCCTCCGAACTGCGCCTTGCCTCCCAGAGGCTGCTGGGTGATAAGGGAATAAGGACCAATAGAACGCATGTGAATTTTATCTTCAACTAAGTGGTTCAGCTTCATCATATAAATGATGCCGACAGTCACCGCCTGATCAAACGACTTGCCGGTGCGGCCGTCATAAGCAACTACCTTGCCGCTTTCGGGAAGCCCAGCTTTTTTAAGCTCAATTTTAATCTCGGCTTCGGTCGCTCCGGAAAGAGCGGGGGTAATGGCGCGATAACCCAAAGTTTTTGCCGCCCAGCCCAGGTGAGTTTCCAAAATCTGCCCGAGGTTCATGCGCGAGGCGACGCCCAGCGGGTTTAAAACAACATCCACCGGCGTGCCATCGGCAAGATAAGGCATGTCTTCTACCGGACGTACCTGCGAGATAACACCCTTGTTCCCGTGGCGTCCAGCGAGCTTGTCGCCAGCCATGACCTTGCGGAGCTGGGCAACCTCCACCTGCACTCTCTTAATGATTCCCGGCTCCAGTTTGTCGCCGTTTTCACGCGAGAAAACTTTAATGCCGACAACGCGGCCGTATTTGCCGTGCGGCATAGTGAGAGAAGTGTCTTTAACATCGCGGGCTTTTTCGCCGAAAATGGCGCGGAGCAATCTTTCCTCGGCCGTCAGTTCGGACTCGCCCTTCGGAGAAATTTTACCAACCAGAATATCGCCGGATTTTACCTCGGCGCCAACGCGTACCACGCCCTCTTCGTCCAGATTCCGCAATTTCTCTTCAGAGACGTTCGGGATATCTGGGGTCGTAATTTCAGGACCCAGCTTGGTGTCGCGCACATCGCAATAGAAGTCCTCTATATGAATGGAGGTGAAAAGATCATTCTGGACCACACGCTCCGAAAGCACGATGGCGTCTTCAAAGTTGGAACCGCCCCAGGAGACGAAAGCGACGAGTAGGTTCTGACCGAGAGCTAAAACACCGTTTTCTATAGAAGGTCCGTCGGCAAGGAGCGCGCCTTTTTTCACCTTGTCTCCCTTATTGACGAGCGGTCTCTGCGAGATGCAGGTGAACTGGTTGGATCTCTTGAATTTATTTAAATTATAAGTCTTAACATCGTCTTTGGTGCGCAGGACAATCTTTTTCGCGTCAACCTCGGTAATCTCTCCGGGCTCGTCGGCAATCAGAAGATGGCCGCCATCGCGGGTCGCCCGCTCTTCCATGCCCGTGCCCACATATGGGGCCGCGGCTTTGACGGAGACTACCGCCTGGCGTTGCATGTTGGAACCCATGAGCGCGCGGTTCGCGTCGTCGTGTTCCAAAAAAGGAATGAGCGAGGTGGCGACGCTAATGGCCTGGTTCGGGGCCACGTCAATCAAATCCACTTCTTCTCTGCGGCAAATACCCGGCTCGCCATTCACTCTCGCTTCCGTCATTTCATCAACAAGACTCTTGCCGTCAACTTTCACTCCGGCGTGAGCGATTTTATATTTTTCTTCCTCAAGAGCATTCAGCCAGATAATTTCGTCCGTAATTTTACCTTTCTTCACGACAGCATAGGGGGTTTCCAAAAAGCCCAAATCATTTAAACGGGCGAAGTTTGCCAAATGATTCACAAGACCGATGTTCGCGCCTTCAGGCGTCTGAATCGGGCAAATGCGTCCGTAGTGTGAGCGATGCACATCGCGCACTTCAAAGCCGGCGCGTTCGCGCGTCAGACCGCCGGGACCCATAGCAGAGATACGCCGCTTGTGCTCAATTTCAGCCAGAGGATTAACCTGATCCATAAACTGCGAGAGCTGGGAAGAAGAGAAAAATTCCTTAACGACGGAAATAAGAGGACGGGCGTTCACGAGCTGGGCGGGAGAAAGAGTGTCAATGTCAAGCGTAGACATTCTGTCTTGCACGATACGGCGCATACGCGCCAAACCGACACGCAATTTATTCTGCAACAGCTCGCCCACGGGACGGATGCGGCGATTACCCAAGTGGTCAATATCGTCCGGCTCGGCGCTTTGTTCGTTGTTGAGCTTAATGATTTCTTTAATGATATAAACGAGGTCGTCAAAACCGAGAAGGCGGGCTTCTTTATCCTTTTTGCCGGAGGCGCCGTCCGCCGCTCCAAAAGACACCTTTTCCTTTTCATAAGACCTTAAACGCTGATTGATCTTGAAACGACCGACGGTCGAAAGATCATAACGATCCAGACGGTTAAACGCCGCGTCAATCAAGCTTTTCGCGTTTTCCGCGGTCGCCAAATCTCCCGGACGAAGCCGCTTATAAATTTCCAGATACGCCTCTTCCAGCGTCTTGGATGTTTTCTTAAGTGTCTGGCTAATATACTTCACCGTTCCCCCGTCCACTCCGGCAAAGACCTTTGCCAGATCCTCGTTGGACGATCCGCCGAAAATTTTCAGAAGATCCAGGGCGGATGCTTTTCTCTTTCTGTCTATTTTCACACCAATAAAACCGTCGGGGTCGGTTTCAAACTCCAGCCACGCGCCGCGGTTGGGAATAACTTTAGCTCCAAATAATTTTCTGCCGCGCCAGACGTTGGCGGTGAAATAAACTCCGGAAGAACGGATCAGCTGGGAAACGACGACACGCTCAACTCCGTTGATAATAAAAGTTCCCCGATCAGTCATGACGGGAAAATCGCCGAAATAAACTTCCTGCTCCCTCTGAACTTTAGTTTTATTATTAGTCAGCTTAGCTTTGATGCGCAGAGTGGCTTCGTATGTCAGGTCTTTAAACTTGGAATACTCCTCGTCATACTTGGGCTCGTCCACATAGAAATCCGAGAAGTGCAGTTCCAGGTCCTTGCCGGAGTAGTCCTTGATGGGAGAAATTTCATCAAGAAGCTCCTGAACGTCGTGCGCTAAAAACTTTTTATAAGAATTCGTCTGAATCTCTACCAGGTTCGGCTGTTCCGTAAGAGGCGCGGGATGAGCCGAGAAAACTTTAGTGGGAAGTTTGTTTAACATAAAGTAGGGGCGACTTTTTTGTTATTAGTTATTAAAAAAAGGTGCGAGGGAAACACGAAAACTTGCGGGGGTGACTATAGCATAAAAGAAAACCCACCCTTGACTCGGGAAGTTTTTTGTTTTCGTTAAAAATACAATATATAAGATTATACAGGATAGTATATATTCTTGTCAAATCACTTATAACCCCAGATACTTCGCACGGTTTTCGTTGTGCTCGTCAAAGGTCTCGCTAAAAATAGTGCGCTTTGTTTTGGGATCGGAAAGATAATACAGATATGGCGATTTCTGCGGATTGATCGCGGCTCTAATGGCCGCGAGACCCGGGTTGGAGATGGGCGTGGGCGGCAGTCCCCTATACAAATAAGTATTATACCGGGAGTCCACCGCGAAATCGGATCTCGACAAAGTGTTATTGTCGCAAGTAATAAGCGCTCCGCCGCAACGCGCGTAGAGCACGGTGGCGTCAATCTGAAGACCCATGCCGATATTTAGCCGCCGCAGAATAATACCGGCGACAATTGCGCCATCATCTTTTAAGTCAGGAACTTCTTTTTCCACGAGCGATGCTATTTTCAGCTCGTCATAAAAGTTCCCGCGCCGCGCCGCAAACTCCGGATAGGCCTTGGCATAAAAGTTATCCAAGAATTTGCGAATAACCGCCTCGGGGGTTGATGCCGCGTGAAACCTGTAGGTATCCGGAAATAAAAATCCCTCCAAGCTGGATATTTTTGCCAAAAAAGGATAGTCGCTCCTTACCTGATTAATGGAAAAACTCCTAACGGCACCCGCCGGAGAAATACCGGCCTCTGCAAGCATGCTGTCTATATCACGCATTGTCGCGCCCTCGACGATAACGATCTTAATATCTTCCGGACCAGCGACGAGACGATTTAGAATGCGAACAGCGCTTTCGTCGGAGCTGAAAACATAATCTCCCGGCTTGATGCGCCCGACATTGCCAGATAAAATTCCATAAAACTTCAATATCCTAGATGATCGAACGAGGCCCTCTTCGGCCAGACGATCGGCTACTTCGGAAAAACCCTCCCCCTTCGTGATACGAACTTCTTTTTCCAAACTGCCGCCGCGAGCGGTTAAATTAAAAACAAAATATAAAACCAAAAAACACGCAAAGCCGAAAATTAAAAAATTCCTGGTCGTGCCGCGCATAATATTAAAACCCGGCTTAGAAAGAAGACCGGGACGCAATGCTCTGAATTATACCGACAAGCAAAAAGTTAATCAATAAATTAGAACCACCGTAACTTAGAAAAGGAAATGATACGCCGATAACCGGAAGAAGCGCCATGGTAGAGCCCATATTGAAGAAAAAGTGCAATAAAAAGACCATCATTACACCCAAACAGAAAAATTTAGAAAAATTATTATGCGCGGAGATACCGATGAGTCCGATACGCAAAACCAGAAATAAAAAGGCGGCGATCGTAACAATACCGCCGAAAAGCCCCCACTCCTCAACCAGCGCAGCGAAAACGAAATCCGTCTGCGATTCCGGAAGGAAACCCAGCTGAACTTGAGTCCCCTGATGCAAACCCTTGCCCCAGAATCCTCCCGAACCGATGGCGATTTTGGACTGAATGACGTTGTAATTAATGCCCAAAGGATCGCGATCGGGATAAAAAAGTCCAAGAATTCTTTCTTTCTGATAGTCCTTCAAAAAGCTCGTCCAAGCGAAACCGCCAAGAATGGCGGCGACAACAATCCCCACTGCGATATGCCGCGGACGGAGTCCGGAGACGAAAAGATAGCCCGCAAAAATACCGGCGACGATTAGAGCCGAACCCAGATCTGGCTGGAGCATGACGAGAGCCATCGGCGCCAGAAAATAAACTAACGCGACAAAAATATTACCCACATGCGCGATGCCGATATGCCTTTTGGCAAAAAAATATGAAAGTAAAATAATCAGAGCTACTTTGGCGAGCTCGGAGGTCTGGATATGCACTGGCCCCAAAACAATCCAGCTTCTCGCGCCGCGGATGGCGGGAGCAAGAAAAAGCGTGGCCACAAGGAGAATAACGGCAGCAGCATAAATCTCAAACACCACGGAACGGCGCTCAATCAACGGGCGAATATCAATCGCAGCCAAAAAAAGAAAGACGCAAACCCCAAAAACAACCCAAATGATCTGCTGATAAACAAGCTCCGGCGTAGCGCTTGAGATAACAGCAAGTCCGGATATGGACAAGAGAACTGCCGGCAAAAGCAGGCCCAAATCAATTTTTCTGATATAAGAAAACATTAAAGAGTTTCCTCTATCTTATCGCTTCCACAAAGGTTCTTACAAGAGCGGGGTCAAGGTTCGGAATATCCGAAGCCAAAACAGGGATAAAAATCTGAAAAGGCTTTTCGGAAAATGCGGCGGTATCGGCAACCGAGGTAAGGGATGCATTGATGTAAATCCCGTTTTTAGCAACAGCGATGCCGCCGATTATGGCCTTAGAAATTAGAAACGGACTTTTATTCACAAGTATGCCGGAAACAACGGCTCGCGCGCCGTCAGTTTTAAAAATAACGTCTTTAACAATAACTTCCGGACGCGGGAAATCCCCCGCCTTAACCCAGGAAGTGCCGCTGATTTTCACATCGCTTCGCAAAATATCTTCAAACTTAACCGCAAGCGCAGGCAAAACGAGCGCCTTAATTTCTCCGGGATAGATAAAGCTTTTTTCTTTCTGATTAAAAATAACTTTGCCCGCGGTATCATATAAATTCAGTTCGTAGTTAAAAGAAGACGCGCCGTAATTGTTATTAGAATTGCGAAACTGCATAAAAACTGTCGTACCAAACTCTCCGGCATGAAAAAGCTGGGTGGGATCAACCCGCAGAGGAACAAGACGGCGCAGAGCGCAGTCCTCGCAAACCCCGCCGCAATCAATTTCCTCTTCGTTCTGATTCAAAACGCCATCAAAACAACTCGGCGCCGCGCGAAGAAATCCCCAATAAACTCCGAACCCCACGGCTCCGAAAATAATGAGGTAAAAAGACCCATATAAAAACTGCTTGAGTATCCGCCGTAACATGGGTTTATTATAACAAGAAATAAAATACTCGCTAGCGATGGATTTCTTGCCTTTACAAAGAACGACGCGGTTTCTAATATAAAAGAAGGGCTTCCTCAACTCGAAAACCGAGGTGCAAAATGAGAAAGCGGGGATTTAACTGGGGATTCCTCGCCGTCTGGCTCGTCTTCTGCGGCATGCTGACGATGGCCGCATACGTCATCACCTCCGAGATCTGCGTCCGGCTGGAAAAAGCCGAGGCCGAAGCGAATCAGAAGAAGTAGATCAGGACTCCGCGGGGCGGGGTCTTTTTTTATGCGGCGCTAAACAAAACCACCCCGATCATGATCGGGGTGGTTTTGTTTTATAAATTATTCTCAGTGAATTCCCGGCAAATCCTACTTTCCCACTCGCCGAAGCAAGAAGTATCATCGGAATCATGCGCTTTCACTTCTCTGTTCGGAATGGGAAGAGGTGGTGCACGCGTGATTAAATCACCAGGAAATC
>CAYHUD010000010.1:0-29099 GCA_964360025.1 uncultured Candidatus Saccharibacteria bacterium | reverse complement strand
CCCTTGGTCTTGTCCGCAGACTGAAACTGTGAAAACAGTTTCAGTCGGCGGACTTTTTTTATATAATGATGTATAATTAAATCATCTATGAAAAATAAATCTGGCTTTACGTTGGTGGAGGTTTTAATAGTTATTTCCATTATTGGGCTTTTGGCATCAATTATTTTAGTCGGACTGGGGACTTTTCGTTCGCGCGGGCGCGATACGCGGCGTATTGCCGATATCCGGGCGACGCAAAACGCGCTGGAGCTTTATTATACGAAAAACAGCGAATATCCCGCCGACGGTTCTTGGGAAGATGTTTCCAACGCGGTTGTCGGCGCCGGTATTGGTGTGACAAAAATTCCGAAAGATCCCTTAACGGGACGTGCCGGACAGGATCAGTATGGTTACGATGCAAGCTCTGATAGACAGTCCTATGTCGTCCGCGCTCAACTTGAAGATGCCAATAACCCTGCGCTTTCCGATGACTTTGATAGTTTCACCGGCGCGGCGATTCCGGGGATTACAATGGACTGCAGCGATAACCCCTCCAAACCTTATTATTGCGCCCAGTTTTAATTGGCTACGAAATACGAAACGTGTACGAACATACGAAAGGAAGATTGGTGATGTATTCGTATATTTGTAAGTTGTTCGTATTTCGTAGCTTGTTTTTATGTTAATATTATTTATCTTCGGTCTTATCGTTGGTAGTTTTTTAAACGTCGTCGCTCTACGTTACGATCCGGAAAAATCTGTTTTTAATCTTAAAAATCTTTCCGGCCGTTCATGTTGCCCCCAATGTCGGCATACGCTTTATTGGTACGACACTGTTCCACTTTTCAGTTTTATTTTTCTTCTGGGGAAGTGTCGTTATTGCGGCGCGCGCATTTCCTGGCGTTATCCGCTCGTTGAAATAATTTCCGGATTTGTCGCGCTCTTTCCTCTATATCTTTTTAATCTTTGGCATATCGGCGGCCTTCTCGCTCTTGGAGAAACCATAACCTGGTTTTATTTCATCGCTACTTTTTGGACCTTGGCACTTTGGTCCTTTTTGCTTTTGGCTTTGATTGATCTACGGCATTTTATTATTCCTGATGGGACTAATCTTTTTATTGCCGCAATCGGTATCTCCAAGATTTTTGTCCTCTATCTTTACGAGAAATTTGATCTGATTCACTCAACATTCCTAGACGGCTTTGCTTCAATCGCCGGTCTGCGCTCTAATATCTTTATCAATTATTCCGCCGCCGCGCTCTTTGGCGCGCTTTTCTTTGGTATAATTATTTATGTAACACGCGGGCGGGGGATGGGTATTGGCGATTTGAAGCTGGCAATTGCTTTGGGTTTGATCCTCGGCTGGCCGGATGTAGTTTTAGCCATCCTTCTGTCTTTTATTATCGGCTCGGTTGTCGGTTTAATATTTATCATTAAGACGAAAAAGAGCATCAAAAAACCATTGCCCTTCGGCCCGTTTATGGTTTTAGGAGTTCTTGTTACAATCTTCTTTGGTTTTGAAATATTACGAGCATACTTCAGCTTTTTTAATCTATAATGAATAATTTTAAACAGATTATTTCTGCAAATCGCCGATTAAACGAAGCGTTCGGGCAAACCAGCTTGAGGAACATCGCGGAGGCGCGCTGGCTTGGTCCGCTCGTTGCATTAATTTTCCGAGCGGCAGCGCGCCGAGCGCGAGGCGTCTCCGCTCGCTGGAAGCGGAGAACGCCGTGTCCGAAAGCTGGTTTGCTCGGACGCGAGCAAGGCTTTACTTTACTAGAGGTTTTAGTCGTCATCGGCATTATGACTATGCTCTCCGGTTTTTTAATCGTTTACACGCGCAGCAGTGAAAATCAGATCAAAATTTTAAAAGACAAAGCGGCATTTATCAGTTCCCTTTATCGTTCCCGCTCGCTTGCGCTTCGCACCGTTCAAACCGATCCTCCGGAATGCGGTTACGGCATATATATTTTAAGTGAAAGAGCTTATGTGCTCTGGCACGATACGGCGAGCCGTCCCGACTGTCGCGACAGCAACAAGCTCTACGACACGGCATCGGAAAATTCTGAAAATGTGATTACTCTTGCGCGCGGACTCCGTTTTCAAAATTATAACGACTCGGATTTTATGAGAAGCATACTTTTTATCCCGCCCGATCCGCGCGTTATAACGGCGCCACCGGTTCCATCCGGCGCCCAGCTTAAGATTGTGATTGCGACAGACGACGGCATATCCGCCACAAGCATCGGCATCAATCGTTTGGGGCAAGTTGAGCCGGCGACCGGATATTAGAATTTAAATTAATATATGAGCAACATTGTAAAGCGAACAGATTGTTTTGAGGAACATCGCGGAGGCGCGCTGGCTTGGTCCGCTCGTTGCATTAATTTTTCGGGCGGCAGCGCGCCGAGCGCGAAGCGGCTTTTGTCGCTGGAACAAAAGAACGCTGTGTCCGAAAAACAATCTGTTCGCTTTATGAGCGCTGGTCAGGTTTTGATGGAGTCCCTAATCGCAATCACTATCGCTACAGTGGGGTTGCTCGGTATGTTTGCCTTGCTTTCCCGCTCGCTTAGTTTGACTCGCGTCGTCGCCGATCGCTATGTGGCGACATATCTTGCCGCCGAGGGTATTGAGGTAGTTAAAAACCTTATTGATACCAATGTTATTCAAAAAAATCCGTGGAATCTTAATCTGGCATCGGGAACTTATGAGGTGGATTATCAAAGCGGACTCCAGTCCTATGCCGCGCGCAGATTAAATTATAATGAGGCAACGGGTTATTATGATTACGGTTCCGGTCTGCCCACTAATTTTTTGCGGCGCGTGGATGTGGAGCGTTTGGGGCGCGATGAGATCAGAGTTAACTCAGTCGTTTCTTGGATTTCCCGCGGCGGAGCGGATTTTGAGGTTAATTTGGAAGATCATTTTTTAAACTGGCAACAATAGGAGATGAATAATGAATTATGAATAACGAATTAAGTATTCAAATTTTAAGACAACGCCATGGCTTCACGCTTCCGGAGCTTCTGGTTTCCATGGGACTTTTCTTGATTGTTATTTCCATCGCCAGCGGGGCTTTTATCCAGGCCCTGCGCACGCAGCGCGCGGCAGTGGAGCTTATGGCTGTAAACGATAACGCTTCGGAAACCTTAGAGCAAATGGCGCGCGAGATCCGCACGGGGTTTGGGTTTCAGAGCCCCAATTCCGGCGAGCTCCGTTTTGCGAACTATCTTGATCAGGCGGTAGTTTACAGATTTAATGCAGGTAAAAATGCTATTGAGAAAAGCATAGACGGCGGAATTAATTTTGAAGCTTTGACTGCTTCCAATATTAAAATCCAGCGGCTTTCTTTTGCGGTCATTGGTGGCGCGGCGGGGGACGGATCGCAGACGCGAGTTGTCGTTTCAGCGGGTATTGGAGGGAAAACCAAAAGCTTGGAGGGGGTCGTAACCAATATCCAAACAACCGTTAGTCCGCGGTTATTAGATAACTAAAAAATGTTTTCGTATATTCGTCCCGTTAGAAATTGGATAATAACTCTTTTAATTTAAACTCACTATTACTTTTTTAAATGACATGATTCGTAAAATTTCTAACGGGATTCGTAAAAAATTCGTATTTCGTAGCCAGCAGGGTCAAGTGATGTTACTCACTGTGATTTTGCTTTCCGGAACTGTTTTAGGCGCCACAACCATCGCCGGTATCTTAACTCTATACCAGACACGGCAGTCCACAAATGTTTCCGACTCCGCGAAAGCGATTTTTGCGGCCGACACTGGTCTGGAGTGGGAGCTTTATAAAAGATTTAAGGAAGATGAGTTATATCCCAAACCGGTTATGTTAAATGGAACTGATTTTGAGACCGCATCCACAACGACAAGCATTAAGTCCAGCGGTTTTTCGGATATCAATCACCGCATCGCCCGCGCATTTCAGGTGGATTTATAGTTTGAGGATTATAAAGTATTTATATCTCTGGCGTATAACGAGGGCTGCACTTCGCTTTTAGTCTCCGTAAAAATAATGCCGGAGATATATAAAATATGAATCCCTTGACTTATTTACTGCAGTCCTGTATAATATGAATGTACCTTGTGGTTCTTTGTTCCCACGGCTCTTTCTCGGGGGGTGATTTATGAATCCCGTCCCCGTGTTTCAATGTGGTGTATGTAAGAAGATTCACTCTACGGAGAGTTCGGCAAAAGAATGTTGCGACAAGAGGACGACCGAGGAAAAGTTGAAGGATGAGTTGCATTCGTTATTGTGTCGCAGCGATTACTCGGCAGGTGATCAATGTGTATACGGATTCGATCCGGTATTGGTTCCTGCATCACGGGGCACCCACATCGTTTGGCGAGACATGGCGAGAAGGATTCTGGCGGGAGCGAAAGATGCGGGAATTTCCGCCGAGCATTGTCTGCAAGTCGTAAAGCTCTTGCCGTACTAGAGATTGGGGGCCTTCGGGGTGATCAAGACGACCACCTCGTTTTTTTTATAGCAGCCTCATATTATGCGATTATTTCTGCTATTATTTCTGTATGACCAAATTCGAGGCGGAAAAGCGGATCGAAAAACTTAAGCATGAGATCAACCGCTATCGCTACGCTTATCATGTGGAGAATAAGTCGCTGATTTCAGACGAAGCGCTGGACTCTTTAAAAAAAGAGCTTTTTGACCTAGAGATGCAATTTCCAGACTTGATTACGCCGGATTCGCCGACACAACGCGTGGCGGGTAAACCCCTGGAAGAATTCAAGAAGATGCCGCACGAGCGTCCGATGTTGTCTTTTAACGATGCTTTTTCGGAAGAAGATATGCGTGACTGGTTGAAGCGTTTGGAAAATTATTTGGGGCACGAAGTTCAAAGTAGTGAGCGGACATTTTTTTGCGAGTTAAAAATTGACGGTCTGGCAATAGAACTAGAATATGAAAATGGCATTTTTGTTCGCGGCGGCACGCGCGGCGATGGCACGATAGGCGAGGATGTGACACAAAATCTGCGCACGGTGGAGGCGATCCCTCTCCGCCTTGGCGGCAATCCACCGCGGCGTCTTGTGGTGCGCGGGGAGGTCTTTCTCACCAAAAAAGAATTTGCCCGTCTTAATAAAGAACAGGAGAAAAAAGGTGAAAAAAATTATGCTAATCCACGTAATGTCGCTGCAGGTTCTATCCGCCAGCTTGATCCAAAGGTAACAGCTTCGCGCAAACTTGATTCTTTTCAATACGACATCGTAACGGGTCTGGAGTTTAAGACGCACGAAGAAGAACATGACGCTCTAAAGTCGTTCGGTTTTAAAATCAATCCCGACAATCGTCATGCTAAAAATCTGGACGAAGTTTTTGCTTTTCATAAACATATTTACGAGCACCGTGAAAAATTGGGATATGAGATAGACGGCATAGTAGTCATCGTCAACGACAATAATAATTTTGAAAACGGCGCTGTTATCGGCAAGACGCCGCGCGCGGCGATTGCTTATAAATTTTCTCCGCGTGAAGCGACGACGATGGTAGAGGATATTACTGTTGGTGTCGGTCGGACGGGGACTCTGACTCCGGTTGCGGTGCTTAAGGCCGTTAACGTCGGAGGTGTGACGGTAACGCATGCGACGCTTCATAATATGGACGAAATTGAAAGATTGGGTTTGAAAATCGGGGACACGGTCGTGGTTTCGCGCGCCGGAGACGTCATTCCTCAAGTGGTTAAAGTTTTGAAAGAGCTGCGCACCGGCCGCGAAAAGGTTTTTCATATGCCCGAACGTTGTCCCGTTGACGGATCAAAAGTTACTCGCGACGGCGTGGCTTATAAATGTTCAAATCCGCGATGCGGCGCGCGGCTTCGGGAAGAAATTTATCATTTTGTTTCTAAGGGGGCGTATAATATCGAAGGTTTGGGCCCTAAAATCGTGGATAGGTTTTTAGACGAGGGGTTGATTACAGACGCGGCGGATATTTTTACTTTGCAAAAAGGCGATGTTGAGGCGTTAGAACGGTTTGGTGAGAAATCTGCGGAAAATATTATCAAAGAAATTAATCTTAAAAAAGAGATTTCACTTTCGCGTTTTATTTATGGTTTGAGTATCATCCATGTCGGCGAGGAGACAGCCCGTCTGCTATCGCAGGCAATTTCCAATTTCCAATTTCCAATTTCCAAACCAAAAGATGCGCTTAAAGTATTTGAAAAATTGTCTTTCGAGCAACTCCAGGAAATTCCCGACATTGGGCCGAAAGTGGCGCAAAGTATTTATGATTGGTTTAGAGATGCCCGCAATATCCAATTTGTGGAGAAATTGGATAGAGCGGGTATCAGAGTGAAGGAGGAGAAAATAGTAAAAGCAACCGGGCGCCTCAAGGGAAAGAGTTTTGTTTTGACGGGGACGCTTCATGTTTTGAGCAGGGAACAGGCGAAAGATAAAATTCGCGCCGCGGGCGGTGATGTGAACGAATCAGTTTCTAAAAACACGAGCTTTGTTATCGCGGGAGCCGAGTCGGGATCTAAGTTGGAAAAAGCTCACAAGCTTGGCGTTAAAGTTCTAAACGAGGAAGAATTCTTGAAACTGCTCTCATGATATAATTGTTTTATAAGATAGATATTCTGCGGGAGGGTGGAAAATGTGGGAAAGAACATTCTCCGCGCCTGATCGCGAAGAGTTTACCCCCTGCTCGGCAGTAGAGGGTATTCCTCCGGACAGGATCAAGTTCGTTGTCAAAAGAAATACACCGAGAGGCGAGGAGTATCGTTTTGTGATTTTCTGGCATTTGGGTTGCGGTGATCTGCGTTTCGTATTGGCTATTTATAGCAAAGGTCCCTATCGCCATGTTTATGCCGTTTGCGGCGCCGTGCTTGATCCTTATGAGATGGAGTTTGGGCGGCGGTTGGCGAGGCAGCTCTGCCGTTCTTTGCCGGCGAACTTTACAGATGACAGTCGCAGCTCTTTTTGGCTGGAGGAAGCATGGGAAGAAGCGCCTGATTATCCTTTCTTGGTAATCTCGGGAGACTAGACCCCGAACCCCTTCGTAGGAACGGGGCCTTTATTTTTGTCCTATTTTGTATAAGATTGTAGATATGGCGGAGATAAACAAAAAAGAACTGCAACATCTCGCGGAGCTGTCGCGCATTGATCTCGGGGAAAAAGAAACCGAGAAGTTTTTGGTTGATTTAAAAAACATTTTGGATCATTTTCGGGAGCTGGAAAAGCTGGATACTAAAGACGTTATTCCAATGACGGGAGGAACATCTTTGAAAAGCGTATTCCGCGACGACGAATCATCGGGAGAATCTTTCGGTGGAGTGGATAAAATCGTGGAGGGTTTTCCCGCAAGCGAAAATAAGCAGTTAAAAGTTCCGCCGGTGTTTGAATAATATGGATCCCGTTAGAAATAGCGGACGCATTTATCAAAGATGTTATCTATTATGAAATCAGGAAATATAAAAAATAATAATTTAGAGCGCGGAGCTTTTCCGTCCGCGTCCTATTTCTAACGGGATGGATCTAGCCCACCTTACAATTAAAAAATTTCACGAAGGATTAGTCAGCAAACAATTCTCGGCTTTTGACGCGGTTCAAGAATTTTATTCTTATATCACGGAAAAAGATAAAGAAATCGGCGCGTTTTTGAGCTTATCTAAAGACGCGGCCTTGAAATCCGCGGAGCTTGCCGATATTGCCGTCGCTAAAAATGAGAATGTTGGGATGTTGGCGGGCGTGCCTTTGGCGATTAAAGATAACATGGTGGTTGAGGGTGGCGTGACGACGGCCGGTTCTAAAATATTAGAAAATTATCGGGGCGTATATGACGCTACCGTTATTAAAAAACTTAAAGCGGCAGGCGCGGCGATAATCGGTAAGACCAATATGGACGAGTTTGCCATGGGGTCATCCACTGAAAATTCTGCTTTCCAGAAAACCAAAAATCCGCACGATGTGACGCGTGTCCCCGGAGGATCCTCGGGTGGTTCGGCGGCATCAGTTGCCGCAAATATGGCTCTGGGCGCGCTTGGTTCTGATACGGGAGGTTCTATCCGCCAACCGGCGGGTTTTTGTGGAGTAGTGGGACTAAAGCCCACATATGGCGCGGTGTCGCGTTATGGGCTTATCGCTATGTCGTCCAGTTTGGATCAGATTGGTCCTTTCGCGAAAACTGTGGAAGACGCGGCGATCTTGTTTAGGGAGATTTCCGGATACGACGCGCATGACGCGACAAGTTATCGGACGGAATATGGAGACGAACTTTTAAATCCCAAACTGGAAGATGTTAAAAATTTAACAGTTGGTTTGCCGGAGGAATATTTTATAGAAGGGCTGGATCCTGCGGTAAAAACAGCTATGGACACTGTGGTTGCCAAGGTAAAAAGCTTGGGATTGAAAGTTAAAAAAATTAGTTTGCCGCATACAGAGTATGCCTTGTCTTGTTATTACATCATTATGCCCGCAGAGGTAAGTTCCAATCTGGCGCGCTTTGATGGGTTGCGTTACGCGGAAGTCGGCGGCGTAAAGCGCGGGGGAGGTCTTTTGGAGTTTTATAAAAAGAATCGTCAGCACGGTTTCGGCGCGGAAGCTAAACGCAGAATCATTTTAGGAACTTTTGTTTTATCTTCCGGTTATTATGATGCCTATTACGCTAAAGCGCAGAAAGTCCGGTCTTTAATTAAGCAGGATTTTGATGCTGCGTTTAAGGAAGTGGACGTTATTTTGACTCCAACATCGCCTACGGTTCCGTTTAGGTTTGGTGAAAAAACCGAAGATCCTTTGCAGATGTATCTTGCTGATGTCTTCACTATTCCCGCGAACCTCGCGGGGCTTCCGGGTATTTCTATCCCTACCGAGAAAATCAGCGTTCACGAGCATCACGCCTTGCCTATCGGCTTTCAGTTAATCGGCAAGCATTTCCGCGAGGCGGATATTTTAGGTTTGGGGCAGTTTTACGAGAGGATATAAAAATCCCGCATAGCGGGAAGATTTTTGCACATCACCTCTTTTTTCTTTTAGGTTTTTCTGCGCCGCAAACTTGGCAGATTTTCAGAGCTTGTGAGCAACTATAACAATAGTTATATCGGTGTTGTTCCGGACCAGCGTTTGTTGTTGGTTCTCCGCATTTTTTACACATGCCCGACGTATATTCTTCGTCGTGTGTTCTCAGAGTTTGTGAACAAGGTTCACAGATATAGTAATACATTTCTTGACACCTCCTGTATTGGGATTGGGCAAAGAACAGTAACGGCGCGGTGGATGGGATTTGAACCCACGATCTCCTCCGTGACAGGGAGGCACTTTAGGCCAGCTAAGCTACCACCGCATTATTTGATTTTTGATCCAGATATCTTTCAAAAACAACCTTCTTTCTGCTCAATAACAGTCCAGCATTATTATACATGAATTTATATAAAAATAAAGACCCGGAAGTTGAATAGGTTAGGCGATAAGCTTTTTGTCTAAAAATCAAACTACCCCCGATGCCCAATTGTTTATTAAGTTCATTTGATAAAGATTCAAGAAACTTTTGATTTCCAGAAGTAAACGATGTTCTCAACGCGAGATTTGGTGTTTTGCGATCTTTGTGTGTAGTGCCAAACCAGACATTTCCATCTCCATCAAAATATCCACGCACGAAATCGTTAAAAAATTTAGGGGGAATTAGAGGTAATTTCATTCTGAATGTTTTTTTCGGAGTAAGTCCTAAGCCCAACAGGTCTTGAAATATTTTTTTACTGCCGATCTGTAGGCGATAGCGAGTTTTTACATTTAAATAGCCATCAAATCTAGCTTTAATTTTATGATTAGAGCTAAAAGCGGTTCTAATATCTTTTAATAACGATAGGTCTGTGATTACAAAATCAATATATTTTGATCCCCTAGGATTCACAGTCATCGCGCCGTCGGCACAGAAAAATCCTAAGATGTATGCCATATCCGGCGACCAAGTTTTAAAGAAGTCTTCGTTTTTAGTTTTATAAACCGGCATCCATATATTATACCAGTTTTTTGACAACCTTCTTAAATTTCTCGCCGCGGTCCGCATAGTCCCGGCGCATACGGCGTTAATATACATGAATTTACATAAAAATAAAGACCACTTAGTTGTATAAGTTAACCTATAACTTTTTATTTTTAAAACCAGTTATATTGTAGTTAGGTTCTTTGTTAATGCAAGGAGGTTGTTATGATCGAAGTGGACCATCTACTTTGGCGCTTCGATAATCCAGAAGAATGGGTAAGAGTTCAAAAAGAAGAAGCTGAGAAGTCCTCTTCTTACATCGAAGCTTTGTTGAATGACGTCATAAAAAAAGAAGAAGTCATAGGATTATTCAGGAAGCTTGGTGGAGCATTAATGCTTAATACTCCCACTGCATATTCTAGAGGAAGACTGCATAAATACGCTAAAGAGTTTCTGGTAGAAAAAGATAAGTCTTTGGCTTTGATAAAAAAATTCATCGAAGACGATGATCCTGTAATACGAGCATGTATTATTGAGATCACTCGTAGATGCGGAGGTGAAGCCATCGGACATCTTTTGGTTGCTCAACTACAAAAAGAGAAGCACGAAGGTGTTTTGTTTGTAATCTTATCAGCACTCGAGGACATTGGTGGCCCAGAATCGGTTTTGGCGTTATTGAAGATTATAGAAAAATTGACTCCTGATTGTTTTTTGAGATTTAAATCATGCATACACACCAGAGCCAGGCGCGCTCTTTATTCTTTGGCGGTTGGCTATTGTGATGGTTGTATGGTTGAGGGTTACCCCGAGGATGAATTAGATGCTCCATATGCCACCCCGGAATCTGCCGACACAACAACGATGTTGGCGGTTTATGAACTTACTAAATTTGTTAGAGACAAGTATGTTAATGCAGTCAATCAATATCAGGATACAAGGCGTGATGAGCCGTGGTTTGCGGCTGGTAAGATTGAGGATTTTAATGCTATTGTCAACGAAGTTGTCGGAATTCTGAAATCATTCCCCAATAATGTAGATTTCGATAAAGTTTGTTCATTTTTAAAATGAGAAGACGCGATTCAGTAGTTAATAACGCTTCAGCTTTTGCTGGAGCGATTTTTTTAGTATATGCTAGTAACTATTTCCTTAAATTTTTCACCTCTGTCGGCGTAGTCCTTGAACATATCAAAACTCGCAGCTCCGGGGGAGAATAGAACGATGAATTGTGAATTATGAATTATGGAAGATTTGGCGATTTTATATGCTTCGTTCACTGCTGATTCCAGATCGTCTTTGCCCACAATTCTTAATTCATTATTCTTAATTCGTTCCAGCGCCTCTTTGATTTTTAGCTTATTTTCTCCAAATAAAACTACGGCTTTAACACTCGGTGATTTTTTTATCGCTTCCGCTAGTGGGGCATAGTCCAGATTTTTATCTTTGCCTCCGGCGATTAAAATCAGTGGTTCGGAAAAAGATTTAACCGCCGCCGCGGCAGTTTGCGGATTGGTACCAGCGGAATCGTTATAGAATTTTATTGCGCCACTATTTGATTTTATTGCGCGTGTGAACTCCAAACGATGCGGGAGGCCTTTAAAGCTTTTCACTGTTTCCGTAATTACTGATTTTGGTATTCCGAAATTCAAAGCTACTGTCGCCGCCATGACAGCGTTTTTAAAATTATGCGGCCCGGTAATTTTTAAGTCTTCCGGTTGGAATAAATCGAAGTTTTTCACGATGACGGCTATTTTCTGTCCGTCTCCGCTTTGAGCCATATTGCGGGAGTGTTCGTTTTCACCGCAGTAAAAAACCTTATCTTTTGCGCTTTGATACCTGGCGATATTCGCTTTGGCGTTGAAATAGTCCTGAAAGTCGGTGTGGGAGTCCATGTGGTCGGGGAAAATGTCTAGGATGACCGCGGTCTGCGGAGATTTCCGAAGATCGTGCAACTGGAAGCTGGACAGCTCCAATATCGTTACGGAGTTTTTTTTCAATTTCGGCAGGATGTCTATCGCCGGTTTGCCGATATTTCCGGCAAGATAAACATCGTATTTAGCAGCCTTTAAAATATTATAAAGCAATGTTGATGTAGTGCCTTTGCCCTTGGTGCCGGTGACGCCTATTATCGCGCCCCGCGCTTCGTCAAAAAAAATTTGCGTGGCGCTTGTAAATTTCACGCCGGATCTCACCGCGTCTTGGATAGTTGGCGAATTATAGGGGACGCCCGGAGAGCGGAAAACGAGATCAAACGATTTTAATGAGGCAATATGGTTTTCGCCGGAAATAAGCCCGATTTTCGCGGGAACTTTAGTAGTAGAATTTTTATCCAAAACAAAAATTTCAGCATTTTTGTAGGCCTTGTTTTTCTTCAGATATTTAAAAATTGCTTTGCCTTCGCGGCCGAATCCCAAGATTGCAATCTTCATGATTGTTGCGGGAGTGGGAATCGGACCCACCCCTCAAGGTTATGAGCCTTGCATGCACACCAGTACACTATCCCGCGCATTGTTAAATTATAAATAAAATTTGTGCATCTGTCAAAGAAATAAACCCGAACAGTATCAAAATCTCGCTTTGTTGAGCCAGGCTGCCTCCATAAGAAAACCGGTTAAATTATCCGGCGAATCTTGTCAAAAATCAATAAAATCTGTATATTTTATAATGTTCGGCTGGGTAGCTCAGTGGTAGAGCAGGGCTTTCATAAGGCCAAGGTCGTGGGTCCGATTCCCACCCCAGCCACACTTAGTTTGTTGTATAATATAAATAAGTGAGCAATCTTTTCAAAATGACAGTTGCTCTGGCTGTCTTGGGCGGTATTGCCGTCGGGGCCTATTTTATGTTTCAAGACAGGAAGGTGATGGATGTCATCTTTCCGGAAAGTGAGATCGGCGCAGGCGCAAAAAATTTAATAGAAAGCGCGCGCGACAAAGCATATTCTCTTTTCGCTTCTCTAACCGAACCCTTGATTGATAAAGGCAAAGAGGCGGCATCCGATGTTTTGGATAAAGCCAAAACAGAAATTTCCGACGCGGTGGACAAAGCCAAAACCGAAGCACTGCAGTCCGTTAAAGAGTCCGTAGGTCAAAAATTATTATCGGTGGGAGAGAACTTGGGCGGCAGATCTCTTAGCGCCTCAGAGCCGGTGGCAGAAAATCTGCCCTTGGGTTTTTCTTTCAAAAAGGGCCAGGCGGCGATTTTGATCGTTAAAAACCCCGAAGATATCAAAGGCAATATTTTTTACGTCGTGCTCTGGGGCGACGGCAAAAAAGACGAGGGTACGCTTGCCGAGGGAGCGACTAAAGCCCTCTACCATATTTGGGGTAAAGATGGAGAGTATTTTGTCGGCATGACTGTCGCCGGCGCCGATAAGACAAAACAATATTCTTGGACGGTAGTTGTTTATCCGTGACGGATGATCGGGGGCGGGAGTTTTATGTAGTGTATGCACAGCAAGCGTCTTATCGCGTTTGACATGGACGGCACCCTTACTGAAAGCGGGTGTTCCATGGATCATGAAATGGGGGAGTTGTTGTCCGCGCTTTTAGGGAGCGGCAGGATGGTTGCGATTATTTCCGGCGGTTCATTTGAATCTTTGAATAGGCAGGTTCTTGCGCGTTGGGATTACCCCCGGAAGTTTTTGAAAAATTTTTTTCTTTTCCCTCTGTGTGGCGCGACTTTCTGGAGATGGGGTAAAAATTCGTGGGACTTGGTTTATAAAGAAGCTCTTCTTAAAGAAGAAAAAGATAAAATCGTGCGCGCGCTTTTCGCTTCTTTTTCTGACGCGGGATGTGTTCGCCCGCAAAATATTTACGGCGAGGAGATTATTGATTTGGATACGCAGATAACTTTTACCGCCCTGGGTCGCGAGGCGCCTCTGGAGCTTAAACGGAATTGGGATCCTTCGGGCGACAAGAGATTTAAGATTAAATCGGCTCTCGCGCCGCGCCTTTCGGGTTTTGATATCCGTCTGGGCGGCACCACATCTCTTGATATCACGCGCAGTGGCATTGATAAGGCCTTTGGCATCAAACAGATTGAAAAGCTTTTGGGTATTCCCAAATCAGACATTATTTTTCTAGGCGACAGTTTTTATGGTGGTGGCAACGACAGCCCCGTGAAGCTCGCAGGAGTCGCTTGTCTGGAAATGACCGGTCCGGAGTCCACAAAGGCGGCAGTGCGCGAGCTTTTGCGGTAGAGTTTTATTTTTGCTAAAATCTTTAGTATGGATTTAAAAGCGTTGGAGGATTTAAAGAATCAAGCCCTGGCAGAAATCGGCTCCGTTAAAGACGCTCGTGTCTTGGAGGAGGCGCGTGTTAAATATATTGGCCGTAAAAGCGCGCTCACGGGTTTTTTAAGGTCGCTTAAAGATCTTCCTCTTGAGGAAAAAAAGAAAAGCGGTCCACAGGCTAACGCCGTTCGGGCCGAGATAGAAGCGGCGCTGGATCAAAAATTGGAGCAGTTAAAAGAAAAAAGCTCCGGCGGCAGGAAGTTGGACGTGACGATGCCGGGCAAGAAAATCGCTCTGGGACATCTACACCCGCTAACTCTGATGGAAAATAAAATCAGGCAGATTTTTGCAGAGCTGAATTTTTCCGTCGTAGAGGGGCCGGAGGTGGAAAGCGAGTATTATAATTTTGATGCTTTAAATATTCCCGCAAATCATCCGGCTCGCGATATGTGGGATACATTTTGGCTAAAGCAACCAGTTGGAACGGAGAAGCTTCTGCTCCGAACGCATACGTCTCCCGATCAGATCCGTTATATGGAAACGCACGAGCCGCCTTTTCAGATTATTGTACCCGGACGTGTTTTCCGTTTTGAGGCGATAGACGCCTCGCATGAAATCAACTTTCATCAGGTAGAGGGGCTCATGGTGGGAAGTGACGTGACGCTCGCGAATTTTAAATATATAATTTCCGAATTTTTTAAAAAATTGTTTGATCGTTCCGTCGTGGTGCGTTTTCGCCCCAGTTATTTTCCGTTTGTTGAGCCCGGACTGGAGGTGGATATCAAGCTGGGTGATAAGTGGTTGGAGGTGATGGGTGCGGGCATGGTCCACCCCAAAGTTTTTGACGCCGTGAAGTATAACCCGAAATTCGTGAAGGGCTTCGCTTTCGGCATGGGGTTGGAGCGTTTGGCGATGATTAAGTATAAAATTCCCGACATCAGGATGTTTTATGAAAATGATATGAGATTCCTCAAGCAGTTTTAATTTCTATGAAATTTTCTTATTCGTTAATCAAAAAACTTGTTCCGGAGTTGCATAGCGCCGAACATTTGCGCGATCTGTTGAGCGCTCATTTATTTGAAGTGGAGTCAATTGAGGGCAACACTATTGATATTAAGATTTTACCCAACCGTTATTCAGACGCGGCATCGCATCTCGGCATCGCGCGGGAGGTGGCGGCGATTTTAAATACCAAAGTTGTTTTGCCAAAAAGTTCGGTTAAGAAATTTTCCCGTGCGGCGGGGGAGTTGGATTTAATCGTTAAAGTGGAGGAGCGGAAACTCTGTCCCCGTTATATGGCGCGGTATTTTGAGATTGAGGGGGTTAGCGATTCCCCAGACTGGATGCAGGCATCTTTAATTTCCTGCGGTATGCGCCCCATTAACGCCGTTGTGGATATTATGAATTATGCCATGCTTTTTACCGGGCAGCCCCTGCACGCCTTTGATGCGGATAAGTTGAAAAGCATCATTGTGCGCCGCGCCGCGCCCGAAGAAAAAATAGAAACGCTTGACGGAAATAATCTCGTCTTATCGGGGGATGACTTGGTGATCGCCGACGGAGTCGATGTTTTGGCTATCGCGGGCATTAAGGGGGGCAAGCGCGCCGAGGTTACTGCAAAAACGAAACGTATTATAATAGAGGCGGCGAATTTTGACGCCGCGGCGGTTTATAAAACATCTAAAAAGCTGAAACTTGCGACTGACGCTTCGGTGAGATTTTCGCATAATTTATCGCCAGCTCTTCCCGAAAAGGGATTATTCGTGGCCACAGAACTTTTAGCGGAGATTTGCGGCGCGCGCGTCGGTGAGGTGGTGGATATTTATCCGGTGAGGGTGCGCCCCGTGATTTTGAAATTCTCGGAAGATGAGCTGCAGAAAATCTTGGGAGTGAAAATATCTAAGCCGGTAGCTCTAGGATTTTTAAAAAGATTAGGATTTGCGGTTAGTGGCGACCGCGTCCGTATTCCCGCGGAGCGCATGGACATTGAGCGTTTTGAGGACTTAGCCGACGAGATTATCCGTCTTTACGGTTACGATAAATTACCCGCTGTTCCACCCCATGCCGCTCTACGCCCCACAGAGCACGATGACAAGATTTTATTAAAAAGCCGTTTGCGCGATTTGCTCGCGGCCTCCGGTTTTTCCGAGGTTTATAATTATTCTTTTATTTCTTCGCGCGAGCTAGATCTTTTGGGGAAAAAAGATGCGCCCGCTCTTAAAAACCCCATCTCCGCGGAATATGAATATCTGCGTCCCGGACTCGCGTCCGGACTTCTGAAAAATATTGAGGATAATTTCAGATTTTTTGACGCGGTCCGTTTGTTTGAGATAGGCCGTGTCTTTGAACTGAAAGACGGCGGTGTTTCCGAGAAAACTGTTTTAGGGTTGGCTCTCGCCGATAAAAAACAGAATTTATTTTTTGAAGCGAAGGGCGTGGTGGATGAAATTTTGCGGCGTTTGGGGCTGATTGATAGGTCTCTGCAGGAACTGGGTATGGATATCCGCTTCATCGTCGCCGAGGAGAGTTTACGCGTGGAGTCGGATCATCACGTCCTGGGATATATCGGCACTGTTAAAGAAAATATTTCTAGAAATACCATTATCTGCGAGCTTGATATTGATAAACTGCTCCAGCTTGTTACAGAGGAGAGAGAATACGAACCGATCTCTAAATATCCGGCGGTAACGCGTGATATTTCTCTGCTCATCAATCGCGATGTTCGTATGGAAAAAATCCTTCAAATAATACAAGAAGTCAGTCCGAAATTGGTTTATGACGTTGATTTGATTGATTATTACGAAGACGACAGTAAGCTTGGCGCGGAAGATAAAAGTTTAACTTTTAGAATAGTTTTTCAGTCCTCGGAAAAAACTTTAACTGACGAAGAAGTCGGCGGAGAAATGGAAAAAATTATTAGTGTCTTGAGATCTAAATTTACAGCAGAAATCCGCTAGCGCTATCTGTCGCTGCACGGCAATCTTATTTGACTCCTTTGTTGCGAGGGGGTATATTAGACCGTAGGACTTTGCTTTCAACGTTTGAGATGGGGGGTGGTTCTTATGTTCAAGAACGATAAGAGCGTTACTTTGAAAGTGATTTTGGTGGTAGGAGGATTTGCGTTGATTCTAAGCGGCGTACTTTTTCTAGTGTTTGGTTTCATGAACGGGGCGGTAGAAGATGCGTCAAGGAAGAATACAGATATAGAGAATATAGAAGTTGCGTTGAGTTTTTCGGGTCATATTACGAGCGAGGAGTGTGCCTCGATTTGGGTCATTGTTGATGGAAAAGAGCATTTTTGCCGCGCCATGCTTTCCGGTATCACGGTAGAAATGCGAAAAGATGGTCAGCAATACACGACAGTCCGTTTTTCGGAGAAGTTGAGCGAGTTTTTCCTGGAATATAACAAAATGGTTATCCTCGTGCCTGTTGCGGATGATGTGGAGATTTGGCGGGGGGAAGTTGACGGATGGCGCAAGGAGAGAGAAAAGCACCTTGAGGATATCAAGCGCAAGCCGGAGCGCGTTCTTCCGCGGTAAGAAAAGGTGTTCACGGCGAACACCTTGTTTTTTTTGTAAAAACTGGTATATTAGACCGCAGGACTTTTAAACTCCCGTCGTCGGAGGTTTCTCTTATGATGCTTGGCGATGCGGTATGTTTTAATCAACACGAAAGATCTAGGAATTTTTGGGATAATATGCTGGGATTTGCACTTTTTCTCGCCTGGGTCAGCTTTTGTTTTTACACATATCCATTGCGAGGAGCGGTAGCCGGTGAACCGGTTCCTGCGGAAAAGCCGCCGCCGGCGGACGCAATTGAGCTTCCGTTGGACTCTCTGTATTACTCCAGCCCCAAAGATGGCCACGTTTCGCTTTCTACCATTGCCGATTCGGAGACGGGAGCCACTTGGAGCCATTATGCCGAGCTTTCCGGTATTACGGTAGAAATGAGAACCGACAAGCAAGAGTACACTTCCGTGCGTATGCATGGGAAGCATGAGGGTAAGTATCAGTATTACGGCAAGCTGATCATTCTCGTGCCGGTAGAAGAGGATGTCGCTACGTGGCAAAAGGAGATTGAGAAATACCGCGAGATGCGCGGGAGCTATCTGAAAGAGCGGAGGCGTTTGCCGCGTCGCGTTTTGCCTCGTCCAAGCTAGAATCCTGGAGGCAGAAATGAAGAAGCTTATCTTCGGATCGGTAGTTTTGATTCTGCTTCCGGTCGTCCTTTGTCGCCATTACTTGAGTTGGGCCAACCTAATTTTGGCGGGGATGGTGATTATGATCACCGGCTACGCTAACCTCGTTTTTTTCCGCGCTAGATGTCGTCTCCGCAGGGTGCTGCGGCGCCAGGGATATACTCAAAAGGAAATTGACGAAATTTGGCCATGAGAATCTTCGCCCCGCATCCGTTCCGCTTCATCGCGGACGACGGATGCGGGGCGCTTTTTGATGTTTTGACTCTTTTGATTAAACCTCGTATATTTTAAGTAGCACTGCATACAATCTTGTAATCTTGCCGGAGGAGCGCGCTATGAACAAAGAAGGACTTCTTAAGATACTTGATCAGGACATTGACGACGTACTTAATTCACTTTATGGCTTTGACGGCTCGAATGAGGAGATGGCACAGATGGTTAATTGGGCCATTGAGATAGCAGAGGACAAAAATCAAAAGCTGCTCATCAGGCATCATGCTCTGGAATCCATACACATGCTTCCTCCCCACGAACCTCCGGGGAGAGAAGCCCGATTTCGCGATATTGTGTGGAACCGCATTGGCGGAGCTTCAGCAGAAAGATTGTTATCGTTGATACAAAACGAAATAGATACTAGCTTTTTGCACAGCTTAGCCCGCGCGCTTTCCTTTGTGATTTACAATACCGCTGGAGTTGAGTTGCGCAAAATTGCAAGTAGTTTCAAGACCCGACTGTCTATGATGATTAACAAAATGGACGAGAGGGCCCAAAAAGAAACCCATTCCGACCGAACCCCAAGTTACGGAGAAATTTTCCAGAAATTGCAATACATGCAAGCAAAGTTTGAAGAAAAGATCAGTTAGCCTCCCCAGCCGCATCGACAGTCATCGAGGCGGTTTTTTATTTTAGCTTCAACATTTGTATTCCCTTACGCCCATTTCCACGTTCCGCTTGCGCCTCTTTTAAAAATATTGTATGTTATGACCGTCCCTATGGGACCGCTCTTTCTCATCTTTTCTAGGAGGTGGTGAAATATGAAAACGTTGAGCGGAGCCCTCTTTGTGGTGTTTTGCATTTTAACGTTCACCGTCGTTGTCATACCTCGCCACAATTCCAATACAGAGCTGGTGCCTGCTGACAAGCCCATTGAGGAGCCCATTCCCGTCGAGAAATTGGTATTGGATGTGATTGAGTTCCCGGTGTATGTCATCACGTGCGTCCAACCTGCGAGGAGTCCTTGGTTTTACATCATCGCGATCGTGGATGAGGAGGGGAGTACCCGCGAATACAACGCTTGCGCCGATCTCGTTGGTGTTGATGTAAGGCTTCGCGACGATAAGTTGGAACATACTTCTGTGAGACTCTTAAGTGGTCGTGGTTGTTACTACTACCAGGATGATTGGACCCTGGATGTTCTGCCCAACTACTACAGTGAGATGACCATCCTTGTGCCGGTCGCAGAGGACGTTGAGATCTGGAAGAAGGCAATTGCGAAATACCGGAGCGTGAGAAAGGAATGGCTTGACAGACTCAAACGCAAACCGAGTAGAGTTCTGCCGCTTCCTGAGTAAATTAGATTTTCGGTTGGGTGAAACCCGTCTTGAGGTTTGTTTCGGAGCTTACCGACACAAACCCAAGGCGGTTTTTTTTATTATTTATTTTTTTGTAGCTCTGATTTAGAGCTCGCAAGCAAAATGTCTTGAGGAACATCTCGGAGGCGGACTGGCTGGGTCGCTCGTTTTCGTTACGAGTCGCAGTCCGCCGAGAGAGAGGCGGCATTTGCCGCAGGAGCAAATGAACGCCGTGTCCGAAAGATATTTTGTTTGCGAGCGAGAGAACAACTAAGCGTTTTTGTCTTTGCAGACCGTAACTTTTTCTGTTATACTTAACATATCATTTATGGCGTCTAAAAAAGAAGAAAAATCAGTTAAAAAAGCCGCAGAAACCACTCCTAAGCAACCGTCTTATACAGCTAAAGATATCTATGTTTTAGAGGGTTTAGAGCCGGTCAGAAAGCGTCCGGGAATGTATATCGGCACGACCGGCCCCGATGGTCTGCACCACCTGATTTGGGAGGTTGTGGATAACTCTATTGACGAGGCCATGGCCGGATATGCTAAAACCATTCGCGTTGAGCTTTTGCCTGAAAGCAGGGTGTCTGTGGCGGACGACGGCCGCGGTATTCCGGTAGAGGTTCACGCGCAAACAAAAGTATCTGCTTTGGAAACGGTTATGACCAAGCTCCATGCCGGAGGCAAGTTTGGCGGCGAGTCGTATAAAGTTTCCGGAGGTCTTCACGGCGTCGGTGTTTCCGTCGTGAACGCACTCTCTACTCATCTGCAGGTAGAAGTATGCCGCGATGGCGCGCTCTACATGCAGGAGTATAAGCGCGGAGTTCCGCAGTATAAGGTTAAGAAAGTGGGGAAGTGCGGCGCGAACGGCACTAAGGTTACTTTTGAGGCCGATCCGACTATTTTCCAAAAAATTGAATACGATCTAAAGCGCGTTGTGGATCACCTTCGCCAGCAGGCCTTTTTAACTAAGGGCGTCAAGGTTGAAGTGGTAGATATTCGCGAAAAAGAAAAGCCCTTTTATCACGCCTTTTATTTTGACGGCGGACTTTTGTCTTTCATTAAATATTTGAGTTCTTCGGAAAAAATTCTTCAGGAAGTCCCTTTTTACGTGAATAAAGAATATGAAAACGTAGATGTGGAGACCGCTTTTATTTTCAATGATGAATACGAAACTCAAGAGTTAAGCTTTGCCAATAATATTTATACTCCGGACGGCGGTATGCACCTGACCGGTTTTCGTTCCGCTTTAACGCGCACCTTAAACGACTACGCTAAAGCGAACAACTACATTAAAAACACCGAAGACAATTTCACCGGCGATGATGTGCGCGAGGGTCTCGTGGTTGTTGTTTCGGTTAAGCTTCGCGAGCCGCAGTTTGAAGGCCAAACCAAAGCGCGTTTGGGTAGTCCCGAGGCTAGAACTGCTACCGAGGTTGTGGTAGGCGAGGCGCTTAAGGATTTTATGGAGCGGAATAGCGCGGATGGCCGCCGTATTATTGAGAGGTGTCTTCTCGCGGCTAAAGCCAGAAAGGCAGCCAAGGCGGCCAAAGAAACCGTTCTTCGTAAAGGCGCTTTTGAAGGTTTAACGCTTCCGGGAAAGCTTGCCGATTGTTCCAGCCGCAAGCCGGAAGATTCGGAGCTTTTTATCGTAGAGGGTGATTCGGCCGGCGGTTCGGCAAAACAGGGCCGCGACCGGAGGTTTCAAGCTATTTTGCCCTTGAAGGGTAAAATTTTAAACGTAGAAAAAGCCCGTGTGGATAAAATGCTTTCGTCTGTAGAGGTTAAGGCCTTGATTATCGCGCTCGGCACCGCTATCGCCGAGAGTTTTGATCTCTCCCGTCTCCGCTATCACAAGATTATTATTATGACTGATGCTGACGTGGACGGCGCCCATATTCGCACGCTCCTTTTGACGCTTTTATATCGCCACTTTCCGGCGATTATTGACGCGGGACATCTTTATATTGCCCAGCCGCCGCTTTACCGCATTCAAAAAGGGAAGACGGTTGCCTATGCTTATAGTGACGCGGATAAAGAAAGGGTGATGAAGGAGATGAAAGGCGAGAGTGATAAAGAGCTGAACGTCCAACGTTATAAAGGTTTGGGTGAAATGAATCCGTCACAGCTCTGGGAGACGACGCTTAATCCGGAAAACCGTGTTTTAAAGCAGGTAAACGTCGCCGATGTGGCTATGGCAGATAAAATGTTTGATATTCTGATGGGCGAGGAAGTCTCCTCCCGCAAGAGTTTTATCCAGACGCACGCGCTTTCCGTGAAGAATTTGGATATTTAAAAATTTGACTCTTATTCTGTAATCTAGTAAGATATAACCTAATATATGTTGTCCAAAATCAAACTATTTTTTGCGGAGTCTAAACAGGAATTTATGAGGGTTAACTGGCCGACATCAAAAGAGACATTGCATTTGACGCTGGTTGTCGTCGGTATGTCGCTTGGGGTGGCTGTTTTTCTTGGCATTTTTGATTTTTTATTCGCTTATCTTTTATCAATTTTAATCGTATAATATGGCCAAAACGGAGCAAAAAGCGGAGAGGCATTGGTATGCTATACATACTTATTCCGGTTACGAAGACGCCGTCGCTCGTTATTTAAAACAGCGCGTTGATTCTCTGGCGATGGGCGACAAGATTTTTGCCGTTGTGGTGCCTAAGGAGAAAAAAATTAAGATTAAAAACGGCAAACGCCGCGCGATAGAGGAGAAGATTTATCCCGGTTATGTTTTGGTGGACATGATACTCACCGAGGACTCTTGGTATGTGGTTCGAAATACCCCGCGCGTTACGGGATTCGTCGGTTCGGACAGTACGACTCCAGTACCGCTTTCCAAGGAGGAAATAGACAGCCTGATGGCACGTATGGGCGGTGAGGAGGAAAAGAAGTTTACCATTGATCTCCAGCCCGGTGACGCGGTGCGTATCGTTGACGGACCTTTTAAAGATTATGATGCGAAGGTGTCGGAGGTGGACACCGAGCGCGGCAAGGTCAAGGTCTTGATTCCTATCTTCGGGCGTGATACCGTGGTTGAGTTAGATTCATTGCAGATGCAAAAGTTATAAAATTATGGCAAAACCGATCAAGACAATTTTAAAGTTACAGATTGAAGCCGGTAAGGCCAACCCCGCGCCTCCTATTGGTCCGGCTTTGGGACAGCACGGAGTGAACATTCAGGACTTCTGCAAGCAGTTTAATGACGCCACAAAAGAAATGACGGGCGATGTTATTCCCGCGGAGATTACCGTTTACGAAGATAGAACCTTTACTTTCAAACTTAAAACTCCGCCGGCCTCGGCGCTTCTGAAGAAAGCGGCGGGCATAGAAAAAGGTTCCGGCGAGCCGAATAGAAAAAAAGCCGGAAAAGTTACAAAAGAGGACTTGAGGGCGATCGCGGAAAAGAAAATGGTGGATCTTAATGCAAACGATGTAGAGGCCGCGATGAAGATTATAGCAGGCACGGCAAAGAATATGGGAATAGAGATAATAGAGAAATAAAATACCCCCTGCAGGGTATTTTATTTCTCTAAATCAAACCCATATTCTTGGGAAGGGGTCGGGAAACGGGAGTTTCCCGTGTAGGAAAATCTTAAAAACCGAGGGTTTTTAAAACCATCACGATGTATATCGCGATGGTGAATAATGGGGATAGAGGTTATAGAAAAATAATACCGCCAAGGGCGGTATTATTTTTCTCCGATCGGGATACGCCGCTTCCAAAGTTTTAGAAAAACTTTGGAAGCGGCGTATCCAAAGATTAGCTTTTCTGGACATTATTAAGGTTTTATTTTTTGGAAATACTTATTCACATCTGCAAAGATTTTTTATAGAAGTTTTTGGTTAAACTTATATCAGCTTTTAGGTTATAAACTCGGTGGAGGCGCTGGCTATGAACGAAGGGAAGCTGATCTCTCTTGAGGGTTGCGAGGGTTCGGGGAAATCTTCCATCTGCGAGCGTTTGAAGGCTGAATTTGCGGACGATCCTCGTTTCCTTCTCACGCGTCAGCCGGGCGGCACGAAGATAGGCAAGCAGATTCGGAAGATTTTGCTTGATCCTGAAAACAAAGCCATGGCGCCCCTGACCGAGCTTTTGCTTTTCTATGCCGACCGCGCCCAGCACATTGACGAAATGATCGGTTCCGCGCTTCGCGAGGGGAAAATAGTTGTTTCTGATCGCGCCGACAGTTCTACTATCGCTTACCAGCTTTTTGGCAGGGAGAGGGTTGATGAATGGTGGAGAGACGCGCTGTACTTAGTGAATCTGATCTGGAGGAACAGTGATCGATATTCCAATAACTACTATGATGGAATCATTTATCTAGACATTGATCCCGAGATTGGATTGCGTCGCCGTGCACAAAATGTGTCTTTCGGTGAAAGTCGAATTGACGATGAGAAGCTGGAGTTTCATAAACGCGTACGAGAGGGTTTTCTAGCTATGAGTGAGTCAAATGTTTTGGGACATTGGCGTGTTGTGGATGCGAGTCGAACGCCAGACGAAGTTTATGCGGATGTTTTGAAGATCATTAAGTCCATCAGTGCCGCCCAATAAGGCGGCTTTTTATTTTAGTTTTCTCGCTGTTTGTAGTTCTTGTGGACGCTTGCGCAGCGAACATCTGTAGCACGAATAAGAAATTACGAAGTAGGGAGGAAGGAAATAACAAAAAGACGCTGTGTGAGTTTCGCGAGTCTGAAGCGAGCGGGCGAGTTCGGCTTTTTGTGTTTTATTTCCAACGACCTGCTAGAGTAATTTCTTTCGTGCTAAAGCGTGAGCGAGCAAGCACCTACAAGAACTACACTCGTTGCATTTATGTGTCTTTTCGCCAATAATAAAACTATGAAATATATTCCTATAATCGGGCTGGAAATTCATGCAGAACTGAAGACGAAAACTAAGATGTTCTGCGATTCTTTAAACGATCCCGAAGAACATCACCCTAATACTAATATCTGTCCGGTATGTGTGGGACATCCCGGAACTTTGCCGACGATCAACAAAAAAGCGGTAGAGTTGGTTGTTAAAGTTGGTTTAGCCTTGGAGGGAAAAATCGCGGCAGTCACGAAGTTTGACCGCAAAAATTATTTCTATCCCGATCTTCCCAAGGGTTATCAGGTTTCGCAGTACGATGAGCCGCTGGTTGCCGATGCCAATCTTTTAGGCGTGCGTATTCGGCGCATTCATTTGGAGGAAGACGCGGGTCGGCTTAGCCACGGGAAAGATAAAGACGGAGCGGAGGCGAGTTTTGTTGACTACAACCGCGCCGGACTGCCCCTCATGGAGCTCGTGACCGAGCCGGATATTAAAGACGGGGAAACCGCGCGCCATTTTGCGGAAGAACTGCAGAGAGTTCTCCGGTATCTTGAGGCGTCGGATGCCGATATGGAGCGGGGGCAGATGCGCGTGGAAGTGAATATTTCCATCCGGAAAAACGAGAGCGAACCACTAGGTACGAAAGTAGAGGTTAAAAATTTGAATTCTTTCAAGGCGGCCGAAGACGCTATTAATTATGAAATTGAGCGGCAGGGTGAAGCGCTCGATGCCGGTAAAAAAATCGTCCAGGAAACGCGTGGCTGGGACGATGTAAAGCATAAAACCGTATCCCAGCGCGTAAAAGAAGAGGCGCACGATTACCGGTATTTTCCCGAACCGGATCTTCCGCCGATTGATATGGCGTTAAGCGATATTGATTTGGAAAAAATAAAGGACGAGCTTCCGGAAATGCCCGGAGCAAAACAGGAGCGGTTTATGAAAGAATACGGTTTTACCAAAGAGCAGGCGGCGATTCTCGCGTCTAGTCGCGCAAGCGCCGAGTATTTTGAAGAAGCTGTATCCGAGCTGGGGACCGAAGTCGGAGGAAAATCTTCGGAAACGATTAAATTGCTTTTTAATTATTTTACCAGTGATTTTTGGGGACTCCTCAAAGAAAACAGCATTGGACTTGCGGAGTCCAAAATAACTCCGGAGAATCTTGCTGATCTGATCATCATGATTTCTTCGGGTAAGCTTTCCAGCCGTTCGGCAAAAGATATTTTAAGAAAAATGAATAATACGGGTTCTGATCCGCGGGAAATTGTTGCGAGCGAAGGATTGGAACAGATTTCGGGAGGAGGGGAGCTGGAAGCGGTGGTGGATAAGATTTTGGTGGAAAATCCGCAAGCCGTGGCTGATTTTAAAAAGGGAAAAACAGCTTCTCTGCAATTTTTAGTGGGTAAATCCATGGCAGCGCTTAAGGGACGGGGCAACCCCGGTGTTTTAGTAGAGCTTTTCAAAAAGCGTTTGGGGGCGTAAGCTGAATTTAAACAAGGATTAGAGTTCTTTTATAAAGAGGGGAGGTTTTTGTGGACATTAAAGAATATCCCGAATTTGAAGACGCGACCAAGTGGCGTCTTATGGAAGAGCATAGTATTGAGTTTGATGTCGTGTTTGAAAAGTCATTCTGGGGTCTTCCCGGATGCAGAAATATTATCGCGGAGAAAGGAGACGTTCAGAAAAAGATAGGGGAAATGAAGGTATGGCAATCGGTTGAGCAAGAGAATTTTTGGGGTAGAACATTTTCTTTTTGGAATTCCGGGGTTTTCCTCAAGGCCTGGTATGTCGTTGATGACGACTCCCCGGTTATGAGCATTCTGCGTGGCGCGCGTAATTTGTGGTCTTATTACGAGGGTGATTTTCCGATTCGTAGCTGTCTTCGTGGCGTGATGGTCGGCGACCATGTCGTTGTCCAACAACTATTTTTTGAGATGATTGGGACCGACGGAAAACCTTTTCATTATTTCTTTTTTGAAAATCCTGAACATCCTTATACAACCCCACCCGAGGAATACAGCCCCACTAGTTAATGGGGCTGTATATTTTTTCTTCTATTTCCGAGTTTAATTTTTTACGCAGTTCCTCAATTTTCATCGTTCCCAGATCTCCTTTTTGCGAGTGGCGCACGCTCGCGCTCTCTGCTGCGACTTCTCTGTCACCCACAACTAATATATAAGGAATTTTTTGCGTTTCCGCCGCGCGGATGCGTTTGCCTAGAGTCAAGTCGTCAGATGAAGCAACGGCGCGGATGCCGTCCGCGGCTAACTTGCCGCGGATTTCCTCGGCATATTTTTTATGAGTTTCGCTGATGGGGACTACGACTGCTTGCGTAGGCGCGAGCCACAGCGGGAAGTGGCCTCCGGTGTGCTCTATGAGGATGCTCGTAAATCTTTCAATGGAGCCCATAATAGCGGCGTGGATCATCACGATTCTTTCCTGTTTGCCTCCTTCGTTAACGCAATAAAGATCAAATCTTTCCGGCATATTCATATCCAGCTGAATGGTTGCCACCTGCCAGGTGCGGCCAAGAGAGTCCTTGGTGATAAAATCAATTTTTGGTCCGTAAAAAGCGGCTTCGCCCGGGGCTTCGCTGGTTGTAACACTGCGTGCTATGGCAAGATTTCTAAGCGTGGACTCGGCCTCTTTCCATAGTTCCGGCGTGCCCAGATATTTTTCTTGATGTTCGGGGTCGCTAAGCGATAGCCGGACTGCGAGTCGGAACCCGAATATCTTATAAAACTTTTCAATAATGTCCCAAATTATGCTCATTTCACGCTCAATATCATTTTTGCGGCAAAAAACATGGGCATCGTCCTGGGTGATAGAGCGCACGCGCGATAATCCCGCAAGTTCGCCCGACTGTTCGTCGCGGTAGACTTTAGTTGTAGAGGCATAGCGTTGCGGTAGTTCGCGGTAACTCCATTGCTTGCGGGCGTAGATTTGCGTATGATGCGGGCAGTTCATCGGTTTCATTGCGAAAATATGGCCTTCGCGAGTCGTGATTTTGAAAAGCTCGTCTTTGAACTTTTCCCAGTGTCCGCTCTTTTCGTATAAATCTTTTTTTGTGATGTGTGGTATATCCACCCGCTCATATCCGTGAGCTCTGCGCATTTCCCAGACGTAAGCGTCTAGCATATCGCGGATGAGGGTGCCGCGTGGTGTCCAGAGCGGAAGGCCTGATCCGACGAGATCAGAGAAAGTAAATAAGTCCAAAGCCGGGCCCAGCACTTTATGATCGCGTTTCTTGGCCTCGGCGAGCATCGCGAGGTGGGCGTCCAAATCTTTTTTAGTTTCAAATGCTAATCCGTAAATTCTCTGCATTTGCGGATTTTTCTCGTTGCTCCTCCAGTAGGCCCCAGCAATTTTATCCAGCTTAAATGAATCGGGATCAATCTCGGAGGTATTTTCTACATGGCCTCCGCGGCAAAGATCCAGAAAAACATCACCGGTTTCGTAGAAAGTTATTTCTTGCCCCGAGCTTGCCGAGGGGTCCTTTTTCAGCTCGTCATACAATTCTTTTTTAAAGGGCTGGCCGGCCAGAAACTTTTTAAGCTCGGCAGGCTTTAATTCTTTGCGGGAGAAGGGGAGTTTGGCGCCGATCATTTTGCGCATGGACTTTTCAAATTCTTTTAAATCTTCCGGCGTGAAGCCGCCCTTAACTTTAAAATCATAATAAAACCCGTCTTCAATCACGGGGCCGATGCCTAATTCAGCGTCTGGAAACTTCTTTAAAACTGCGGCGGCTAAAAGGTGCGCCAGTGAGTGTCGGATGTTGTGTAATCTGTCCTGCAGTTCCGCGCCCGAATCCCGGGATTTTTTAGTATTTTTTTCTTTTGCCATAGATAGATTTAATATACGCAAAATCAGGGAATATGTGAACTTGACATAATATCACACTTACATCATACTACTTTCGCTCCCCAACAACTCGTTCCCAGTTCTTTCGGAGGTGTGGGTTATGGTACAAGTATCCAACTCTTTTTCCATCAATTATAACTTGAATCGAAGCTCTGCTCTCGCTCTGGGGAGGTTCAACTGGGTGGATCCTTCCCTCGCAGACGGCCCTTTCGCCATTGGTAGAGGAAGAGGTAAAAAGATTCTCGTCCCCGATCTCGTCTTCGATCTGGGATACTGTAAAAATACAGCAGAAGCCCAAAAGAAACTCCTTGCAAAACTCAAGGAGCGTGGTCAGAATGAGCGGTCGATGACCCCGAGGGAGTTTGCTGCCTTCGCCGGAGTCCACCCCGAGCTCTGCCGGGACAAGTTGATCGGCATTCTCAGCTCCGTCGGCAAGAACGCCAACGGCGACCAGTGTGTCGTGTTTTTCCTCGGCGTTGGTGGCGACTGGAACCTCGATCT
>CAYHUD010000009.1:0-37219 GCA_964360025.1 uncultured Candidatus Saccharibacteria bacterium | reverse complement strand
TCTTTGTGCCCCCCAGACCCAAACGAACCACAGAAACATTGCCTAATCTTTCACGATCTTTCCACTTCTTATCAAACTTCTTCGTAAAACAGATAAATTTAAAATCCGACGGCAACCTATCCGTAATTTCTTTTATTGCCAATTCCGCTCCGCCCACAAAAGGCGTGTAAGCTAGAGAAAATATCGCTACGTTCTTCATTTAACGAGGATCCACTCCGTAAGAAGATTTTTCAGGGTTTCCGCATTATCGGGATCAGCAATAATTCCTTCCTTCAAAAGACTGATGGCTTTATCCTCATCTTCCATGACCACTTTATAAAAATCCGCTGCGCCCCGATAAACCATCCACGATCCGGCGCCGGAAACATTCGCTAAAGCGCGCGTGTAATTCTTTTCAGCTGATTTCTTATCCTGCATATAATATCCGTAAAGTTCCGCCAAATTCTGGAAAGACAATGAATTACCGGGACGGATTAAACTCGCGTATTCCCACGCTTGACTGGCAGCTTCATAATCATTAATAAACTTGAAATGCAGTCCCAACTGAATCCAATAATCAAACTTCGTCTTGTCATCCAAAAGCTCTTTCCTGTATTCATTCAACTGCCGAACCACCTTATTTTCAATTTCTTCGGGCAATTCTGAATAAATCACGATCGGCTTCGTTAAAACTGAAAGAAAAGAGCTGGTCTCCGGATTACTATAATTCCAGCCGACATAGGCCCAATATGCTAAACCAACGACAACCGCTAAAACCAAAAAAATGACTAATTTCTTATATTTCATCCCGTTAAAAATATTCATCATAATTGTTTTTAGTCAGCTTTATAAATTCCCGCTTTAATTATATTCGCAACCGATCCGACAGGTATTTCTGACGGGACTTTGTATTCTCCTAATATACCACTTATTCAAACAAAAAACAACCCCCGACTTACGTCAAAGGGTTGTTTTTGCTAACCTCTCCGCCCCGGCTTATTAGGCCGGAACGAAGCTCAAGTTGATTAGTCTTACTGGCTCAGCGTTCCAATCTGCAGCAAGCTCGGGAGTGAAGTGATGCTTACACCATTCCACCAGTCACCGGAAGCAGAGTTGGTCGGAGTCGTTGTAGAGTTCGGGGTCCAGATGAAGTCATTGTTGGCATCAGCTTGGACATTCGTTCTGCTGGCAACGAATACCGTGGAAACACGAGCTACATCGGCCTCGTCACCGTTCAAAGTCGTTTGTACGCTAGCACCAGCGGCGCTGGAAGCAACCGTACCACGGACCTCGCAATAACGATAACCACCAGCCGGAACCGGCATGACACCACTGGTAATAACGATATCAGTAGCGGCAGCGGTCCAACCAGCGATGTTAGCTGTCATCAAAGATCCGTCCGCATTACCGGTAGAAGCCGGGGATGAGAAGTCGGGGTTTGTGTAGCAGAACACGTTGATGGATGTAACGCTCGCAGTCGTTGTAGCAACCGTCAAGGAGATCTTGTTCAAACCAATATCACCTGTGGAGTTAGCTCCAACTCTGAAACGAGCAAGTGTCTTCACACCGTTAGACAACACGTTGGTCGGCAAGCCGAGAACGGTAATCATCGGGTAGGACTTATGGATTCTCATACCGTTAGATGTCGTGGTAGAAGCAGCAGGCGGATAAACGTTCGAGCCTGAAGAATTACCAACAGCATAAGTCGTGTTATTGGCGGCAGTTGTCGCGTCAACCAAATGGTCAACAGCAATCAAGTGTCCCTGCGTAGCAGGCTCGCCAGTACCGACAAGATTGGTATCAATCTTAACGGTCATGTTCTTATAGCCGTCTTTCGGAACTACGAATCCTGTGATCGTGGAAGTAGCAGTTCTATCGTTGCCAGTTCCAGTAGTGATCACGCCTTCGCCGACTTTCGTCGCGCCATCCCACAAAGTGTACTTCGTGAAATCAGCAGCGGAAGAAGAGGCGACATAAGGCAAGTACAAAGAAACTCTGCGCAAATCCAACGCTTCAGTCGTGCTGGTATATCGGAGAACGTTAACAGTAACGTTCGCAGATCCGGCAGCGACAATGTCAGTGGACGGGCTGGAAGAATCAACAGCCACAGTCATCGTACCGGCGGCAGCCGCGGTCATCACAGGACCAAGGGCCAAAACACCAGTCGGGACAATGGTAGATCCGGAGTTAGTTCCAGTTGCGGCAATTGCAGCAATCTGAGCGGCTGTCTGACCCCACCGATATGTGCCACCAACCGGGGCATTAGCAGCAAGGTTGCAAACAACATTCAAAGCAAGCAAAGTTCCTGCATTAACTGTTTTCACAGCATCCAATGTGAATGTATTCGCGGCAGCAGTCGGATTGATAACGTTGGAACCAGTCGTTAAGTCAGTGCTTCCATCTCTCAACTTGCAGTTCGTGAGCTGTGTTACAGCCGCACCACCAGCCACAGTGAGAGTCATCGGGATAGAAGTCACGCGAATATTCTCACCGGCGTTTCCGGCGTCAAGGTTGAGCACAGAGAACGTAAAGCTTTGAAGACCGGCAACAATCGTCTGGGCAACCGGGCTGGAGGCGATAACCGCCACCAAGGCGCCTGTGCGAATCGTTGCAGTATTCAAGGTCACAATACCGCCAGCGGGAGTAACGGTTACACCGGTAGCAACACCGGTTACACCAGTCCAGTTAGCGGGAGTTGTAGAGGCCTGGAAAGTACCACCGTTCGGCAACCCGGTCGTTAAAGTACCGAGAAGACGGAAAGTGTTCTTACCAACAGGAAGGGTGATGGAGCTCACAGTCACAAGACCGTTAGTACCAACAACCGTAGTACCGTTGGCAGAAGTACTGATAGCCGCACCATTAACATCAACCAAAGTGACATCAGTCAGAGCAGCAGCGACAGTAGCCACCGTACCCAAACCGCTCAAATTGTAGTTGAAAGGCATGGTGTTGACATTGATCGCTTCACCCAAAACATCAGTGTACAAATAGCCCAACACCTGTCTCGGGGAAACAGTCGTCACAACCGTAGCGGCTTCAGCGCCCTTGCCGACAACGGCAGAGCCCGAACCGATAGTGGTAAGAACGGCGTTTATAGCCGGGTTAAGCCCCGTAAAACAGAAGGCGGCGCATCCCACAGCAGCAGCAGCCGCAGTCGGAGTAATGTTGTATCCGAAGACCTTACCCTTAATCACAAGGTCGGCCAATCTATACAACTCAATATCAATGGTTCTTCCGGAACCACTGGTAATGTCTCCAACAGCTTCAATAGTAGCTGTAGAACCTTTCGCTAATGTTTTGCCAATAACAGATGTGAAGTATTTACCATCAGCAGAAGCAGTCGTCGGATAACTTACAGTATCAACAACTGTTCTAAGATTGGTCAAATCCGCGGAACCAGCCGAACCGGACTGATACCAGGAAATGGAGCCCATCTCCAAATCTTCCGTAGCGCTCGCTGTTAAGCGGAAGCTCGTGAATGTTTTGTTGACTGTACCAATCGGAGAGGTAACTGCAGCCGGGTTCGCGCCCGCTGTCAAAGTACCCACGCCGATGACCAAAGTGGTGTTCGTAGTAAACGAAGGACCAGTTATGGTTCCGCCAATCAACGTAGCCAATGTGCCACCGGAAAGAGTAACTTGATTAACTCTGAATGTCGGTGTTTCACCAGCAAACATATTGGCAGCAGTATTCATGTCCGCGCCAACAGTAACGTGTACTGTGGAATTCGCGGGAACATCAACACCAGCAGTCAAATTAGCTGTATGCAAGGATCCCAAAGGAACCGCGTTGCCCATGCGGACATCATCTTTAATCAAGATAAGGCCGGTCATGTTCGCATCCTGGGCGGCGCCAGTGCGCTCAACCAAAATGCTGGACACTCTCACAGCCGCATTACCGGCAGTAAGGGCCAAATTGATAACAGGCACTCCGGCAGCGTTCGGGACGAGCAATTTGCTCTCCGTCGGATCAAGCGCAACCGTAAGCGATGTTCCTGTCGGAACAGTCGTTGTGGTCGTTGTCGTGGTCGTTGTCGTAGTAGCAGCCGGGGCTTCAGCCGTAACGGCAGCTCTTGTGATAGGACCAAAGTATCCAACCGCCGGGCTAATAGCCTTAGCAGCCTGATACGCCGCCAAAGCGGCTTTCGTCAACGCGCCAAAATATCCTGTCGCTGAAACCTTCAAATAACCCTTGGAGGCCAAGAGGTTCTGCAAAGCTGTAACATCGTCACCTCTACTACCCACAGTGAGGTTGCGGGTGTAATTGTACGCTGTTGTAGCCGCAGGAGCTCCTGTCTGAGCCGCCAGCTGGGCTTGAAGGGTTGCAATCTGGGCAAGAAGAGCGTTAATTTGCGCCTGCAGATCAATCTGCGCGTTCGCAACTAACGGCATCAAGCCAGAAAGCGATACCACAGTCGCGGTGGAAACCACAACTGAGGCAATCTTCTTCATTAATTTATTTCCCATAAATATTAACTAACTTTCTGATTTAATTTCTTTGTAATTACTGATTCCGGAAAATTATTTCCCGCTCTCCGCCCCCGATTTAGTCAAAGGCTGGATCGACCCAAGTACAGGTAATAATTTAGTAGCAAAAATGAAAAAACTCACGGCTGAACGTGAGGCAAAAAATCGTCACAATATAACAATCGTAACTAAAATCATGCGGTGATACGATCCGGCCTCACACCGAATCGCAAAATCAATATGATGTGTCTATATTAACCGATTCAAAGTTCTTGTCAACCCCTTAGACGAAATGACGGGCATAGACATCCCATCACTAGAGATAACGAGGGGGACGTTATTTTATTACATAAGCGGAGGTAGCACCCCCGTTTCCTACTCTTTCTATCATTCCCAACGATAAAAGTCTCTGCAAATCATAACGCAAAGTCCTTTCACTGACCGTAGGGAATACAGCAAGAAGGTCTTTCATGCGGCAACCGGCTAAATTGCCGAATTCATCTTTCTTGGTTAAAGCCCTTATTTTCTCAATAATTGCCGTTTGCCGGATGGTATTACCGATACTTATCATCCCGTCTTGTTTTTGATCCGGCAATTGATCGGCAACCGTAGAGGAGAATTCATCGTCATCGGCAATTGCCGTTGCCGTATCGGCAATCTCACCCTCTTGCCGCATTGCCGATTGATCTTGTCCTGAGCTTGCCGATTGATCTTGTCCTGAGCTTGCCGAAGGATTGCCGAAGGATTGCCGATTGATCTTGTCCTGAGCTTGCCGAAGGATTGCCGATTGCGAACCATGCGGCAAATCAACTCCCGCTTTTTGCCAATTAACCGACTCCGGCAACTCCAAACCGGCGCTTTGCCGCATTGCCGATTGCAAACTTTGAAGCTCGGCGATAAAAGTCTGAGCATTGATTATCTCAATCTCAAAAATAGCCGCCCCGAGACGCAAAAATGCCTCCAACGCGCCTATTGTAAGTAACGCCTCCTCATAATCCTTTTTTGTCGTCTGCAAAACCAAATCCATCGCCAAATCCTCCAATCGTGAACGAAAATCCTTCCTGCGAACATAAACAGCTATTCGCATCAGTCCATATCCCAAATCTTCGGCTTTTTCCGAGAAATTAATCATCGCTTGTAGTGTATAGCAAAGACAAGAAAAAAGTAAACCCCGTTAGAGAACTCGCGCAAAAGATATTAAACCCCGCGCAAAAATTTTACGATACACCACCTATAGCAACCACCTGGAAGTTAGAAAAATAAACAAAGCCAGAAGCGTCCAAATAATTACTCGCGAAAAAAACATCTTACGGCCAAACCTACCACCATAAAAATTTACCGCCGCCTCAGCAAAGACAAATCCAGAGAGAGCAACAAGATTAGCGCTATTGATAAACCCAATCGGCAACCAACCGGCAATCCACAAGCCCTGGAAAATCAGGAATGCAAAAATAAAAGCGAAAATTCTGGCAGCTTTCAAATTTATATCAACGATGTTGAGGCGTAAAAACTCTCCCCCAAGAAGAAAGGAAATTAAAAATACAGCGAGCGATCGAGTAAAAAAATTAAAATCGTTCATTAGAAAATGAGCAAAAATAGAACCGTAGAGCAATAAAGTAAATATCAATCTATGCCACGCTTGCCTGTTAATCAGAACCAGTTCTTTAAGTCCCAATATAAGATAAAAAAGCAGGGCGCCTATAATTACGCATGCCCAACCACCAAAACCCAATAATTGATAAAAAACCGGCGGCAGAGATAAAAGCGCCATCAAAACAACAAACGATCTCCAATAATTTATCGCGCCAAAAAGCGGCCGTATATAAAGAACGAGAGAAAAAATAGCAAAAAACACGGCATAAAACACGCTTCCGTCTTTAGCGTAGTACCAATTCAAAAGCAGTCCGAAAATTACTCCCTTAAGCAGTAAAGCTAATCGCGGACTCCGCAAAGCCAATTTTAATTTTTCCGCCTTCTTTAATATCTCCACGAATGATCTTATCGGCCAGCTTATCAAGTATCAGCTTCTGTATCAAGCGCTTAATCGGGCGCGCTCCATACTCGGCATCAAATCCCTTATCGGCGATGTGTCTTCTTAAGGACGGGTCAATCGTTACTTTGATTCCCTTTTCCGTCAAACGCTTTTCCACTTTTTCCAATTGAATGTCCACGATTTTCTGAATATCTTCCTTCTTCAAAGAATTAAAAACGACAATCTCATCAATCCTATTCAAAAATTCCGGCTTAAAACCCTCCCGCAACGCGGACCTCGCTTTTTCCTTGAAATCTTCTTCCTTACGCAAGTCGGAATCATCTTTTTCCGCAGACGAAAAACCCAAACCCGACATCGCTTTAAAGTAATGGCTGCCGACATTAGACGTCATAATAATGATGGAATTTTTGAAATTCACCGACTTCCCCTTTCCATCCGTAAGACAACCGTTATCCAGGACCTGAAGTAAAATATTAAATACTTCGGGATGAGCTTTTTCAATCTCATCAAAAAGAATCAGACTATACGGCCGGTGCCTGACAATCTCCGTAAGGTGCCCGCCCTCTTCAAAACCGACATATCCCGGCGGCGAACCGATGAGCTTGGAGACAGCGTGTCTTTCCATAAACTCTGACATATCCACGCGCACCAAAGCTTTTTCGTCATTAAACATAAATTCAGCCAGCGCCTTTGCCAGTTCGGTTTTGCCCACTCCGGTAGGACCCAGAAACATAAACGATCCGAGCGGCTTATTTTCATCGGAAAGCCCGGTGCGCGACCTGCGGATGGCAGCGGAAACACCCTCTATCGCCTCAGCTTGTCCCACCACACGACCACGCAAAACATCCTCAATACGCGACAATTTTTGCACCTCCGATTCCAGCATGCGCGAGACAGGTATCCCTGTCCAACGCGAAACAACCGCGGCGATATCCTCCTCGTCAACGGCCTCCTTAATAAACTTCTGATCCGATTTTTTATTTTTCACCGGAACAAAATAACGCTTTTCAAAAGCTTTAAATTCTTTCTCAGCCAGAGGAAGCTCACCGTACGTGATCTGCGCCACGCGCTCCAGATTGCCCTCGCGTTCCGCAAGTTCCGCCTCGCGCCGCAGATCGTCAATGCGCCGCCTCAAATTATGCAGATCCTCAAAAGCAATTTTCTCGGCGTGCCATTTCCCGGAGAGTCCGTCGTTCTCCTCTTTCAAATCTCGCAAACTAGCGTCAATAACTTTAAGACGCGCCTTGGTTTTTGTAGCGCCCTCTTTGGAAAGCGCGGATTTCTCAATTTCCAAAGCTGTGATCTGCCGCCTTAATTTATCTATCTCGCGCGGTATGCTTTCGCTTTCCATGCGCCTCGCCGCCGCCGCTTCATCAATCAAATCCACAGCTTTATCCGGCAGAAATCTGTCCGTTATATAACGCGATCCCAGATTAGCGGCGGCAATAAGCGCCTCATCGCTGATACGCAACCCGTGGTGCATTTCATATTTTTCCTTAATCCCGCGCAAAATTGCCAAAGTATCGTCAATCGACGGCTCCTCCACAATAACTGGCTGGAAACGCCTCTCCAAAGCCGGATCTTTTTCTATATATTTCTGATATTCCCGCGTGGTTGTGGCACCAATCGCATGCAGTTCTCCTCGCGCCAAAGAAGGCTTCAATAGGTTAGAGGCATCTATCGCCCCCTCGGCGGCTCCCGCGCCTACTATCATATGTATTTCATCTATAAACAAAATCAAACGCCCGGCGCTGTTCTTTATCTCATTAATAAAAGCCTTCAACCGGTCTTCAAATTCACCACGGAATTTCGTCCCGGCAATAAGCGTCCCCAAGTCCAGTGAAATTATTTCCTTATCCTTTAAAGTTTCCGGCACCTCACCGGCAACAATACGCTGGGCAAGACCCTCCACGACTGCGGTTTTTCCCACACCCGGCTCCCCTATCAAAACTGGATTATTTTTCGTGCGACGGGAAAGAATTTGAATTAAACGACGCAGTTCCTCCTCCCGTCCGATTACGGGGTCAAGCTTGCCTTCACGCGCCTTATCGGTGACATTAATGGCATATTTTTCCAAAACCTGAAATTTTGTTTCCGGCATTTCATCCGTTACGCGAGCCGATCCCCGCAAATGCGCCAAAGTACGCAGGGCCACATCGCGTTTAAAACCAAATTTATCCAAAATCACCCGCGCCGCGGAAGACGAGTCTGCGATAGAAAGCAAAAGATGTTCGCAGGAAACAAACTCATCCTTCTGCGAAAGAGCGATTTTAGCCGCCTTATCCAAAAGCTGTATCAGCTCCTGCGACAGATACATCTGCGAGACATTCGCCCCGCCGAAATTTTTAGGCATTTTCTGCAGCTCCACCTCCACTGCCTGGTGCAAAGCGTCCAGATTGACTCCGGACTTCAAAAGCAGGGGTCGGATCAAAGACTGCTCGTCAGCCATCAGGCTGGATAAAAGATGAATTGCTTTAAACTCGCCATGATTACGCAATGAAGCAAGGTCTTGAGCGTTCTGCAAAGCCTCCTGCGCCTTTATGGTAAAACGATTAAACTGTTTCATCCCGTTAGAGATAGGACGCGGACGCGTTAATGCGCCGCGAGCTATATTCAATAATAAATTCCGACTTTTTAAACATTCTCATAATTTTATGCGTCCGCTATCTCTAACGGGATTTCATTCCTTTATTGTAACATAGCAAAAAAATTGGCACTCTGCAAGTATGAGTGCCAATCGCTATTTTCCGGAGAGCTTTACTCTCTCCAAATCTTCCAGGTATCGGAGAGCAGCGGCGCAGTTCACCTCTCTCCTGCCGTTCCTCTCTGCCACGACCCGCAAGGCATGATACGTCTCATGGTCAAGATGCAAATACCGATCATCAAGCCGAATCACGAAAAGTTCGGGGTAATAGGCCGTAATGTAAGTCCCGTCATATCCCACAAGATCGCGCAAGTGATATGCGTCTTGTTCGCTCGCCTTCGCGGCCGCCGCCTGGTCACTAACCTCCCGCGCTTTACCTACGGCATGCTGCTCCAAATCAGAATATCCCTCCAACATGAAAAGTGCCGCGATGATCAAAAACCAAATCAACACACCTCTTATGATAGGTTTGCGCCAAAAGCTATCCGCAGACCTGCGCTGCTTATTCAGAGAATCGGAAAGAGCCATACAGATCCCTCTCGCAAAGAACTGTTACTTCAAGATAGTATTCAATTTCACAATCACTTTGTCAATATCGGATTTCGTCGTCTGACGTCCGAGCGTAAACCGCACGCTGGAACCGGCACGTTCGGCACCAAAACCCAAAGCCAAAATAACCCGCGATGGCGTGGTCATCCGCGCATGACAGGCAGAACCAGCCGAAACAGCAACGCCTAAAATATCCAGAGCTATCAGAATATCGTGCGCGACAACCCCCCTCCTGTCATCGCGAGGACCAACATCTTTATCGGCCCGTGGCGATCTTACTTTAGTGTTTAAAAATATATTCAAATTATTCGGCAGGCGCTTTTCCAGAGAACCGTTTAACTCCACCCAGACTCCGGCTATTTTCTGCAAACCATTCCAAAAATAATCGCGAAGCGCCAAAACTCTCCGCGCCTCTTTTTCACGCATCGCTTCCGCTAACCGTACCGCCTCGCCAAAACCGACAATATAAGCCGTATTCTCCGTCCCCGAACGCAGTCCTCGCTCCTGCCCTCCCCCCGTTATAATAGAAGCGATTTCTACACCGCTCCGAAGATAAAGCAACCCCATCCCCTGCGGACCATAAATTTTATGAGCAGAAAGCGTCATCAAATCAACTCCCAAATTGCGAACTTGGCACGGCAAATACTGAAAGGCCTGCGCCGCGTCCGTATGCAATAAAGGATAAATAAGCGTCCCATCGTCCGTCATTGCGACTTGTCCCGACCGTAGCGTCGGGAGGCCTTGCGTGGCAATCTTGCCTTGTTTATATTCGCGAATTATATTCGCGATTTTAGAAATAGGCTGTATCGTCCCGATTTCATTGTTCGCATACATTACGGAAACTAGAACCGTCCGGTTATCCAGCGCCACGCGCAATTTCTTTATATCTACAATACCCTCGCGGGAAACGGGTATCACGACTACCTCCACTCCGTCTTTTTCCAAATCCCGCGCAGTTTCCGCAACCGATTCATGTTCAACGGCGGATATTATTATTTTTGGCCTTTTACTAAACTCCCCTCTGCTTGTCCCATGTTTCATGTTCCATGCCTTAACCGCCCCCCGCAGAGCAAGGTTATTCGCTTCCGTTGCCGAGCCTGTAAAAATAATCTCATCCGGCAAACACCCCAAAGACAATGCAATTTTCCGACGCGCGTCAAAAACAGCCGCCGCCGCTTTTTGCCCGAAACTGTGAAGCGATCCGGGATTGCCAAAATCATCATTAAAATACGGCGTCATCGCCGCCTTCACTTTTTTATCCAGAGGCGTCGTCGCCGCGTAATCCATATATATAGCGTTCTTTCGCATCGCTCCCATTATACCACAAAATCAAAGATTTTTCAATACAAAACTGACGATTGCCATGGCTTATATTCTGTGCCCTTATGTTCTATGATATGTGTTGCATGTTGTGGTGAGGGTTGACAATCAACGCAAAAAATTGCTAAACTGATGCGAGTGTTATCTGACGGTTCATTTACAAGGAGCGCTGGAGGTGAAAAATGGACGAACAGACGGTCTCCATTGAAAGTAGGCGACGCAGTGTTTATGCGCGCATTTACGCGCATCTCCGAAACGGAGATGCGATGATCGCTACGGTTCTGAACTGCGGCGGATGGATTCAGGTGAGGGAACCACCGCTCCAAGACATTTGGAGCAGGCCGGGATGGAGCCTCCCCGGCGGAGGTGTCAAAAAAGGCGAAACAAACCTGGAAGCGATCCTCCGCGAGCTAGAGGAAGAATGCGGAGAAAAGCTACGAATTCTCGTTGATGGAAAACTGCAAGAATTGGATTATCACGAAGCAAACAAGGAAGTTTGCCTTTTTGAAATGCATTTCGCCGCAAACAGAGAAGAAGATCTGCCGCCGCTTACAAGCGCCGGCGATCCCTCCAAAAACTCCATGGCGTCGGAGTGGACCCGAATTCGTGAAATTGATCACGGCGGTCGCGCTACAATCCATGGCGACCCCGTTTACAAGGCGGCGCTGGAACGGATCCGCTTTGTCGCTGAACCCCACCCCGGTCTCTGATCGGGGTTTTCTTTTTTTAATTCAAAATACACACAACTTACTCTCCATAAAATAACCAAAAATAAGCTCGACATATTGTTGTAAGCGAGTTTGTCGCAGGCGATTCGGCATGGTGTCCGATAATTATCGGACCGAATCGCCGAGACTTTAAGGCCGAGCGCTCGCTGGAGCGCAAGAGCCGAACTCGCGAACAATGATATGCCGAGCTTTAGATAGATATTGCATTTTAAAGTATAAGTATTAAAAATTGACATGAACGCTCCCGCGGTATATCATATTTAAAGCTAAAGATTATGATTTTTCTAAGCTCTCTCGGCATAAAATTCACTCCCGAACAGGTTGTAACCGAAATAATCGGTTTTATGCGATCCGCCCCGGACTGCGCCTATAAAATCACGCTCGGCACAGACTCTCTGAAGCTCGCTGGCACAAACGCCGACTTCGTCACCGCGATCGTCGTGCATCGCGTCGGACGCGGCGGCAGATATTTCTGGCGGCGCATTGAAATGGACAGGTTTTACACTATGCGCGACCGCATCATGCAAGAAGTCTTGATGTCTCTGGATATTGCCAAGAATTTCATCGCGCTTCTAGAAAATGCCAAAAAAACCAACGCCCTCGTCCCTCGTTACGATTTTGAAATCCACATTGACGTCGGAGAAAACGGCGCCACCAAGGCCATGATCCAAGAACTGGTAGGCATGGTCCGCGCCAATAACTTTGAAGCTAAAACCAAACCGGAAAGCTACGCCGCCTCCAATGTGGCGGATAAACACACCTAAACAAACGGGATGGATAAATTAGTAATAGACATAGAAACAAAAAATACCTTCGCCGACGTTGGAGGCCAGTCCAATATTGAAGCCATGGAGGCCTCTTTTGTCGGCGTTTATTCTTATAACGACAACAAATACTATTCCTTTTTTGAGGATAAATTCGCCGATCTCGGCAAAATGCTGCAAAAAGCCGGACTTATCATCGGATTCAGCATCAACAGATTTGATATTCCCGTCATGCGCAAATATTTTGAACCGGAGAACCGCTTTTCTACGGGCGTTAATTTTAATATTATGGCGCTCTCCCGTTACGATATCCTAGACGAACTGGAAGAAACCCTCGGTTTCCGCGTCGGTCTTGATCTCCTCGCCAAAGCCAATCTTAATATCGGCAAAACCCATCACGGCTTGGAAGCCATCAAGTTCTATAAAGAAGGTAATTTCAAAGAACTGGAGGCTTATTGCATCAACGACGTCAAAATTACCAAAGATCTTTACGACCTTATCCAAAAACAGGGCCATCTCGATGTCCCCTCAAAATACAGCACTCAAACCATCAGAGCCGACTTCAAACCTAAAGACATTTTCACTCCCCCCACGCTGTTCTAAAAACCGGTTTACTTGTATAATTGAGGATGTGGCGAAGCACAAGCAAAAAAAGGACGGGCGAACTACGTCAGACGAACCCGCGCCCAAACTCATCGGTCCCGAAACACGCAAAAGCGTTATTGCCGTTCTTTTAAGCGGCATCGCGATTGTTTTGCTTCTCGCAAGTTTTGACAAAGCCGGTCCTGCCGGAAATTTTTTATTTGAGAGTCTTTCCGGTCTTTTCGGCTGGGGTTACTATCTGCTGCCCCTTGTCACCTTCCTCGTCGCGCTTTCATTTTTAATCTCCCATGAAGAAAAGTTTCTACTCATTACTTTCCTCGGCGGCTTTGGTTTTGTCGTCTCCGGACTGGGGCTGATTGACATCATCCTCCCCGGCCGCGGTGGTTTTTTAGGAGATCTGATCGGCAAACTGGAGGCGCCCTTCGGTTATGTCGCTTCTATTGTCCTAACGGCATGTTTTGCCGGAGCATCCCTGCTTGTAGCTCTAAACGCCAAAATCGTCATTAAAAAACACGAGACGGAGCTCGCAGAGGAAGAAGCCCCCGAGCAAAAGCCTGTTATTGTGCGCACCTCCGACGGCAAAAAAGAGACTGTCACTCTAGACGAGCCGAAAACCAAAACAGAAAACGAGAAAAAGACCACCGAAGACACCGAGGAAGAATACGAAAAAGAACTAAACATCTCCTACGGAGCCAACAAATTAAAATCCACGGCCCTGCCCTACAAACCGCAAAATTATGTCGGACCTCCCTTATCGCTCTTTAAATCTTCCGTGGAAAAACCGACCTCCGGCGACATCCGCGCCAACGCCAACATCATCAAACGCACGCTGGAAAGTTTTGGCATCCATGTGGAAATGGGCGAAATCAACATCGGCCCCAAAGTTACCCGCTATACTTTAAAACCCGCCGAAGGTATCAAATTATCACGTCTTATCGCCCTAAATCAGGACCTGGCGCTGGCTCTTGCCGCCCATCCTATTCGTATAGAGGCCCCCATTCCGGGCAAATCCCTTGTCGGCATTGAAGTTCCCAACAAATCCGCCGCGATCGTGCGTCTGGGCAGTCTGTTGGGCTTTGAAGACTTTCTTAACGCGGGTCCTCTTAGTTTCATTCTGGGACGCGATGTCACTGGCGAACCGATCTACGGCAATATTGAGAAAATGCCGCACATGTTAATCGCCGGAGCAACCGGTTCCGGGAAAAGCGTCTCCATTCATTCGCTGATCGTCTCGCTTTTATACAAAAACTCTCCGGAAATGCTCAAAATGATTATGATTGACCCGAAACGCGTGGAACTTTCCGGTTACGACGGCATCCCCCACCTCGGCTCTCCGGGCATCACCGAGGGCAAAAAATCCGCCGGCGTTTTTCGCTGGGCGATTTCCGAAATGGAAAGACGCTATGAACTGCTTCTCCACGCGGGAGCAAAAGACATCAAGGGCTACAATAAAGGCAACACTCCGCCGCTCCCCTACCTTTTAATTATCGTTGACGAGCTTGCCGACCTCATGGCCACTTACGGCCGTGAAATTGAAACGTCCATCGTCCGCTTGGCTCAAATGGCGCGCGCGACCGGCATCCACCTTATTCTTTCCACGCAACGCCCCTCGGTAGAAGTCATCACCGGATTGATCAAAGCCAACATCACCGCACGCGTCGCCCTGCAGGTCGCGAGTCAGATTGATTCACGTACCATCCTGGATATGTCCGGCGCCGAAAAATTGCTGGGCGGCGGCGATATGCTTTTCATCTCCTCCGAATTTTCCAAACCCAAGCGTATCCAGGGCGCCTACATCAGCGAGGAAGAAATTCATAAAGTTTCCGACTTTATTTTAGACAACAACTCTTCCCTCACTTCGGATGACGCGATCGTGAATGACACGCTTAAGAAGATCCAAAATGAAGGGGAAAAAGCGGCCACAGGCGCGCCAGCTTCCGCCGATATGTTTGATAACTTCGCCATAGAAAACGACGAGGACGAGCTTTATGATGAGGCGGTAAGAACTGTGGTGGAGGCGCAAAAAGCTTCCGCCTCACTCCTTCAAAGACGCCTAAAGGTAGGCTATGCCCGCGCCGCGCGCTTGTTAGATATCATGGAGGCAAAGGGAGTTGTGGGTCCGGGAGACGGCGCCAAAGCGCGCGAAGTCCATCTGGAAAAAATCGGCGGCGACATCGTGCCACAGGACTTTGATCAACCCCCAAGAAACGGGGATGAGGTTTGATAATGGCCATTCGGCATTGACCTTCATACCCAAGTACCCTACGATTATAGCGATATTTAAATACCGCTAAACTTTTTATAATCTACAAAAATGGAAGAACCAAGAACACTAAAAGACTTACTGGAAGACGGCATCAACCGCAAAGAAACATCCGTTAAAGAAATCTCGGCATTATCCGGAGTTCCCGAACGATTCGTGAACGGGTTCCTGGGCGAAATTACCGCTCTGCCGGCCGCACCTTATGTCAGGGGCTATTTACTAAAAATTGCCAAAATTCTGGATATGGACGGCAAGGAAATTTGGCGGATATATGAGCACGAAAACAAACCCAGAAGCTCCGGTTCTTTTGATAGATTGCCTCTCAACAGATTTGCCGGTAAAAGGAATTTTAATAAAAAAACAACCGCCGGTGTCCTCTTGGGGTTAATCATTTTAGCCTACGCCGCCTTTAATATTCAGAGGTTCTGGAATGCTCCCGTTCTCACCTTCACAAACCCCGCTGAAAATATTTTAAAAACGGCTGATGCCTTCGTTGTTTTCCAAGGCAGAGTGGACAACCCCGAGCATACGGTTTCCATCAACGGCGCCTCTGTTTTTGTTGACGAGACGGGGGAATTTCAAAAAGAACTGGTTTTGGACAACGGAACAAATACTTTTGAGATAGTGGCTAAAAAATTTCTAGGCAGAGAAACGCGTATTATAAAACAAGTTATCTATGAACCTCTAAACGAAAATACGGTTTCTCCCGCATCCGACGCCACCAAAGATTTGACTAATACGCCCTAAAGCACTAAAAATAAAGTACAGTCAAAATTATAAATATTATTTAACGACATGGAAAAAAACAAAGAAACGAAAGATGATTTGAATAATTTACTCTCCGCCCTTCAGGAAAAATTCGGGGAGGGATCGATTATGAGGCTGGGCGACGCCCCCAAAGTATCCGTGGATGCCATCCCGACGGGATCCATTTCGTTAGATCTGGCTCTAGGAGTCGGAGGTCTTCCCAAGGGACGCATTGTGGAAATCTTCGGTCCAGAAAGCTCCGGCAAAACAACCCTGGCCTTGAACGTAGTCGCACAGGCACAGAAAAAAGGCGGCCGCGCCGCCTTCATTGACGCCGAACACGCCATGGATCCGGAATACGCCGCCCGTATCGGCGTCAAAACAAAAGAATTGCTTATCTCCCAACCGGATAACGGCGAAGAGGCATTGAATATATTAGAGAGCTTGGTTCGTTCGGGTATTATTGATATTGTTGTTGTTGATTCAGTGGCAGCGCTTACTCCCCGCGTTGAGATTGAGGGTGAAATGGGCGCGCAATATATGGGGCTTCAGGCCCGCATGATGTCCCAGGCCTTGCGAAAACTGACTGCGATTTCCGCCAAGTCTAAAACTATGATTATATTCATCAACCAGCTTCGCGAGAAAATCGGTGTCATGTTCGGCAACCCCGAGACAACCCCGGGCGGCCGCGCTCTGAAATTCTACTCGTCCGTAAGAGTTGATGTCCGCAGGAACGCGCAAATTAAAAGAGGAGATGATATCATCGGCAACCGCGTCACAGCCAAAGTCGTTAAAAATAAAGTCGCCCCGCCTTTTAAAATTGCCGAGTTCGACATCATCTACGGCGAAGGCATCTCCTATGAAGGCGATGCGCTTTTAACCGGTATCAAACTGAACGTCATCGCGAAATCTGGAAACACCTACAGCTTTGAAGGCGAAAAATTAGGCGTCGGTATTGAGGCAGCTAAATCCAAACTCAAAGAAGATAAAAAGATCCTCGCGGCAATCACTAAAAAAATCGCCATAGCCCCGCCGGTTGTAAATACCTCCGAAGTTTAAATATAAAAAAAATCCCCCGATTCCCATCAGGGGCTAATTTCCCGCGTTCAAAATCAAAAAGTTTTTAAAGAGCTCCGCGACAAGCACGGGCCCGGTGCCACCTGGGGTAGGCGTCACGCTTCCGCCTGCCGCGTCTATTGACTTTGCGTCTGCATCAGCCGGACAGCCGAAGTCTATCACTAAAGCACCGGGCTTTATCATTTCGCCGGTTATCTTAATCCTATTCTTGCCCACTCCGCTCACGATAAGATCGGCGGATTTCAATACTGCAAGCTTTTCCTTCTCTTCGGTCTCTCTAAGGAGAACAGTCACATCATCCGTTTGCGCCTTAAACCACGCCGTAACCGGTTTTCCCGTCAGATCACCGCGGCCAACAATCACAATATCCTTACCCCGTATCTCGCCAAATTGGACTTCTCCTAAAATAGACCTAACTGCTCCTACGGCTGGCGGCGCAATTTCCGCCCCTAAAGGATTCGCAAAAAAATCCCTCTGTCTTCCTCCGCTAAGACAATCAATATCCTTCGCGCAGCCGATCTCGCTCAAAACTACTTCTTCGCTGATATATCTGGGCAAATCAAGCTGCACGATGATTCCCGAAACATCAAGACCAAAAGAGTACCAACGAACCGCTCGAACAAGTTCATCCTCGGAGACATCATTTTTGAATCTGGCAATCTCAAAAGGAATACCCAGCTCTTTAGCAACTCTCTCCTTTTGCCGCACAAAACTCAAGGACGCCGCATCTTCGCCCACAAGAATCACAACGATCTTGCCTATGGTTTTCTTGCCTTTCAAGCCGGCGATGATACCCGCCGCGATTTTTCTGCCATCAATAATCATATTCTACTCCTTGTAAAAAAGAGGAAACCGCGCGCACAGAGTCTCTGCATCCCCCCTTACGCTCTGCGGATCTTCTTTCTGGATAAACAATCTGGCAAAAAACGACGCGATCAGTTTCATCTCCGCCTCCTTCATCCCGCGAGTAGTCACAGCCGGAGTCCCCAGCCGCACACCCGATGGCTTGAGCGGCTTCTCATCACCCGGCAAAGAGTTGCGGTTTGCCATAATCCCCGCTTTCTCCAAAATCATCTCCGCCGACTTCCCATCCACGCCGAATTTTCTCATATCCAAAAGCATGAGGTGCGTATCCGTGCCTGATGTCAAAAGCGAAAATCCCTGCGCTACAAGCTCCTCCGCGAGAACCCGCGCATTTTCCACAACTTGTTTCTGATACTCACGAAATTCGGGACCAAGCGCTTCAAAAAACGCTACCGCCTTCGCCGCTGTCACATTGTTATGCGGCCCGCCCTGCATTCCCGGAAAAACCGCTTTATCAATTTTCTCATTCAGCTTTCTTTCGTCTTTTCTTGAAAAAATTACAGCTCCCCGCGGACCGCGGAGTGTCTTGTGTGTTGTAGTCATGACCACATCAGCATAGGGGTATGGAGACGGATGAAGCCCGGCGGCAATCAGCCCCGCAATATGTGAAATATCGGCGACAAGATACGCCCCCGCCTCGCGGGCAATCTCGCCGAACTTGGCAAAATCCACAGTCCCGGGATATGCCGTAAAACCAGCGACTATGACTTTCGGTTTTTCTCTCAAAGCCAATTCGCGCACAGCCTCATAATCAATAAGTCCGGTCTCCGGATCCACGGCATAGTGAACCGCGCGCCACCACTTCCCCGAAAGAGAAACTTTATGTCCATGGGAAAGATGTCCGCCGCAAGAAAGCCCCATCGCCATAAATGTCTCGCCGTAGGCCATCAAAGCGGAATAAATCGCGACGTTAGCCGGCGATCCCGAAAGCGGCTGCACATTCACCGCCCACTCCCCGGGAGACAAACCAAACAATCGCAAAGCGCGTTCTTGAGCTAAAAGCTCTATCTGGTCATAAATACCATTGCCGGGATAATAACGCGCTCCGGGATACCCCTCGGAATATTTATTGGACAAGGGCGATCCCAATGCGGCTAAAACATCAAGAGAAGCCAAATTCTCCGAAGCGATCAGATTGATTGTCTCGTTCTGGCGCCCGACTTCCTCGGCAATCAGTTTTTGCAACTCAACATCTTTCATAATTTTGCCCCTCCAAAAACTATTTTCTGTTTTCGAAGGACTTCACTCAGATTAGCAGATTATTTTTAAATTATCATCTTGATTATTTTCGCGACTTTTTCTGGATCATGGCGCAAAAATCCGCGCGCCCGCAAAAGATCGGCGACAAGGGGGATTGGTTTCTCGGTAAGCTCTTCCGTGTCTACTTCCACAAATTCCGATCTCTCCCCGGCATAGGGCTTGAAACGCATAGGACTCGGTTTTTTGTTGTTAACAATCACGAAATCCAAAACATTTTTTCCCAAATACTCCTCCATGACTTTCAAAAAATCCGATGCCTTAAAATTATTCGTTTCCCCGAATTTAGTCATCAGATTAACAAAATAGATTTTTTTGGCGCGGCTTTTCGCAAGCGCCTCTTTCATACCCAAAACCAGCAAATTAGGGATCAAGCTGGTATAAAGATCACCGGGTCCGATAATCACGGCATCCGCCTTCACTATCGCATCCTCCGCCTCCACATTAATTTTGGGAGCGGGCGCGAGCCAGACGCGTTTAATTTTCAAATCGCCATCATGCCTGGGGTGGTCTATATTAGTTTCGCCACTCACCACCGTTCCGTCAGCTAGCTCCGCATGCAGCGCAGTCTTCTGCAAAGTCACCGGCAAGACGCTTCCCGAAACGGAAAGAATTTTTCCTGCCTCGCGCACGGCCACGCCAAAATCTCCCGTGATTCTCTGTAAAGCCGTGATCATCAAATTTCCGAAACTGTGGCCCGTAAGCCCGTTGCCTTCCGAAAAACGATAAGCAAAAAGTTTTGCCAATATCTGGTTATCTGAATGCGACAAAGCAATAAGAGCCCTCCGAATATCGCCCGGCGGCAAAATACCGAACTCCTCTCGCAAAATTCCCGTTGATCCCCCGTTATCAGCCATCGTCACTATGGCAGTCAGATCGGCAAAATGATTTTTCAAACCCGTTAGCACGGTAAATACGCCAGTGCCTCCGCCGATCACCACGATTTTCTTATCGCTTTTTTTAACTTCTTGAAACATCTGCTCCTATATATAACACTCCTAGCTAAATTAAGGTAATCGCCTACAAAATAGGCTGCAGCAGTTTGATCAGCCAGACAAGCGGAGTATGATACCACTTCTTGCCTCCGTTCGGCTCTGTATAAAGAGCGGAGGCCGACTTCCAGCGGTCAAAAATAGAACGCAGCTCCACGATCATCTTGGGGTCGCCAAAAGCCACTCCCGCCTCCAGATTGTGATCAAAACTCATAGCATCAATATTATTGGTACCCACCATTCCTTCTTTATCATCCACAAGCAACGCCTTGGCGTGAATCATCTCCGGCAAAAGGAAAAATTTAATTCCCTCATGGCATCCGCTTTCCATAAAAACCCTGTTAGCCACTCCGATAATCCACAGATCCGGCTGTCGCGGCAAAATCACTTCCACCTCCACGCCTCTTTTAATGGCTCTTTTAATTTCCCGCATCAACCAGCTATGCGGCACGAAATGCGGCGTGGCAAAAATAACTTTACGAGAAGCCCCCGCGATCTTTTCTTTATAAAACTTTTTTAAAAAAGATCTCCCGCCGACAGGCCAGTGTTCCAAAAATAAAACATTCATTTTCTGCGAAAGATTTTCAGTTTTCTTAGGCGGGAAATATAATTTATCACGCCCGCCGCAAAGACGATAAGATCGCGAAAACGCCTTCACGAAACGCCTGACAATATTGCCGCTGATACGCAAATGCAGATCATGCCACTTTTCATACTGCTTGCCGACATTTACTCCCCCAATGAATCCGATCTTTCCGTCCACGATTAGCATCTTCCTGTGAGTGCGCAAAAGCCACCACCTTCTAAAACGATGCGGATTCCACCACGGGAGAAGACGATTAAAATAGAGAAGCTCTATACCTTCTTTTTTCATCTCTTCCGACAAATTACCCAAAAACTTAAAACTACCTACGCTGTCCAGAACTACCTTCACCTTCACACCCGCCCGCGCTCTTTCTTTTAACAAATCAAAAAAACGATATGTTTCCACATCATCTATAAAAATATAGGACTCCCAATAGATAGTCTCTGTGGCGCCTGATATCGCCTCACGCATCGCCTCCCAGGCGGTCGTTGAATTTATATAAAATTTATACTTCATAAAAAGACTTTTAATACCACGGCGCAAGCGACATCACAAGACTCACAAGCATAAATACGACAAAAATCACCGTTAAAATTTTTTTGAGTTTCATAAATAATGATTTTATTTTCGGGCGGCTTTTCTCAAACGCTCCATTACCGCCGCTCCCAGCCCCCGCTCCGGAAAAATTTCCGAAATGATAATGCTAACTTTCAGATTATCAAACTTACGGAGCGCGGTAAACAAATTGCGCGCGCACTCCCGAGAATCGGTCCTCGATCCCAGAATAACCCGCTTTTTAAAACCAGTATAAACATCGGAATTCTCCCTGCTAACTAGAATACCTATGTTTTCGCTACGATACTTATTAATCTCTTTTTGAACATTCCGCGCCAGAATCAAAGGCGCTTGCGGCGCGTAATGGCGATATTTCATTCCCGGTGACTTGGCGATCTTATAGTCGGCCTTCCCGCCGTGTTTCGCGAAAGGGATAACTGCGCGCAGATCATCAAGCGTCACCGCGCCCTGTCTTAAAATAACCGGCGGGAATACGGTAACATCAACCACAGTTGACTCTAAACCGACACGCGCCCTCCCTCCGTTTAAAATACAATCAATTTTCCCGCCAAAGTCTTTCTCTACCTGGGAAGCTGTAACCGCGCTCGGTCGTCCGGAAATGTTAGCCGAAGGAGCGGCAATAGGAACGCCTGCCTCGCGAATCAAATCTAAAGCGACTTTATTGTCCGGCATTCGCACCGCGACGGTTTCCAGCCCGGCGCTGACCTCCTTGGGAATTATTTTCTTTTTAGGCAAAACCAAAGTCAAAGGTCCGGGCCAAAATTTCCTTATAAGAACCCCCGTCATTGCGAGGAGGTCTTCCGACGCGGCAATCTCTAATTCCGCCACCTTCCCCAAATCCTCTATTCCCCCGACATGAACAATCAACGGATTATCCGCCGGCCTGCCCTTAGCTTTAAAAATTTTCAAAACTGCTCTGCCGTTTAAAGCATTGGCGCCCAGGCCATAAACCGTTTCCGTGGGAAACGCCACAAGACCACCAGCTTTAATGATCTTCGCGGCAATGCGTATGGATTTTTTATCGGCCCCTAGTATCATCTTGCCGATATTATAAAATAAAACCCGCTCTATATCAAGCTATTTTTGAAGTCTATTCTTCAATACCAAATATACCCCCAAAAGACCTAAAACCAAGACAATCAGACCATATTTCTCCACATTCTCAAACTGAGCGGCGTATTTAACATATTCCTTGCCTACTCCCCATCCTATGAGCGCCGAGGATCCGGCGCGCACGAACGCGCCCAGAAAAGTCATGGTCACAAACTCTTTCCACGAAAGCCGGATAAATCCGCAGGCGGCGGAAATTACAGAGATAGGAAAAACCGGCAAAGCCCTAAAAGCGAAAAGCAGGATTTCATCGCCCCATCCCGATGTAAACTTTTTAGACGCCTCCTCCACATCATGCCACGTCAATCCGAAATACTTCCCGTATTTGTTGACAACCCGTTTGCCACCGAAATAAACGATGCCGTAAATAAAAAGCGAACCGATGGTGACTCCCAGGGACGCCGGAATGCCTATCTTCACAAAAGCAACGCCAAACGCCTCTAAAAAATTAATCTCCGGCGGTATCAACAAGAAACCGGCGCCTAAAAACACCAACGCCGAAGGAAGAATGAAAATCACCTCTTCCAATATACCGATAAAAAAAACGGCGATGGAACCGTGGATCAATATTAAGCTCTCCAGCGTTTTAATCATGGCCAGTTTTTTTCTTCATTTTCAATACCGGACTATTCCAAAGGATGCGGCACGAGCTCTCTTTTATATAAATCCACAAGAGCTATAAGGAAACCTAAGAGCAATGGGCCCAATAAAAATCCGTAGATGCCAAAAAGAGTCAAACCGCCCAAAACCGAGATCAAAATCAAAAACGGATGAATTCCGGCCTCCTCTCCGATCAGCTTAGGCCGCAAAAGATTGTCTATCGTCCCCACAATAATAAACGCCCACACCAAAAGCCCAATAGCCGCCGGAAGTGACCCGCCGAAATAAAGATAGGCGGCGGAAGGAATCATCACAACCGCCGTGCCGATGCCGGGAATAAGGGATGTAAGGGTGGCCACGGCGCCCCACAGAGCCGCCTGCGGCACGCCAAAAATAAACAATCCAAGACCTGCGGAAATACCTTGCGCCAAAGCTACAACCAGCGAACCCTTAATGACCGAACTCGTAACCCGCTCCAATTTACCAAATATTATCTTGTCATCGCTATCATTCAAAGGACTGACTTGGATTATGGAACTTCTAAGCTGGCTTCCGTCTCTCAAGAAAAAGAAGAGAGCGATTAAGGTGATAAATAAGTTGATGACAACATTCGTCAATCCGGAAAACAGGGTCCCGAAATTACCCACAATAAATCCTAAAACCGACTGAAAATACTCGCCTATATTTTCTATGATATATTGCACGTCTGCCAAAGCCGGATAGCTCGCGGTTACATACTCTACGAGACCCCCCAGTGGCCCGCCCAATGTTCCCAGGGTAATTCCCAAATATACCTCCTGCGCCTGACTGAAAACAATATAGCCCAGCGCCAATAAAGGAGCGACAATAATTACAAGAATCAAAGACATCGTTAAAACCGCGGCAAAACTGGGATATCGAGACATCCGACTCAAAATGGATTCATACCAAGGTCGAAATAACACAGCAAAAGTCCCAGCAAAAACAAACGGCCCGAGAAAGGGATAAAAAATGACAAGGTTAATTGCCAAGATAACAAACAACAAGCCCAAAAAGAAATAATGGCGATAATGTTTTACATCCATATTTTATTTCCGTAAAAATGACAACCAATCGGCAAGAAGATTTCTAAAGGCCGTCCAAAAGGAAACTTGTTCGGCTTTAGTCACGGCTTCTTCCTGCAAAACTCCTTTCTTCTCCGAAATGATTGGCGCGACAGGAGCTGGTTTCAAAACCGGCTTTTCTTTAACTATTGTCACAACCGGTTTCACGGCAACTTCTATTTTCTTAACGACTTCCGGTACAACCGTAGCGGGAGTGGCGGGAGCAAAGGAGGCATCGGCTACCTTCAACGTAAAATCTTTTTTATGCACGTAACTGCCCAAAGTAAAAGCGTTCTCCACCTGAATAGAAAAATTATATTCTCCAAGGACGGTAGGCGTTCCTTTGATAACACAGAAAAGACCCTCCGATTCCACGCTCAAACCCTGCAACAAAACTCCCCCTATGACAAAACACTTGGTACTGCCGTCGCTATTAGCAATCTCAATTTTTTCCTCGTAGACATTCCCGACTATCGCCATCTGCAAAGGACGAGAGATCAATCTGATATTTTTAAAAGCTACAATGCGGTTATTTTCATCATCCGGTACATACAGGACATTTGACGAAGTATCCACGCCCGGCGCCAAAGACAAGCTCCCCAAAGCCAGTTCACCCTTGCCATTACCGCCGGTAAAACCGGAAAAATCGGTCTGACCATAGACATCAAAGGCAGGCTCGCCGGCATAAGAATCCTGCAATTTAAAAACTAATATCCTATTATTACCGGAATCGGCAACCCACAAATATTTCCCGGGATGAACGGCGAGGCCCATCGGCCGCAACATTTTACGATCAGAGGTGCCATATCCATTACTCAAAAAATCTGTCTGCCCGAGGACGCCCCTTGCTTGCTTCCCGCTATAGATATCCTTGGCATCAAAAACAAGAATACGGTTATTTTCCGAATCAGCGACAAAAAGCGTTTTAGAAACAGCATCAACAACTACACCGCTTGGGTATCTCACACCCAAATCAGTTGTCGCTCCTCCCGTTCTTTCAAAATCAGTTTGTCCCAAAACATAATCGGCGAATCTTCCGGCAACGGCTCCCGTAGAAATATTATCAAAGACTAAAACACGACTGTTGAAAGTGTCGGCCACGAATAACCGATCTTTTTCCGGCAAATAAGCCACGCTCTGCGGACCGCGCATGCCGGTCGCCGAGACGGCGACGGTACTATAATTAAAGTCCAGTTGACCCAAAAGCAATATCGCCGGCTCACCGTTCTGCAAAGCGGCCGTATCATAAATAACGACGCGATTATTTCCATAATCAGCCACGGCCAAGCGGTTAGCGGTAAGAAAAGCAATACCTCGCGGATTGTTTAAGCCGCCAACCGTAGTAAAGGCCTCTGTATTCGTAAAATTAGGCTGTCCCAAAACAAAATCCGCATTTTCATCTGCAAGTTGATTATCTTCACCAAGATTATAAACCAAAACGCGGTTTTTACTGGACTCGCTCACAAATAACCTATGCCCCGCCTCATCTATCGCCACGCCGGCCGGAGCTTCCAAGTTATGGATCGCAACCTCGCTAAAAGTCCCCGGCATCGCTCCATACGACGGCAATATCAAAGAGATTAAAAGTGCTAATTTGGAATAAAATCCTGAAACCATTTTTTTATTTTATTTTCCCAACGCTTTATCAATCGCCGCCTTAACATCGGGCAAAGGATACGCACCCTCTAAAGTTGAAACCTGTCCGTTGGCGTCAATAATAACGCTATAGGGCGTGCCCTCCGCTCCGGAAGCAACGCCGTCAGCATAATCCTCTTCAACCCGCGCCGCGTTTCTGCCACTAGTCAAGCAGACGTTAAATTGCGAAATACCCAAACCGACATATTGCGCGATGCGCGGCAACTCGGCAGGATCCAGGCCGTCGTTAGACGGTGTAAGCTCCATTAACCGGTCAAGATAGGACCAGAACTTGGCATTACCACCCAGCTCTCCGGCACACTCTAACGCCTCTGCCTCTTTCCTTGCTTTTGAATGAAGCGCGTCTAAAGGAAAATGGCGGTACACCCAAGCAACCTGTCCGTTATATTCTTCAACTATTTGCTTCATTGTGTAATGAAATCTCTTGCAAAACGGACACTCTGTATCCGAAAATTCCACCACCTTCACGGGCGCATTGGCGTCACCCCAAATAAAATCATCGACTGAGACCGACTTAACATTTTCCGCCGCGCCCGACTCCTCAGTTACACTCACATCCCCAATAGCGGCATCACTAGTTTCATTTCTTCCCACCGCGTAAATCACAGAAAGCCCCACAATGACTCCGGCGATAATTATGGCCAAAGGAACAGTTAAAAACCCCGCATTCCCTAAGAAATTTCTTCTCATATAAACTCATTATACTTCTATATGTTTTAGTTGTAAATATTCACAACATCTCATAAATTAAAATATCACCCGAAATTTCAGGTGATATTTTAATTTTGGGGTGACCAGAGGGATTCGAACCCTCGATCTCCTCGGCCACAGCGAGGCGCTTTAACCGGCTAAGCTATGGTCACCATATAAATTCATCTGTACTGAATTTGCCACCTTATTTTACTGCAACCCCGCCGCCTTGTCAAACAAATCTATTTTCTGATTAAAAGAATTATAAGCCGTCTGCGCCTGCGCTATCAGGTCATCCAGTTTCAAAACATCTTCCGAAAAATCCGGCGGCACAGCCCCGCCTTTAAGCGCCTTATCGCTGTAATATTTATTTAATCGCTGGAAAATTCCAGCGCGCATGGTCAAATAATCACGCATCAAACTGTTGCCGTTCTGCAAATCTAGGATTGCATCAATAGCCTGCGGCCGCAAAACTATACTCTCAATTTTTTCCGCTTCCTTATTCAAATCCCCCGTCTTCACGATAATACGCGCGGCCAGTTCCATATATTGTTTATTTTTATCCGCGGCATCCGCTAAAACGGAAAGCGCTCCAGTCCAATCCTCTTTTTTCTCATACTCGGTTAAACCGGACAAATCCAAATCGGGTATAGAACCCAGCTGTTTTAAAAGAACTGCTAAGTCACTTCTTTGAGCCAAAAAGCCCACCTCTAAAGACTCAACCGTAATCTCTCCAGTCTTAGAAAAAAAATAAAAGCCAAAGCCAATAACGCCGCCGGCAAGCAAAAGCATCATTAATGACTTTCCCCAAGAATGTCGCATAAATAAATTATAACACAAAAATAAAGAACTGCTTGTGCGTACTAATTCAGGTTGCCCGCGCCGAAGGCGGGGCAAAATTTTAAAAACCGCACGAGGCGGTTCTTAAAATTTTGTGCCGCGGGAATTCATGTCGCCCCACCGTCGGTGGGGCTCCTTCGAAACCCTCGGTTTCGAATACTTCCTACACGGGGAACTAGTTCCCCGACCCCCTCCACGATTCACTCCCGCACGATATAAATATAAAAACCAGCAGGAATAAATTCTGTTGGTTTTTATATAATGTGCCGCGGGAGTGAATCGAACACTCGACGCCAGCCTCTTCCGAAGCTGATTTTGGACTATATCATCTCCGACTCCGCCAACTGGCAGAATCGGAGCCAGGCGCTTCGCCTACTCATAAATATTTTCGGCTACTCCTCTAAAGGATAGTCTCTACACCTGCCTTCATACCTACTTCGCGATCCGAAGCTTTAGCGAAGGATTGGCTCGGGATTATTTCGTTTAACGAAACTTCCCCCGAATTCACCCAGTTTTTCAATCTATATTACTATAGAAAGCCCCAAAGATTTAGGGCTGCGCTCTACCACTGAGCTACCGCGGCATATCTAATTTTCAAAATTCAAAACTTCTCACACCCTCAATCCACCCCATAATTTTATGGAACAGATTCGTATTGCTAATTCTAACTTGAATTACACCAAAAGGCAAACGATTAAATGGTCTCTTGCCCATACTCGACCTACTTATCCCTAAATAAGTTTTGCTAAAATTACCTTCGGGTATTCCGGTTTCTCGCAACCAAAATCTAATCGTCTGTTCTGGATTAAGATGTTTGAAAATTCTTAAATTAGCTTTAATCCTATCAACACCGACGCCACAAATTTCCTTCATAAAACGCAAAAATATTTTAATCAAAGCTGGATCAGAATTGGTAAGGCTTATCGGATGAAAAGTCACCTCTCTCCCCAATCTCTTAATGGGCAACTTATATCCTTCTGCCCAATATAAGGCAAGTCCCATTACAAAAATATCTCTCTTTGATAATCTATTAATTTCTCGTTTCGCGGCATTTTTAATTTTATTTCTATTTTCTAAGGCAATCTTAGTTTGGTTCTTATTTCTTCTGATAAGAGCCGCTAGCGCGTTTTTATTCGTTCGCTCACTTATCGTTTTTAAAGTCTTAACCGGCAAAATCACATTTTTAAGCCAAGAAGACAATGTTGATTTTGAGATATTGCCGACCATTTTTTGGATTTCACTATAACTTTTGCCTTGCAGCCGCAATTTGATAACTAACGATTTATCGTTTCTCATGCGTTTAGTATAACAAATGCCATGCTAAGAAGCATGGCGTCAGTCGTTCGCAAAAACGAAAAGTCCCGCTCCGATGTTCGCCCTACGGCGACTATCGGAGCGGGACCGACCACCTACTTCTTCTGGGGGAAGTCCTCATACTTCTCCCAGAACGCGCGAACGTCCCGCGTCATCATCTCCTTGGGGGTGATGACGCGGGAAGCCGTAAACTCACGAGCCGCCTCCAGGAACTCCTGTTCATGGAGATCCGCCCGAAGCTCCCGCAGCTTCCTCTCGTCGCGAGGCCTCGAGTCCTCGTGCCCGCCGAGCAGCTTCCCCGAAGCCGATCGGCGAAGCGTGGTATACCGCTCAATCGTAGAACGCAGGGGGTGAACCACCCCCTGGCGATCCATCTCCGCCGGTCACCCGTTGGCAAAAACACGCATACCGTCCTCCTTCCTTTTTTTGGACCTCAAAAACCCACAACCACGTTTCTTTTATATATTATACCAAGAATATACCTACATGTCAATAGCCCAGAAACCCCGCTTTCTAGCGCCCCGCATACCTCCCCCCGTCTTGCGACAAGGCATCAAGAGACGAAAATTTATATCTAAAACCATATTTTTGGGCTACTTTTACGCCGGAAACAACCAAGGGATAACAAAAAAACTTCCATCCCCCACGCCCCGTGGGTATCCTCCCGCGTGTAAAGTGCCACGCCGCGGCAAAAGCCGCTCTCACAAAAAATTTATTAACCGGCAATATCTTCTTCTCAAAAACCTGCGCCATATCACTGGCCAGCACAATATCCTCGGGCGCAGCATTTAAAACATCGTATCCCCGCCCCCCGTTAATTTCAGTAAAGGTTAGAAGCCCGACAAGATCAGTAAGATCATCCTCGTGCACGTACTGACGGCACCACGACTTCCCGCCACGAGGCACGACAGGCAGAACATTCTGCAACATATGCAACAACCCCTTTTTTCCGGCGCCATATCTCCCGCGCGGCCCAGTGACTGAGGTCGGACGGACCACGAAAATCTGCCGCGACTTGTCGGACTCGTCATACATCTTGCGCAAGATCTCCTCCGCTTCTTTCTTTTCCATTCCGTAAAGATATTCGTTTTCTTTAAGAGGATCATCCTCGACGAATCTGCGTTCCAAGATGTTTTCAGCAGAAGCTCCATATGAAGATATAGTGCTAAAATGTATCAGCTTCCGGACATATGGTTCGCCAAGCGCAAACTGAAAAACTTTTCTGGACGCCTCAATATTCAAACGCCTCTGCAGTCCCCGTTTCCCATAAAGTTCCTTAATCTGCCACGCGCAGTGTATAATCGTCTCCGGCTGATGCATTTTTGCAATCGCCGCCCAGTCCGACTGAGTAATTTCCCCCTGAAGCCAAACTATTTTTTTATTTCCTTTCAAAAATTCGGGGCAAGGTAACATATCCACAGCCACGACTGTAACGACTTCCGGCAAACGCGAAAACTGATCGGCCAGCATCGCCCCGATATACCCCGCCGCCCCCGTAATTAAAATACTTTTGGGTGATAGTGTCATTCTGAGCGAAGCGAAGAATCTCAAGATCCTTCGGCTGCACTCAGGATGACGCAATACACATTTACAATCCCGCGCGGGACAATAAAGTTTTAATGGTTTTTAATGCAATCTCCAGATCCAAAAGGAACGACCTATTTTTCAAATAATAAAAATCATAAGCCAGCCGTTCGCGCGTCTCTGTAACCGACTGCGGAGGCAAGTTCTGATGCGTCTGCGCCCAGCCGGAAAGCCCGGACTTAATCAGATTCCTCATCGCGTAATAGGGTATCTCTACTTTCAAGCTGTTTCCCAAATCAAGAGCGTCCGGACGCGGACCGACGAGCGAAATATCGCCTCTTAAGATATTCCACGCCTGCGGCAGTTCATCTATCCGCGTCCTCCGCAAAAATCTGCCCACTCTTGTCACCCGCGCGTCAGAAACCGTGAGCCACCTGCCGCCGTCCATCACATTCATACTCCTAAACTTAAAAATGCGCATGGTTTTATTATCCTTACCGATCCTGTCTTGAGAAAATATCACCGATCCGCCATCCTCTCTCTTGATCGCAACATAAACAAAGGGATAAACGAGAAACATCGCCGCCCCTAAAAATATACCGACGACAATATCCATCACTCGTTTTAAAAAGTCATAAACTATTTTTCTCGCGCCGGACACATTTTCCAAAAACCAACTCTCATTTACCGAAGACAAAGGAATTCTCTTAAAAACATTCTCATAAAAATCGCGAATGTCCACGAACTTCACTCCGGCAAAGAGCAACTCCGGAAGCCGATTAAAATTTACCGCTCTTGCGCCCACCTTCCGCAAATCGGTCACAATCACAAAGATACTTTTAGGAACTTCGTTCAAAATTTCATTGTCAAAATCTTTTGCCGTCAAAGCTTTCATTTTATAATTTTCGTTTTCATTTATTTCTCCCACAAGCTCCGCCACCTCCGGCTCATCGCCGATAAACAAAACATTTTCCCGTCTTCCGACATAAACGGCATCCACAAGCATCGTGCGCCAAATGACAATAAGCGGCGCCGAAAGAAAAATATAAATAAATAAATTAACTTTAGGTGTAATGCTATAGAAAGGCAGAAAATAGAAAAAAACAATCGCGATTAAAATATTAATAAACTGAGTCTTCACTATCAAAGGGAGAAGTTTGTTTTTCAAAGCATTGGTTTGCTTTTCATATAAACCGGCAATGAAAAACACCATCGCCCAAATCAAGAAAATTGAAGAAAATGGCTTGATATGCTCAATAAAAATCAATCCGCTGCTATCTTGCGGATAGCGGATAAAAAGCGTGAGCCACAGGGCGGCAATAAAACATATAAAATCGCCGATAAATAAAATCAGCGACTCTTTTTTCCAGCGTATCAGAGTCATCTTAATTTTCTTCCTATATATAACTTATCAGAATGCTTACGGGTTATATGTGTGACAAATGGCTAAAATTCTCTTCATTATCACTAAATCGGTCTGGGGCGGAGCTCAGCGCTATGTTTTTGACCTGGCGACAAATATCCCGAGCGAAAAGTTTCAAATCGCAGTCGCTCTGGGCGGAAACGGACCGCTTAAAAACCGGCTGGAATCTTCGGATATAGAAGTCATATCCCTCCAAAGTCTCGCGCGCGACATCAGCATCCTCAAAGACCTGCGCGCTTTTTGGGAAATCATTAAAATTTTAAAACGCGAACGCCCCGAAATCATCCACTTGAACAGCTCTAAGATCGGGCTTCTGGGAGCGCTTGCCGGACGCATCGAAAGAGTTCCTAAAATTATTTTCACCGCCCATGGCTGGGCATTTAACGAGCCCAGGCCATTTGCGATCCGAGCCATCCTCAAATTTCTAAGCTGGCTGACATGCGTCCTCGCTACCGATATCATCGTCCTCTCCGATCGTGAAAAAAACCAAACCGATGGCTTTCCTTTCATCAAAAATAAAATCCACAAAATCTATCTCGGCATCAGCCCTCAAACTCTTATGACCCGCGACGAGGCGCGCCGCGCCATAGCCAAAAAATTGTCAAAACCTGATGACCTTTTCGGCGATAAAATCATCATCGGCTCCATCGGAGAACTGCATCACAATAAAAACTACGAATGCGCCATCCGCGCTTTCGCCGCTATGTCCCGGGAATCGCAAGAAAAGTCCCTCTTCGTCATCATCGGCGATGGCGAAGAAAAAAATAAATTAGCCGACCTCGTTAAAAATCTGAAGCTGGAGGATAAAATTTATTTTACGGGTTTTGTGAAAAACGCCACCCGCATCCTCCCCGCTTTTGATATCTTCACGCTTCCATCGCTTAAAGAAGGCCTGCCTTATGTGCTCTTAGAAGCGGGTCTCGCGAACCTGCCGGTTGTCGCGACAAACGTCGGCGGTATACCCGAAATCATAGACGGGAACCGCTCCGGCCTCCTCATTAGTCCCGGGGATACCGCCGGCCTTCAAATGTCTTTAGATATTCTCGTTAAAGACAGCGTCATCCGCAACGCCATGGGGCAAAACATCCACAAGAGAGTAATCGCCGTCTTTGATCTTGCAAAAATGCTTAAAGAAACTTTAGCGCTCTACGAAGGCGCCTAAGATCACACTATTTTCCGGCTCCCCCGCCGAAAACTCTGCCTCTTAAAGATCGAACGAACACCGAGAAATCACTAAGAGTCACCTTGCCGTCATCATTCAAATCCAGCCTAGATCTCTGCTCTGTGTCCTTGGAAGACCAGAGGGAAAGAAATATGCTCCAGTCCCTGATGTCCACGATTTTGTCACCGCTAAAATCCGCCGTAGGCACACCCTCCCTCACGACATCAAAAGTCTTAATCGGAGAATATCCCGCATCCTCGCCGCGCGGCAGCCTGCCCCTCATGCGTAAAGTATGCCGGCCCAGCTCAAATTTTTTCGTATCCAGATTGACCTCGTAAGAACCGTCATCAAGCACAATCGCGACATCGCCGAATCTAACGCCATCAATCTCCACCTCCACGGCCCCGCCGGGAAAGGCGTAACCCCTTGCTAGAAACTTCTCTCCGGGCACTACTAAAATCTTGGACAAAGCCACCGAGGGCGGAATTAAAATTTCTTCATCAATAATCGCCGGCGCGCCTTCGGAAACGAAATAAATCTTGGAAAAGGCCTCAACGCCCGATGGATCAGTCGCGACAAAATTATAAAATTGAACTCCCGGCGGAGCACTGACAACCAACACCTTAAAATCGCCCTCGGGAGTCGGCTTACCTTTTTCACCGACAAGCTTCGCCTGTTTTTCTCCTATGCCCGTAACGGTTATTTGTGCCGCAGGAAAAGTCCGTCCCGCAAATTTAGCGTTAATAAACCCCGTGATAAGAGGCGGTTCCGGCGGCGCCTCGGCGATTCTCTGTTGTTCAGCCAAAATCAAAAATGTCGTGCCGGCGGAAACCGTACCGCCCGAGCCTGATGCAGACACGGTAAAAGTTATGGAGTTAGACGCGCCACCTCCCGGAGCAGGATTGAAAACCACGACTCCAAAATTACCGGCAACACCGAGATCGGAAGCCGGTATGGTCGCCTGAAGCGAAGTGGCGTCAACATATGTCGTAGCTTTATCAACGCCATTAAACCTTACAACCGACGTTGGAATAAAATCCGTTCCGCTAACGGCTAAAGTAAATTGAGCCGAACCCGCGGATTTGCTTGTTGGTAAAATTGAAGTAATGACAGGCGCCGGATTATTCACTACAAAATCAGCCGATAAAGATTCACCTCCTCCGGGGTTCGGACTAAATACCGTTACGGAAAATGTGCCTGCCGCATCCAAATCGCTGGCAGGAATAGTAGCTGTAAGCTGTGTGGCGGAAACAAATGTTGTAGCTTTGTCTACACCCTCAAAACGAACCACTGAGTCGGATACAAAATTAGATCCGTCCACGGTAAGCGTAAATTGAGCGGAATTCACAAGCTTGCTGGAGGGCGTAAGTATCAGGGCTCCGGGAGCCGGATTATTAACCGTAAACGTCTGACTGTTGGAGGTGCCTCCGCCGGGAGCGGAATTAAATACAGTTATAAAATGCACGCCGGAGGTCGTCATATCGCTTGCCGGAATTGTAGCGGTAAGCTGCGTAGAATTCACAAACGTTGTCGTGCGGTTAGAGCCGTCAAAACGCACCGTAGAAACTCCGTTTATAAAATTTGTGCCGTTTACGGTCATATCAAACTGCGCGTCACCCGCTGTTTTTGATGTGGGAACAATGCTTGTTGTAGTCGGCGATGGATTATTAACTGTAAATGTCTGGCTATTGGATGTGCCGCCGCCCGGAGTGGTGTTGAATGCTGTAATCGCGTATGTTCCCGCAGTCGTCATGTCGCTTGCCGGAATTGTAGCGGTAAGCTGCGTAGAGTTCACAAACGTTGTCGTGCGGTTAGAGCCGTCCAGACGCACAACAGATGAAGCAATGAAATTCGTGCCGTTGACTGTCATTGTAAACTGAGAGTCGCCGACTGTTTTACTGGTCGGAGAAATACCCGTTGTTGTAGGAATTGGATTGCTGACATTATAGTCCACCAAAAGCCAAGTCGTGGTAAGACGCACCTCGTTAACGCTTAAAGCATCGTGCCTTACACCAATCTGCGTATTATCCAAATCGGATATCGTCCAGTCCGAGGTTGACGCCCCCGGGAGATCGTAAAGCGTCAAATCATAATTATGAGCGTTCGGTCCCTCATTATTCGTCCGCCATCCGTTAACAGACCAGTCTATCGGCGCGCTCTCTTCTACTGTGCCGCCCGAAGATGCCTTGATGCGGGTAACAAATGTTCTCGCGGTAGTTCCCGTTCCTCCGCCCCGCACACCCACGGCCACGACAGCTATTGACGCCCCCGCTGGAATCAAAGATGTCGCGCTGGAAATATTGTAGTCATCGGTCACAGTACCGGTCAAAAGAATATCCGACAAATATGTTGTGGCATCATCGGGCGTTACTTCATCTACTTGTTCATAATTCGCTCCCGCTCCGACGCCGATAGTCCAACCGGAGTTATCGCCTGCGGCATTGGGACGCAATAAAACAATATTCCCATCCCCCGGCCAAGTCGTCGTATTTATCGCCAAATCGTCCCAGTAATAATCATAGTTTGCAATAGAATCCGTTCCGCCAAAGGTTACCCTGCCCACGGAAGAACCGTTGGTAACAGATGACGAAGAAGCAAATTCCGTTCCGTCCAATCTCGCGGATAAAGTCACAGAAGACAACCCGGCGCTAGCGTCATAAAGCATCTCCACCCGATACCAAGTATTCAGGCTTAATACTGCCGAATCAGAACCGATCTGAATCGGTGCTCCGGTGCCGTCAAGATCCACCAAACGCAAAGTTCCCGTGGAAGTCATCTGTATTCCGGCACGATCACCTCCACCGGTGGCATCCAAAGCTATAATTTCTGCCGTTGTGTCGGGATAGTCGGCGACTCTCAAATAAAATCTAAAATAAAAAGGGCCGTTAGAATTGGACTCCGCAAACCGATAACGCACCCAAGCCAATGCGGCCGTACCCGTTCTTGAAGTTTGTAAAGCATAAGTTCCGGAATGAACCGGTGAGCTAACCACGGCAATAGTGCCGGTGCCCCCCGTTGCCTCAATTTCCACGTCGGCAGTAGTAGAATTTAATTCAAAACCCGATGACCAAATTCTGCCCTGATCAGTCGCCGCAAAAATCGTAGACGCCAATCCCCAGAACGAAAAGGCCGCCACCGTCAAACCGACAAAAATACGCCCAACGGCTCTCATGAAATAAATTGAATTCCATAAATGCGTGCATTAAGGATTTGTAATTGGTCGACTTTTTCAATTAGCAGCATACAAAATTACTTATGAACCTCCCGCGTTTTATTAACTTTTACCGGGACTGACTATTATTTTACCTCCGGCGTCAATATCAAGATGAACCGATTCCTGACAGTGGGGACAACGAGTATTAAAAGAAAGATGTCCGTCAATATTTTTAAAATCCTTAATTACCACCCCCCGGCATTTTGGGCAATGAATTATCCCCTCGCTGGTAAATTTACTGTTCATAAAAAATCAAAAATGATTTATTAAACAAAACGGCCCGCGAATACTTAAGAAGTATCTGTAGGCCGTAGAACTACAACGTAAATTTATTTAAATATTCAATTTTTAAACCAATTTTAGAATAAAAGATTATTCTACTCTTAGTATACCAAATAACCCCCCCCTAGCAATTCTTCTCCCCAAGCCTATTCTCTGATTTTAATCTTGCATCGGCAAAACTTTTGTCGGACTGCTGGGAATCGAACCCAGGCCGCGTGCTCCCAAAGCACGTATACTACCACTATACGACAGTCCGATTTTATATATAGTTTATCAGAAAATGCCTTGATAAACAAGGCGATTTGAGTTAAAATACGGAGGTGTTGCCCCCATAGCTCAATGGATAGAGCAGGGCTCTTCTAAGGCCTTGATGTGGGTTCGATTCCTGCTGGGGGCACAAAAATCATAAGCACCGCTATAGCGGTGCTTATGATTTTTCTGTAGGAATCGAACGGGAGAGGCGATGGGGAACGGGAGTTCCCCAAGGAGGAAGTCTTGAAACCGAAAGGTTTCAAAGAGTGAGTAAAACGAACGAGTTCAATAGCATAGCGTCCTGCTGGGGGCACAAAACATTCTTCTTTTTCTTCAAGTTTAATTTAATATGACAAAACATTACCTCGTAACCGGCGGCGCCGGATTTATCGGTTCCAATCTTGTAGATGCCCTCATTAAGGCGGGCCATAGGGTCACGATCATTGACAACCTCACTACAGGGAAAAAAGAAAACCTTAATCCTAAGGCGAAATTCATTAAAGCCGACATCCGCGATCTTAAAAAAATACAGCCGATTTTTAAAAATAAAGACGGCGTCTTTCATTTAGCCGCTCTCCCCCGCGTCCAGCCCTCTATTGAATACCCCATTGAACCAAACGAGGTCAATGTCACCGGCACCCTCAACGTCCTCTGGGCCGCTA
>CAYHUD010000008.1:27574-37473 GCA_964360025.1 uncultured Candidatus Saccharibacteria bacterium | reverse complement strand
GGCAAAACTCCGCTTCTTACTTTTGATGACGAAAAAGAGCTGGCCAAGCGGGTTGAAAAGGGCGACGAAGACGCCCGCCGCCGTTTTATTCAAGCCAATTTGCGTTTGGTGGTTTCCATTGCCAAGCGTTATGTCAATCGCTCGCCTAATTTAAGTATTTTGGATTTGGTGCAGGAGGGGAACATCGGGCTTGCCCGCGCTGTGACTAAATTTGATTACCGGAGGGGTTACAAGTTTTCCACTTACGCTACTTGGTGGATCAGACAGGCGATTACCCGCGCCCTTGCTGATCAGTCGCGCACTATTCGTATCCCCGTGCATATGGTGGAGGTAATTTCTAAATACACTCAAGCCAAGCGGCGTTTGCTCCAAGAGTTGGGCCGCGAACCGCTCGCCGAAGAAATTGCCATAGAAATGAATATGCCCCTGGATAAAATTCATCATATCCAGAAGATTTCCCAAGAGGTGATTTCTCTGGAGTCGCCCGTGGGCGATGGCGAGGAGGATTCCACTCTTTCTGAGTTTATCCCCGATGAGAAAAATTTGACTCCAGCGCAGACGGCGTCTCAAGCATTGCTTCGTGAAAAAATCAAAGATATTTTAATTGACCTTACGCCCCGCGAACAGGATATTTTAAAAATGCGTTTCGGGCTGGAGGATGGCATCACCCACACCCTAGAAGAGGTGGGCAAAGAGTTTGGCGTTACCCGCGAGCGTATTCGGCAGATTGAGGCCAAGGCCTTGCAGAGGATTAAGAATCACGAGAAGTCCAATACTTTGGAGGGTTACTAGTGATTAGGGTTTAGCCACTAGGGTTTAGGGTTGCGGTAATTTAGCAGCTCTATTTGCGGTATCTTGACAAATCATGCGTATCTTGTTATAATTATTAGGCAAAATTGCAGTGTGGTTGTTTTTTAAAGACCCAATCGGAGGGATGGCAATGAGTGAAGGCGTCACGCGCAAGATCGGGACCAGGTGTCGCCGTGGCAATGCCCGGCGACAGCCGCCACGGTACCCGTCGCTGGGCGACAGGTACCAAGTCCTCCCCGACATCCGCAAGGAAGTCGGGGAGTGCGGGAGAGTGGCTCCCGCCCGCAGTCGCCGCTGGACCCTCGCGGGGGTCCTCGGCGCCATCATTTCCGGCACCATTCTGGTGCTGGGGATGCTCTGGCTGGGGCGTTTGCTGGGCTTCATCGCCTAGCTCGCCCCGCCGGAACACAATCCTCCGAAGGATTGTGTTCCATAGAAGGCTCTGCTTATTTCATAGCGAAAAGCGCTATTGAAGCAAGCGGGGTCTTTTTCTTTTTATATGATAAAACCTAGCTTATTTTGATTTTCTGTTGATTTCAGTCTTGCTTTATGGTATACTACCCCATATGAACGTGAACCTGAAAAGGGGATTGTTTTTTATATGTTTACTCTTGATTCCGGCCTTCGCCGGCTCTGTTTTTGCGCAAGAACTGACTATTAAGGACTTGGGCGTGGAAACTACGGGTATTTTGCCCAGCAACCCCTTTTATTTCTTTAAGGAGTGGGGTCGTTCCATCCGTCAGACATTTTCCTGGAGCGACATCCGCCGCGCCGAGCTTCAGCTGGAGATTGTGAACGAGCAGGCCGCTGAAATCAAAAAACTGGAAGAAATCAACATCGGGAATATTGAGGGTCTTTTACGGGCTTTGAATAATTATAATATTGCCCTTGAGCTTTTAAAAACTCGCCTTATGGCGTTAAAGAACAACCCCGAAGCTCCGCGGCTTCTGGACTCGCTTTTGGATAAGGTTTTAAAGCACAGGGAGATTCTTTTGGGGCTTTACGAGAAATTAAGAGGCCTGCCTGCGGGCGACGAACTGTACGATCTTGTCGTTTCTTCCGAAACTGCCTTAGGAGAGATCGTAGCTTTTGTACCGGGAAATATTGAAGATTCGCAAAAATTCCGCGATCGTTTTTTACTTATCGCTTCTAAACAAAGATCGGATTTACGAGAATTTGGGGCCGCGGAGTTCGTGGACGCGTTGGAGGAGCTGGTTGATTCTTCGGTGAAAGATGAGATTATGAAGTTGAAAGACGACTTGCTTTTGCGTTGGATAGGAAAATTGCAGGCCGCGAAGGGTGGCTTTAACTTTACGACATCTGCACTCTCCGGTTCCGTGGAAAATCCCTTGAGGCGTTTGCGGGTTCTAGACGAAGCGCGGGAAAAAGTTTCCGATTCGGAAGCCAGAAATCAGATTAATGTCGTGAGGCAAAAGGTATTGGAGAAAACGCGCGAAGAAAACTCGGTCACGGAGTCCGAGGCCGAGGATTTGATAGAGAAGGTTAATAAGCTCATCAATGACGCGAGTTCGCGTCTGCCTAAATCGGGAGAAGTCCGCGCGTCGGCCTCCGAACTTTTAGGGCGGGCGCGTTTTAATTTGGAATCAGCGCAGAGTTTTTTTGAAGATGAGATTTATGGGAGCGCTTATGGCGCGGCCGTTTCTGCTTCCGCCGCGGCTAAAGCCGCCCTTTCGGTCCTGATTGTGAAGCCCGGCGATTACAGATCCGAGCTCTCAAGCATCAAGGAGTATTTTGACAGCTTGTCTTTGCGGGCGAGAATCAGCGGTCTCCTAGCCGAGGAAAATCGGGAATTGTTTTCTCTTTTGGGCAGCGCCGAAAATCAGATTGCGAAGATCGCGGGGTTGATTGCGCGCGGTTCCGCCTCCCCGAGTATTGTTTCTTCTTTTAAAGATTTAAAACTCACACTCTCCTCGGTTGACCAGATGATGCAGGATATTATGAGTCCGGAAATTGTCGCGGCCGCAGTCGGAGAGGCGGCGCGGGGCTCGGAAATTAATGTGGAGATCACAGACAACCAGTTCGTTCCCTCTGTCGTTAAAATTAAAAAAGGAGACACGGTGGTTTGGATAAATAAAAATGGCAGCAATCATTGGATAGTCTCCGATGCGTTGAAAACTTTGAATTCCGGGGAAATTATTCCCGAGGGCTCGTTTTCTTTTCGCTTTGATTCAATCGGAGTTTTTAAATACAAAGACAAATCCAACCCCTCTTCTTTGGGTGTAGTGGATGTGGAGTAGCTTTAGTATTTTGCATAAACTTAGTTTTTACGGCATTATTTTTCTATGACTTCTCGGGAAATTCGTCAGAAGTTTTTGGATTTTTTCGCGGCGCGGGGACACGCGGTTGTTAAATCATCTTCGCTCATACCCTCCGACCCCTCTGTTTTGTTTACCACCGCCGGCATGCAACAGTTCAAGCCGTATTATGTGGGAACATCCGACGCCATATCCGACTTCGGTTCTAAAAATACCGTGTCGGTGCAGAAGTGTATCCGCACTTCGGATATTGACGAGGTGGGTGACGAACGCCATCTGACATTCTTTGAAATGCTCGGCAATTTTTCCTTTGGCGGATATTTCAAGGAGGAGGCGATTAAGCTGGCACATGAATTTGTTACGAAGGTTATGGGTCTTAAAATTGATTATGTGACTGTCTTTAAAGGAGAGGGTGATGTGCCCGCCGACACGGAATCAGAAAAAATATGGAAATTGCTTGACTCCGGCATTGTCGTTAAAAAGTTTGGCCGGGCGGATAATTTTTGGGGCCCGACCGGCGATGAGGGTCCGTGTGGCCCCACAACCGAAATCTACGTAGACGGCATAGAGATTTGGAATGTCGTTTTCAATCAATATTTTCAGCATAAAGACAAGCACCTTGAGCCGCTTAAAACTCCGGGCATTGATACCGGCATGGGGTTGGAGCGCCTTGTGAAAGTTGTGCAGAACGTCCCCACTGTTTTTGAGACCGATCTTTTCGCTCCGCTGATGTCTATGCTTCCGGTCGGTATGGAGAGCCGTGTTTCGCGCATTATTGCCGACCATGCGCGGTCTATCGCGTTTTTAGTTTCCGACGGAGTTGTGCCGTCTAATAAAGAACAGGGCTATGTTTTGCGCCGTTTAATGCGTCGCGTGATGGTTTACAATCATTTAGCTAAAAGCGTTGTTAATATAGACGCATTTTTGAGCAGTATTTGTGCGCAGTATGGTGATATTTACCCCGAGTTAAACGAGAAGCGTATTTTAGAAGTTTTTGCGGCAGAAAACGAGAAGTTTAAAAAAACATTAGAAAACGGCCTTCGCGAGCTGGGGAAGCTGGAGCGGATTGAGGCGGCATCTGCCTTCAAGCTTTATGAGAGTTTTGGTTTGCCTTATGAAATTGTTAAAGAATTGGGCGGAGATAAGGCGAAAGATTTGGCGCGTTCCGATTTTGATACGGAGTTTAAAAAACATCAAGAGATTTCTCGCGCCGGAGCGGAGAAAAAATTCGGCGGCCACGGATTGATTCTTGATACGGGAGAGTTGAAAGCTAAAGATCAGGCGGAACTGGAAAAAGTTTTGCGACTCCACACCGCAACGCATTTGCTCCAGCAGGCGCTTCGTGATGTTTTAGGCCCCGAGGTTCATCAGATGGGGTCCGATATTACGGTGGAACGCACACGTTTTGATTTTTCTTTCGGACGTAAGATGACCTCCGAGGAAATAAAAAAAGTTGAAGAAATCATAAACAGGAAAGTCCAAGAAGATCTCCCGATGCAGTATCAGGAGATGGCGCGTGAGGACGCGGAAAAAACCGGCGCTTTGCATTTTTTCAAGGCTAAATATCCGGACCGCGTCAAGGTCTATTACGCAGGGAAAGATATTGCCTCGGCTTATAGCAAGGAGTTCTGCGGCGGCCCGCATGTGACGCATACCGGTATCATCGGCAAGTTTAAGATAGCGAAAGAAGAGGGTGTAGCTGCAGGAATCAGGCGTGTGAGGGGGATTGTAATTTAAACATGTGCGGGCCGCCGCAGAAGGAAGGGGTCGGGAAACGAAAGTTTCCCGTGTCGGAAATAGCCCCGCCTTTGGCGGAGCGTTTAGAAACAGAGGGTTTCTAAAGCGCGCGAGCGTTTTCGTTTGACAAGCGAGCGCGATGTGAGCGGCCCGCATGTGACTATGACCGGCATTATTGGCAAATTTAAGATAGCGAAGGAAGAGGGCGTAGCGGCGGGCACTCGCCGCATTCGCGGAATTGTGGAGTAGCGGGGCTACTTGACAGATAAGGACATAACTTTTATACTTGCCTGAAGTGAACTTTGACACCTCGGTCCTTTTCGGGGGTATCTATATGTTGACGCTCAAAGTGGTGGTTCCGCAGAATGCGGGGTTTTCTCAAGGAACGATGGGATTCCTTTCCAGTGCAATTGCCGAAGGGCGTGTCACATTGGAAAGTTTTCTGAGATTCGTTCAGGGAGGAAAAGACAAGAATCCTCCCTCTGCAACCATAGTTGAGGATGCGTATAAGATTTTGGGCGAGAATAATGTCCTCGCTCAGTATCAGGCCGCGGAGGCCTGGCGTATTCCCATGGGGGAGAAAGTTCCGGTCCGCTATTCGCGATCCACTCTGGAGCGGTGCGCGAAGGAGAATGCTGGGAAGCAGGCCTGCTGGTGGCTTGTCTTCATTCAGGCGCTGTCGCTTCTCCGCCAGTGCGGGGTTCTTTCGTCCCGCAGAGAGGGGGCTCTCTTTTCCCCACGCAGGGGATGGCTGGAACAAGCCGAGGGGAACATTGGTCTCAATGCGACCGATGTGTTTTCCCCCGGATACTATCTCCTAGACCTCGCCGGCCGCTTCGGGCGCGTGCCTTGGAGTGACCAAGAGGAAGAAATCAAGAGACTAGGGCATTCTTTCGCAAGGGCGAACGAGGCAGTGGTTTCTGAGGCGGCACTCTCTATTCGCATGGTTTTCGGTCGTTCGCCTCTCGGTAGTTTCCGTCATTGGGGTGTGACGACCAATGAACGCGGAGAACGCATCGCCGTGGGGCAGACAGAGCCCAGTGGCATGGAAGTTCAATTTTACAATCCCACGACGAAGATGTATCAGTTCTTGAGGTGCGTCCTCGTCATCCTCCCCGAGTCCTAGTTGGAGGAATTAGTTTCGTCCCGCGGCATCGTCGCGGGTTTTTTTTTATCCGCTTATTTTCACTATCCTAACTGACGATCGTCAATTAGGATAATGAAAAAGATATTTAAATTTTTCTTCCCGTTGTTCCAAAACCGCCGCGGCTCTTGCCGCGCATTTTTTTAACTTCGTGAAAATGGACGCGGGAATAGGGGAGGATGAGCATCTGCGCGATGCGGTCGCCGCGCTCTATCACAACCGGTTTTTCCGAAAAATTAAAAACGGGAAAATGGTACTCATCGGTATCGCCGGAGAAATCTTCATCGCCGACACCCATACCGTTTGGCGCCATCAACCCTCTTTTATAAAACGAGCTGCGGGCGGCGAGAAGCACGAAGTGCCCCTTGGGCGGTTTGATTGCTATATTTAGCGGCACGAGCGCCGTCGTATGGGGAGCGACCGTCACTGTCTCCCGCGTATAGCAGTCAAAACACACCGCGCCCTCCGTATGGTACTTGGGGAGTGGCAGTGTCTTATCAAATCTTTTGATTTTTAGTTTCTTCTTTAGCATATTTTTATTATACAAAAATTTTCACCACTTCCCATCCCACCTACTTGTTTTTACTACCATTTAATCTCATATGTCGGAAAATATTTTGAGTGAATATTCATAGCGCAAGTAGTAAATTGCCGTAGCGAAAAGGAGAAAGTAACAAAAAAATGTTGTTTGAGCTTCGCCCCGACACACATCGGGGCGGGCGAGTTCAGTTTTTTGTGTTGACTTTCGACGATTCGCAAGGACAATTTACCTTGTGCAAAGACATGAACGAAAAAATATTTGCCGATAATATAGTCGGAATCAGTAGCGAGGAACGAGAGAATAGAGTTCGGAATCTGGTTTTACGTCCCACAATTTATTTTCCCCAACTTATCGTCCATGTCCACTATCTCGTCCCATAGGACGAGATAGTGGACACACTTTTTACGGACAAGATAAATTATTCTGTGCTATAATAAAAACAAGTGTTCCGCAACCTTATAGACAACCTGCTTTCGTGGTTCCGTAAGGACGACAGGTTTTTAGTTGTAGAAATTACGCCTCGCGGCGTGCGCGCTACCGAAGCTCTCGCCAACTTCAGCGAAAAAATAATCAGGATTTTTACCCCCCGGAATTATCAGGGCCTTGTTGATTTTAAAAAGCGCGGGAAAATTCTGGAAAATACTAAAATCGTCCTTAGTTTAAGCCATGAGTTCGCGACTACCGTTTATGAAACGTTGTTTTTCGCGCGCGAAAATAAAAAAGCGGAAATCAGCGAGGCCGAGCTGGATAATGTCGCCTCCTCGGCCGTTTGGAAAGTTTTTGATAAACACCGCGCGGCTGCAGCGGTGAAGATGAGTGTCGGCGAGGCCGATGTGGCTTTGTCGGATATCAATGTTTGGTCCATGGCGCTTGACGGCCGCAAGGTTTTGAATCCCCTGGGATTTCCGGGAAAGAAGATAGAGATGCTTGTTTCCGAGACCATGATTCCTAAAGAAGTCGTAGTCGCGCTCGCGAGTGTCTTCCCCAAGGAGCTTGTGGTTTTAATCACGGAGTCCGCAATGTCTTTTGCCCGCGTTACGCGCGAAGCCGCGCGGCAAAGGGAGCAGTTTTTGTTCTCGCATGTCGGGGATAAGATCACTTCGCTTATTATGTCGCGCGGCGGCGACATCGTTCATCACGACTCTTTCGGCTGGGGGACGGACGACGCCGCAGCGGGTCTCGCCAAAGAGTTTTTAGAGGACGGGAAAATTGCCGATAGCGTCGTCGCTTCTTATAATCTCAAACGCGGTTCGCAATTTTTTCTTCAAAAAGCCGAGAGCATCATGGAAAAAGAATACAAATTATTCGCTCACGGCATGAGCCGGGTTTTTAAGGAGTTAAACGGGCGCCTGGCTTATATCTACGCCCCGCGCGTCCTGCCTGATTTTGTTTTCCGCATCCCTCTCCGTAATAAAAGCGGCAGAATCGTGAAGATTTTTCCGGCTGGGGAAAAGTTGATTAGCGACAACTTCGGCTTTGTTGTAAAATATGAAGTAGGAGTGAAAGAAATTTTAGGAGACAATGTTTTGTTCCACATTTTGGACGCTCATCTTGCTCCGCCCGCATCGCTTGCCGATATGATCGGCAAGAAAAGAATGCGCTGGCTGGCGCGTAATAAATAAAATGTCCGGTTCTAAGGCGCAAAAAATTTTTGTTAATCGCGACGATGAGGCGGCGCTTGTGGCGGAAGCTGTTTTAGATTCGCCGTCTTTGGAAATTGTCGTCAGTATTCCCAAGTTTTCACGCTTCGCGCTTTTCGCGGGCAATTTCAGTTTGCTTAAAAAAACAGCCGATGTTTTGGGTAAAAAAATTACGATAGAGTCCATTGATGAAGAGGTTCTGGAATTGGCGCGGAGCTCGGGGCTGGAGGTTGGCGAGGGTTTTTTCGGCAAGACCGAGCCGCCAAGAATAAAACAGTCGGAGCCGCAGGCGACTTTTGTTTCTGCCCGCAGTTCCCCCGATGACCTCGCTTCGGAGATAGAGGCGCGTTTCGGTCCGGCAGATGATGGCGGTAGAGGTTGGGGGCGCAAGTTAAAATACGCGGCGATTTTTATCGGAGTTTTTGCCATCGTCGGAAGCGCCGTTTTTACTGCTTTCTTTGTCCTGCCTCGCGTTGAGATCGCCATTACGACACAGAAGAAAGATTTTAGTTTTAACAGTGTCGTCGTCGCCGACCGAACGGTTGGCGAAGTCAATTCGGTGGAGATGAAGATTCCGGGTCAGATTTTTATTGAGAAGAAAAATATCTCCCAGCTTTTCCCGGCCTCCGGTAAGAAAAATGTTTCCAAGAAGGCTACGGGTAAGATTCTTGTTTGGAACGCCTACAGTTCCGATTCGCAAAAACTGGTGGCGACGACCCGCTTTATCACCGAAGACGGCAAAATTTTCCGTCTTGACGAGGCGGTAACCGTGCCCGCCGCGAAAATCGTTGACGGGAAAATTGTTCCCGCCTCGGTTGAGGTTGCTGTGACGGCGGATAAGTCGGGAGCGGAATATAATATTTCCTCCACGCGTTTTAGCATCCCGGGCTTTAAGGGCACTCCGCGTTATGCCGCTTTTTATGGTGAGAATAAAGACGCGATGAAGGGCGGCTATGTCGGAGAGGTGGGCTACCCGAGCGACGAAGATATCAAGAAGGCGAAGGCTCTCGCGGCAAAGACCCTGGAGGAAAGCGCGCGGATTGCGGTCAAGGAAAAAATACCCGGTGAGTTTAAAATGGTGGAAAACAGTTTTTGGTTTACGGTTATAAAGCAGACGGTTAACACCGATGTGAATGCCGCGGGCGAGTTCAGTGTTTTTGCCGAGGGTGAGATGAGCGTGATGGTTTTCCGGGAGGGTGATGTGCGCGGTGCCCTGGCGGAACGCATATTAAAAGAGGCGGGCGAGGACTATATGATAAAAAAGGAAGATTTGAAATACGGAGTTTCCCGGGTGGACGTCGCATCGGGCAGGATGACTATCCCCGTGGAGTTTAAAGCGCTTTTGGCTAAAAAAATTGACCTTGAGGGTTTAAGGCCGCAGATTTACGGAAAATCCGAGCGTGATTTGAAGGCTCTGCTTTTAAGCGTGTCCGGTCTGAAACAGACACAGATTTCCTTCTGGCCTTTTTGGGTCAAGAGCGTTCCTGATAGCGCCAGCAAGGTAAGCGTGGAAGTGGACTAGGACGTGATAGGGTTGGGTAAAAACACTGATTTTGCCTAGGTGAACAAACCCTTGACTTTTTAAATAAACTCCTGTATAATATAGAAGTATCTTGTGGTTGTTCTTTTCTTACAAGCCTTATTTATGGAGGTGTCTATGGACATCAACGAAGCCGCGGCGATGCGCGAGGTCACGGAGGAGGCGGTGGGCCTCCTCCGCACGGCCCGCCAGAACCCGGGCGCGCTGGAGG
>CAYHUD010000008.1:0-27564 GCA_964360025.1 uncultured Candidatus Saccharibacteria bacterium | reverse complement strand
CCCGGGCGGCGGCGGGGGCCCCGGGGGCGGGGGGGGCCCCCCCCCCCCCCGCCCCCCCACCCCCCGGCCGGGGGGGAGCGCGCCCGTGGCCTCTGCAAGGAAGCGGGAGTCTCCTTGTACGAGGTCGCCACGCGGAACAGTCTGCTCGGCAGCTACCAACAGGCAATGACGCATGAGGTCATCGCCTGGATCCGCCTCTCCCGGGCGGAGCCGGTCGTGAGCGCCGACCGCGAGGAGTACCTCGCGGAGGCGCGCACCCGCGCCGCGGAGGCGGGGCTGAACATGGGCGCCATCGAGGCGTTCATCTAGCCCCTTGCGGGAGTTAGACCTTAAGCGGTCAAACCTCCTGCTCCGGCCACGCCCCCACACCAAACGAGTTTTTGTCGGCAACAAAGCCCTCAAAACTCGTTCTGGTGCGGGGGTTGCTTTTTTTTATGAACCACGCTATATTATCTATATTATAAATGGCTGTTACCATTATCAACAAAGTTAATCATTCCCTCTCCCACCTTATTAAAGGCGACCCGGGTTTGCTTTCGGTTTTAAAATCGGGTGATTTGGTTGAGGGCAAGCTGATGAGCCGCAAGGCCAAGTCGGCATTTTTTGATCTCGGCAAATACGGCACCGGAACGGTCTATGGCATTGAGTTCTCCAACGCCTCCGAGATTCTTAAAAGCTTAGAGATTGGCGGCGTTATTCATGCTAAAGTGGTTGATCCGGAAAACGATAACGGCATGATTGAGCTTTCGCTCGCGCAGGCGTCCCGTCAGAAGTCCTGGCAGGAAGCGAAAAACTTTATGGAGTCCGGGGAGATTCTGGAGGTTAAAGTTCAAGCGGCGAACACCGGCGGTCTTATCGCCGATCTCTTTGATATGAAAGCTTTTCTTCCAGTTTCCCAGCTCTCAAGCGCCCATTATCCGCAGGTTAACGACGGTGACAGGTCTAAGATTTTGGAAGAGTTGAAAAAGATGGTCGGAGCCGACTTGAAAGTCAAAATCATTGATGTCAATCCGCGCGCCAACAAATTGATCATTTCCGAACGCGAAGTGGCAAGCGGCAATGTCAAAGAGCTTTTGAGCAAATATAAAGTAGGGGATGTCGTGGACGGTATTGTTTCCGGCGTGGCGGACTTCGGCGCCTTCGTTCGTTTCGCGGAAAATCCGGAGATAGAGGGCTTGATCCATATTTCCGAGCTTAGCCACCGCCTGATCGAAAATCCCAAAGAAATTATTAAGGTTAACGATTCCATCAAGGCCAAAATTTTAGAAATCAAAGATGGCCGTGTTTCTCTTTCTTTGAAGGCCCTGCAGGACGATCCCTGGCTTAAGGTTGAAGAAAAATATGCCGCCGAGAGCGATGTTTTAGGCACGGTGACCAAGTTTAATCCTTTCGGAGCTTTTGTCGGCTTGGACGCGGATATTCAGGGATTGATTCATATTTCCGAGTTCGGCAGTTTTGAAGAAATGCAGAAACAGCTGGAAATTGGCAAGTCCTATATGTTTCACATCTCTCTTGTCAAGCCGTCGGAGAAAAGAATAATTTTAAAACTTAAAAAATGACGCCTGGCGTCATCCTGAGTCTCGCCAAGCGAGACAGATGATCTTTATAAAATAAATTAAATACATAATATGTTAACTACACGCAAGAAAAAAATAATTATCAAAGAGCACGGCACCCATGACACAGATACCGGTTCTCCCGAGGTGCAGATCGGACTTCTTTCAAGAAGCATAGAAGATTTGACCGCCCACTTGAAAAGAAACCCCAAGGATCATCACTCCCGCCGCGGACTTTTGCAGATGGTGGGCAAACGCCGCCGTCTTTTGAGTTATCTCGCTAAAACCGACGAAAAGTCCTATAACAAAATTTCCAAGAAGCTGGATTTGAAGAAATAAAATAATGAAGAACAAGGAGCAGAGAGTTGGCATATTTATAGACATCCAGAACCTTTATCACTCCGCGAAGAATCTTTACAACGCGCGGGTAAATTATAAAGAACTTTTAAAGTCCCTTATTGACGGGCGCCGGTTAATCCGCGCGATGGCTTATGTCGTGAAGACGGAAGCGTCCGAGAGCGAAGCCGGCAAAGAACAGTCCGGTGAAGCGGCATTTTTTGACGCGCTTTCCCGCGCCGGTATTGAACTGCGATCCAAAGATATCCAGATTTTTCCCGGCGGCATGAAAAAAGCCGACTGGGATGTGGGTATGGCGGTGGACGCCATCCGTATGGCAGATTTTTTGGATGTCGTGATTCTTGTGACCGGCGACGGCGACTTCATCCCGCTCGTGGAGTATCTGCGTTGGGGGAGGGGCAGGAGCGTGGAGGTCGCGGCTTTCAGCCGCAGCGCGAACGGCAAATTAAAAGAAGTCGTGGATGAATTCATCGCGCTGGAAGACATCCCCAAAATTTTAATTAAAAAATCAAATTAAAAATAATATATGGATTTGAATAAAAAAACTTTTACTACGGAATTCAAAGGAAGACCTCTCACTCTGGAGGTCTCTCGTTTAGCCGAGCAGGCCAATGCTTCGGTTGTGGCGAAATATGGCGAGACCGTTGTTCTCGCGACCGCAGTGATGATGAAAGAAGATAGGGGAGATATTGATTATCTTCCGCTCATGGTTGATTACGAACAGAAGTTCTACGCCATCGGCAAGATTCTGGGCAGCCGTTTCGCGCGCCGCGAGGGCAGGGCGGCGGATAGCGCCGTTTTGCGCGGCCGTTTGATTGACCGCACCATTCGCCCGCTTTTTGATCATCGCATGCGCCGCGATATCCAGGTGGTTGTGACAGTTTTACAGTATGACGGAGAAAACGACCACACATTCTTAGGCCTTGTTGCCGCTTCAACCGCGCTTGCCATTTCCGACATCCCCTGGGGTGGGCCCGTCGCGGGTGTGAATGTCGCTCAGATTGGCGGGAAAATTGTTGTCAGTCCGAAAGACAACGAATTAAAGGAGCCGACTTTTGAATCGTTTGTCGCCGGAACCACGGATTTTATCAATATGATTGAGCTTGAAGGCCGCGAAGCGGTTGAAGAAGATATCGCGCGCGGTTTTGAGGAAGCGCACGCGGAAATCAAGAACTTGATCGCTTTTCAAAACAAAATTGTTAAAGAAATCGGCAAGCCGAAGTCAGAGGTGAAGCTTGCCGAACCGGACGGAGATTTGGCAAAAAAGATCAAAAGCTTTATTTCCGGCAAGCTGGAGGGTGCGATTTATGTGCAGGACAAGACGGAAAGACAGAATAATTTAGACAAAATTAAAAATGATCTTAAAGAGCATTTGAAATCCGCGGGTACTCCGGAGGCGGGGCTGATGGCGGCGGATGTTCTTTTGGAGTCGGAAATTGACGGCGTCGTTCATGAAAATATTATTAAGAAAGACAAGCGTCCGGACGGGAGAAAATTAAACGAGGTCCGCGAACTTTACGCGGAGACGCATCTTTTTTCGCGTTTGCACGGCTCGGCGCTTTTTGTGCGCGGTAATACGCAGGCGTTGGCTATAACCACTCTCGGTTCGCCCGAAGACGGGCAGCTGGTGGAAGCGATGGATTTTAATGGCACCAAGAATTTTCTTTTGCACTACAACTTCCCTAACTATTCCGTGGGAGAGATCGGATCGTTCCGCGGGCCGGGCAGGCGCGAGATCGGGCACGGCAACTTGGCTGAAAAAGCTCTGCGCAATCTGATTCCTTCAAAAGATGTTTTCCCGTACACTATCCGCGTGGTTTCCGAAATCCTTTCTTCTAACGGCTCATCGTCTATGGCCACCGTCTGCGCTTCCTCTATGTCCATGATGGACGCGGGCGTGCCGATTAAAAAACCGGCGGCTGGTATCGCGATGGGGCTTATGAGCGACGCGTCGGGAAACTACAAGATTTTAACCGACATTCAGGGTCCAGAAGATCATTATGGCGATATGGATTTCAAAGTCGCGGGGACGGACGCGGGTGTAACCGCCGTGCAGTTGGATGTTAAAATCAACGGTTTGAATATTAAAATGGTTCGTGAGACATTGGCGCAGGCGCGGGAAGCGCGGGCGCACATTTTAGGCGTGATGGCTATTGCGATCGCGGCTCCCAGAAAAGAACTGTCGCCGTTTGCCCCGATTATTCTTTCCACGACTATTAATCCCGAAGCTATCGGGCTTGTGGTTGGTCCCGGCGGCAAGACAATTCACAGCTTAATTGAGCATTTTAAGATTACCGACATTCAGATTGAGCAAACCGGCAAGGTATTTGTCACTTCGCCTAAAGTGGAGTCGGCCCGAGAGGTCATCCGTGAGATTGAGCTTTTAACCAAAGAGTTTCAGGTGGGAGATATTGTTGAAGGTGAGATTATTAAGATTTTGGATTTCGGCGCAATTATGGATCTTGGCGGTGGTATGGACGGGATGATCCACGTTTCCGAATTAAAAGACGGCTTTGTTAAACAAGTTACCGATGTTGTGAAGCTTGGCGACCATGTGCGGGCGAAGGTTGTCCGTGTGGAGGAGGGCAGGATTGGTCTCTCTCTAAAAGCGATGAAAGAGTAGGGGAAATAGGCATTATTGTTGGGTTTTAGAGTCAAACGGCCGAACGGTATCATCCGTTGGGCCGTTTGACTTTTTGGTCATAATTTGCTATAATTAATACAACGTAAAAGTGGTGGTTTGGAAGTTTTGGAGGAGCGGTATGGGTAGTATTTATATCCTGTATGTGGCGGATTTTCATCTTGTCGCGGATGCGGCAGATGAAAAATTTCGTGGTTTTTTTGATGAGGCAATGGGGCGCGCAAGAGAAATCTTGCACAATGCGCCCGAACTTCGCGGGCGGATCTTCGAAGCGAGTGAACATCCTTCGCCGGAGAGGGAGGTGGCAAACATCTGGTGGGATCGGCATTCCCACCAGTTCAAGGTGATAGACCGACGCGAGGAGCAGTCTCGCGTAGGTCTTAAGAGGTCCCGTTGCCACTAGCGGCAACGGGAAAACAAGGAAAAACCCTCTGGCGGGAGCCGGAGGTTTTTTGTTTATGTTATAATAAATTTTATGGATCCCGTTAGAAAATTTACAGATATGTTCAAAACCATAAAAATTCTTGATATAATTACCACGCCCTTTAGTCGGGGGATGAGTCTTTTAATTTTCTAAACGGGATGGATATCCCCTCGGGCGATTTTAAACGCAATCCTTTAGGCGGTTTTTCTTTAGGGAACGAACCGGCCGCTCCGCAGTCTGTGCCACCCCCACCTCCTCCGCCTTCCATGGAAATAGTTCCTCCGGAGCCGGTCGCGACTCCGCAGGGATCGCCTGCTTCGGGAACTCCCGCTCCCGATATCAAAACGACCCTGCCGCCTCCTCCGCCGTCTATCGCGGTGCGCACTTTTCCATCGGATACCGCATCGCTCCAGGCTAGCGGTGGAGCCGCACCCCGATCCGAACCCATCAAGCTTGACGCAGACGAGAATATTCCGGTTTTCCAACCGGAAACCGCGAACCAGATTCCCGGCGGATTGGCGGCGGTTTCGCCGTCCCGTTCCGGAAATAAAATATTTTATATCACACTTGGAGTGATTCTCGCAGTAGGCCTGGGCTTCCTTGGATACTACTTTGTCTATCCGCGTTTCTTTATATCGTCTCCAGCTGAAGAATTATTGCCACCGCCGGCGGAGACTCCCATCGTGGAAGCTCCGGCGGATATCATTCCCGCGGTTGCTCATCAGTCGCTTTTTATCAATCCTCCGGCCGTTCAGGCATCTGTTAATCTTTCCGAGTTAAGCGCGTTGGAAATCATCAGCAAACTGCAGAGCGAGTCCTTGCCAGCAGCCCCGAAGACGCTTAAAGAACTCACTTTTTTATTCAAGGGCAATCCGGTTGCGTTCAGCGAGTTTCTTCCGGTTATGGCGCCTGATTTCAAACCCGAAGAGATCAAGGCAATAGTTGAAGACGATTTTACCAGCTTCCTTTTTTACGACGATCGCGGTGTTTGGCCGGGATATGTCGCGAAACTCCGTCCCGAAACTTTGCCCGTTAACGCGCAGACAACTTTCGCGAAGCTAGAGGGTTCGGAAATACGGCTTTTCTACACTGAAGAGCCCGGGATTCACGAAGAGTTTAAAACCGGTCCGGTGAAAGGCGCTCCCGTGCGTTACGCCGCATTTTCCAAATCAGGCGCTTCATTTAACTACGGCATTATCGGTGAGTATCTCCTCATCTCCACCTCCTTTGATGGTTTCGCGGAAGCCCTAAAGTATCTTGGTTTGTAGATCGCCTAGTCCTCTGTTTTTATTCTGTAACCAAAGGCCTCAGCGAGGTGATTTTCGTTGACTGTCTCCGACTCTTCCATGTCGGCAATCGTCTGGGCTATTTTTAAAACTCTGTAATATCCTCGCGCCGAAAGCAGTGATTTTTTGATAAAGCTGTCCATAAATTTTTCCGCTGCAGGGGTGAGGCTTATTACCGCGTCACATTGTTTGGAGCTCATTTCCGCGTTGGTAAAAATCCTTTGTTTCAATCCGGCAAATCTTTCCGTCTGAATTTGCCGCGCCCTGTTTATTTTTAACTTGACCGCTTCGTCTTCTTTCTTTTCAGACTTTTTTTCACGCAGTTCGGAGAGGTTGATGCGGGGCACCTCTATCTGGATGTCTATCCTATCCAGCAGCGGACCGGAAATTTTTTTCTGATACCGGAAAACTTCATGCGCGCCGCACTTGCACTCTTTTTCTTCGTCGCGATAAAAGCCGCAGGGGCAGGGGTTCATCGCGGCGATCAGCATGAAGCGAGCAGGGAAGACGAGGTTGCTTTTAGCTCTCGCGATATGCACTGATCCCGATTCCAGTGGTTGGCGGAGCGATTCCAAAAGATCGCGGCGGAACTCGGGAAACTCATCAAGAAAAAGCACGCCGCGGTGCGCCAGACTGGCTTCGCCCGGGCGCGGCATCGCGCCGCCGCCGATGACAGATACCGGGGATGCGGTATGGTGCGGCGACCGGAAAGGCCTTGTTTTTAAAAACGGCCTTTCGCCAAGAGCACCCGCCGCGCTCCAGATTTGCGTTACCTCTATGCTTTCCTCGGCGGTCATAGGCGGGAGTATGGAGAGAAGCGCCTGCGCGAGCATGGTTTTTCCGGACCCCGGCGAGCCGGTCATAAGCATATTGTGCCCGCCGCTCGCGGCCACTTGGAGCGCGCGTTTGGCGAAGCTCTGGCCTTTGATTTCTGAAAGTTCTACAGCGGCCCCAGCCGATTCTTCGCCGGGAATGGTATAAGGTTGCTCCGTGATAATTTCTGTTGCCTCCAGATGCCTGATGAGCTGGGTAAGATTTTTAACCGGCGTAACACGTATTTCTGAAATGAGCGCTGCTTCCTCGGCATTGGCTTCGGGGACGAAAATTTCCGTGAACCCTTCCCGTCGCGCCATCTTTGCCATATTCAATACTCCGCCGACGCCGCGCAGTTCTCCGTCAAGCGACAGCTCACCGACGAATATTTTATTTTTAGCATCAAATGTTTTTATTTGTTCGGTCGCGAGTAGATAACCGACAGCGATAGAGAGATCGTAATGCGATCCGGTTTTTTTCACATCAGCCGGAGCCAGATTGATGACGATTTTGCGGTTCTCGCGCGCCGGAGGTTTGACGCCGATATTTTTAAGAGCCGAGTTGACCCGTTCTTTTGCTTCAGAGAGAGCTTTATCAGCGAGCCCGACGATCGTGAAGCTGTGCAGTCCGACATTGATGTCGGTTTCTATTTCTATGAGGCGCGCGTCAACCCCCAGAAGTTCGGCGGCGTATAATTTTGAAAAATGTTTTGCCATTTTTGTCGTTTAAACAAAAACGCGTCGCCCAGGGGCGCGTCGCGTTTTTGTCTGTTGGTAAATTGCTTTATCTCCCCGATGTCTTGCAGTGCGAGCAGAGCCGGGACTCGGGATTAACCGTGAGCACTTCCGGCGTTATATCCATCCCGCATTTTTCGCACTTTCCGTAAGTTCCTTTATCCATTTTCCTGAGAGCGTTTTCAACGTCTTCCAACCGTTCTTTAAGCCCTGAAGCGATGGCAATATTCGCGGAAAGCTCCTCGGTTTCGTCGGCTTCTTCCGAGAGATCTTCGTTCCCCTCCACGTCTCCGCCGAAGTCCGGCTGTTTGACCTCGCCCTTGTCGGTTTCTATTTCTCCCAGCTCCTCTTTAATATCCACAAGCGTCGTGTCTAGTTTGACGCGCAATTCTTCCAGTTGTTGTTTGGTTAATGCCATATATCCCCATTTTAGTTCCCGAACCTCTTTTTTGTCAACATTTATTGCGCGCGCAACCTCACTTGTTTTCTTGATAAATATGTTCTATTATATGTAACAATCTTTGACAATTCGTTTTTTGAAGCGGGGTGTGTAGTGAAGCGTCTAGCCAGGCATCAATCCGATTATTCCAACCTGATTCTTTCTCTGATTATCACGCTTGCGCTTGGCGGGATGTTTTCCCGCATTTTCTCTCTGACGATTTCCAATGTTGCGGCCGAGGACGGAACTTCCGACAGCGGATCGGGAATGGAGAAAATGATTCTCTGCCAGGGAGAGGAAGATCCGTTTGACGAATATCGTATTCCTGTTTTGAAGCCGGAAGAGAGTATCGTTGTGACGAATGAATCAGAATGGCTGGCGCTTGAAGCCGGCTTCTATCACGAGGAAAGTTTTCGCGCGGACAAGCAGGCAGCGAAGAAAATCATGTTGATGCTGGAGAAGATCCGGCTTCAGTTTCCCGAAGTGAAACATGTCTTCGTTGCCGAAGAAAGAATGCGCTATGCATCAGTTTCCTTCGTTGTGGCGCAGGATGGTAAGAGCCGTTATCTTCCGCCCGAAGCTGAGTTTGCCCGGCAGAGGTTTGGCGCATCCTACTGGATACAATATGGGGAGACGGATTATTCTCCCGCCCATGTTCAGCTGTTCTTTGACGGATTCATGCATTTTCCGTCGCTTACGAACCTGCTTTCAAAGTCAGAACGGATAAGCAACATTGAAAACTATTCCAGGGGCGAGGTGCCCGACAAAAACCATTTGAATAATGTCAGCGCGTCTTTCGCGGACGGCCTGCATCGCTTTGTCTTTGCGAGCCATTCCGGAAACGAGGGTAACGGCTGGCTCTCGGCTTTCTTTTACTTCACAGTTGATGGCGACATGAAGATTGTGAAAGTGGGAGAGCGGGTCAGGACGGAAGATCGGCGAAACGGAGTTCGGGAGATCGGCATCACGCCTTGGTAAGCTTATTCGTGTGCATTCATCGCCCGCGTCAGGAGACGCGGGTTTTGTTTTTTATGGATTTGTGAAATTAGATAAAATAGAGTATTCTGTAGTGGGTCTTCAAGTTCTTTCCCAAGGAGGTCGGCCGTGATCATCAATACAAACTCCTGGCATTATAAGATGTATAGGTTTCCAGAAACGGGTGGCCCCGATCTTCGCGAGACCAGTCTCTGCCCATATTTTTGGAGAGTAGTTCTTGGGATTTTGCTGGGCATTTCTTTGATGGTGTCGATTTTGATTCCGGTCGGGATAGGGCTTTTTGCTATTGCGGGGCTGTTTTATTTGTTGGGCATCAAGCATGAAAATGACACCCCTCTTTCGTTGCGGAGCTTTACCTTCAAGAACCGGAAAATCTACCCGTTTTATATCTGGCTTGCTCTGGCTGCTCTTGGCACCGGGCTGTGGTCTATTCTCGCGTTGGGGGTGCAAACAACCTTCGTCTGGACAGTGCTTGGTCTTGGCGCCGCTATGTGCCTCTGGGTATTCTGGTTGTCTTTGGGGTTGAGGGTAGAGAGGAAGCCGTTCAAGATCACTATGCTTTATGCTCGTCTCGGTAAATACAGGGTCTATCCTTTTTTGATCTGGGCATCCCTAGCTTTCTTGGGGGTAGTGTATTTGATCTTCGCGGAGTGGGGCGAGCTGGGCCTGATCGTCGCCATAGCTCTTCCACTGTCAACGCTTCTGCTTTGGGGTTCGCTTGATCATGTTAAGAAGTGCTTTGCTTATATGGATGCTTGGGTAGATGATCTTTTTGATCGAGCGTGGGAGATATTCAAAAATAGGAAGATGCGTCGCGGAGAGAAGAAATCCTCCGGCACCTGGCTCCTCGTCAAGAGCTATCTCAAAGCGAAGACGAAAAGGGTTTGTCCGACCGTCACCTTTAGCAATAGCCAACCGCCCTCCGAATACTCCGAATAGTTAACCTCAGACAGTGAAACTGAAGCTCCGACCCTGCGCCCGGGTCGGTTTTTTTATGGATTTGACTCCAGGCCAGTGTTTATATATAATGTTTTTATCATTACAGATACTCTAATGGATACACCAATTACGGAAAAAGAAGTGGAACAAGTTCCCGCGCCAGAGGTTTTATCAGCCGAAGACAGGGCTAAGCTTCCTATTTTAGAGGAGATGCTTAAGGCGGGCGTGGCTTATGGGCGTAAAAAGTCCAAGCTTAATCCCAAAATGAAGCCTTATATTTTCACTGTGCGCGGCGGCATGGCTATTTTTGATCTTTCTAAAACCTTGGAGGGCATAGAGAAGGCGATTGAGTTTGCTAAAGAAAAAATGGCGAAAGGCGGGAAGATTTTAATAGTCGGCACTCAGCCGGCAGCTAAAGATTTGGCGAGAAAATTTGCCGAGGATCTTAAGCAGTTTTTTGTCGTGGAGAGGTGGCTGGGCGGGACATTGACGAATTTCAAGACCATCGGCACCCGTGTCGCTCATTTCAAGAAATTAAAAGAGGAGCGTGAAGCCGGAAAATTTGAAAAATATACCAAAAAAGAACGCTTGCTTTTGGATCGCGATATTCTGAAGTTCACCGCGCTTTTCGGCGGCGTGGAGAATATGGATTCTTTGCCGTCTATCGTCTTCGTCATTGATCCTGTGGTGCATGAAACAGCTCTGCGCGAGGCGAAGAAAACCAATATTCCGGTTATCTCTCTTTTATCAAGCGATGCCAACCCCGATCCGGTGCAATATCCGGTCGCGGGAAATACCGGAGCCCGTTCGGCGATTACGTGGATTTTGAACAAGTTTATGGAGGGTCTGAAAGATGTTAAAATTGAAACGACTACCAAACCGGTCGCGTAGTCTTTAACAAAATCTTGAAAATTTATGGCAAACGGAGACGTTGTAAAACTTAGGGAAATTACAGGCGCGGGTATTATGGATTGCAAGCGAGCGATGGAAGAGGCGGGCGGAGACTTGGAAAAGGCGAAGGCGTTGATTATGGAGCGGGGTCTTGTTAAGGCGGAGAAAAAAGCCGAGCGTGCTACGGGCGCCGGTATTTTAGAGTCTTATATTCACAACAGCCGCGTGGGCGTGCTTTTAGATCTTCGCTGTGAGACGGACTTCGTAGTTCGCTCCGATCCTTTTCGCGCCCTTGCGAAAGAGTTGGTGATGCAGATCGCGGCAATGAACCCGGAAAATGTTGAAGCGCTTTTGAACCAAGAATTCGTCAAAGACCCCTCTATGAAGGTGGAACAGCTTGTTAAAAACACCGTTGCCAAAGTCGGCGAGAATATCAAAGTTGAGAAGTTCTGCCGCTACGAGCTCTAGTTTTACCCACGCCTTCGGCGGGGTGCTTAATTTTATGATTACTCACTTCGTTCGTAAATAAAATTAGCATGTACGATTTCATTCTCCAAAATATTATTGTTCTCGGCTTGGCTATCGTTATTTATCTTTTAGCCAGAGCTTTGCCCCGCGTTTCTTCGGAAGACGAGTCCGCAGTCCCCAAAAAGCCGGGGAGGATAGACGTTTTTATTAAGAGTTTGCCTCTGGCGAAAATAGACGCCGCCGTGAGCGCGTTTTTGGAAAAGATTTTACGCAGAGCGAGGGTGCTTAATCTTAAAATAGAAAATAGCATCAACTCCGGCATCGGCCGCCTGCGCAAGGGGAACGAAGCAAAAGCGGAAGACAAGAACCAGCAGGATTTATTTGAAAAGTAGATTTTTTGTGCTATAATCTAGTCACTGGGCAGGTGGTAGAGCGGTCAATTACACCACGCTGTAGACGTGGCGCCTTTACGGCTACGGGGGTTCGAAAACCACCCAGCCCACAAATTAATAAAAACCGTAAAACACCCGGTAGAAGAATATTAAGGAGGGATTCGAACGGGAAAGGGGTCCGCCTCGGCTCGCCGAGGCGAGACGGGTCGGGAAAAAGGAAGTTTTACCGTGGCGGAAGATGGAAACCGCTGGGTTTCCAAGCGCACCCCGATGTATATCGGGGGAGCAGTTCGAATAGCGGAGCGCCCTCCCTGCCCACATATAAAACAACCCCATTCGGGGTTGTTTTATATGTGGGCTAAGGAGCGAGTCAACTGCTTGGCTTGCGCGAGGGATTCGAACAGGATGAGGTGATTTTATACGCTATCTACTGGTTGTATTTTCCCTCAATATCTGCTATAATATAGGCAGTTTTAAAATCTATGATTAAAAAATTTCTAACGCTTCTCGCGGCTTATAAAATTACCACCGTTGTCGTTTCCATGGCAGTGGTTTTAGGCGGATATTGGATATTTTCAGGCGACTCATCCGGCGGCTCGCGCTATGTTTTAGCCGCGGTGAAAACCGGCAGGGTTACGGCAACCATTTCCGGTAGTGGGCAGGTCTCGGCTTCTAATTCTCTTGATATCAAACCTAAAATCTCCGGAGACATTATTTATGTGACCGTGGCATCCGGCGACGAGATCTTTTCCGGACAGACGATTTTTTATCTTGATGCCGCAAATGCGGAAAAAGCCGTGCGGGACGCGGAGATAAATTTAGAAAATGCTAAAATCGCCATGGAAAAATTAGTTGGCTCCAATGGCGCCGCAAATGCGCGCAATAAAGAAAAAGCCGCAAACGATTTAGCCAAAGCATACGACGACGGTTTTAATTCCGTTTCGGATGCGTTTTTGGACTTGCCGCCGGTTATGTCGGGTCTGAAGGACATCATGTTCGGCAACGATTTCAGCGGCAATCAGGCAAATATTGATTTTTACGCGGACGCTGTCAAAAATTACGACGCTTTGGCGGTTGCTTACCGTGACGATGCCTATCAGTCCTACCGCGAGGCCCGCACTGCTTATGATAAAAATTTTACTGATTATAAATCGGCTTCGCGTTTCTCCGAGCCCGCGCTTGTTCAGGATCTCATTGCGGAGACCTATGACTCCACAAAAAAGATCGCTGAAGCGATAAAAGACGCGAACAATCTTATTCAATTTTATAAAGATCGTCTCATAGAAAAAGACTTGAAGCCCAGCACTCTTGCTGACACCCATCTTTCTGATCTGGATGCGTCCGCCGGCAAAGTTAACGCCCATCTTTTAGATTTGCTTAGCGCTAAGGATGCAATCAAGGACAGGGTAGAGGCGGTGTCTAACGCCGACTTGGATATCAGGTCGCAGATGTTAACGCTGAAACAGCGTGAAAATACTATTCTTGACGCCAAAGAAAAACTTAGAGATTACGCAGTGCGCGCTCCTTTCTCCGGTGTTATAGCCAAGCTGGACGCAAAGAGTGGCGACTCCGTTAATAGCGGTGCCGTTATCGCAACGCTGATCGCTAAAGAACGCATTGCTGAAATTTCTCTAAATGAAATTGATGCTTCCGGAGTGGCCGTGGGCCAGAAGGCGCTACTGACTTTTGATGCCTTGCCGGATTTGAAAATATCGGGCGAGGTCTCTGAAATTGACGCGATCGGCGCGGTCTCGCAGGGTGTTGTGACTTATATGGTAAAAATAATTTTTAATGCCGAAAATAATCAGATTAAGCCGGGCATGAGTGTTTCCGCCGATATCACTATTAAAGAAAAAGAAGATGTTTTGCTGGTGCCTAACGCGGCGATAAAGTTCTTGGGTGATAATCATTTCGTGGAGGTGCCCGCGGCATCGGAAAATCTGAAAACATTAGGTAACTTTTCAGGAATTGTTTTAAGTTTCACGCCGGAGCGTCAGCCGGTAACTCTGGGAATTGTCGGTGACAATATGACTGAAATCGTATCGGGGTTAAGCGAGGGCGATTTCGTCATAGGGCGAGTGATTAATTCGCAGACTGCAAGCGTCGGCGCGCCCGCGCAACCCTCATCGGCCGTGAAAATCCCCGGGTTCTCCGGCGGTGGGCGCAGTGTTTCCCGTTAAAAGACATCTATGATTGAGTGTAAAAATATCGGTAAAATTTATAGAAACGGCGAAACGGAGACAGCCGCTCTAAAAGACATAAACTTCACCGTTAACCGCGGGGAATTCGTGGCGATCATGGGGCCGTCCGGTTCGGGTAAATCAACCCTGATGCATATCCTGGGGTGTTTGGACACACCGACAAACGGCTCCTATTTTTTAGATGGCAAAGATATTTCCAAGTTATCCGATGACGAGCTTGCCGAGGTGCGCAGTCGTAAAATAGGTTTTGTTTTTCAGGCATATAATCTTTTGCCGCGGGCGACGGTTTTAAGAAATGTCGCCTTGCCGCTTGTTTACTCCGAGGCGACGGAAGTTGAACGCGAGAGATCCGCCAGGGCATCGCTTACAGCCGCCGCATTTCCCGAGAAGTTTTGGTATCATCTGCCCAATCAATTATCCGGGGGTATGATGCAAAGAGTCGCGATCGCCCGCGCGCTCGTCAACAGTCCATCTTTGATTTTAGCCGATGAACCAACCGGAAATCTGGATACTAAAACCGGAGAAATCGTTTTAGAAACACTAGAGCGTTTACACGCTCGTGAAGGCCGCACTATTATTTTGATTACCCACGAGCCTAGTGTTGCGGAATACGCGGAGCGTATTATTCGCATTAAAGACGGTATTATTGTGGATGACGCTAAAGTCCAAAACCGCCGCGTCGTAAATTCCGGTGCGAATACAACCGTATGAAAATAAAAGATATTTTTTTTGAAACCAAATCCGCTCTCGTAACCAATAAGGCGCGGTCCGGACTTACTATTTTAGGAATAGTTATCGGCATCGCTTCGGTAGTAGCGACAATTTCCATCGGTAACGGAGCGCGGGGAGCGATAGAGGGAAGCATTGAGGGTCTCGGGTCCAATCTTCTCACGATTATGCCCGGCATAGTTCAGCCGGGGAGGGGTATTCTGTCGTCCGGTCGCGGCGCGGCTCCGACTTTGAAAAACAAAGACGCCGCGGCGATTGCCGAGCTTGATGGTGTAGCCGGTGTTTCCCCTGAAAATCAGCGGCGTTTTCAGGTTGTTTCGCAGGTTGGAAATAATACCAATACCACTGTCATCGGAGCCGCGGCAAGTTATGCTTCGGTGCATAATATTGATGCCAGCTCCGGAGTTTTTATTTCCGAGCAAAACGAAAGGAGTTTGGCGCGCGTGGCTGTTTTGGGTCCTACTGTTGCCGCCGATCTTTTTGGCGAGGGATTTGACCCTATTGGTAAAACTATCCGTATCAATAAAATAAATTTTAAAGTTATTGGTCTTCTGGAGTCCAAGGGTGGAGCGGGATTTTTTAATCCCGACGATGTGGTTCTCGTGCCGCTTGCGACTATGCAAAAAGTTTTAGCCGGAGACGACTATCTTTCTACAATTGCCGTAGAGGTTCAAGATAAGGAGGATATGGCCTTGGTGCAGGAGAATATCAACTCCCTGCTTTTAGCTGAACACCGCATATCAGAGCCGGATTTTTCTATTATTTCTCAAGCGGACATTTTAGGGGCTTTGACGCAGGTTACAACAACCTTCACGATATTTCTCGCTTCCATTGCCGGAATATCGCTTCTTGTGGGAGGTATCGGCATTATGAATATGATGCTTACGGCCGTAACCGAACGGACTCGCGAGATCGGTCTTCGTAAAGCTATTGGCGCGAGGAGCCGCGATATTTCTTCGCAGTTTCTTGCCGAGGCCGTTCTTCTGACTTTTCTGGGCGGAGTTATTGGCGTATTTTTTGGATGGCTGATTGCGTTTTTGGTGTCGCAAATAGCAGGTATAGCTACGCATGTGTCTTTGGCATCTGTAGTGTTGGCTTTCGGCGTTTCGGCTTTGATTGGGATCGTTTTCGGGTATTATCCCGCGCGCCGCGCCGCGCGGCTTAACCCCATAGAGGCTCTGCGTTACGAGTAAATCGGGTTGTAAAAAACCGGAATTTACCGTATTATAAGAGCAGGAATTAAGCCACCTTAGCTCAGCGGCAGAGCAACACTTTTGTAAAGTGAAGGTCCCCGGTTCAAATCCGGGAGGTGGCTCAAAAATTTTCGACTGCGAAAATTTTTGCCCCGCCGCAGGCGTGGGCAATCATGATTTTCAACTACGATAAAATTTTTGCCCCGAAGAAGCGAAGTGTAGGCGGGGCAAATGTAGTGTTTTGACGGCCAGCCGACAGTGTCGGCTGGCCGTTGCATTTAATGCGCAAAAGTTGTATCGTTGGGCATAGTAGAGTACCTTGCCAATCGGAACTATCTTCGGAGGTTCTGCCATGAGCAGAATCGACCAACTTCTTCGAGAAAAAGGAAAATCTTCCAGAGTTCAGAAGGTCGCACTTTTCGTCATGTTGGGTCTTGTCGTGGTTTCTACTGCGGCATATTTTCTGATTCCGTGGTATGTGGCGAAAAGATTCGCCGACAAGGAATTTCCGCCTCGGGAAATTGTGGCGCTTCTGGAAACCGAGGAAGACATAAAGGATATGTCGTTTCTGGACGTCATCGTGAATCGGCTTTTTTCCGATTATTATAACCCCAAGAATTTGAACCGAGTGAATCTTCTCAATACCGCCCTCCTCGGTATGTCCGAGTATCTCGCGGAAAACGAAGTTTATATTCATCTTGAGCCGCTTACGGAAACCTTGAGCGCCGAGGAGCTACAAAAGAAATTTATCGTGGAGATGAGGCGGGCAAAACGCGCCCTGAAAAGTAATGCCGAGGTTCCACTTTTGATTTGTCGCGGCGCGGATGCTTTGACGAACTCTTTGGGCTCATCTCACACGGGGATCAGCTATCCCCTTAGTAAGTTCCGCTATCTGGAACGGGACGGGAAACAGTGTTTGGCGGTGGAATGTCACCGATTGGGTCTTACTTTCGTACAGAGAGAAAAAGGATTTATTTACGTCACTTGTCTGGCCGATGAATTTCAGCGCGTCGCGGAAGGTGCGCGACTGGAAAAATATGACCGTATTCTTGAGATTGACGGTAGAACCATTACAACGATTGAAGATATCAGCCACGCTATCAGCAAAAAGGACAATGAAACGGTAAAAATCGTTTTAGAGCGGAAGCGCGAGCGCTTGGAGAAAGATATTTTTGTTGGCTCAAGAGCTTATACCAAAAATCTTTTTGAGGCCTACGAGATTCGTTATGGCGATACATCTCTCGCGTATATGGCGCTAAGTTGTTTCTATGAGAGTCTATCTCTTAGCGTCATGATGAATTTTCCGAGAGGCGCCGAGGGTTTACTCTTGGATCTTCGCGGTAATGCCGGTGGAGCAATGGATGAGATGAACAAGCTTTTGGAAATATTTTTGCCACCCGGCACCTATGTCTATACGAGAAAGAATGGGCAAAGAGAGTTAAGAGTGATAACCGACATCAAAACAAAACCGATTGAGCTTCCGATCGTGATTCTTGTGGATAGATACTCCGCTTCAGCGGCGGAAATGTTTGCCGCAATTTTCCAAGAAAAGAAGCGCGCTGTGATTGTTGGGGAAAAGACATCCGGTATGGTGGCGATTGGCGACATCTATGCCCTAGAGAACTGGAGATGGTATGTCGTGATGTGTATCACCATCGATGAATTTGTTTCCGAGGGGAGTATCAAAGACGGAGTTGGTTTGACTCCCGGAGTTCAGGCCTTGCTTTCCGATGACGATATCTCTCTGGGAGTAGATTCGCAGCTGGAAAAAGCGAAAGAGATTCTTTTGCAAAAGATTCGCGAAGAGAAAGAAAAGAAGAAGTGATGCATTAGGGCCCTTGCGGGGACGCAGGGGTCTTTTGTTACACTGAATTCAGCAGTTCTTTGAACCTAAAGCCTCTATCGGAGGGTGTTTCAATGAAGGGACGCGCCAAGAGCATCCATGTTTTTCTCGCGGTATTCGGAATTTTCGCTGCCGCTTCTTTCTTTAGCCCTGCTTATGTCGAGGCGGAAAGGTCTCGTTCCGCCGGAGCCGAATTCGTTTTTGACGCCTATGATATTCTGCGGCGGGATTTCTATGATCAGGAGAGGATTGATTTGCCCGTTCTCCTGAACGCGGCGCTCACCGGACTTTCCGTTGCTTTTGAAGGGAAAGATGTTTTGTTTGTTTTTGATGAGATTCCGATGGATATCGCCCCCGAGGGAGCAAAGAAGTGGTTTGTGGCTGAATTTTATCGCGCGCGAAAGTTGGCGCGACGCATCGGTCAGTTTGAAGATAACGAACTGGCTTTTGCCGCAACGGATGCAATGTTAAACTCGCTCCATTCTTCGCACACTTTTTTTCTTACGCCGCAGGAATATGAAGCAAGTCGCATCAGGGAATGTGGGTTGGTGGTGACCTGTGGGATTGGCATAGAAATACGGAAGGAGGACGATTTGATTTACATTCATAGGGTCTATGCTGATTCTCCGGCGGATCGCGCGGGGCTTCTGCGTCTTGATGTTATCGTGGCGGTAAACGGGGAAGAGGTTGGCGATGACTTGGAATATATATCGTCTCGCGTCAGAGGAGAGAGGGGGAAGTCGGTAGATATTTCCGTAAAAAGAGGCATCAAGGGTCTCACTTATACGATTTTCCGAGATGATATTGTCGTCAAGGACATTGAGAAGCGTATTGTATCACGAGGCAGTCATAACATTCTTTATATTCATCTTTCTGGTTTTGCCGAAAGGTTCGTTTATCGCGTCAGAGGCGCGCTTCTTGCTCATAAATATGACGCTGTCATTTTTGATTTGCGGGACAATCACGGCGGCCTTTTGTGGGTTTTGGAAGCAATTAGCGGGTTTTTTCTTAGGGGAGACACGGAACTTTTTGTAGAGATTACTGAATCGGGAGAGCGCGGATATTTTATAGATGAGCTTAACGTGGCATTAACCAAAGTTCCGCTTGCAGTCCTAATTAACAATTCTTCGGCGTCTGCTTCCGAGATCTTCGCTTCTGCGGTTCAGGAAGCAAAGCGAGGAGTGGTTTTGGGGGAGACAAGTTCCGGTGCGGTGGAGGTGAGTTATAAATACGAGCTTGATTTCGGGGCCGGCATGGGAGTTGCGATCTGCGAAGTTTTGACTTCCTCGGGTAAGAAGATTGAGGGCGTCGGCGTCACGCCTGATATTGAAGTCAAATTGGAAGTGGAAGACATCATCCGCGGCGAGGATGTCCAACTTACGAAGGCGATAGAGGCGGTGATTGAGCTTGTGGAAAAAAACAAAAAATAAGGTCCGGGAAAGCCCCTGCAACAGCGCAGGGGTTTTATTGTTGAAAGAGATGGAAATTTAGTATATTATAAATACGCTGAACATTGATATTTTAAAACGCCGGTTATTAGTAAAAGCCGATGTAGCTCAGTGGCAGAGCAACTCCATGGTAAGGAGTAGGTCGTCGGTTCAATCCCGACCATCGGCTCAAAAAAATATAAACGTTCAAGGAACGTTTATATTTTTTTGAGCGTCTTTACGATTTCGCCCGAACTTACTTCATCAAAAATTCGTGAACGATGAAAGCCCCGCCATTATAAACTTGCAAATTAACAAATTTTCCAGTAATATGGAAAGTATCAAACATGGCTTCCAAATACAGCGAACATATAATAAAAATGAAGTGCACGGCCTGCGACAGGATTAATTATCATACTCGTAAAAATAAGAAGAAAACTGAGAAAAAGCTGGAACTTATGAAGTTCTGCAAATGGTGCAGGAAGCATACAAAACATAAAGAAACCAAGAAGTAATCAAAGACCGCCGCAAGGCGGTTTTGATTTATGCGAATTTTGTGCTATATTGTTGAGGTATTCAAGGGGGTATCGTCCAACGGCAGGACTCTGGTCTCCAAAACCAGCTATTCGGGTTCGAATCCTGATACCCCCGCCAATTTCCTGGACCCCCATGGGCGCTTCTCTTGTGGGCTTTACAGAACTGATATAATCTGTTAGAATATACAGACATTAAATTTATGGAAAAAAATAACCAAACGGGGCTCAAGGTTTTCATCGGGGTTTTACTGGTCGTTATTTTTATCATGACTTTGCGCCAGAGCTGGGCACTCCGCACCGCCGGCTATCGAGCCTCGTTTTTGGCTTCGTTTGTTTCTCTTTTTGACAGCTCGCTTTTCCCCGCGCTTGATGGTGCCGCTGATCAAAGCCTAATACCCGCGCCTCCCACGGCGGGTAGTGTTACAACTTACGAAACCGCAGCTATCACAAAATTAGCCGAGGGACTTTTTTCCAGCAATTCTTTGTATCTTTATCGGGGGTCGCGTTATAACTTGCGCGTGACTCTTGGAGACGGAGCCAATCCGGCAGTTTTAAAAAATTATTATATCAATTTCGTGCGCGACGGGGTTATCTATCGTCTGGATTCCCGCATAGATTTTGCTATCGCTTCAGGAACGTTCACTACCCGCGTTTTGACCCAAGGCCTGCACAGCGAGGGAGTTTTGGATATTCCGGCGGGGGAATATGAAGGCTATGTTAATACTGTCTGGGACACGGGAACGCAAACTATTAAGTTCCATGTTACTGTTTTGCCGAATCCGGTGGTAGTCCAGACGGTTTCTGCTCCGGTTGTAACCCCGGTCTATACACCTCCGGCTTATGTACCTCCGGTTTATGTCCCGCCACTTTTGCCCGTCTCGCCGTCTTTCTTTATAGAACAGCTGGCCGTGCGTGATGCCTATGGCGTGGTGCAGGGCAATGTTTATGACTATCAAAATTCCCTTTACGCTTACGCTCGCATGTATACGAGCGGCAACGGCATAGTTTACAGCATGGTTTTTTCTTCCCGTTTCAGCTCTTATCAATATCAGCTTTCATCGGGTGTTCTGGAGGGCAGCGGATCGCGCGAGATCAGCTATCTCTTGCCGTCCATGAGCTCTCTTCCTACGGGTATCTACGAGTTAACTCTTGTTGCCGCCCCGCGTCTTTCTAATGGCACGACCGGCAATTTCATAACGCGCCGCGAGACGATTAATTTAGTAAATAATTATAATTCCAATCCGGTATCAGTCGTGATTCCTCCGGCTCCGACTCCTGTTCCTCTGGTTGTGAATAATAACGTTGTCTTTTATGGCAATGCCAACTTGAATACGCAGAACTTTATTACTAATCGTCAGTGCTCCGACGGTGGAGATGCTGTTAACTATTCCGTAGTTTCTTTGTCGTCCAATTCAGCCGTTCTTAGTTCTTATATCAGCCCGGGTTGTTTGGTGGCTGGCGACGAGGTTTTGTTAATTAACTTGCAGGGTACGCCGGGGAGTATCGGCAATGTCGGCAATTATGAATTGCTTAAGATTGCTTCTGTTTCCGGTTCCACTGTGACTTTTACAACGAATAAAACAAGATTTTACGGCGAGGGCGCGAGTGATGGCAATATCGGCACGTCTCCCTCTAATCAGCGCGTGATGTTGCAGCGTGTCCCGAATTATACAAATGCGACCATTACCTCGGGAGCGGTTTTGACGGCTAACGCCTGGAACGGTATAAGGGGCGGCGTGGTTGCTCTCCGTACGACCGGCAATTTTGTAAATAGCGGTAGAATTACCGCCGATGGTTTGGGTTATTCGGGTGGAACCGCTCCGGGTATGCAGGGAGAGGGTCGCGCCGGAAAGGGGATTACCGTTCCTCATTGCGCTTCATATAGCACAAATTATTATGGTAGTGGCACAAGCAATAATGACACGGGTGGCGGATCTCATCATTGCTATGGTTCGGGATCCGGCGGAGCTAGCGCGAATAACGGAGGGACCGGATTCGGAGGTTCTCTTGGCGGAGTTTTGGTTTCGTGGAGCAACTCTTCTCAACTGCTCTTGGGCGGCGGCGGCGGCGCGGCGGCGGGAGCGCTTGGTGGTTCGGGCGGCGGTATTGCGCTCATCTTAGGCCAATCTTTTTCTATCAGCGGAAGTATTTCTGCGGCAGGCGCATCGGCTCCGGGACCTTGTGGTGTGGGAACATATACCTACGGCGGCGGTGGTGGCGCGGGCGGTTCGGTTTACTTGGTTGGTCCGGGCGCAAGCATTTCCGGCGTCAGTGTTCTTTCGGGTTCCGGTTTAAGCTGTTACTATTACGGCGGTCATGGTGGCAACGGACGCGCTGAAGTCGGCTATCTTGTCGCGTTTTAGTTAACCCCTCATATAAAAAAGTTCTCCACTGTGGAGAGCTTTTTTATTTACCCGCCAGATTCTAGAATAAATTATTATGGCGATACCGTGGAATAAAGGAAAAAAACTTACGCAGAAACATCGTGATAAAATATCCGAAGCCAGAAAAGGCCACCAGCCGTGGAACAGGGGCGTTTCCTGGAGTGATGAAGTTAAGCATAAAATTTCCGAGAAAAAGAAAGGTAAAAAAGCATGGAACAGGGGAATCCCGCGCACCAATAAAGATAGGTTGAAAATTTCGCGCGCCATGCGGGGCAAAAAGCCGTGGAATAAGGGGAAAAAATGGAGTCCGGAGATTAAAGAAAAAATCCGGCTTGCGTTAAAGAAAAAAAGTATGTGACATGCTCTTGTTTTATTTTTTCGCAATGATAACTTTTAACTAGCGGTTCCGATCTTTGACACGATAGTAGGAGGGTAGAAGCTATGGCTGAAAAGAACTGTTTCTCTTTTATGGCTATTTCGGGACTGAACTTTCCTCTGAACAGCAAGGCGTATCTCATGCACCTTGTTGCTGAAATCGCGGCTCGCGATGATATCAGGTTTATCATTATCGCCGGCAACATCTTGGCGGGGAAGCATTTGGTAAGCGAATTGAAGAGAGAGCTGAAGTACAACAGAGAGCTTCCCAAAGACGAAAGAGAAAAAGAAAGCGTGATTGAAGATTGTTTCGTCACAGAAGCCGCTCGTCAGCTTCATAAGTTTCTTCCGGTCGTGAAAAACGCGAAGGGCGAGGACGTCAAGTATCATATTGTCGCTGCGGAAAAGATTTACGACATGCCTCTGGGCGTGAGAGTTCTGAAAAAACTTTGCAATCTTAGAAACGACGTGCGTCTTTTCACTAACCCCGAAGCCAAGATTCCGGTAACTATGCCGGGATTTGGCGAAATTCGCGTGATTGTTCCCAGAAAAACGCCGTGGTTCTACGAAAACATCACCGGTCTTCCTCAGCGTCTTTTGAATGCTTTCAGTACTAAGACCTTTTCAGGCAAGCCGCCCCTGGTTCTTGCGGGTTGTACCGGTACGGGCGTGTATATTCCGCGTTACCGCGGTGTGCCGCTCATTGCCGTTCCGACTTGTCATAAGATTGACGAACAGCTTTCTACCGAGGGTATGGTTGGCGCTACGGTTATCACGGTTACGAAGAAAGATAATGGCAAGTTTTTGATTTCGCCGTTCACTCATGACTTCCGCAGTGTGATTGCGAATGAGCGTGAATTGGCGATGCCGAAAGATTTGGTGGGCGACGAAGCGAGGGTTTTCGGATCGCTGGAATCGTCTTCTGCAAGCTTGAAGATTGTGCAGATGCGCGTGCGGTCGCCGCGCGGCAAGGCCTGGACTTTGGAGCGCGTAGAAAAGGCGTTGAAGTCGTTGATATCTAAAGGATACGTAGAGTTTGATGCCGAAGGTAATCGCTATCTCATCGCCGAATCGCTCGTGAAAGCCGTGCTTGTCAGTTTGGACGATTTCTTGAATGGTCAAAAAACTTTGAATCTTGTCGTAGATTCTTGTCGGCATATCGGCGCCATTAAGACGCTTTACAGCACCCTGCGCAAGGTTCTGCCCGAATTGAATGAAAAAGCGGATGCCGCAGTTTTGAACGGTGACTGCACGCAGGGTATCAGCCACAACTTTGAGTACAACGGCGAGCTGGTTCCTACGATGAACGGTCCCGATAAACACGAGCTGATCGCCGCCTATATGCAGGTAGACATCATGATTGATGGCTTGCGGAAGAGGTGGAATAACCCTGAATATGCGGCTTTGCCCATTCTGGAACGCCTGAAGAAATGCATCATTTTGTTCATCTATGGCGCAGGTAATCACGACGAAGGTCGTTTCAATAAATCCAAGGATTCCATTGATCTTTGGCAGTTTGATGCGACTCTGCGCAGTGACTTGATTGCTAGGATTTTTGAATTCTTGGAAAGCGGCAAGCATGAGAGGCCGTCCTTTAAAGAGGTGAAGAATTTGGTTGATGAGCGCGTTGTCCGCGTCGGGGAAAGCGGAGTTGTGCAGATTAACGGTATTCCTGTCGCCTTGAAGCATCCGCATCAGGGCGGAACTTCCAACAAGGGTTCGCGCGTTCAGCAGACGATGCTTTACTTCGCCTCCGCAATGGGCGAATGGGACAGAGAAGACCTTCAGGAGATTCCTCTGATTCTGGTTGCTAATTTCCATGAAGCGGCATCTTTGTTCATGAGTTTGTTCGGCACTACCAGGTTTGGTGTCATGACCGGAGCCGGAGTGTTTGAGACCAAGTTTGAAAAAGACATCAACAAGTTTGTTTTTGCCGGACAGGCCGTTGTGAAGCTGGTTTTGAACAAGGAAAATAAGATCCTTGGAGCAGGTGTGGTTTATCATAGCGACATTGACCCCGAGGACGAGAAGATTGTCAAAGCGGATAAGCTGACAATGAAGGGCGTTACGAAGCTTTGTGGTCGCATCGTGGATATGATCGGTCCGGGAAGAGAGATTCCCTGGAGATAACATTTCACCGGTATTCGGACTGCGTCAGCGCAGTTTGAAAACCGGTGGTTTTTTTTATTTGATTTAACCGAATAAAAAGCCTACATTTATGAGTAGCAACATTGACAATTGGAGGTGTGGCTATGGCAACCAAATTGGTCCCTTTGCCGACGGGGATTATCAGTTCCGAGGCAAAAAAGCTTGTGGCTGAAGTCAGCACCTCGGTATGTGGGCAAGACCGCGCCATCCGGTACTTCGCGAGCGCCATGGAGCGGCATTGGGCGGGGAGGCGCGATCCTAAGCACCCCGATCGCCCTATTATTTCTATGGTTCTTGTCGGACCCTCGGGCGTGGGCAAGACAGAGTCGGTGCGCGCCCTGGCTAACCATTTTCTTGGTTCTCCGGAGAGGTTCACCCTCATTAACTGCGGTGATTTTGAACACGGGCACGAGGTGTCCCGTCTATACGGCTCCGCACCTGGCTATGTCGGTAACGAGCTTGAGCCTCTGCTTTCGCAGGCAATGATTGACTCCCATTTTATCGAGTGGGAAGTAGAAAATGGCAAGTATTATCGGGACGCCTGTCTTATGAGAGAAAAAGCGCTGAAGACGCTGGAGCAAGATCACAGAGATGCGATGAACGAATATTTTGAGGCAAGCAGTCAGTTTTTGGCTTTAAAAGAAAAATGGGAAGAACTAACCAAGCAGCCGGAAGATGAACGGAGCGAAGCAGACCAGGCTATTGTTGAGAAGCTAGTCACGGAGATCCCCGGTGATGAAGCCAAAGTCACGGCTCTTGAGGAAAGAATAGAGAAAATTTCCCAGATTATCATGATGGTCAAAGCAGAGATCGCCAAGTTTAAGAAAGTTGAGGAGATGAAAAACGACGAAAGAGTTGAGGGTTTCAGGAGAGATTTTTTTAACAGCGATTATCTCAAGAGTTACAATCTTCATCCGCGTAAAGATGTTTTGTCTATCGTTCTTTTGGATGAAATAGAAAAGGGGCATCCGGATCTTCATAAGGTTCTTTTGAGTATATTGGATTCGGGTATTCTGCAGATGGCGAGAGGCGGAGTGACGCGATTTCGGAACTCCATCGTTATCATGACGACTAATCTCGGATCGGACGCCATGAATGAAGTGATGGAAGGAAACAATCCCTATGTGCAGTCTTTTGGGACGGTGGGCTTTGTTTCGCGGCGAACAGAGTCCGGGAGTGGCGGTGATAAGGATGTGGACAAGCGGATTTATGAGATCGGTTCAGACGCGCTTCGTGCGGAATTCTCACGGGAATTCGTCGGCCGCATAGATAAGATCGTAGCCTTCCGCCCACTTTCGTTTGAAGCTCTCTTGGAAATCTTGGATAAACTGATTCGCGAGTTCAATGACGGCGCTATGCGTGGGACTTCCTGCAAGATGGCAATTGAAATCAAGCTGGAAGATGGTCTGAAAAGGCACATGGTTCGTGAATCCATGAAGCGGTGGGGCGAGGGTGCGAGAATGTTGGAAAAACGTTTTCGGGAGTATGTGGATGATTATCTCTCTCCGCTTATCAATACCGGGGTATTGGAACACGGAGATCGCGTTTTTTTCAAGCTGGAAGGCAATCGCCCGAAGCTTTTCAAGATAGAAGACTAGGTAATTCCTCGACGCAAGTCGAGGAATTTTTTTATTTTGTGCCGCCGGTCGGAGTCGAACCGACATGAGTTTCCTCGCACGCTCTTGAGGCGTGTGCGTCTGCCATTTCGCCACGGCGGCATATTTAATTTATAAACTTTTCAACCATTCTTTGCCAACCCCTGATTTTAAATACTTTTCTCTTTCTCTTGCTTCTGTGCGACTATTATACGCTTCTGTTAATTTTATTTCAAATGGTCTGTATGGTCTAGTAGTTTGCTCCCTGCCTGCTTGATGTTGGCCAATACGCCTATCAATATTGTTGGTTAGGCCAACGTAAATATATTTTTTAATTTTACTTTCTATAGCATAAACGAAATACATATATTGTGGCGTGTGCGCCTGCCTGCCGGTAGGCAGGTCTGCCATTTCGCCACCCGGGCTCTAATCATCATTATTTTACACTAAAATTTCATAAAAGTGAAGAGTTTAGGGTAATTATAAGAGCTTCTGATATTAAGTTGTTTATTAATAATCGTGATAATATAAAAACATGGCCCGCGTCATTTCTGTTTGTAATCAAAAAGGCGGAGTGGGGAAGACCACGACCGTGATTAATCTCGGCTCTTATCTTGCGCTTTCCGGTAAGAAGGTTTTAGTCGTGGATTTTGATCCGCAGGCCAATACTTCTTCCGGCGTTGGTTTTGAGAGGGGGAGCGGAGCGCATAGCATCTATGACGGACTTCTGCGTAAGGCACCGCCCATTGATGTCGTCCGTAAAACAGAAATTAAAAATCTGGATTATATTCCCTCTCACCCCAACCTGGCCGGACTGACAATTGAGCTTCTGGATAAGCCCCGGCGTGAATATTATCTGCACAATTTTCTGGATCCATTGAAGCAACTATATAACTATATTTTAATAGACCTTCCGCCCTCGGTTAGTCTTTTGACCGTTAACGGTCTTGTTGCTTCCGATGAGGTTTTAATCCCGGTTCAATGCGAATATTACGGTCTTGAGGGTTTGAGTCAGCTTTTGGAAACCGTGGATCTTATTAATAAAAATCTAGGTAAAAATGTCCGTATTGCCGGTGCTTTGATAACGATGTATGATGCTAGAGAACACCTCTCACGGGAAGTTTCTAAGGAGGTGCGCCGTCATTTTAGCGGGCACGTTTATGACGTGGAGATACCGCGCGCTGTTGCTTTGGCCGA
>CAYHUD010000007.1:0-41254 GCA_964360025.1 uncultured Candidatus Saccharibacteria bacterium | reverse complement strand
CCAAATCCACCACCCAATCAGCAGTTTTAATAACGTCCAAATTATGCTCAATAACCAAAACCGAATTACCCCGATCAACCAGCCGATGCATGATCTTCAAAAGATTTTCTATATCGGCAAAATGCAAACCGGTTGTTGGTTCGTCAAAAACATACAGCGTCCGGCCGCTATCGCGCTTACCCAGTTCGGCCGAAAGCTTGATGCGCTGCGCTTCGCCTCCCGACAAGGTCGTCGCGCTCTGTCCCAGCTCCAAATATCCCAAACCCACCTCGTTTAGAATTTTCAACCTGTCATGCACCCACGGAATATCTTCAAAAAATTTCTCGGCCTCCTCTACCGTCATACGCAAAACTTCATAGATGTTTTTTCCTTTGTATTCCACTTCCAGCGTTTCCCGATCAAACCTCTTTCCCTTACAAATATCGCATTTCACGTAAACCGTGGGCAAAAAATGCATTTCAATGCCAAGGCTGCCATTACCTTCGCAGTGTTCACACCGCCCACCCGGAACATTAAAACTAAACCTACCCGACTTCCAGCCACGCATCCGCGCTTCCGGTGTCGCCGCGTATAAATCGCGGATATAACTCCACGCGCCCGTATAAGTCGCGGGGTTGGACCTCGGCGTCCTCCCGATAGACCCCTGATCAATAGCGATGACATTGTTAATATATTCCAGGCCCATTATCGCATTATGTTTACCGAAAACATTGCGCGCGCCGTTAAATTTATTAGCCAGAAACTTATAAATCACATCCTCCACAAGCGTGCTTTTACCTGATCCGGACACCCCCGTTATCGCCACAAATCTGCGAAGCGGTATATCCAGATCAATATTTTTTAAGTTATTGGCGGAGGCTCCCCTCACTCTCAAAAAATCTCCCTCTTTAATGCGTCTTTTTTGCGGAATCGGAATTTTCAAATCGCCGCGCAAATAATCAATCGTCGCCGATTTTCCCTTGGGCGTATCTTTTAAAACAGATTTTATCTCTCCCGAAACAACAACTTCCCCGCCGTGCACGCCGGCCGCAGGACCGATGTCCACAAGATAGTCCGCGTTCCTGATCGTATCTTCGTCGTGCTCTACTACAAGAACCGTATTGCCTAAATCCCTCAACTCCTTAAGAGTATGCAAAAGTTTTTCATTATCGCGTTGATGCAAACCGATTGTCGGTTCATCAAGCACATAAAGTGCTCCCGTCAACCGCGATCCAATCTGCGAGGCTAGACGTATCCTCTGCGCTTCTCCTCCCGACAATGTCCCCGCTCTGCGGTCCAGAGTTAAATAATCAAGACCGACATCCAACATAAATTTCAAACGGCTCTTAATTTCCCGGAGCGGCACCTCGGCTATTTCCCCGGACTCGCCCTTCAACTTCTGGGTATAATCCGTAAAAAATTGATAAGAGTGTCCGACGGAAACGGCCACGATATCCGCGATATTTTTATTGGCAATCAAAATATGCAACGCTTCTTTTTTAAGTCTTTTACCGCGGCACGTTTCACAAATTTCTTCGGACCACACATCCTTCACGCCCAGTCCGTGGCACGCCTCGCAGGCGCCGTAGGGACTGTTAAAAGAAAATAATCGCGGCTCAATTTCCGGCAAAGAAAAATTATCTTTGTGACAGGTGAATTTAGCCGATAGAACAATTTCCTCCGTAACGCCTTTTTTCTTAGGAAACTCGCGCACCATAAACGTCAGAGCGTCATTCCCATATTTCAGCGCTCCCTCCACGGCCTCGGCGAGACGCGTCCGCGTATTTTTATCCGCAAAATCAAAATCGGTCGGCATTTTATCAATCACGAGATCTATGCTGTGCGCCTTATATCGGGAAAGCGCGATGCGTTCGCGAAGCGACATAAACTTTCCGTCAATTCTCACCTCCGAAAATCCTGCGTTCAAAAAATCATAAAGCATCTGATAATATTCCCCCTTTCTGCCGCGCACAGCCGACGCTAAAACAAGAACCTCTTTCCCTTTGCGACTGGATACGAACTCGGAAATCGCATCCACCATTTCTTCGGCGGTCATTTTTTTAATTTCATTACCGCACACGGGACAAAACGGCTTGCCAATACGCGCAAAAAGCACGCGGAGATAATCATATATTTCCGTTATAGTCGCAACCGTTGAACGCGGATTGCCCGAGTGGCTCTTCTGATCAATGGAAATAGCGGGAGAAAGCCCCTCAATTTCATCCACGTCCGGCTTATCCAGCCGGCCCAAAAATTGCCGAGCATAAGCAGACAGGGACTCTATATATCTCCTCTGCCCTTCGGCAAAAATCGTATCAAAAGCCAAGCTGGATTTTCCCGAACCGGAAAGACCCGTAAAAACTACTAACTTATTCCGCGGCAACTCTAAAGAAATATTTTTTAAATTATGTTCCCGCGCTCCTTTGATGATTATTTTATCATTCATGTTTTTTGGCTACGCAATACCTTTCTTTTATTCGTATATTCGTACCTTTTTCGTATTTCGTAGCCTTTTCGGATTTCGTGCTTCGAATTTCGAGTTTTTAATAATCTTAATTTCATCCCTAAGTATCGCGGCCAATTCAAAATCCAATCTTTCCGCGGCCTCCTTCATCTGTTTTTGTTTGTCTTTAACGATGTCCTCCAGATCTTTACCGCTCTTCAGGGATTTTTTCACTCCCGACATTTCCAAATCCAAGATTTTTCTGACTTCCTTTTCCCGCTTCACGCCAAAATCCGCGATAATATCCGTAATGTTTTTCTTAATCGTCTGCGGCGTAATATGATACTTTTTGTTATAAGCAGTCTGCAATTCACGGCGACGGCTAGTTTCGTCCATAGCGCGTTTGATTGATCCCGTGATCACATCAGCGTATAAAACCACCTGTCCGTTTACGTTCCTCGCCGCACGGCCAATTGTCTGGATTAAAGACGTCTCGCTGCGCAAAAATCCTTCCTTATCTGCATCCAAAATTGCGACAAGAGAAACCTCCGGCAAATCCAGCCCCTCGCGAAGAAGATTAACGCCGATCAAAACATCGTAAACACCCCTCCGAAAATCAGATAAAATTCTGATGCGGTCCAGAGTCTCCACGTCGCTATGGATATAATTTACTTTTATTTTCAAATCCTGAAGATATTGGGTTAAATCTTCAGCCATTTTTTTTGTTAGAGTTGTGACTAATACCCTTTCGCTTTTTTGCGCGCGTTCCTTAATACGAAGGATCACATCATCAATCTGACTTAAACCACAACCTTCGTCATTGCGAGGAAGCCGATTACTATCGGCTGACGTGGCAATCTTACCTTGATTTTTTATAGACGTGATAGGCGCGACAATCACCTCCGGATCAATAAGCCCCGTTGGTCTTATAATCTGCTCCACTACCTGTTCGCTTTTTTCCAGTTCTAAATCACCCGGTGTCGCCGACATATAAATCGTTTGCCTTACGCGTTCTTCAAACTCGCTGAATTTTAAAGGACGGTTATCAAGCGCCGACGGCAACCGAAAACCAAACTCAATTAAAGTTCTTTTTCTGGACTGGTCTCCCTCGTACATTCCCGTAATTTGCGGCAAAGTCACATGCGACTCGTCAATCAACAACAAAAAATCTTTGGGAAAATAGGAAAGTAATGTATCCGGTGGATCTCCGGGAGATCTGCCCGATAAGTGGCGGGAGTAGTTCTCAATGCCGTGGCAATAACCGATTTCCCTCATCATCGCCAAGTCATACTTGGTGCGCCGCTCCAATCGCTCCGCCTCCAACAATTTTCCGTTCTTCTCAAAATATTTCAGCTGTTCCGCGAGTTCTTTCTTAATCGCCTTCGCAGCGCGGGCTCGTTCCGCAAGCGGGGTCACGAAATGTTTGGCTGGGAAAATATAAACGTCTTGAACATCTTTCCTATGGGAAAATCCCTTGACGGGATCAGTCGCGAAGATCTTTTGGATTACTCCGTCTTTTAACTCAAAATTATAAATAAGTTCTTGATCGGCGGGCATAATTTCCCAGTTATCTCCGCGTAGACGAAAAGTCGCGCGCTTCAAGTCAGTATTCGTCCGCGTAAATTGCATCTCCGTCAATTTCTTCATTAAAACCGCGCGGTTTATTTCGTCACCTTTTTTAAAATAAATCATTGTCGCCTTGTAATCTTCCGGAGTGCCCAGACCATAAATACAAGAAACCGAAGCGACGACAATTACGTCGTCGCGCGTTAAAAGAGATGCGGTTGCCGCATGACGCAATTTATCAATTTCATCGTTAATCATCGCCTCTTTACCAATATAAGTGTCTGAAGTTGGGAGATAGGCCTCCGGCTGATAATAGTCGTAATAAGAAACAAAGTAATGAACCGCGTTTTCCGGAAAAAGTTCCCGCAACTCGTTGCAAAGCTGTGCCGCCAAAGTTTTATTTTGTACCACAACCAAAGTCGGCTTATTGATTTCCGCTATCACATTTGCCGCCGTAAAAGTTTTTCCCGATCCTGTGACACCCATAAGTGTCTGTTTTTTCATTCCCTTTCTCAAACCCGAAACAAGCCGCTCTATGGCCTGTGGTTGATCTCCCGCGGGTTTGAATTGTGATTTGAGTTTAAACATTTTCACCCAAAGGCTACGAAATACCTTTCTTTTATTCGTATGTTCGTAAATTATTCGTACTTCGTAGCAAAATAACCAAAATCCCCCGCTCCTCGCCTATATGGGGGTATATCAGCTATTCAATTACTAAGACCATCTTAACATAAAATAATAATTTTAGCAATAAAATAGCGTCAAAAACTAAAAACCGGTCAAGTTGCTATAATTAAGACATGAACACCCAACTAGTCATCGCGCCCTACGTCTTATTCGTTCTCACTTCCTATTTTCTCGGCAAACAAATCATCGGCAGTCGCTGGGCGCTTCTACCCGCTTTTTTTACGGCTTTCATCGGACGTCCCGAAATCTTCGCATCCGGATTTAACAGCGTAAAATCCACGCTCATTTTAGCCTCTATTTTTTCCCTCTTGATGCTTTTTAAAAAAACCACGCTTTTTCAAATAATTGTGACTGGCTTGCTCTTGGGCTCGGCGCTCTCCCTATATCACGATGCCGCGTTTCTGGCCATCCTCTATCCGATCATTCTCGCGCTGTTTTTAACTTCTTCTATCGCGTCGTCCTGGAAAGAAACCGATCCCGCCGTCCGCGCCATGCGAGCTAGGACTAAAATAATCCGCCACACCGAAACCTTCTTAAAAGTTCTAGCAATCACTTTCGTTATCATCTATCTCTACGGACTGGTTATGCCCACAGTTAAATCCACAAACGCCCCAGTTTGGATAAATTGGCTAAACGACAATACAGCCCTAAAACCCGCGGGGCAATATCTGCTAAATCTCACAGACTATTTTGCTGCAAAATCAAATCAAATCATCATCCCGTCAAAGTCCGCAGTACCCGCAATCGTCTTTATTATTCTCGGTCTGGCTCTGGGACTCGCAAGAACAATCAAGTCGTTTTTCAAATCATTCGCACGCGGCAGTTCCGTTCTTCTGGATTATCTGGCAATAAATTTTCAGGACTTCGCGCTTATTTTCATTCTCATCTTCTACGCAATCCTCTCGCCTGTTTTTCCCGCCGCGCTTGGAACATTTTACAATCTTCTGCCCCTGATGCTAATCCTCGCCGGCGGTGCGATTAAAAAATGGTTCTATGCGGCAAAAACCGAGGGTTTTGTTTTGCGCGTATCCGTCTTTGAAAATAACATTCTGGGTTTTTCGCTGAAATCTCTCGCTATCCTGTGCCTTATTTTCTGGCAGATCCTCGTAGGGATCAGTCTCTAGCTTTATAATAAATTTTATTTTCCACGCGGAAATCTATATATGCCATCTTGGATATTTTGATACGCGTCATAAGTTGATCCAGAGCTTTCACGAAAAAAGAATCAAATCTAAGACTGAAAAGAAAGTCAGTTCCCCACATTGTTCCCATATTGACATCATCTCCGTCAATTAATATCTTACTGACCGGTATTTTATTTTTCCCTACGATTTCCAGGATGTTTTTCAACCGCAAAAATCGGCTATCGTCTTCAAATACCCCGATCCCCGGAACTAAAGCATTGCCACCCCCATCATAGACAACGCTGATTAACTGGCCCTCGGCTATCGGGGCGGGCTCAAGCACAATCCCAGCGTCATCAACCCAATAACAGCGCTCGCTCCGGCACCAAACCAAAAAACGAACTCGGTCCTCAACTTTTATTTCCAAAATTCTTTCCCAAACATTGTTTTCCGCAATAACTCGCACGGGAAAGTCATCTCCCAAATCCAGCTCTCCATCCCGCCACAAAATCATATTGCCATACCCCAGATAACGAGCAAACGGATTTTTTAATTTTTCCACGCGCAAATTCGCTAAAATATCTGCTCCGGCAATACGGCTTGAACCGGAAATTTTTATCTCTTTAAAATTTAAAAATGAGGCGCCGGCAATAAATCCCAAAAACAAAATAATCACCAACAAAAAGACACCTCCCATAAAATAAGCTTTTATCCTGGCTTGTCTTCTTCGTTTTAACGATCTTTCTTCCATATCACCCTTTGCGTCAAGGGATTAATTCTTGTAACTATCTCATAAGCGGAAGTTCCGGCTTTAGCAGCCACCTCGCTTGCCGAAATATATTCTTCGCCTGCGCCCCCGATCACAACCGCCTCATCGCCATATTTACATTTAATACCCGTAATATCCACAACTATCATGTCCATAGACACTCTTCCTAAAACACGCGCTCTTTTGTTACCAACAAGAACCTCTCCAGTACTGGACAATGATCGGGGGAAACCATGCCAATATCCCAGAGGGAGAACTGCTATTTTTGAATCGCGGCTAACTCTTTCCACGAGATCATAGCCCACAAAATCACCCCTCCTAAGATCTTTTATCTCACCCACCACTGTTTTCCATGAAAGAACCGGATGAAAAGTCAACTGCGGCATCTGAATTTCCAACTCCTTAGACGGCCAAAGCCCATAGAGTCCGATACCGATACGCACGGCATCCAGATGATATTTTTTATTTATCAAAGCCCCGCCCGTCGCGGCCGCGTGACGCATTAGATTTTTAAATCCGGCCTTGGCGGCGATTTTTATTGCTGCTTGGAATCCCTCAAATTGCTTGTCAGTATATCCGGGATAATTTAAATCTTTAGCCGACGCAAAATGCGTATAAATCCCGCTCAATAACTCGCTATTTTGCATTTTCTTTAACCGTTCAAAAACCCGATGTAAATCTTCAACATAAAATCCCTGTCTGTGCATGCCGGTATCAATTTTGAGGTGAAAAAACGGCTTTTCTTTGGAATCCAAAAAGGAATCCAAAACATCGAAATTAGAAATGGTAACTGTTATCTTGTTTTCCGCGGCAAGACCCCAAAATTTAGGCAACGTGAGGCCTAATACCAATATCGGCTCTTTTATACCCATTTCCCGAAGCTTCACTCCCTCCACTAAACTATCCACACAAAATCCATAAATAAGCCTCGTCTTGGATAATAGGGGCGGCATATCAAATATACCGTGACCATAAGCGTTGGATTTAACTACGGCCCACAACTTAACTCTGGGGCCAATAATAGAACGCAAAAGTCGCGCATTGCTCTGCACGGCAGTTTCGTCAATCTCCACCCAAGTACGCAGATCTCTATTTATCATCTCCTCTTTTATAACACGAAAACCCATAAAACTCTAGTAATAAAAAGACCGCGCCTCTAGACGCGGCCCGCAAAAACTCATTCCAAAAGAAGGGACCATTGATAAAAATTGTTAGCCGCAACCAACATTCTGCCGGCAAACATCGCAAACATCATAAAATACACAAAGATCAGTAAATTACGAAAGCGCTTGTCAGTCAACTTGAGGTGTTTTTCGCGAACAACTCTATATTTCCCCACAAACCACATCACAGCAATCACAGCCCCATTCCACACCGAACCGACTCCGAACAAGGCCCAGCCGACTCCCACCCTCCTCATAAAATAAATCGCCACCGGATTCATCTCGTAGGCCCCAAGATACATCGCGATATTAGTGGTTGCAATGTCTATGGCGGTAAGAAATATCATAAGCAAAGCCCAGACATTCAAAATCCGCGCATTCATACCCTCCCCTCCCAAAGAACGCTTGTTATTTTTAAACTACAATCAAAACACCTAGATGACAAGCGTTGTTTTTTATCACTTTACCAAAAACATTTTTCGTTTTAATCTTAAAAACAACAAATTGTTCTTTGCCAATATGAGGTGTCCCATGCACCACATCCAGGTTCCAGATAAAGTCCCCATCGTGAAAACAACTCTCTACTTGGGAATTTTGATTGCGGCTCTCTCCGTGATTTCCTTTCGTCTGCACATCGAACAAAAAGAGCTCCTGGATAGAAATCGCACACTCGCCGAATACTTCAAGCCCTCCTACCTTTTGGAAACCGTAATCGAAGCTCCCGTGAACGAGGAATTAAGCGTCCGCGGACCCGCCTGGCTTGTTCTGGTTTTCTTCGCCCTGCTTACGCGCTTTTCCGCCAAGGCAAAAAGCTGGCTGGAATATCTAAAAGACTGCGGATTGCCGCTTGTGGAAATCATCTTTTGGGGACTTCTCGCTTGTCTCACTTCGGTCTGGGCCAACTACCACCCCTACCCCCTTCCCACGTTTTTCCTGGGCATGATCTTCGGCTGGATCATATTCAAAACACAAAACTGCCTTCTGGGATTCCCCGGCTTAATTCTGGCGATCCTCATGCACATCGAAATCAACCTCTTCCACATCGTCGGTAAAGTTTTAGACATCAACATCTTACATTAAACCCCGCTACGCGCGGGGTTCGATTTTATCAAATCCAGTGTATTTCTGAAGCGCCTTAGGGATCACAACTCCTCCGTCTGCCGTCTGATAATTTTCAATAATGGCGATCAAAATACGGCCCATGGCAAAACCCGTAGCGTTAAGCATGTGTACCAGTTTATTACCCTCTCTAGATTTGTATTTGATATTTACGCCACGCGCCTGAAAATCAGTGGTATTGGAACAAGAATGGGTTTCCCGATACTTTCCCTGTCCCGGGAGCCAAGTTTCTATATCATACTGCGCCGCATCCGTAAAACCCATATCTCCGGTGCAAACCTGAACCACCTGATAAGGTAATTTTAATTCTGACATCATTTCTTCCTGCATCGCCAGCAAAAACTCGTGCTCTTCTTTGGATTTCTCGGGATACGCGAAAGAAAACATCTCTACTTTATCAAATTGATGCACACGTAAAATACCTTTGGTGTCTTTGCCGTAAGAACCCGACTCTCGCCTGAAACAAGTTGAGAATCCCACATACCGCAACGGCAATTTTTCTTCCGAAAGAACTTCATCCATATGAATAGGCCCGATAGTGTGCTCGGCGCTACCGACAAGATACAAATCATCTTTGGCAAGATAATATCTCTCCTCCTCCTGACCGCCCATCAACCTCCCCATGCCCCGATAAACATCCGGCTTAATCATCACGGGGGGGATAACCGCCTTAAATCCCTTAGCTGTTAACTTTTGAAAGACAAACTGAACAAGCGCAAACTCCAACAAAGCCGCCTCACCCATAATATATCCAAAACGGCTCCCCGCAACTTTTGTGGCTCTATTCACATCAATTATTCCCAAAGATTCCGCAATCGTAAGATAATCCTTGACAGGAAAATCAAAAACCGTCTTTTCTCCAACCGTTTTTATGACTTTATTCTCTTCCTCTCCTTTACCGTAAAGCCAATTTTCATCCGGCAAATTCGGTAACTGGTTTAAAGCAAAATCTCTTGCAACGGCGGCGGCGGGAAGTCCCAGCTCGGCATTTTTTAATTCTTCTTTAACTTTTTTCGCTTCTTCAATGTTTCGCTCTTTGCTTAAAACGTTCATCTTCGCGCGCAACTCTTCCGTCTGTTCCACTATTTTTCTCCACTCTCCGTCCAACTTTAAAAATTCATCAACCATTTGCGGATTGATCCTTTTCCCCTCCAGACGTTTTTTAACATCCTCGGGATTTTTTCTAATAAAATTTGCGTCTAACATATTTATATTTGGCTGATTAGGTAATTAGCTTATTAAGCAATCGCGTAACGAGTCATATCCTTAATAAGCTAATCAGCTAGTAAGCTAAACTCCCGTTGAAGCCGAGGTCACTGCGGGATAATACTGACCGATCTTCGCAACCAACATCTTCGCAAAGAAATACCTGATTGCCAATGTTCCGGCAAAGGAAACAAGAAGCGCCAAACCCGCAGAACCGGCGAAAAGCGTCGTTGCTCCGGCGCCTAAAGCCGAGAGCAAAAAGGCCACAACATACGGATAAAATAGCAGCTTAAAAAGATTATCCATATATTTGCCAAGATATTTGCTCGTAAAACCGATTATTTGAGAATAATATTTAGACAAAACCCAACCAAAGATAGCACCGGAAACAGCTCCCCAAACAGCGCTGTTCACAATGCCGCCAAAAGAAAATGTCTGTCCTAGTGCTATATTATATCCCCCGATATTTACTGAACTCATAAACCAGGACGCCGCCAGCTTAGACACCAGCGTCTCCGCCGCTGCCGCGACAGCTCCATAAATCGCGAACCACTGCATACTTTCTTTTGCTTTCTGATCTAATTCCATTTATTTATTAATGATTGAACTTTTATACTCATTCGGCTCAAAGCTCGACGCTACTTTAAGCTCCGGATTAAAATCTAGTTTAACAAGGTATTTTTTTAAATCTTCTTCCAACATCCTTTGGTCATAGCCCAGAACTACCACATCGGGTCTGTATTTATTGACTACCCCCCAAGTAGAAAGCTTGGCATCTCCGATTACCACCTCGTCCACCGCGTCTTCGGCCTCCAAATGAGCCAAACGCTCGCCGAAATTATATTTAGGATCGTGTTTTTTAAGGTCGCGAACAATATGATCTTGGGCCAAAGCTACAATCAAATACTCCCCGCTCTTCTTGGCTTCCTTCAAAAAATTTTTATGTCCCTCATGAAGTCCATCAAAGACCCCGAAAACCATAACTTTTTTCATCTTTTTATAATATTAAAATTTTAGCTTTCCTTCTTAGGCCGCATCAGCGGGAAAAATACGGTCTCCCGCACGGGCTTATCCATCAGTATAGCAAACAATCTTTCCGAGACGCCAAAACCGGCCGCGGGTGGCATGCCGTATTCCAAAGCTTCCAAAAAATCTTCGTCCAATCTCTGGGCTTCTTTATCACCGCTTTCGCGAAGCTGCATTTGTTCTATAAAACGAAGCCGCTGATCAGCCGGATCATTACCCTCTGAAAATCCCTTGCCCAGCTCCGTTCCGCAGGCGACAACCTGAAAACGCTCTACTCTGTCGGGATATTTTGACGACCGCTTCGCCAAAGGTTCAATATCCACCGGCGGATTCACGAGAAATGCCGGCTGAATCAGCGTAGGCCGCACAACTTTTTTATAAATAAGATCTATCAATCTCCCCCGGCCCAGATGCGGCTCGGGCTTCAAACCGCGCCTCTCCGCCTCGTGGAACAAATCATCTTTTGTTGCTGTGGTTAAATCTAACCCCGCCAGTTTTTTAAAAAGATCATAATACTCCAACTTCGGCCACGCTTTCCCCCAATTTATTTTCTGTCCGTTCCAATCAACGACAAATTTACCCGAAACTCTTTTAATGACATTTTTATAAAGCTTCTCCGTAAATTTCATCAACTCCGTATAATCCGCGTATGCCCAATAAAATTCCAGCTGGGTGTAGTCCTGCAAATGTTCGGCATCTATTCCCTCATTACGAAAAATTCTGCCGATTTCAAAAATTTTTTCATATCCCCCCACTAAAATCTTTTTTTGAGCTATCTCCAAAGAAATTCGCAAATAGAGATCAATATCCAGGGCATTGAGATGCGTGCGGAAAGGTTCCGCGTCCGCTCCTCCGGGAGTAGATTCCAGTACCGGCGTCTCCACCTCCAGAAAATCCGCCTCCATAAGCTGCGTCCTAAATGTGTTCCAAAACAAGCTTTTTTTTCTAAATATCTCACGAGACGCAGGATCAACCAAAAAATCCAGATATCTCTTACGCAAACGAGTTTCGGGATCAGCCAACCCATACCACTCCGAAGGCAGCGGCCGCAGGGATTTTGCAATCGGCTGCAAAGTTTTGGCCTCCACGCTTTTCTCTCCCTTCTGCGTCGTAAATAACACGCCGGACACTGAAACAAAGTCCCCTATGTCCAAATTATCCCTTAAAATTTCGTATTTTTTTAAACTATCTTTCTTAACAACAACCTGCAAAGAACCGCTTTCGTCTCTCACGTCCAGAAAAAAAACGCCTCCGTGTCCGCGCATACCGCTAATCCTGCCTCCTACTTCCACCTTCTTTCCGGCTTTCGCCAAAGCAGAAAAATTTTTTAAAATATCACCGACTAAATGCTTGCGCGAAACACGCGCCGGATACAGATCATAGCCCGCGCCCGCCAAAGCATCTCTTTTCTTTTGTCTTTCGCGAATAAGGTCGTCAAGCATGCGCCTCAATAATTATTCTATCGCCAAAATCTTATAAGTTACTTCGCCTTTAGGGGTCTTGGCCTTGACCGCGTCTCCGGCTTCCTTGCCCAGAAACGCCTTGCCTAGCGGCGATTCATTGGAAAGCAGACCCGCCTCAGGACGCGCCTCGTTAGAACCGACAATGGTAAACTTGTTTTTTACACCGCCTTTTTCCACCTCAATCGTAGAGCCGATCTGAACCTTAGTTTTACCTGTCGCTTTTTCAATCACGGACGCGTTTTTAATCATTTCCTCCAATTCATAAATACGCGTCTCTACCTGATTTTGTTCTTCGCGAGCTTCAAAATATTCCGAATTCTCGGACAAATCTCCGAGCTCCTTCGCGCGCTTTAAACGCTCCGCAACCTCAAGACGCCTGCTCATCTTCAAGTCATTCAATTCCAGCTTTAATTCCTCTAATCTCTCCGGTGTTAAATAATATTGGTCCATTTTAATTTTTAATTTTATATTTGTCCTTAATCAACATCCATTTAATCTTCAACGCATCAACCAAAACATCCCAATAATGTCCGTAATCAAATCTGGAATTGTTTTCCCAAAAAATAGGGAATTCTTTGATTTTAAAACCGAGTCGGTGCGCCAGAGCCGCCACCTCAAGAGCTCCTCCAGCTGACTCAATTTGCAAGAAAGGCAGAGTACAGTTAACCGCGTGTTCGGAAATACACATCATCCCGCTTTCGGTGTCTTTTATTTTTGGTAACGCCAAAAATCTGACAAAGAGGTTATGTAGCATTCTAAACAAGCTTTGGTGAATATGCAACCCGGGTTTTATACTGGAATGCGGCAAGAAACGCGATCCAATGGCAAGATCATAACCCGCTTCCAAATGAGGCAATACTTTATAAAACTCCCCCGCTGAAACCGCGCCCGTTCCCGGCAAAAGCACACGCCACTTGCCCTTGGCGGCGACAAGCCCCTCCCGCATCATCGCGCCCAGTCCGCGCGCCCCGCTCCCGCCCAAAACTTTCAGATTTTTAAATAACGGCGCCAATCTCTCTGCCACTTCAAGAGTTTTATCAGCAGAACCTCCATCAACAACTATAATCTCATAAGAAGCTCCGTGAATCCCCAGAAAATGATCTGTGTCAATCAAAACCAGCGGTAAAATTCGCGCATTGTCCTTAACCGGAATAATGATTGATAAAAACGGCTTAGCCATTACTTTCAATTATAACATAGACGGATCGCTTGCTTTATGGCTATAATAATGTGGAAATCTTTATTTTCTATGATAACCATCAAAAATCCCGAAGAAATCCAAATAATGGCGACTGGCGGAAAAATTCTTGCCTCTGTTTTATCGCGCGTCGCCGAAGCGACGAAAGTTGGAATAACCCTTAAAGAATTGGATCAACTGGCGGAAAAATTAACGCGTAATGCCGGTGCCATTCCGGCATTTTTAAACTATCGTCCCGATGGAGCGGCAAAGCCCTATCCCGCGTCGCTTTGCGCTTCAGTGAATGACATCGTCGTCCATGGGATTCCTAATACCTACAAACTTCGCTCCGGCGATATTTTAACGCTGGACTACGGAGTTAAATATAAAAATTTCTACACCGACTCCGCCGTAACCATAGCTATAGGCAAAATCAACGAAACAGCTCAAAAGCTTATTGACACCACCAAAAAAGCATTGCTCGCCGGGATCAAACAGGCAAAAATCGGCAACCATATTGGCGATATCGGCCACGCCATTAAAGAAGTCACTACCATCAAAAAATTCAAAATCATTGAGGGCCTTACCGGACACGGCATCGGACGCGAACTCCACGAGGACCCCACCATCTGGAACGAGGGCCGTGCCGGAACCGGAGAAAAGATAACAGAGGGTATGGTTCTAGCCATTGAACCGATGATTTCCGCGGGATCTTCCAAAATCATCCAGCTTAAAGACGACAGCTATGCCACCTACGACGGATCGCTTTCGGCCCATTTTGAACACACCGTGGCCATCACCAAAAACGGTCCTGTTATTTTAACTTGATGAGACGCTCAATGCGCATTTAGTATATTCCTGCCTACCGGCCCGCTTCGCCGTAGCTTTAGCGAGGCGAGCAGGCAGGCGTAAATTATTCGTATTTCGTAGCGATTAAATCTTAAGCTTTTCTAAAATAGAACCAAAAACTTCATAAGGCAGGGGCTCGCCGTCAATTTCCAAAACCTCAAAGCCATGTTTTTTAAGTCCGTCAATAATCGGAAACGTCCGTTCGGCATATGCCTTAAGCCGCACCTTAATCGTTTCGGGAGTGTCCAGTGTCCGCCGCCTAAAGAGTCCTCCGCAAATAGGACAAAACTCCGGCCGCGAATGTTCATGATACATCACCGCCGTTCCGCACACGGAGCAAATCAAACGATTACTGTTACGCTTAATTGATGTCTCCGGCTTCACTTGCAAAAAAATCGCTTTGATATTTTCTCTGCCGAAAACTTTTTCTATAAAATACAAAAGTCCGGTGTCTTTCCCCTCGGCATCAAATGCCTCTTCATAAGTCCGCGGCGATCCGCTAAAAACAATACCGAAACCGGAATCGGCTATTTTCTGCGTTCCCGCTTTCACGATTTTATAAACCCACTGCGGACTATTCAACAACCCTGTGTCAAAATTTATTCTCTCCTTATCAATCTCGGGATTGTTACGATTAGTTGGGTCATGTACTGCCTGCTCAATATATTTCCCTGTGTCAAAGTGAATCAAGTTTAATTTCGCCGCCAATAAATTTGCCTGCGTTCCTTTCCCCGCCCCCGGCGGTCCAAAAACCATAATTGCTTGTTTCATATCTTAAGAATAGCGGATTAGAACCAAAGAAAAAAGTTAATAATAAAAAATGCCCGCTCCGGGCAAGTTTTTTCTATGGAGTTTTAAGATTTATCCGTAAAGGTAACGCCGGGACACGCCCCCTCTTTCCACGCCCTGATTCTCGCGCTAACAAGCGCCACAGTCTCGTACATCCATCCCCTGCGTTTATATCGCCCATACACTAACCCCGCCACGCAAAGACCGACAAAACCAAGACCCAACCAACACATCCCTATATAAAAATTTTCTTTGCCAAGCATCTGATAAACCGCTGTCAAACTAATGATAATGCCGCAAAACCCAACCATTAGGAAAAATGTCAAAAGCACATTGGGGACCACAACGAGGGCAAACGTCCGCCAAAAGTCAGCAATAATCGGCTGATTTTTACCGTGAATCTTGAAAGTGATCTCCTGCCACGCTGGTATCGCCGTCCAGAAACCTCGAGAGGTATTGCCCAAAAGACAATTTCCCCAATAATCCTCCGGTCGATAACCGAAACAACATCCCAAAACCAACACTAAAAAACGCAGTGGGATGAACACGACTTGTGCCAAAATTCCCAAAAAGAATAATCTCCCAAAATAATCGCAAAGACTTGTTGTTTCGGGAATATTCCATCTCTCGCCGGAATATGTAATAGCGTAAGCACGATAATGCCAGGAACTTTTGTCAATTGTCATAAACAAACACCTCCACGAACTGCCATCAAAGAGCCACAAATATATTACAATAACTTAGCTGATTTTGCAAACAAAAACCTACAAAATATATTCGGTTGACCTCACTGCTTTTTGCTATCCTAACTGACGATCGTCAGTTAGGATAGCGAAGAAAATAATTTAAAATTAACAAAAAGACCGCGGTTCTTTCCGCGGCCACCATACAACAATTCCAACTATAATCGCTTATTGTAAAGGTCTTACTCGAGACCTTCGTATTCGCGCATCACTAATTGCGAGTCTATTTGTTTAATAGTCTCTAAAACCACAGATACGACAATCAAGAGAGCGGTGCCGCCGATAGTCAGCGTCGCCACTCCGGTAATCGCTTGCGTAATTGTCGGGAGCACTGCTACAAGCCCCAAAAATATAGCGCCGAAAAGCGTCACGCGATTGGTAACGTCTCCCAGAAATTCCGCGGTCGGCTCGCCGGGCCTGATGCCGGGCACGAATCCTCCGCTCTGCTGAAGGTTTTTGGCAATTTCTTTCGGATCAAACGTGATAGAGGTATAGAAATAAGTAAAAAGCACAACCAAAAGGAAATAAGAAACTCCGTAAATCAACTGGTTATTTAATACTTTGGAAACAATATCGTTTAATCTCAAAGAAAGATCGGGGGAAAATACGGAAGCGATCTGCGCGAAAAATTGCGGGAAAAGCAAAATAGAAATAGCAAAAATAATAGGGATGACTCCTGCCTGATTAACGCGCAGAGGCAAGTAAGATGTCGCGCCCCCATACATTTTATTTCCCCGCACCCTTTTGGAATAAGCCACAGGAATTTTTCTCTCACCCTGGTTGACAAAAACCACTCCGGCGATAATCACAGCCGCGAGAATCACGAAAGTGATGTAGGTGGGCAAAGTAGCCGGATCAAAAGACACTATCGCCTGCTTGACGAATTGTGGAATGGCGCTGACAATACCCGCGAAAATAATCAAAGAAATTCCGTTGCCGATTTTTCTTTCATTAATCAATTCTCCGATCCAGACCAAAAGCATTGATCCGGCCGTAATTACGATAATATTTCTTATCAGATCCGATAATCCCAGGGATCCGATAATACTCTGGCTCTTTAACAAATTAAGAAATCCGTATGACTGCAAAGCCGCCAAAGGCACCGTAATAAATCGGGAAATACGATTAAACTTCGCTCTTCCTACCGCCCCCTCCTCGTAATAAAGTACTTTCAAACTGGGAAAAATCATGGTCAAAAGCTGCATAATAATAGTCGCCGTGATATAGGGGCCGACTCCCAACATCAGGATAGAGAGATTAGAAAGCGTTCCACCGGAAAAGACATTCAAAAAACCCAGAAGCTGGTTGGAGGCCAGAAACTGCTGCAAACGCTCCAAATCAATACCCGGAATAGGAATCACCGCCAAAAGACGAAAGGCGATCAAAAGAAAAGCGACAACGAAAATTTTGTTGCGCAAATCCGGAATTTTAAAAAGATTCAATAATTTGGACATTCTATTTGACTTCGCCGACTTTCCCGCCGGCCGCTTCTATTTTGGCTTTCACTTTCACGGAAACTTTAATCCCGCTCAAATTAATACTGCGCTTGACATCGCCTCCGTCCAAAATCTTCACCGGAGATTTGGCATCACGTATTAAACCGGAGGCCGCAAGTGTTTTCTTGGAAATATTTGTATCTTTCACGCGATTCAAATCCCCCAAACGCAAAACCTGCGCCGCTAAAGTCATCGGCTTATTCTTGTATCCGCGCAATTTCGGAAGACGGAGAATCAAGTCGCGCTCCGCCGGACGAATACGGTGTCCCGAACGCGAGGTCTGACCCTTCTGACCGCGTCCCGAAGTATGTCCTCTTTTTCCACCGTGTCCCACGCGGGGCTTTTTATTATCCAACGGATTTTTCGGTTGTAATTCGTGTAACAACATAATTTTATGATCTCTATTTATTTTTAGCTTTTTTCAACATCTTCAAAGCAGCCACAGTAGCCAAAGCATTCGTCAATTTATTTGGAGTTCTCCCCAATGTTTTAGCGACAATATCTTTAACTCCGGCCAAAGAGAGAACCACGCGCGCCGCGCCTCCGGCGCGAAGACCGTGTCCCTCAACCGCCGGCTTCAATCTGATGCGCGCCGCTGAAAACTTGGCCTCCACTTCATGAGGAATAGTCCTTCCCAAAAGCGGAATGGTAAAAATATTCTTTCTCGCTACGGTTTTCGCCTTGGCAATGGAAGTTGCCACATCCACGCCCTTTGCTATGCCCACGCCCACCCTTCCTTTGCTGTCGCCCAAAACTAAAGTTACGCGAAATCTGAATCTTTTACCGCCGGCAACGACACGGGTAACACGCCTAATATCCAGCGTCTTCTCCTGAAACTCCTCCGGAGCTCTTTCGGGGAAACCATCCCGTCTGCCTCCGCCGCGCTGAAAACCGCCGCGCCTCGGCCTGTCGTTTCTGGGAGCAACCGCATCTTTCGTAAGTGTATTCGGTTTTTGGTTAGTTTCGTTCATGTTTCAAATTTTAAATTTTAAGACCTCCTTCGCGCGCGCCCAGAGCTACAGCCGCAACCCTGCCGTGATATTTATACGATCCTTTATGAAAAACGGCTTGTTTAATTCCCAACTTTTTCGCTGCCTCGGAAACATTCGCACCCAAAACCTTGGCCGCGGCCGTCTTATTCATCTTTTTATCTTTCATCGCAAAAGTAGATGCCGAAACCAGCGTCTTATGAGAAGCATCATCAATCAACTGCGCGTACATATAACGATTGCTTCTAAAAATAGCGAGACGGGGAACAGAAGCTGTGCCGGAAATTTTGGCGCGCGAACGCTTCCTCCTCAATCCTTTGTTTAAATTTTTTCTTTGAATTTTTTTCATATTTTATATTTAAATTTTTTGATATTTAAATATCTTTACGCGGCCGCTCCCGCTCCGGCGACTTTCTTGCCGGCCTTTCTCTTAATCACTTCCCCTCTATATTTGATACCCGTGCCTTTATACGGCTCCGGTTCTTTAAACGATCTGATTTTCGCAGCAACTTCACCCACAAGCGCCTTGTCTATGCCGCTGATTCTCATGGCTCCCTTTTCAATGGTTATCGTTATGTTCTGCGGAGGATTGTATTTCACGGGGTGCGTAAACCCGACTGTAAGAACAAGCGTCTTACCCTCCATAATCGCCCGAAATCCCACGCCTTCAATCTCTAGAACCTTTGAATAGCCCTCCATAACTCCGATAATGGCGTTAGCCGTCAAAGCCCGCATCGTGCCCCAGTTGGCGCGCGCCTGCTTGTCCTCGGCCCCGCTTCCAAAAACAATCTGTCCGTCTTTTATTTCCGCTGAAACAAAATCCAAAACAGGCAAAGTAAGCACGCCTAATTTACCCTTAATCTCCAGGACTTTATCGTTTATCTTCACCTCCACCCCCTCGGGTATTTTGATTGGTTTTTTACCTATTTTAGACATATTTTTATTTACCAAATTTTAAACAAAAGCATACCGCCGGCCTTTTCTCGCTTAGCATCCGCGCCCGTCATGATCCCCTTGGAAGTTGAAAGCACCAGGAGTCCGTAACCCTGCAGAGCCGATTTTAAATCTTTATACCCGCTATACATCCTACGCGACGGTTTGCTTAAAAACTCAATTCCGGAAATAACGCCTCCCTCGTTAACATAGCGAAGCTTGATGTCTATAATGCGTTTCGGCATTCTGCCTTTCTTCTCCACGGATTCCAGATATTTATGCTTCACCAAAAGCTCCGCGATCGCCAAATCCATTTGAGAAAAAGGCACCTTTAAACCGGCTAGTTTGGCCTTCTGCGCGTTTTTGATTTTTGTTAACAAATCTATATACATGCTTCTTTAAATGTTTAAATATTTGAATATCTTAGTCTTATTACCAGCTTGATTTCTTAACTCCGGGAATTTGTCCGCGGCTCGCCATCTCGCGGAAGCATATTCTGCAAATTCCAAACTGCCTCATAAACCCATGCCTTCTCCCGCAACGAAAACAACGATTCACTTTTCTCGTGGAAAATTTCGGTGTCTTTTTTGCTCTTGCTAAAGTTGATGTCTTGGCCATATTTATTTCTTAAATGGGACGCCCATTTCCGCGTAAATTTCAAGCGCCGACTCGCGCTTCTGAAGTTTCGGCACAATCGTGATTTCCATTCCGAAACTTACTCGTGAGATTTCAGCGCTGATTTCGGGAAAAACGATATTCTCTTTCACCCCGATTGTCAAATTTCCGTGCTCGTCCACGGCCTTTTTATCCAATCCGCGAAAGTCTCTGACTCTGGGCAAAACCACGTGAATAAGTTTCTGCAAAAATGCCTCCATGCGGCTCCCTCTCAAAGTAGCCTTAAGACCCACGGTCATACCCTCGCGAATTTTAAAACCGGCGATGGACTTCTTGGCTTCGCGAAGCTCCGGCTTTTGTCCCGTGATTTCAGCAAACTCTTTAATAACATCGGGTAAAATCTTATCCGAAAAATTAGCCTGCTGAGTCAAACGACCGATGCCGGAATTAACCACTACTTTTTCAATTTTAATTTTTAATCCTTTATTCATAATTCTTGATTCGGTGTTTTAAATCTGGCTTCCGCAACGCTTGCAATAGCGTATTTTCTTCTCACCCTCCATGCGCGAACCGCTGCGCGCGGCCTTGCCGCAATTACCGCACAGAAGACGCACATTGGAAGCCCGGAGCGGACGAGGCACGGTTACGATCTCGCCTTTTTCTCCCTGTCTCCGCGGACGGCGATGCTTCTTGTAGAGATTGACGCCGGCAACAACCACCGTCCCCTTTTCAACGTTAATACTCAAAATCTTACCGGATTTTCCGGAGTCACGTCCCGTCATCACTTTTACATTGTCATTTTTCTTCAATTTCATAAATTATTGCTAGTTAGCGATTACTATATAACTTCTTCAGCCAAGCTAATCAGCGACTCATAACCCATATCTTTAATTTCGCGCGGCAAAGGACCGAAAATTCTTGTGCCTCTCGGCTCTTTTTTCTCATCTATCAGAACAACGGCGTTTTCATCAAAGCGAATATACGATCCGTCTGCGCGACGCACCGCGTTATGCGTGCGCACGACCACGGCCTTCACTATATCTTTCTTTTTAATAGCCTTTCTCGGCTCGGCCACCTGGACCGAGGCGATAATAATATCTCCCAGATGAGCATATCTCTTGCGGCTTCCGCCAAGAATCCTAAAGCAACGCACGATCTTGGCGCCTGAATTATCCGCGACTTTTAATATGGCTCTTTCTTGTATCATAAATTTATTTTATCGCTCCTGTTTTACCCGCGACTATCCAGCGCTTCGTTCTGGATAACGGCCTGGTTTCTAGAATGACGACTTTGTCCCCGACATTATACTCCTCACGCTCGTCATGGGCCTTAAATTTCCGCGTAACGGTGTATTGCTTGTGATATTTGGCATTGATTTTAACCTGCGTCACAGCCACGACAACGGTTTTAACCATCTTATCGGATACTACCGTCCCCATTATTTTTCTTTGTTTTTTCTCTTTATTCTCCATATTATTTCTTATTGATTAAAGTTAGAACGCGCGCGATATTTTTTTTGCTGTTCCGCACATCCCTCACATTTTTAACCTTGCCCCGTTTCAAATCGGATTTTAGATCCCATAATTTATCGCGCAGCTCAACAAGCGTCGCCTGAAGCTCCGCAACTGACTTCGTTTTCAATTCTTGAAACTCTTTATTTTTCATGCCTATTTTCCTTTAATCAAAATTCTTGTTTTAACCGGCAGTTTAAACCCGGCAAGCCGCAAGGCCTCTTTAGCCACTTCTTCCGGAACGCCATCCATTTCAAACATGATTCTCCCCGGCCTCACAATCGCCACATAGTGATCCACTGCTCCCTTGCCGCCGCCCATGGTAACTTCCGGCGGATGCTGGGTAATCGGCTTATCCGGAAATATTCTGATCCAAACTTTGCCTTCGCGTTTTATATAGTTAGAAATGGTGCGGCGAGCGGCCTCAATCTGGCGGGAATCCACATGCGCGGATGTCAGCGCCTTAAGACCGTAGCTTCCATAAGAAAGCTCAAGACCGCGTGTTTCCACGGCGCGCTTTTTAGAGCGTCCCCTCTGCCATTTTCTGTGTTTTACTTTCTTTGGTACTAACATATTATTGCTTTATTCGTATATTTATTGGCGGGTTTCTTTTTTTTCTTTCTCAAAAACATCGCCCTTATAAACCCACACCTTCACGCCCACCGTGCCGTATGTCGTAAAAGCAGTGGCTTCAGCGTAGTCAATATAAGCACGTAGCGTCTGCAAAGGCAAACTGCCTTTCGCCAACCATTCGCGGCGCGCGATTTCGGCGCCATCAAGCCGCCCCGAGAGTCTTATCTTGATACCCTTCACTTCCCTGTTTTGCATCGTGGTTTCAATGATCTTTTTCATCGCGCGGCGGAAGGGCATTCTGCGCTCCAGATCAGAGGCCATATTCTGGGCAATATTAGCGGCGGAAACTTCGTTCCTCTTTAATTCTTCAACATTCAAACTCAAGGCAATCTTTTTGGCGGTAACTTTTTCTTTGCGGCGCATTTTTTCCAAGGCCACATCAATTACCTTGCTCAAATTCTCAATACCCTGACCGCCGCGTCCGATAATCAGTCCCGGCTTCGCGGCCTTGATATACACGCGGCATGTTCCGGCAGTACGCTCTATCTCAATCTTGGAAATTCCGGCGGTTCCAATGGTTTTCATAATAACTTTTCTAATAAGCTCATCTTCTTGAAGAGCTTCTTTAAAAGAACGCTTAGGGAACCAACGCGAACCCCAGTTTTCCACGATTCCCAACCTATATGAATTTGGCCTGATTTTTTGTCCCATAGTATTTTAAACGGATTTCCTTCTGAAAATTTTCTTAAAGAAGCCAGCGTCTTCTTTTTTAGTTTCTTTCTGTTTCATTTCCAGAGGCGCCTTTTTGGCATTGCCGCGAACGGTTTTCTTTTTAGTTTCGGTTTTTTTCGTTTTCTCCTGCTTGATGAATTTAAAAGGAGAGGCAAAAACTTTTCCGGATTCTTCCAAAACTAAAATAATGTGGCTCATTTTCTTATGAATCGGCGTGGCGCGACCCATGGCGCGTGGTAAAAATCTTTTCAGCATCGGACCCTGATCAACGGTGATCTTTTTAACCACCAAACGATTTTCGGCAAGTTTGGCAAAACGCGCGTTAGCAAGACATGAACGCAAAAGTTTTAAAATTGGCTTGCCGGCTCTCTGCGAACGGAGCATCAACTGCGCCTCCGCCTCGGCAACCGAAAGACCGCGGATCGTGCTCGCGATTTTCCTCACCTTGCGAGGAGCCATCTTCAGATAATTCAGTTTTGCCATTGCCTGTGCCATAGTTTAATTATTTTTTAGCTTCTCCGGTCTGCGTTGCCGCTGTTTTCGCAGCCGCCGATACTGCAGCCGCCGCTTCCAGCTCTTTCTGCATCTTTCCTCCATGTCTCGTGAATTTCTTCGTCGGCGAAAACTCACCCAAACGGTGTCCTACCATTTCTTCTTTGATAATCACATTGACAAAATTTTTGCCGTTATGAATGCCAAAAGTGAAACCCACCATTTCCGGAGCCACCTCCGAAGCTCGCGACCACGTCTTAATAACCGTGGGATCGCCCTGTTTCAGTCTGGAAATCTTTTTCAGAAGTTTTGGGTCTACAAACGGACCCTTTTTGCCTGATCGTGACATATTATTGCTTTAAATATTATCTAACCTTCGGCCTTCTCTGTAATATTAAGTGAGTTGACCATTTCTTCGGACGGCGCGTCTTTCTTCCGCCGGTAACTTTGCCCCACATCGTCTTCGGACGCTTGGTGCCGCGCGGCTGCTTGCCTTCACCACCACCATACGGGTGGTCCATCGGATTCATTGCGCTTCCTCTTACAGTAGGGCGGATTCCCAACCAGCGCGATCTTCCGGCCTTGCCAATATTTACTAAATTCCAATCCTGGTTGGAAACCTGTCCCACGGAAGCGTATCCCGCGGACGGAACCTTTCTCACTTCTTTAGACGACATTCGAAGATCGGTATATCCTCCATCATGCGCCAAAACCTCGGCATAAGTACCGGCACTTCTCGCGAGCTGCGCTCCGCCTCCGGGACGCATCTCCACATTATAGACAAAATATCCCACAGGCACATTTTTCAACATCAAACGATTGCCTGTTTTAACCGGAGCCGCTTCCGCGGTTACTATTTCATCTCCGACTTTCATATCTTTCGCGGCTAAAATATAACGCTTATCCCCATCTTTATAAGAAACTAAAGCAATAAAAGCGGTGCGATACGGATCGTATTCAATCGTCGCTACAGTTCCCGGAACTCCCATTTTATCCTGTTTAAAGTCCACGAAACGATAAAGTTTCTTATTGCCTCCACCCTGATGACGCGTGGTAATGACGCCGCGGGAATTTCTGCCGGAATGCGCCTTACGGCGCGAAACAAGCGCTTTATGCGGTTCATTGGTAGTCAAGACAGAGTAATCAACCGTTGTCATCTGTCTCCGTGATGGGCTTGTTGGGTTATATTCTTTCATATTACGTCAGTTAGCTTGGTAGTATATCTAATTTTTGACCTTTCTTCAAGGTAAGAATTACTTTTTTATACCCGGGTTTCATCGTTAAATTTCTGCCGATCCGTCTCGGTTTCGGACTGGTATTGATGACATTCGTCTTCACAACGTCAACCTTATATAGCTTCTCTATCGCCTTCTCCACCTCTTTTACTGTCGCCGCGTCCTCAACCAAAAAGACGTATTTATTCTCCGCTGACATTGCGGTGGACTTTTCGGAAATTATGGGATTTTTGATTAAAAATTTACTCATAATTTTATGCGGCTAAACGCTCGGCTATTTTACCGGCGGCACTCTTATCCAGAAGAACCATTTTGTACTTTAAGATATCTGAAACATTAACGATCGCGGGATCCACGCTTTTCACCTTGGGAATATTCGCGGAAACACGATTGACCGACTTATTGTCGGCTGCCGGAACCAGCAAACCGTTCATCACCGGTAAAATACCGGACAATGCCTTAACCAGTTCTTTGGTCTTTTTAATATCTTTCGGAAAACCCTCCACGACTTTCAGCTCGCCGTCGTTAAGCTTCTTGCTCAAAGCCGAAGCCATAGCCTCACGAAGCATCTTTTTATTAATCTTCACTTCGTAATTTCTCTCTTTTACCGGACCATGCGACACACCGCCTCCTTTCCAAATAGGAGACCTGATGGAACCGTGTCTCGCTCGGCCAGTATGTTTCTGTTTCCATGGCTTTTTTCCTCCGCCGGAGACCTCTCCGCGTCCCTTGGCATGCGCCCAAGGATGTCTCGCGTTTGCCCGTAAAGACAGAATAACCTGATGCACAAGGTCGGGATTCCATTCGCAGCTAAAAACGGCATCCGGAAGATCAACTTCGGAAACCGCCTTTCCCTCCAAATTGTACACTTGGGTCTTCATAAAATTATTTTCTCACAATTTCTAAAACACTTCTTTTGTTATAGCCAGGCACCGCTCCGCGGATCATCACCAGCTTATCGCCCGGAACGACATCAACCACCTTCAGATTTAAAACAGTATGGCGCACGGCTCCCATGTGTCCGGCCATGCGGCGTCCGGGAATAACCCTCTGCGGCGATGTATTGCCGATAGAACCCGATGCGCGGATTCTGTTCTTGGCGCCGTGAGAAGTGGGACCACCGTGAAAACCGTGCCGCTTCACGACACCCTGCCAGCCACGTCCTTTGGTTATACCGCTAACTTTTACCGAATCACCCGGCTTTAACTCGGCTATGTCATCTCCGCCGTGAATCTGTATCACAGAAACCGGCTCTAAGACATCGCCTTTCCACAACTGCGTCATTTTAAGTTTTTTGCCAAGCAATTTCATCCCGTTAGAAATAGGACGCGGACATAAAATTTCCACATCCTAACTTATTTATTTTTGATAATCTTGTTTTCGACATATTTTCGTATATATTACTTGCGTCCGCCATTTCTAACGGGATTCATGACTATTATTCTTCACAAAAAACATCCGGCTTATCCAGATGTCTTTTGAGAGTCGCTCTGGTCCACCCCAGTCTACACCATCTTGATCTCAATATCAACTCCTGCTGGCATATTGAGAGATGTGAGCGATTCAATAATCTGAGCATTGGGGTTAAGAATATCTATCAATCTCTTATGGACCCTCAGCTCAAACTGCTCTCGCGAGTCTTTATGCACGAAAGTTGACCTGTTCACCGTATACTTGTGTATTTCAGTGGGAAGCGGCACCGGACCAACTAGCTCCGCGTCATGCCGCTTAACGGTATCAACTATCTGCCGGCAAGAATTGTCGATCAACTTGTGATCGTAAGCCTTAATTCTCAGCCTTAATTTTTCTTTTTCAATTTCCTTTTTTGCCATGATTCCGAGACTTTACTTATCCTATATTAAATAGGAAATTATTTCAAGATCTTGGAAACCACGCCTGCGCCGACCGTTTTTCCTCCCTCGCGGATAGCGAATCTTTGCTTCTCCTCAAGAGCAACCGGAGCGATCAGCTTCACCACAATCTTCACTGTATCGCCAGGCATCACCATCTCCATTCCTTCCGGAAGGATCACCTCGCCGGTAACATCTGTCGTGCGGATATAGAACTGCGGCTTATATCCCTTAAAGAACGGGGTGTGTCTGCCGCCTTCCTCTTTGGAAAGCACATACACTTCGGCGTCAAACTCGGTATGCGGATTAACAGAACCCGGCTTCGCCAAAACCTGTCCGCGTTCCACATCCTCTTTCTTTAAACCGCGGAGCAAGATACCGGTATTGTCTCCGGCTTGACCTTCGTCAAGCAACTTATTAAACATTTCAATGCCGGTAACAACAGTCTTTTGCGTCGGCTTCAAACCAATCACTTCAATTTCATCGTTAACTTTAACAATACCTCTCTCAATACGACCGGTCACAACAGTACCGCGGCCTTCAATGGAGAAAATGTCTTCCACTGGCATCAAAAACGGCTTGGATGTCTCGCGAACCGGATCCGGAATAAAATCATCCATAGCTTTTATGAGATCCAAGATCGGTTTCGTCGCCGGATCGTTCAAATCCTTGGCTTCTAAAGCTTTCAAACCGGAACCGCGGATAATCGGGGTCGTGTCTCCCGGAAATTCATACTTTTTCAAAAGTTCGCGCACTTCGGACTCCACAAGATCAATAAGTTCCGGATCGTCTACCATGTCAACTTTATTCAAGAACACAATCAAAGCCGGCACGCCCACCTGACGGGCGAGCAAAATATGCTCTCTCGTCTGAGGCATCGGGCCGTCAGCGGCAGAAACTACAAGCACAGCGCCGTCCATCTGAGCCGCGCCGGTAATCATGTTCTTGATATAGTCGGCGTGTCCCGGAGCATCAATGTGGGCATAGTGACGCTTCTCGGACTCGTATTCGCTGTGATGAAGCGCGATAGTAATACCGCGGGCCTTTTCTTCCGGAGCGCTATCAATCTGATCCACGCCCTCCTCCTTCTTCGCCCAACCCTTCATAAACAATACGTGTGTAATAGCGGCCGTTAAGGTAGTCTTGCCGTGATCAACGTGACCGATCGTGCCCACATTAACGTGCGGCTTAGTCCTCGCAAATTTCTCTTTTTCTGCCATATTTTCTAATTAATTACTTTTTTAATTTTATTTATAAAATCTCGACGCGTTTTATGAAGTTAACAATATTAAAGATTATACACAAACCCCACGCAAGTTGTCAAATACCGCGAAACATGTATCACATAACACATATCATGGGGCACTTGTTCCATGTTCCATGTTATGAGTTCCATGTTCCATGTTATGAGTTCCATGTTCCATGTCTTACGTTCCATGAAATAAAAGGGGCCCGACTCGCTTCTGACTCTGTTGTCAGTGCTTGTCGGGCCCTTGTTGGACGCCTTTTTTCGTTTTTGTAACGCAGCTTCGTTTTCCGGCGTCCCTGGAAAACGAAGTGGTGGTCTGTCTCGTGTTAGCGGAAGAGTCGTAGCCCAGGGGAAACCCCTGTTAGGCCATAGACCCTCCCACTGTCCTCCTGGACGGTTCTCCGCGCGCCGCTCTTTTATTTGGCGCCGCGCGAAACTCGAACCGTTAACCAAAAGGTGTTGGGTAGAGGGCGCTCATGCGCACCTCCCTACTATGGGCGGCTGTTGTGGAGTTCGTCGGTGAACTCGCACAACAACCACCCGGCTCACCCTCAAATAGTCCACCGTAGTCCGCCAGGGCATCCGGACGGGCAGAGAATTTCTTCCCCAGCCGCCCAAATGTAACCGGGCTATCGGAGCGGCTCAACATCTCCTTCGTTCCTACCATCCGTAAGAATGAGACCCGTTCGTTCTCACTCTTCGTGAAAATAGGACCAGGCCAGAGACATGAACCGCTCGAGGAGTCACCTCGGGTTTCTTCCCGCGACCTTTCGACCGCGGGCGCGGGTTTCGCGCGGATGATGAGGATTATGTGATTTAGCCCCACCGCTTCCGCTTTTATAGCGTCCCGCACGCCCCAAACGGTGGCGGCATTTATTGAACCTTCTTTCTAATTAACCCCCGGTCCGTTTGTGATTCCCTCTCGCGTTGCGAGAGGGGGCCACCACAGTTGTGAGCGGCACCGGCAGTCCCGAACTAGGACCCGCCGGCGGCGCTGTTCGCGGGACTTTGATTGCTGGATAGACGCAGGGGTAAACCCCTGTTACGCCCTTCTCAGCAGCCCGCCACCTATTTGGTGTTGGTGTCCATAATCCCCCCCGCGAGTTCCGCCAGCCGCGCCAGCGTCTGCTCGCAAAAAAGGACATTTGTTTACCACCACAATTTCATTCTCAACGTACCGATGCCGTGCCGTTTTGCACAGCATGTAAAAGCCAGTATAGCAGACCACATGAATCTTGTCAAGCCCCTACCAATCCTCCTAAGGTACGGGGTCAACCCCCATTCTTTCACGATTATCCATGCATAGATACGCCACTTCCAAAGTTTTACACGATTAAAACTTTGGAAGTGGCGTATCCAAAGATTGAAACGCGACACTGAAATCGGCAATTACAAGATTTTTACTTTTTCCGTCCCTCTATAACAAGTTGTGCCACATTATTTGGCATCTCTTCATAGTGATCAAACTCCATCGTAAACGATGCTCTTCCCTGGCTCATGGAACGTACCTCAGTGGAATAACCGAACATTTCGGAAAGCGGAACCTGCGCATCAATCACCTTGATATTTCCCCTGTCGCTCATCGCGTCAATTTTGCCCCTCTTAGAGCTGATATTGCCCGTAACCTCACCCAAGAAATCCGGCGGAACCAAGATTTGAACTTTCATAATCGGCTCAAGCAAAACCGGACGCGCGCGCTTGGCCGCCTCCTGAAAAGCCATAGATCCGGCAATTTTGAAAGCCGCTTCCGAAGAGTCCACTTCATGAAACGATCCGTCATAAAGCTCCACTTCCACGTCCACCATTCTATATCCGGCGATAACACCTCTCTCAATCGCTTCTTTAATACCTTTTTCAGCCGGCGCGATAAATTCCTGCGGAATCACGCCTCCTTTAATAGAGTTAATAAATTCAAAGCCCTTACCACGCTCCAAAGGCCGCACCTTGATCGCAACGTGTCCATACTGTCCGCGGCCTCCCGATTGCTTAATATACTTTCCTTCTGCGCTAGCTTCTGCGCGAATAGTTTCTTTATAAGATACCTGCGGCCGACCCACATTTGCCTCCACGCCAAACTCGCGCTTCATGCGGTCAACGATAATTTCCAAATGCAATTCGCCCATACCGGAAATAATAGTTTCGCCTGTTTCAATATCACCGGCCACCTTAAAAGTCGGGTCCTCTTCAGCCAAACGATGCAGGGCAATACCCATTTTCTCCTGATCGGCTTTTGTTTTCGGCTCAATACGAATACCGATAACCGGCTCCGGAAAAATAATTTTTTCCAAAACTACGGGGTGCTCGGGATCACAAAGAGTGTCGCCAGTCGTAGTATTTTTAAGACCCACCATGGCGCCCAGCTCTCCCGCGTAAATCTCGTCCAAATCTTCGCGTTCGTTAGCGTGCATCCGCACCATGCGCCCGATGCGTTCCTGCGAATTTTTACTGGAGTTCAAAACATAACTTCCTTTTTTAAGAGTTCCGGAATAAACGCGGAAAAAGGTTAAACTGCCCACAAAAGGATCCGCCGCGATTTTGAAAGCCAATGCCGTAAACGGCTCATCGTCCTTTGGATGCCGCTCCAAAACTTCTCCACTTCCGACAACAGTCGCCTTAACCGGAGGCACATCATTTGGTGACGGTAAATAGTCCACAACCGCGTCCAGCACGAACTGCACACCCTTATTTTTCAAAGCCGAACCCGTCACAACCGGAATAATAGCTCCCGAAATAGTCGCGGCGCGCAAAACGCGCTTCAGCTCCGGCAGTTCCGGCTCTTTGCCCTCTAGATAATTAGACATCAAAACATCCTCCTGTTCCACTATCTTTTCAATCAATTTTGCCCGCTCGCGCGCCACCTCTTCTGTCATATTGGCCGGTATCGGCACTTCGGTTATCTTCTCGCCTTTTTCGCCCTCAAACATATACGCCTTGTTTTTCAAAAGATCCACGAGACCCGCAAAAGCGGACTCCAGACCAATGGGGAGCTGTATTGGCATCGCGTGAGGATTTAATCTCTCACGAATAGACTGCAAACTGCCGTAAAAACTGGCTCCGGTACGGTCCAGTTTATTGATAAAGCAAATACGCGGCACTTTATATTCATCGGCATATCTCCAATTGGTCTCCGACTGCGGTTCCACTCCGGACACGCCGTCAAAAACCACAACCGCGCCATCCAAAACACGCAGCGATCTTTTCACCTCCACGGTAAAATCAATATGGCCCGGAGTATCAATCAAGTTAATACGGTGCTCAAAGCCCTTATCACCCTTATGATATGTGGGCACCCAGAAGCAGGTCGTAGCGGCGGCGGTAATCGTGATACCGCGCTCGCGCTCCTGTTCCATCCAGTCCATCACCGTATCACCCTCATGCACTTCGCCGATTTTATGAGAAACTCCGGTATAAAAAAGAATGCGTTCGGAAACCGTCGTTTTTCCGGCGTCAATATGAGCAATAATGCCGATATCTCTTAATTTTTCTATTGGGTATTGTCTCATAAGCTACGAAATACTTTAAACTTTATTCAAACCCCAACCAATAACTTATTAAATTAGATGCGAAATAATTTTATCAAAAACAAGGCGCTTCGACGAGCTGTACCCTTTGCGGTACTGCGAGGAGAAGCAACGCAGTTATTGATTAAATTTACCACACATCTACCAACTGAAGTGGGCGAAGGCGCGGTTCGCTTCCGCCATACGATGCGTATCCAACTTCTTCTTAATGGCGTTACCTTCGTTCTTCGTTGCCAAAATCAATTCTTCAGCCAGCTTCGCCGCCATCGGCTTGCCCTTTTTAGACCGCGCGGCATCTATCAACCAGCGCGCCGCCAACATAAACTTCCTTTCCGGTCTCACCTCGCGAGGCACCTGATAGTTCGCTCCGCCTACGCGCTTAGAAGCCACCTCCACCATCGGCGTTACTGTTTCCAAAGCTTTTTCAAAAACCTTCACCGGCTCTTCTTTCGTTTCTTTCTTGATAATATCCATGGCGTCGTAAAAAACCGCCTCCGCCGCTGATTTCTTGCCGTCACTCATCAGATAATTAATAAATCTCCCGACAATGACATTGTCGTATTTCGTGTCCGCTTTATGAATTCTTTTATAGTTCTTTTTCCTTCTCATAAATCTATTTTATTTCTTAGCTCTTTTGGCTCCATATTTGCTTCTCTGCTGATGCCTCGCCACGACGCCCACCGTATCCAAAACTCCTCTCACTATATGATAGCGGACTCCAGGAAGATCTTTGACGCGCCCGCCGCGAATAACGACGACAGAGTGTTCCTGCAAATTATGGCCCTCTCCCGGAATATAAGCCGTAACCTCCATGCCGTTTGTTAGACGCACTCTCGCCACCTTACGGAGAGCCGAGTTCGGCTTCTTCGGAGTTGTAGTAAAAACTTTAACGCAAACACCGCGCTTAAAAGGCGAGGGGGTTTTTAACGGGCGATTTTTCAGATAATTGAAATATTTCTGAAGCGCCGGCGATTTGCTCTTATTCCCGGAGGACTTTCTGCCTCCTTTGAGCAGCTGATTAAACGTAGCCATGTATGAGAAATATAGTAACAAAAGAAGTCATAACTCGTCAACCCCGTTAGAAGCGGGAAGCGCGCTGTGAGCTCTCGCGGCTTCTAACGGGGTCAACCCCGCCCGCGCCTAAAACAACCCTCCCCCATTCCCGGCAAACAATTCATAAACAAAAGCCATAACCGGAATAATCAGACGAAAGCCGAAAAACATAAAAAGCAAAAGCAGAGAAAAACCGTAACGATTCAAAAAATCACGGACAGCCGAAAATCGCGCCGGCAGGAAAGCGAAAAGAACTTTAGATCCGTCAAGCGGCGGAATCGGCACAAGATTAAATATGGCTAAAAGAACATTAATGAAAATAATAAGATGGAAAAATACAACCGCCGTCCCCAGACCATAAGCTATTAATAGCGGCCCCGCCAATCTGACAATAAGCCCGAAAATAAAAGCCACGCTCAAATTTGCCAAAGGTCCGGCAAGAGCGATCATCCCGCCGCCCACGGCCGGATTTTTTAAATTATAAGGGTTGTAAGGCACCGGTTTCGCCCAGCCAAAAATAAAAGTTCCGGCGGAAATGAAATATAAAAATAACGGGACAAGCACCGAACCGAAAAGATCCAGATGCGGCAGAGGATTTAAAGTGAGCCTTCCCATGTCTTTCGCTGTAGTGTCGCCCAGACGCAGAGCCACAACACCGTGCGCCACCTCGTGGACGATCACTGAAAACAGAAAAACAAGAAGCTGGAATAATAAAACCGGAAGCTGGTCCATTATTTATATTGTAGCATCATCGGCCACGACTGAATATATGAATATCCGAAATTGTCGGCGATTCCCCGCCATGTCGGCATGCCCAGAACGCATTTCTTTTTATTAAGCAGAGCCACACCGCCGGAACTTCCCAGTTCAATCTGCGCAGTCGTCTCATAAATCGGACCATGGAGAAAATTAACAACCTCGCCCTCGGAAACGACCCGCTCCGGACCGCTAAAAGCCGGGTAGCTTAAAATCGTAACGCGATCGCCGATCTCCACATCGTGAAATTCGCAAAATCCCACCCCCATCCCCTCATAAGAGACTAGTTCAACCCCAGCTGTTTCCACCTCCGGCAAACGCAAAAAGGCAAAATCCATCCTGTTTTCAAAAACACGCTTCACCATCTCCGAGGCATATCTCGCCCCGTCCGCAAATATCACCTCGCACTCCGGTTTTCCGGTTATGGCGCTTGGCTCCAGAACATGAGCATTTGTCACGACCACCATCTCGCCTCCCACCGCCGCGTAACGCCCGATAACCGACCCTGATCCGGCTTTATAGTTCCAAACCTCGCTATCGCCGCTTACAAAACATCTCACCCTCGCTGTGGCCTGTAATAATTTATTAATAAAATCCTTTGGGAGAGGCTCACCGCCCAGTTTTTTAAGCCGCAAAATGGTGTCCTCTGCGTGATTCAATTCATTTTTCAATCCGGAAACTTGAGCCGCGCGCTCTTCGGATACCCGCCCTTGCACTCCGATAAAAAGGTCCTGCGCCGCCGCCAATTTCTCTCTTATACCCAGCTCCTCGGTCAACCGTTGTTTTTCTTTTTCTAAAGAATCAATTCGCAAACCCAGCTGCCTGATGCTTTGCGCGAATTGTCTTCCGGATCGCGCCAAACTCTCCAAATTAGCATCATTCACACGCCAAACCTCGCGCGTTAAAAACCAAAATCCCAACACGGATATGCCAAAAATAATTGTGAGAATAAAATTTAAACCACGCATCATAACCAGCTTATCGTTTCGGCGTCTTGGGGTAAAGCTCCGGATCTATCGTCCTCTTGAAACAATTTTTTTCCGCGCCATGTTCCCAATTTTCGGCATAATCATAAGTTCTATAATCATAAGTCGTATATGGTTCCGCAGCCGCGCGCGGCATGGTTTTATCCAGCGCCAAGACCGCATTGGAAAGAAGTTCAAAAATCGCGCACAGCTCAAACGACAGTTCTCCCGCGATCTGATAATCGTAACCAACGCCCGTCTTGGGGTCTAAAGGAGCGCGAAACCCGGTAATATCATTACGCAATTCTTCTAAATTGCCCGGCAAAACATCTTTTTTCATCCAATAATTGATAATTTCTCCCTGCAGCGTTTGCAAATCAGAAACACGCCGCTCGTCAAACTTTAAGAGCCGCGCTTTAAAAGGCGATCCGGCCGTAAAAAATCCACCCACGATACCCGAGGTCAAAACCAGAGCCACGCTCCACGCCAGAATCCGCAACCCATAACCGCGCCACTCCCTCCGCAAATCACGCAAATAATAAATAAAAACGACTAGGGCCACCGCTAAAACCGTCGCCACCTTCAGGATAAAACGCATCGTCAAATCTCCCCCTAAAAAACTATAAACCAAAGCGACAAGATCGCTGATAATCGTTACCGCGGCCACAAACAAAGTAAAATAAACAAGCCATTTTCTTATTTTTAATTCACGCTTCTCCGGGTTTTTAGCAAAATCACGCGCCATATAAGCGGTAACCCAGAAATAAACCGGAGCAACGATAATAATCGCCGCCATCGCCCAGCGAATGGAATCAGCCGCGCCACGGTAGTAATATCCCCCATCCAAAACACTGGGAAAACTCAAGTCTATATACTGAAAAATCAACGTAATAAAATTTATGGCCACAAAATACAGCGCCACAATGCCCAGAAGGTGCATAAACACGTCTTTGGGTGTGCTCTTGATTGATTTATCCATTTCTTAAATATAGCTTAAAACAACCACTTTGACGAGAGCTATAAAATAATTAGTGGCATACAGTGACATACGGTGATTTGTCATTGCGAGCCTGCCCGCAGGCAGGGCCCCGCGAAGCAATCTAACTTTTTTCTAACGCGAAGCCGCTGGCAAAACTCCACCCCCAACAAAAAACTTCCGCTTTGATCTTCGCAGTCAGCATGCGGAGCGCGAGCAAGAAACAACTGAAGCGCATCGTGGAGAAATAACAAAAAATTGCTGTTTGAGCTTCACTCCGATGCCTATCGGAGTGGGCGAGTTCGATTTTTTGTTTAATTTCTAACGATGCGCGAAGATTGTTTCTCTCGCGCGAAGCCGCTGGCAAGAAGATCAAAGCGGGAGTTTTGCCTACCCCATCATTGCCCTCAACCCGCAAAACTCACAATCTTTTTCCCCGCATCGCCTATCCCAAAATTCCAGATTCAAAATCTCCGCCGCGACTTTCTTAATCAAACCCTCAAGCTCCACGACTTCTTCGGGCAAAATCACAAAGCTTTCTTTTTTATAATCCCCCTTTTCATTCGGCTCCACGAAATCTATCTCCCCACCGGCCATCCTGTACCTGCCGTTCTCGTGCATATTCAAAAGAAGGTTATAAAAAACAAGTTGTCTTTTAATATCACCGTTAGAGTTCTTTGTCGTCCCTTCTATCTCTCCGCGAGTTTTCGGCTTGCCTGTTTTATAATCGGCCACAATCACGCCCCCATTTTCCGCGATCGTCATTTTATCAATTTTCCCCGTCAATTTTATTTCCGGCGTCAACAAAATTCCGTTAATGGCAAACTCCGTCAGAACATTGTCGCCCCAAAGACCCCCGTTCTTATCATAATATCCGGAGAGCGCCCGCTTCCCTCTTTCCAAAAACTCCGCGAATTCATTTTTTCTCAAGGCCTCTTTGCCAAGATAATATTCAAATTTTTGCAATAAAAATTCACGATCAGCACCCATCTTCCGTTTATCAAAAAAATCCTTCAAAGCCGCGTGTATGGCGCTACCATAAAGCTGGTGCCGCTCTTTGGCCTTGGGAATTCGCAAAAGATTGTTATAGAAATATTTCCACGGACACTCAAGATAATTATTAAGCATCGTCACCGAAAACCCGTAATGACTGAAAAGACTTTTAATCAAGTTTCCGACAGATCCGCTATCTTGAACGGCGACAGGCTCGGCAAAAATAGCCTCGCGCGCCATAGCTCCGCCCTCTTCCGATTCCGCTTTTATTTCACCGATGAATTGCGACGGGAGCTCTTCCTCGCCGTTTAATCCGTTTTTAAAATATGTGACTATCGCTTCGCGCCGCGCTCTCGTTAGAGCCACGTAAAACAGCCGCCGCTCGTCATCATCGGCTCCGCTCTCCATTTCCTGCTCTTTGGCCAGAGCAAAAACACGCGCCGGCAATTTTATTTTTTCAATATGCCGCCTCCCGCCCCAGTGGCCATGCGTAGCGTTAATAATATAAACAAAGTCAAACTCCAGTCCCTTGGCGCGATGAGCCGTCAGCAAACGCACACCATCCATGAGGTGCGTGTCTGCATGATTTTTGATCAGCAGGCCATGCTCCAAAACCGCATCCATGTGCGTAAGAAATTCCGGAAGACCGGCTTCGTGATTAGCTCTCTCCAGAGCCCGCGCTTCGTTAAAAAGCGCGGCCATTTTACCCAAAGCAGAAAATGCCCCCGCGCCCTTCAAAATTTTCGCCACCAGTCCCGATTCACGCGCCACGAGATCCAAAGATTCCTCCAGGGAATGGTTTTTGGCAAAAGACGCCCACGATGAGAGTTTAGAGTAAAGCTGGCGCGCCGCTTCGCCATCCGCGCCTTCGCTACATACATTATATAGAGGGAGATGTTCCCGCGCCGAACGCGCCATGATGTTATACGCCTCTATCGGCGGAATATTCAAAAAATCTATGTGCAAAACAGGGACTAAAAATTCCGCCTCGCCAAAATTCGCGACGGCTCTTAAAATACTGATAAATTTTTTGATATCGCGATCGTCTAAAATATCTTCGTCGGATTCAATCACGGACCGGACGCCCCGGCGCAAAAGAGCGCGAGAGAGGGGGAAGGCATCGCGATTGTCTCGATACAAAACGGCAATTTCACGGGGATCGGTGCCCGCCTTGATTCTCGCGGCAATTTCTTGCGCCACGCCATTTAACTCCGACTCCAGATCGGCATAGGCCCGCGCTACGATCCGCCTTTCAGGGTGGAGCGTCTTCGCTGTTAATTTTTTTGATTGCAAAAAAAGTTCGTGCGCCGAATCCAAAATAGATTGCGTTGACCGGTAATTTTCCTGAAGCGTAACCAGTTCCGCCGCCGGATAAATATTTCTAAAATAAAGAAAGTTTTGCAACGACGCGCCCTGAAACCGGAAAATCGCCTGTTTTTCATCGCCGACGATGAAAAGATTAGGGTTGGGGTGGAAATTACATAGAAGCTCCAGGACTTTATTTTGCCCGTTATTCGTATCCTGGTGTTCATCAACCAGAATATACTGGTGCGCTTCCTGCAAAAGCAAAAGCAGATTTTTATTATTCTGCATCGCGCCAGCCACTTCCATAATCATATCGCTCCAATCATATTTTTTTTGTTCGCGAAGCTTTTCTTCATATCCGGCGTATAGTTGCGCCAACTCTTCATTTTTCGCAATTTGTTTTTGGAGATCAATATACTTGCCCTTCATCTTTCCCTTATGCGCTCCCGTCTCATAATAGAGATCGTCTATAGCGTCAAAATTTTTACGCTCCTGGGCGACGATCGCCGCGAAGTCAGTCACACCGACACCTTCCCGTTTTAATTTATTAATATTCGCGCGCGCCGTTCCAAGATAATAAAACGGCTCGCCGAAAGGTTTTAGGGTTTTGAGAGGCAAAGATTCCAAAAGCGACTCCACGATCTTTACCTGTTCTATTTCCGAGGACTGTTCCGCGCCGATTATTTTCGGAAACTCCTCCGGATATTTTTTAATGATGTCGTTGCAAAATCCGTGAAAAGTATTGATACAAACGGAATAAGCCGGCGAACCGATTATTTCCGCGAGACGCCTCCGCATATTGGCGGCCGCGGCCTCGGTAAATGTCAGCGCCAGGATATTTTCCGGATTGGTATCCGTTTTACGCAAAATATTGGCGATACGCAAAGTCAGAATTTGCGTTTTCCCCGTCCCCGGTCCGGCGACAACCACAACCGGACCCTCCACGGCATCCACCGCCCGTTTCTGTTCGGGATTTAATTTGTTGTACAACTCGTCAAATTTTGTACCCATGATATCTCCCATCATAACGCTAAAAACGAACGCTTGCCCAGCCGGTCCCCAACGCAAACGCATTAGTTGCCGACACTTAGGAGCTAAATTACCCAAAATTCTTTTCGCAGGGAGCCCGTCGAGAGCGATAGTTATAAATTACCGAAGCGAACGAGAGGAAGACCGGAACTGACTGAGCCCAATCGGATAATGAATGAAATGAATTTAATCCGATTGAGGCGAGGGAATTCCGGAAGGATTTCCCGAAATGAGCGAGGATAATTTATCTATCGCGAAGACTTGGTTCACGAGGAAAGAATTTTGGATAATTTAAGGCAATAGGTTGGGCCGCAGTCATCCATCATCATAATTCTCCAAACAAAAACAACCCTTTCGGGTTGTTTTTGTTTGGAATAACCAATTGCCACCACGTCCACCGCGATCTCCACCGAAACCGCCTGTGCGAGGGGCACGAGCTTCCATCGGACGAGCCTCGTTAACCAAGAGCTTCCTTCCGCCGAAGTCCTTGCCATTGAATTCCTCAATAGCTTTGAGAGCTTCATCATCGTTCGTCATTTGAACGAATCCGAAACCTCTGGAACGACCAGTCATTTTATCAATGATGATAGTCGCTTCCTCTACCGCTCCAACTTTGGAAAAAGCTTCTTTGAGCTCATCCTGGGTTGTGCTGTAGGGCAAACCTCCAACATATAGCTTTTTAGCCATTTTGTTTTCTTTATTTGATTAATATCGTAAGACGACCACCTAGCTACGTTCTCTATAGACCTGCTCCCTAATAAGCTTTCAAGAAATTTTTTATTAATTTCAAGCGAGACAAAGTTAAAATTTTAAGGCATATACGGCGTATCTACCGAAAAATTTTAACAAAGTCGTAGCTGAAATTTATAAAAAAGAGCTGAAATGTTATTGGGGAGCAAGTCTACCATTAAAACCCCGCTAAGAAACCTTACTGCTAACTATTATAGCTGATAACCACAAATAAAGCAAGGGGGGGGTCCTTTCTCTTGTAATATAGATAGACAAGTTTAGACTCTATCCGGAAAGTTTCACAGCGTGACTCGAGGAGCGAGCGGGCACGGTTTCCGAGCATCAGCGAGGAAGAGCGAGCGACGAAAGTCAGCGAAAAATCCACGCTGGGGATTTAAGCGGTAGCGAGAAACTTTCCGGATAGAGTCTAGAACATTTACCCTCCAAAAACCCAACGCCAAAACGGAGATACCGTTAAAGCCCCCTTCCACGCCCAACCGCTTTCAGTCACCGCCTCAATCAACGGATTTTTCATTTCCTGCAAAGAAAAAGTGTATTTATATGCCGGGCCGATTTGCAACTTACCGTCTTTATAAATAATCCCGAAGGACATCCCACTCTCGTATTGCCAAAAGGTGATTCCCCGCGATCCGCTCCAGTGGAATGTCGCCTCCGGCCGGCCGGATATGCCCACGCGCCAGCTGACTTTTCTCTCCACATCCTGCGCGTGCGCGACGCCTCTTTTTTCATCAAGATTAATTCGTATTTTATGGGTCAAACTGATTTTATTTGCCGCGAAAATATCTATCCATTTTTCATCCACTGCTTTCCACCCCGCTATTAAATCTTCTTTTTCTCCGCGGCGCACCGTCCACGGTAGCTTCTCGTCATTCATTGCCAATATCTTCACAATCAACTCGTCTTTAGAAACCGCGCTTACTCCTGCCCTTGCCTCTACACGCGACGCCCAAGTTGCAAAATACGACCACATCGGAATTATTAAAAGATAATATCCCAGAAGTCCTCCCAGAACCCACGCCAGATTAAAACCGATAAAATCCTCCACTGTTGCCCTGGGAATATCCAGAATATAAATCAAAAGATAAGCCCCAAGAGTAGGCAGTAAAATACTTCCAAAAGCAAATATAAAAAACCCGATAACCCGTTTAGTTTTCATTGTTTTATTATATTTTAACACAAAAAAACGAGCAATATGATATTGCCCGCCGTAGATCACGCCCTCCTTATTACTTTCTTCCTTCCACCTGCGTATTGTGAGCATCCAGCTTCCCGAAATTATAGCCGACACAATAGAAAGCCAATACGCCAGAAACGACCAGAACAATTCCCAGAAAGAAAAAAACAGTCGGAACGCCGGCTCCGACACGCCTCTCCGCCCAATCGCGCGCCGCCGAACCCATCAAAACCCAACAGCTCACTCCAAATATCAACGCCAGCGTCCCACCCACGAGCTGCAAAGCCATCTCTTCACCCTCCATAGAAACCAAAGAGCTTAAATCCTAGATTTTAGAGTAAACTAAACTAAATTATTTTACAATCTAGTTACACCCTTGAATCTTGTCGGAATCCGCTAAGTGACAGGGGGCAAATCATCTTTACCTTTAGATAGTTCCTCCCAGAAAAAATACGAGGAATCTGATCTGCCAAAGTCCTCCTCGGCCCTGGCGTGCTGGGTGCAAAAAAAATGACTGCTGGCAAATTGCGTATGGCGGACCCACGTTGCGGGTTCTCCACACTCGCAACACACACCTTCTTCTGTTGGCATATGCAACCTCCTATTCGGTTTTATAGGTGCGATGCCTAGTCGGACATTAACGAAATTAACATTAAAAATCAAGCAAAAAAAAATAATTTTATTTTTCGCCATCGCGTTCTTCCTATGAACCGCATCACGCGTGCCGTCGCTAAAGCTATGGCGACGTGCGACCGTAGCCGAGCTACAGCGAGGCGAAGGCGGAGGAGGTGGGCGGAACTTTGAACTGATTTCACGGCCTAGAACAACAGTCTCCTTCAATCGAATTGATAGAATTATACGAGAATTACGAAGAATTCACAAAGAAAATCCGGCCTATTTTGAAATTCCGGCTTTCGCGCAGAAAATTTATTAGAAGACCGCATTCGAGGCCGT
>CAYHUD010000006.1:17154-41329 GCA_964360025.1 uncultured Candidatus Saccharibacteria bacterium | reverse complement strand
TTAATATTAATCGGATAAATAAAATCGTGCCCGTTAAAAAACGCGCCAACGGCCACTTCCACTCCCGAAACATATTTCTGAAGCTGAAATTGTTTTACTTTGTGCGAAAGATATTTTTTATTACTCTCCAAAATCTGCGTCATATCTTTGCCGTCCTCTTCCTTGCCGATAAAAAGCAGTCCCTTGCTGACCATTCCAAACGGTTTATATACATACCGCCCCTCATTCTTTTTTATAAAATCAATCGCCTCGTCAATATTTTCAAAATCCCAATGCGGCAAAGTTAAAAGCCCCACGCGCTTCATCTCCGACTGTCCAAACTCGCGATCTTTCTCCAAGCGATCAGTATAAACACTTCCTCCCACTACCAACTTCCCAGCTTTCCGAAGCGCATCGGCTTGCGCTCCGAAACCGACGTAATCAAACACAACAACATCCGCCCAGTCCGTATGATCTTTCCAATCCGCTACTTTATCCACGAATCCCTCATACACATCGGCATCATCCGGCTCTTTGATATACATCTTCACCTCATGCCCCTCTTTTTTTATCTGCCAGGCTAGGTCTCCGCTCACGCTTTCCCACCCCACAAACAAAAATTTAAAAATTTTCTTTTCCGTTGCCTCCATTACTTATTTTTAACACCAATCAAAATAAATTGCGAGAATTTCTGTGTATAAAAAAAAAACCGCGAACGATGTCGCGAATTTTTAACGTCTTACTCTTTAAATTTTTCGGTCTATTTAAATCTTTGAATATTTAAATTTTTCAATATTTTACTGGCCCAAATTATTTCCCGCGCCTTTAAAGAATCAAAAAAATCCCGATCCTTTTTGCCCGCAAGCAAAAAGAAATCGGGAACGTTCAAACTATTACTTATTGAACTTCGGCATCATGAAAAGAGGGATCCCCGAAAGCTTGGCGTTGGGGATCAAAGCCAGAAAATTGGCCTTCGCCTTGCACCAGCATCCGCCGCCCCAACCCTTGCGCCGGACAAACTTGGTCTTGATTTTGTTCTTGGAAATCTTCCCGAGCTTTGCCGCGACTTCCACGGCAGAGGCCAGTCCGCCGATACCATCCACGAGCTTCAGCTTATAGGCCTGCATTCCGGACATAACGCGTCCGTCAGCAAACTTTTTCACCTTGGCAATAGGCATCCTTCTTTCCTTAGCAACCATCTCCAAAAACTGCTGGTAAACGCTCATGATAGTTTCCTGGAGCTGGGCATGCTCCTCGTTTGTCATCGGACGAGTGCCCGAGAAGATGTCCTTGAACTTGCCAGACTTGATGACGTTCGTTTTGATACCCAGGAAATCCATGATTGCGGAATAGTCCGTGCCTTCCATAATCACACCGATGGATCCCGTAATCGTCCCCGCATGGGCAATGACGCAGTCCGCCGCCATGGAGACATAAAGTCCCCCGCTCGCGGCGACATCTTCCATGAGCGCTACAACCCTGATGCCATTCACCTGCAAATGCCTCACGGCCTGGAAAAGCTCTTCTGTCGCGCCAACGGTTCCGCCGGGGCTGTTCACGCGGAGAATGACCGCCTTCGGCCGATTGGCTTTCTCGGTCATACCGTAGAGCTTCTTCAACATCCAGCGAAAATAGCTACCCGGACCGTCATCGTAGTAAATCGGTCCATCAAGAGTAAGGATTTGGATATTTGCGGACATATCAGGCCCTCCTTTAAACAAGTACTGTTTTCACCATATCCGCAAACCTGATTTTAATCAAACGACGTAAAAACCGCCTTTCGGCGGTTTTTACGCAATGGCAAATCCTAGACTGACCTGCTCATCAGAAGACGAACTATTAAACCTGAGGCTTCTTTACTTCTTCGGCCATAAATGTATGTTTTAGAACCATTAACGACCTTTAAACTTTAGTATACACAAACGCCACATCACAGTCCAACCGATAAAAACTAATCTCAAATATAATTATTCCGCGAATTTCAGGGCTTTGAGATTCGCCACCTCTTCTTTAGTCAATATCCGGCTCGCGCCCGACCCCAAACCCGCGAGCGTTATAGGGCCAACGCGCGTGCGCACAAGCCGCTCTACGGTTAGACGAAGAAAGTCCGTCATTCTTCGGATCTGATGCGTTCTCCCCTCGCGCAAAATTAAAGAAAATTTATGGGGGCCGAGCAGTTCTCCCCGCGCCGGCAATGTCTTTTCACCGTCAATAAAAATTCCTTCCTCCATTTTTCTAATATCCCGTGGTGTTAACTCCTCGCGGACCGTCACCACATATTCTTTCGACACTAGGTGTTCCTCTCCTGTTACCACGGATGTCACAACCCCGTCATTGGATAAAAGAATCAGCCCCTCGCTGTCTTTATCCAGCCGCCCGACGATATTTAAATTTTGATATTGCGGGAATGCTTCAAAGATGGTTTTACCCTCGCGGCTGTTTTCCGAACACACCACCCCCCGCGGTTTATAAACCACAACCGTTATTTTCTCCTCTCCCGCCTCCGAAACTCCGGAAATAACTTCTACGATATCTTTTCCCGGAACGACAAGCACACCCATTTCCTTAATAATTTTTCCGTTGATTCTAATACGCCCCCCATCGATGGCGCGTTCAGCCTCGCGGCGGGACATAATTCCTTTTTGTGAGAGATATTTTTGCACTCTCATCGCCCCCTCTGCTTTAGTATTCATAAAATTAAAAATAAATGCGCGGCGTCATGCGGCAGAAGATATCCCCCGCAAGCCGCTAGCTTTTCTTCACCGAGGCATACAGTCCGCCCAGATTGGCGAGCTGACCGAAAGCCAAAAACATTATACTTAAAGCCGCGTAAAAAGTAAAATGACTGACATAAACCAGCTGGAACTCCGGCACTGCGAAAATCTCCTCTATAAATTCATAAAATATGTTGGGGAGCGTCGCGATAAAAATCAAAAACAGCGAACCAAGAAGATAATCAATGAACCCCCGGGCGATGGAAACCAGCCTACGTATTTGCCAAATTTTCACAAAACCAAGCACAAAACTCATGAGAACCACGCCAAAATAAAACCAGGGCATGAGACTTTGAGTGCCGAGAGAAATCTCAAATTTCCGCACAAATATCAGCACGCTTAGAACAACGAAAAAACCAATGCCCGCCCAGAGAAACCGCACGAGCGACATGGAACCGCGATCGTGCCGACGTAAAAACATTTCCGCGCCGATAATAATCAAAAACATGCTGATAATATATAGGTTGATCACATGCGAAAACGTACTGTCAGGATATTCGTGTAAAATCCTCATGCTGAAAAATTCTACGATATGAGCGGTGGCGAAAACAAACAAAGCCCCGAGCGTGGCATGCAAGAATTTTTCCAGAAACTGATCATAACTGGGGTAATGGAGAAAAACTCTGCTCAAAGCCAAAACGATGAAAAATAAAGCAATGCCGTGAATCGCCCCACTGGAGTACAACAACACCCCTCCGCCCAAGAGCTCCGCCGCCCCAATGATTAGAAAATTAATGACAATAAGCGAAAACGGATTAAAAATTTTATCCAGCTTCTCAACCATAAAATTATTATAGCAGACGAACTCGTTTTCATGATTAAAAATCCCCGCATATAATCACTTCAAAACAAAACCTACGGGAACCTAACGCACTTCTAAAATCAGATATTCTTGATCGCCGGTTTTAATCTTAACCGCCACCCTGTCTCCCGCCACGCGATCCATCAGAGCCGCCCCCAGAGGCGATTTATAAGAAATTTTGCCTTCTGTGGGATTTGTTTCCTGCGATCCCAAAATTTGAAACGTCTTTTTCTTGCCGTTGATTTCTAGAACCACAGTTGACCCGATCCCTATTTTCCCCGAAGCTCCGGCTCCTTGCTTGATGACGACCGCGGTCTTAATCTGTTCTCCGATTTCAAAAATCTGATACCGCGTCCGCCGCAAAGTCGCCTTCGCGTCTTTATATTCGGCGTTATCCGACCGGTCGCCATAGGCCGCCGTCCGCATTGCTTCTTCAATGTACCCGGGCAAAGCGGCCCTAAGTCGCGCCAATTTTCTTTTCAGCTGTTCTAACCCTTCTTCGGTAATATAGAAAGGACCCTCGTCTTTTCTGCTTAATAATTCCGATTTCCGCCTCGGGATTTGCATAATATTTATCGTTTTTACAAAAACACACTTCAAATTCACGCTTCCTTCCATATTACACAACTTTCACAATAATTCTAACCACTTCGCTTATCTTTGACTTATTTATTATAATATGCTATAATTGGGCCGTATGAAGATTTCCATCCTCATCCCCTGTTTTAACGAAGAAAAATCAATAGAGAAGTGCATTTTATCTTGTCTGCATCAATCCCGCAAACCCGATCAAATCGTGGTTGTTGACGACTCCAGTACCGATAAAACCCCCGCCATTCTTAATCGCTACAAAAACGAGGTTTTAATCGTCACAACTCCCCGCCGCACCGGCAACAAAAGCTCGGCCCAGCAATACGGACTAAAATTTATTAAGGGCGATGTTTTTATCGCAACTGACGGAGATTCTATGCTTGATAAAAACTTTATTAAAAACATTATCCAACCCTTTAACCAGCCAGATATCGTAGCAGTTTCTGGCTATGTAAAGAGCATCCGGCACAGCTGGATCACCACCTACCGCGCCCTGGAATATTCAATCGGTCAAAATATTCATAAACTTGCTCAAAATTTTATGAATTATATTTTCGTCATCCCCGGAGTAGCCGGAGCTTTTAATACAAAATTTTTTAAACAAAATCTTTCATTTGAACACGACACCCTCACTGAAGATCTGGACTTCACTTATAAAATCCACAAATTAAATAAAAACATTGCCTTCGCCGCGGACGCCATTGCCTACACACAAGACCCGCCCAATATCAAATCTTATATCAACCAAGTACGGCGCTGGTATGGCGGCGGCTGGCAAAACCTGTTCAAACACTTTGACATCTTAAAACGTCCGATACAAGCGCTGGAGCTTTCTGTTATTTATATTGAAGGGTTAACATTCTCTATTTTACTGACACTTCTTCCGTTAATAAATATCCGAATAGCTCTCTATACTCTCGGGTTGCAGTTTTTAATTACAGCTGCACTCGCCATTTTTGGAGCTATCAAGGAAAAACGAAAGGATATTTTAACAGTCCCCTTCTTCTACTTCGTGCCGATGTATATCAATGCTTGGATTTTTTTAGAACAATTCATCAAAGAGATTATTCTGCGTAAAAAAAATATGATCTGGCTAAGACCGGACAGAATAAAAATATAGACATGACTCCCGTCTTTGGTATTTCTACATTAATTCATCTCGCGATTATCGCCGCTATCAAATTAGCGAGACTTTGCGTAGGCAAAAAATAACCTTATGAAAATTATTGCTTATACAATTATCGCGCTCACCGGTTCCATCTTTATTGTTTTGGGCTTCTTTATCGTAAAATTTGCCGTTATTCACGAAAATAACATCACGTTAATATCCTCTCTTTTTGAGAATACGATCAATCCACAAAAAACTCTGGCGATGCTGTCGTTAACCGATCTGCCACTCGAAACGCCGCCAACAGAAAAAAATATAATCCTGTCCCGTGATTTTTGTCTGCCCAACTTTAATGCAAAATCTATGCGGATTAAGGTCTCAATAGTGGACTTTCTTAATATCAACGACTTTGACAGCTCATTTGCTAACCGCGCCGAACTCGCTGAATTTTTTGACCTACCTCGCTATTCCGGAACTGCTTCCGAAAACTTAATGCTTTTAAAACTTCTTAAATCTCAAGCCGAGCTTTGCAGAGCATTTTTATAGTCAATCACCGCGCGTAATAAAATACGGCGATCTTAATTTTAGTCAATCTTCCCCAAATCCAACACCTCGTCAATTCTTATTTTTTTAACAAAATCCGCCGCGTGACTCACAAGTATCATCACTCCCGTATATTTGTTGAGCGCCTCGGCGATCACCGGCAAATGCCTGAAATTAATGTGATTAGTCGGCTCGTCCAATATCAAAAGTCCCGGCTTCTGCAAAACCAGCCGCGCAAACATCACAAGTCCCTTTTGCCCCTCGGATAAATTACCGACTTTTTTCTCTAAAATATCGGCGTTTAAAAGAAAACCGGACGCCACTGATCGGACATTTTGCTCCGTCGCGCCCTCCCGCGCTGTTTCTATTAAAGACCGATAAACCGTCTCCTCTGGATTCAGGGTAGAAAAATCCTGCCGATAATATCCCACATTTATCTCCGGCTGGATTGTCACGCCCACGGCGTGCCCCGTCGCGATATTCTGAAGCAGGGTTGTTTTCCCGATGCCGTTTGGTCCCGAAAGAAGCAAGTGGCCTCCGGGCTTTATTTTTATATTCGTTTTAATTTTAACGACTTTCCCCTGCCGCATCACCGATACCGACTTCATGCTCAAAATTTCTCCCACGATATTTTCCTGACACGGAATAATAAAATGACGAATAGTTTTATCCTCTTCCCGCACATCAACTTTTTCTTCCTCCAGCTCTTCAATCTTCTCGCGCATTTTCCGGGCAACATCGCGCATATGACCGCCCTTTTGCGCAAAAAATCCCATCTGTTCCTTGCGATTGATGATGTCTTTCTCCAAACGTACATTTTTCATTCGCTCTCTTTCAATGCGCGCGGCAATTTCCTTAACCACATCGTGATAGTTACCGGCATATTGTTCCACTTTGCGGGTAAAAATATCCAGATATAAAACTCCGGTGGTAAAAGAATTCAAAAAATCGGCGTCGTGCGAAATAACAATGCAAGTATTTTTATAATCAGCGAGAAACTTCGCCAAATGGGCTAACCCCGCGTGATCAAGGTTGTTAGTCGGCTCATCTAAAAGCAAAAGGTCTGGTTTCTGAATTAAAGCGGAGGCGAGAAGCAAGCGCGCTTGTTGTCCGCCGGAAAATGTTTTGATGATTTTCTCATGCGAAGCATGAAGATTCACGACTTCCAGCGCCTCATCTATCCTCGGGTCAATATCATAAACTTTATGCTTAAAACAATTTTGAAAAAATTCCCGCACCGTTAGCTTCATCTGATCGGCGGGAATAACCTGGCGCGAAACCGCGATGGTCAATTTTCCATCTATGGAAATTGTTCCTTCTTCCGGCGCGAGCGCTCCTGAAATCAAATTAAAAATAGTGCTTTTCCCGGCTCCGTTCTGGCCCATCAAGGCAAACTTCGCCCCCCACCGCAAAGAAAAACTGGCCTCTTCCAAAATAGAGTGGTTAGGCCCGTAATCAAAACTAACTTTATTAAATCTTAAAACGATATTATCGTTCGGCATAAAAGCTGAAATCGTTATACCGAACTTGGATTCAAACCTGAATAAACTTCGCTGGTTAGTTTTCGAAACGCCTCCCGTTTTTTCCAAAAAGCGTTATTTTCCGACACATCGTTATTACGGATTTTATTCAAATCTAGAAGCGCCATATTTCTCGCGTGCCCCATATCGGCATCCGACTTCCTTTTTGTATCTTTAACTGTTTGATAAATCTGTTTCAAATAACCGTATTTAGTCACGATATTCAGCTCGCGGTTCAGTTTTGTTTTTGCCAAAAGCGCCCCGGAAAGAACCGGATTATCTTCAATATGTCCCACAAAGTCATGGATAGCCACGAAAAAAGCGAAGCTCGCCGGTGTCTTAATCACCTTTTGGAACTTCTTGTCCAACCCGCCTTGAATGGCTAGAGATAGCTTCATTACTATATTCTAGCACGATTCCGGCTAAATAGCTACCGTCATTATATTCTCATAAAATAAAAGCCCCGTTTGTCGTGGGGCCGTAAATCTGGACCTGTTATCTATCATTAGCAATACTTGAAGAGCTCCCTCATAGCCATCGCGCCATATTGAATCCACAACTCGGGAAACGCTCTCTTGCTATCCCAATCAGGGATCTCGTCAACCACTCCCTCGACACGACTATGCGGGCAATCCCAGATACCTTCGGGAGTCAAAATGATTGAGTTGTCTATATTGTTATTGTGAAAATGCCGGAGCACGACACCGGGCATTTCCTTTTCTTCTCTGTTCGGCTCACCCGCCCTGCCCGCCGCCTTCTTACATTTGACCGCGAACAGAATCTTCGGAAAACAATCTTCTACGCCTCTCACCCATTCCATCACCACTTCCTGAATTTTCTTAGCCGTCTCTTGCACGCATTCTGCGATAAGTTTCTGACCTGCTTCCAACCGGGATTTCACCTTTCGATCGACATCTGCGGTAGAAACACTATACTTCCCCGGAGCAACCTCCAGTAGCAACCCTCTCTCAATCATGTCTCGGAAAGCATCTCTGTTTTCATCGCAAGACGGTCTGCCCGCGTCATATGGTCCGAACATTTCATAAAGCTGCTTTTGCGTCACCATCTTCCCACGCATTCGCAAAAGTTTCTTCTCTGCGCTCTCAACAATTCGTGACCTGATCTGATACGAATAATATGTCGTCATTGACCCTCCTTTATTTTTAAAGATCCCAAAATCCCTCAAAAATAGTACTTAAAAATTCCCGCCGTGTCAACACAGCTACATAATTCCCAAAAACCGTTCAGTTGTGCCATACCTAAATCCGCCTAGTCGCTTGCGCTCATATTATTCATCCCGGAACGCATTGGCATAAACTCAATAAATATATCATCATAATAGTGGTTGCAATTCCAACCAAACCACGGGGGGGACAAATATGGATAACCTCGTCCTTTTCCTTGGCTCCGTTGCTCTTTACTACGCCATCTTCTGGCGCCTCACTACTCACAAAGCAAAGTGCGTAGGTTGGCGTCAACGACTGAAACAACTCGGCATCATCTCTCTGCTTTGTCTTCCCGTAAACATCAACGGCACCGTCTTCACGGTAGCCGGCAATGCCACCGGGAAAAATGTCTTTTCCTTCTTTTCGCTCTATCAAAGCGCGGAATGTGATGCCATGACCATAGCATCCATCACTCTCTATCAAAAGGCCGGCAAAAATGCCGGAATCGTCATCGGTCTTGTTGGATATCAAGAAGCTGGTGAGAGTGCCACAACCGCCATCGGTCTTACCGGGTATCAAAAGGCTGGCGAGGTGGCTCTGACCTGGCTTGGTCTTACGGGATATCAAGAGGCTGGCGAGAGGGCCTTTACCATCGTCGGCCTCACGGGATATCAAAAAGCCGACCAATATGCCATAACCTTCATCGGTCTTACCGGATATCAGGGGGCTAGCAAAGACACCATAACCTTCATCGGTCTTGCGGTGTGTCAGAAAGCTGGTCAGAATGCCTCAATCGGCATCGGTTTTGCAGTGTGTCAAAATGCCGGCCGAGATGCCGTAAACATCCTCGGCCTCGCAGGATACCAAAAGGCTGAAAATAAAGCATTGACCGTAATCGGTATTGGTTTTTATCAAAAAGTCGGAACAAAAAACCGATCCTTCGGATTCGGCTGGCCGCTCCGCAAAGATTAAACGTCAATCAAAACAAAGCTCGTAAACCGCCGTGGGCGCGAACGGGCTTTTTTCTTATTCATATTAAAATTGTATTACAACCCTAGAGACCTTTTAGTTTATCCAAACTCAAGACCACCTCCCACGTATTGCCTTTATCTTGAGACTTCCAGACGCGCGCCTGGTCGGCGTTCATATATATGACGTTTTTATCAATCGGATCAAAGACGATATTTGATACTCTGTGCTCATTAGTAACGCCTCCCGGAAGTTTTCCGACAGTATTCCATGTTTTCCCGCCGTCAAAACTTTCAAAAACATCGTTCGGTTGCGCGAAAATATTGATCCCGATTAAACGCATGCCATTTTTATCATGCGGATCATACCGCGCGAAGTTTACCATCATATTACTCGGTTCATTGAGAGTGCCGTCAACTGAGTAATATACTTTATCCATGTTGTCTTTGCTCACCATTAAGTAAAAATGGTTCAAATTTGCCGGCGAGACATCAAGATGCCTAATACCGATACCCAGCGTGCTGGGCAACTTTGTCCAGGTCCGACCGGCGTCGTTTGTCTCTAAAAATCCCCACTGTTCTTCCGTAGCTTTTTTATCAATATTCGTTCCCGACGGCAACCCGAAGGTGGCGAGCCGGAGTTTATCGCTGTTCTCTGCGTCCATAAAAATTCCCGGAACCCTTAAGTCCGCAAAAAGTCCCGTGGGAAGCTCCTCCCATGTTTTGCCGCCATCTACGGTTTTATATACGACCCCTTTTGTAACAAATGTTTTCCCTTTATCCGGGCCATCCATACCCTGCGGCAGAGCCGATGTCGTAACATAAACTATGCTCGTATTTTTTAAATCCATGACAGCGCTTTCCGTATAAGCGCTCATCTCGCTCGTAAATAATTGATGCCACGTAGCGCCGCCGTCCAAACTTTCAGAAAGTCCTCCGAGACCATCACCCACTCTTCCGGGTCCACTGCCACCCGGAGCAAGGAGACGATTGGGATTTGAGGGGTCTATATACAAATGAAAGCGAAGATCGCCGCAGGGTTTAGACGGGTCGTCGTTCCTAGGCAGTCCTTTGAGTCCCTTTCCGGAAAAAGTCCAAGTATTTCCCCCGTCAATACTTTTATAAACACCCTTGTATTCTACGTTAATATATATCTCCTTGTTGTTTTTGGAATTGATTACAAATGTTTGCTCGGTTCTATTGTTATCAAAACCTAATCTGGGATAACAGTTAACCGGGTAGCCCTGGACGACATCACTGCCAACCGGCGCTTGAAATTTGCCGGAGGTGGACGTTTGTTTCTCGCGCGCGATCGGCTCCGAAGTATTTTTTATGTCAGATTTTAAAAACTTTTCGCGTTCACCCTGCGGCTCATTTATAGCCTCCTCTTTTTTACCCTCCAAGTCCCCTATTGATTGACGTGAAATATAAAAATAACCACCCGCACCAACGGCAATAATAGCAACCGCGATTCCTACAATTAAAATTTGAGCAAATCCTTTTTGGTTCATGTAAACATTATATCAGCAATATTCAAACTTTCAGAATGCGAAAATAAAAAACGCCACCTCCGAGAAAGTGGCTGTGTGTGGTTTTCTACTTTCGCTTGGGAGCGCCCCAGGTTTCCATGCAATTCACTGCAATACCGGCGATCTTGCGCATGATTTCCAGAGTGGCTTCGTCGCCGGCATTTTCCGTCCAGGCGACATCTGCTTTGTTCACATAAACTCTAAGCATGGTGAGAAACTCACCAGGAGTATGCTTCCGACCGTCCGTCCGATTCGCAGACAACCTGTTCTGGTATTCACGTTCACTATCGATTGCTTGGTCGATTGCTTGGTACACTTCCTGCCTGCTAGGCATATTCCCCCCTCCTTTTTCTCTCAAAAACCTCTTTTTATAATATCAAAAAATCTCTAGCCAAACAAAACGTCTCACTCCTCCCCAACCCCCGTTCGATCCCTAGCCTCATAGGATGTAAATAAAAATCTCCCAAAAGTTAAACAAATATGACCCGCTTGATCGCGGTCTCAAGTTTTTCCGGCTCATCCGTTCCGATCCGGTAGATCTTTCCGTTTTTCATAATTATTTCAACTGCGTCAAAGCCGGAAACATTAAAAATCCACATTTTCGGCCAGAGCCATAGTCGTATGCCCCAGCCGCAATACCAATGATTTTTTACTTGTGCGACTGACACAATCTCATTCACTGCGAATTTTTTGCGAAAAATGCCATAGCCAAATCTGATCCGAAGATAGTTTTCGTCAATAGATGTTCTTAACGTGATAAACGATGCGAGAATAAACAAAATCAACGCCATCATAGCAGTAACGGCAAAATTTGTGCCGGAATTGTATGAGGGGGGTTCAGCCCTAGCCGCAATCTGAAGCCACGCAAAAAGCAGTAGCACGGCCAGTAAGACAACTAGCATCAAATACCCAATTTGAGTGTGTTTGTATGCTTGTCCTGAGCGTAGTCGAAGGGTGGTCATAATTTTTTAATTCAATGCCCAGATGGCGTAATTCAAATATCCGGCGAAGCTTACCCAGAGGATATAGGGCACAAGAAGCCATGCTGCCAGACGGGAGATTTTATAAAACACAATAATCGTGGCGAGAATGGCGAGCCAGAGGAATACAATTTCAATAAACGCACCGCCGGGACTGTGCAGACCAAAAAAGATAATCGACCAAAGCGTGTTCAAGACCAGCTGGCCAAAAAATATACCGAGAGCGATTTTTATCTTTCTGTCATTGCGAGGAGCTTGCAACGAAGCAATCTCGGCATTCCGCCACACCAACCACGCGCTTATCCCCATAAGCGCAAAGAGTGTCGTCCATACCGGTCCGAACACCCACGCTGGAGGATTAATAGCCGGCTTCACCAGTGTTGCGTACCAGCCGGCAATGGACGGCGTCGTAAACACTGAACCAACGATCCCGGCAAGCTCGGAGACTACGATGGCGATGATAAGTTTGAGTGTGTTGACTCGCACTGAGCTTGTCGAAGTGTTTATTTGCATATATATAATTATAAACAAATCACGGATTTTAGGGTGTGATTTTCAACGGCTCAACAACCGTCTCCGCTGAGCCGTTGCCGCTTACGTAGCCATAAACTCCCGTTTTCCCGACCCGTCTCGCCTCGATAAACCGAGGCGGACCCCTTTCCCGTTCGATCCCTGTCTCGGGATAATACAAAATAGCCCACACATATATGGACTATTTTGTATTGGCTCCCCGGCCAGGGATCGAACCTGGGACCTTCTCGTTACACTTATCCTACTATTACTAATAGGGGTGGACTATATCATATCCGACGACTATCGGATTGAGGCGCTTCCCATTCAAAAAATTTTGAATAGTACTCCTATACAGGATAGTCTCTACACCTTCTCTGATACTCACATCAAAGCTTGGCTCGGTATTACCCAAATGGGCTTCACCGATTTCACCTCATTTTCGACCTAAATTTCTTTAGGAAGCTGCGCAATGCCTGCGTGTGTTTCTCTATGACAATTGGCGCAAATAAGCATGCACTTATCCGCCTCCTGCTTAAGCTTATCCCAAGAACGCGTCAACCCTTTCACTGATAATCCAAAAGATTTACTTTTCGGGTCAACATGATGAAGATCTAACGCCCAAGGAGTCCTACTGTAGCCACAAATTGCACACTGACCGCCTTTATACTCAACAAGCATAACTTTCAACCTTCTCCTTCGTTCTGTCACTGCTCGTTTTAAGTATTCAGCACGATCGGCATATGTTCGTTTCTCTGGCATAACACGTATGATTATACCAAACGTGGGAACATTTTCACAGCGAGCCGCTCTACCGCTGAGCTACCGGGGAATATTAAATTTTCAACAATCGATTTCTCAAACCATTCCGCCGAGCCGACGCCCTATGGGGTCGGCTCCCCGACTTCCTTATTTTAACAATTTAAGCGTCGGGGCTGAGCTACCCGCCCTCGCTGAAGCTTCGGCGAGGCAAGCCGGGGAATATTAAATTTTCAATCGTGCGATTGTAATACTATTATATACAATTTCCGTCTTCTTAGCAACAATAAAATCAAAACCTGACGCAGGTTCGTAAGTGTTATCATTTACAGGTCATTTACAAAAAAGGGAGGTGCCATATGGGCTGGCCTGCCAAGCTGGTTCTCGTAAGACACGGCGAGTCCGAGGGTAATCTCATGACCGTAGAAGAACGCGCGAAATTTGAAACCTCCACGCACGCCTACCGGCTTACTCCGCGCGGAGAAAAACAAGCATTTATCACAGGACAGTTCCTACGCGACAAATTCTCCCGCTTTGATGTTTATTACGCCTCCTATTACCAACGCGCCCTGGAAACGATGCGCGTCATGTATCCGGAGGCAAAGATCTACGAAGATCCCCGCCTAGCCGAGGCCCAGAGAGGCGTCTACCATATCATGACTCACGACGAAATCGCCGCACGTTTCCCGCAGGAACTTGTTAGAAAACTCCGTGAAGGCCTCTACCACTACCGACCCTGGGGCGGAGAAAACTGGGCGGATATAGAGCTACGCATCCATAGCTTCCTCGGGACTCTCACCCGCGACTACGAGGGTCAAAAAGTTCTTATCGTAGTCCACGGACACTGGTTGATTCTTTTTCAGCGGCTCATAGAACACTTTTCCATAGAGGAAGCTCTGGCGAGATATAAAAATAACCAAAACGATGGAATAGAAAACGCCTCCGTCACCTATTACGAGTCCCGCGAAATCAAAGGCAAGTCGCGCCTCGTCCTCATAGAAAAAAACATCGTCCCATGGCAAGGCAAAATCTGACGATCGCCCGCCGTCCCCTAACCCCGGACGGCTTTTTATTAGATCTCAAAAAATTGACGAAAATATAAATATTAGATAATATAATTCTTGGTACCTTGTCTCCCTTGGAGGATTCTGCCGATGTTGGACTGCCCCTACAATAGAAGTACATTGCTTGTCGCCCTGGCAACACTTCATCGCAATCCCGCTCTCGAAGACGAAGAAAAGATGAAAAAGTTGGTCGATGAGACAAGAAAAGAGTTCCCCTCGGAAGGACCGGAGGTCAACCGGAAAATCGCCGAGAGAAACGGCATCAGTGTAGAACAGCTCATCAATAGCTCCAACCTTAAGTATCTTACTGAAAGATACCAAGATGATCGTTGTAAATTCCTGCTAGAAAAAATGCAAGAGATATTCAATCTCACCGATGTTGAAGCTTGGGCATGGACGATGGCGGGAACCAATAAGATCTAAACTAGTTTCAACCCCTCCCGCAACCGCGCGGGATATTTTTTATCACTTCAGATTTTCTTTTAAAAACTTCAATGTCTTATCCCAGGCATCGCGCGTTTCATTTGGCGCGTAATTATCCCCCGATGGATTGGCAAAAGCATGTCCCACGCCCGGATATATATAAATGGCGTTTTTAACTCCGGCGACATCCAGCGCCGCGTCAAACTCGCGCACAGTTTCCGCCTTCACGGACTGGTCTTTTTCACCAAATATACCCAAAACGGGCCACTTGATATCTTTTAATTTCCCCGCGTCCACGACTAAATTACCGTAATAAATTACGGTTGCCGCCAAATCCTCCCCTGCCAAAGCCAACTGCATTGACTGCCCTCCACCAAAACACCACCCCAGAGACCCCACACTCGTCGCTCCCCGCGATCGCAGATATGCAACCGCCGCCTTCAAATTTTCCAGCGCCTTCTCCTGATTTAAAGCCGCGACTCCGGCACGCGCCTCATCGGGCGTCACGGCGACGCTCCCGAACAAATCCACAGCCAGGACTTTGTACCCATGACGCGCGAGCTCAGCTGCCATTTCACGAATGTTGTCATTTAAACCCCACCACTCATGAATCATCACAACTCCCGGATAACTTCCCGACTTTTCCGGCTCGGCGTAAAATCCGTTCCTGGACTCAAAATAATTCACTCCGCGCGAAACAACACCTGAAACCGACGCGAGTTCCGAGACGGGATCCTGTTTGCCGAGCGAAACATCCGAATTACTAACAATCTGCGGCTCCGTTTTCCTCTGCGGCAAAAAATAAACCGCCGCGCCAAGCGCCAGAGCCAAAAACACCAAACCCAAAATCGCACCCAACCAATTTTTCATTTCTTAATTTTAATATATTTCAACGCAACGCCACAGCCCGAAACTCCCCCGGTATAAACCGCACCGCGATTTCTTTGACCAAATTTTCATATTTATCGCTAAAACGCCTATCTACATAAAAAGTCAGGATATAAACTGTGCCGCCATCCATAATAGTACCCACCTCCGTCTGTTCATAAACCACGCCGCTTTTCGCCGTAAAAAGCGCGGCGACGGTATAGTCTCCGCGAATACTCTCACTCTCATGGAAAGCGGCATCAAACAATAAAACCTCTGAAGCAACGTCTTCGTCGTAAACTTTTTTAATTGCCGCCATCGCGCCCCTGAAACCCTCTTCAGAAAGAACATTCTTATCGGTAAACACTCCGATATTCAAAGAAAAATCATTATCAGAGCTGGAAATAATAAAAATCGGCGCCCCATCCGGAGCTTCCCGTGCCAAAAATCCGGCGGGATATTCCACGAGATAGCCGAACCGCGGACTGATATATATCTCCCAGCTGACTCTCCCAAAGAAAAACCACAATGCAAAAATCACCGGCGCTAAAATCACGGCCACCAAAACTATCTTTTGAAATATTGATTTTGACATCTAAATTGACTATTTTTTACATCTCCGGCGTCTCGTAAATCGGCACTATCTCCAGCTCTCCTTTCTGCGGTGTGCGAATAATATCTATAACTTTACCAAAAAGTTTGAAATCGCGCCGCAAAATAATCGGCTTGTAACTGGCGTCCGACGAAACCGGATTTAAAATAACGGCGTTGTTTGCCAAAGTTAACTTTTTAATCACGGCGAAGTTATCTATCACCGCGACGATAATATCGTTATCACGCAAATCCTCCGTCACTTCCACAAGCACATGGTCGCCGTCGCGCACGCCCGCCTCGTCCATGGAGTTCCCGATAGCGCGGATGCTCACAATACGCGCAATATTTTTCCCCGCCAAAAGCGACTTATCCACGCAAACAAAATCACCAAAAGCATGCTCGGCGAAAACACTCATCTGATCGCATCCCGCCGAAGCAATGACGGGAATGCTCACCGTCCCCCCGCCCACCACAAAATAAGTCCGCGACTGCAAAAGCTCTATGCCACGGCTTTTATATCGCCATCTCTTAATCAATCCCTTTTCTTCCAACGCCTCCAGATACTGCGTGACCGATCGCGGCGATGAAAACTTCATCAACCCCGCGAGCTCCGCGACCGTCGGCGACCTCCCCTCTTTATTAATATAAGTTTTTAAAACTTCATAAAATCGCTTCTGATTTTCCGTCAATGCCGAAATTATTTTTTCCATTGTTTTATTGTTGCAATCTCAAATCTCGTCATTGCGAGACCCAATTTGCGGGACGAAGCAATCTTACATTTTTTATAATATATAAATTATAACATACACTTTATATACATTATATACTTAACCTGTGGATAACTCTCGCAATATCCAGTTGGACGATCGTCCAACTGGATATTATATCTCTTTATTTTCAATAAAAAAACCGCCCTAAACCCTGGGCGGGTGCGCCTCGCCGAAGTTTTACGTAGGCGGATGCAGCAGATCCAAAAGATAATACATCAAATCTTTTCTTCCTTGCTCGTCTAACTCCGAAACATTGGTCAATCCCCGATCCCGCAGGAAGTCCTGCGTAGCCGGAAACTAAGAATTCAAATCTTGCATTTGGGAAAGATGTCTCTGCAAACTCTCCAAATCCCATTCGCGACTAGCCAGCAAACCCAAAACTCCGGTCAGAACCTCCCTACTCTCCGTGAGGCGATCCATAGCCCACCCCCCCGGACTTCGTATTCTCCACGCCCGGAACTTCCACCTCAACGACTAGCTTGTAAAAACCAACTTCAGAATTGAAAAGAGTCTGCCACAGAAGCACTGCGCCGGCATCCGCGGCTTCTCTTGTGAGAAACCACTGCGAACCCTTGAACACTCTATTCAAAATCGCCGCCAAAGCTCGCAAGAAATCCAGCGGATATTCTCGTCCAAAACCCAACCCCCGCAGATCATCAACCCCGCATCTCTGCCCGCACGCGAATGCTTTCATATCTCCCACCTCCGTCAAAGAACTTATTTTACCTCGCCACATCATAACTCTTTCGCGCGCAAAAAACAAGTTCCGCGTCCTTTTCTCCTCATAAATCAAATGTTATAATAAAGCCATGAACGAACTAAACCAATTACAAGCTGCGCTTAATAATCTAATATTTTCCGGCCCCGTCATCGCTGCCATCATTTTAATCAGCGTCTGGAGCTTAATCTGGAAAGGTATCGCGCTTTGGAAATCGGCGCGCCTCGGCCACAAAAACTGGTTCATCGCGCTTCTACTTATCAACACCATGGGCATTCTAGAAATCGTCTATATTTTCCTCATTGCGAAAAAAGAAGAAACCGCCAAAAAAATGTTCGGCGAAACACCGTCGCAGGTGTAATGATTAAAATAAAAATATGAAAGGATTCATCACTGATATAGAAAAATTAACTTTTGATAACGAACACTTCCGCAAGGTCTTATACACAGCAAGAAATAGCCAGCTCGTCGTCATGTCGCTCCTCCCCGGGGAAGATATCGGCGAAGAAACTCACGATCTGGACCAACTGATCCGCTGCGAAGCCGGATCAGGAAAAGCTGTTTTGGACGGCGTAGAACACGACATCAAAGCCGGCTCTCTCGTCATGGTGCCGCAGGGCACGCGTCACAATATCCTAAACACTTCCGCCGATAGAAAAATGAAGCTTTACACGCTCTACTCTCCGCCCAACCACAGAGACGGCATCGTACATAAAACAAAAGCGGCGGCCGAGGCCGATAGCGAACACTTCGCCGGCAGAACCACCGAATGATTTCCCAACCAACGGAAATAGCCGTTTTCGGCGGAGGATGTTTCTGGTGCACGGAAGCGGTTTTTAACGAACTTAAAGGCATCAAGTCGGCCATGCCCGGATATTCCGGCGGCACAATCAAAAACCCGACTTATGAAGCGGTCAGCTCAGGCAAAACCGGCCACGCCGAAGTAACGCGCATAGAGTTTGACCCTGCTGAAATTTCTTTTAACGATCTTTTAACCGTATTCTTCGCGACCCACGACCCCACAACACCAAACCGCCAGGGAAACGATGTGGGCACCGAGTATCGTTCGGTAATTTTTTACACTAACGAAAAACAACGCGAAGAAGCGGAGAAATTCATCTCCACGCTCAACACGGAAACAGCTTCCGGTAGTCCCGTGATCACAGAGGTCAAACCTCTTGCCGACTTTTATCCCGCGGAGGACTATCACCAAAAATACTTCGCAACCCACGGCTCCGAACCGTATTGCCAAATCATCATCGCTCCCAAAGTTTTAAAAGTTCAAAAACAGTTCGTTAATTTATTAAAGTCACAAAGTAAAAATTAATAAAATGCAAAGCGAGATAAAAGAAAAATTAAAAACAAATTCACCAGAGCTCTATCAAGTCGCCTGCGAGGGCGGCACCGAGGCGCCCTTCACAGGGAAATACTGGAACGAACACGCGCGTGGTATGTATAAATGCGCCGTCTGCGGCACGGAACTTTTCTCTTCGGATACCAAGTTTGACTCCGGAACCGGCTGGCCCAGCTTTACCGATCCCGTCAATCTGGAGCGTGTTGAACTACGCGAGGATTTAAGCGGCGGCATGAAAAGGACGGAGGTAATCTGCAAAAAATGCGCGGCACATCTCGGACATGTCTTTGATGACGGACCCATTGACAAACGCTTGCCTGCCGATAAACAGGGCAAACGCTACTGCATCAACTCCGTCTCTCTGGATTTAAAAAAATCCGGGAAATAACTTTGTTTGACTTTTCAAGCATTTTCTGCTAGTATATATTAAGTTTCCTTTGACACTCGTGGTCAAAACGGGAGGTGAAAATGAAGTCACCGATTCTCCTCTCGCTTCTTTCGGCTCTGCTTTACGGCTTCGCCGGACCGGCAATGATGAAAGCAAAAGAAAATGGAGCGGCGATGACCGTCGTCGCCTTCATCTACGGACTCATGGCAACAGTTCTCTGCTGGAAATACAGCGGCGGTTCCGACCCGCTCCTCACTTCATGGAAAAGTCTCCTTTTCGGAGGAGTCGCCGGGGTGATCCTCGGTCTGGGATTCTGGGCTTCGGGACGGGCGATCTCCCTTCCCGACTGCCAGATCTCCGTCGTCTCAGTCATCATCGCCGCCTATCCGCTCGTAAGCGTCGCAATCGGGCTTCTCTTCATGGGCGAAGCGGACAAGGTAGAGGTAAAAAGAGTTCTCCTCGGTTCGGCGATGATGGTCGCAGGGCTCTATTTCGTCTCCACGGCAACAAAGGCTCCGCACTAATACGGCGGAAACGACCCTGCTCGCGCGCCCCGCGCGAGCTTTTTTATAAAACAAAAAACCCGCGGTTTTACGCGCGGGTTTTTGTGCTTTTAGCGGTTATCGCCGGAAGCTGCTTTCTTAGCTTTGTGGCAATCGCGGCAAAGCAAGTCGTTAAGTCTCGCTTCATCCGGTTGGAACGGAAGCTCCGTGATCGCTGTCTTGCACTGAGCGCAAGACCAGTTACCCTGAAACTTCGGTTTCACAAAACCAGCATTGTTATTCTGAGAATCCATTTTATTACAAAAAAACAGTTACTACGACCTTTTTAAATTTTAAATAGGTCCGATAACCGTCTTTTGGCTTACGCCAAGGTTTCGAATCTACTTATTATATTATACCATACCTTTTCCATATTTGTCAATACCCCGCAGAGTAAGCTCCAAAACAGCTTATTTGCTGATCACAAGAGCCCCCAAAAACTTCGTTAGTTCCGCCATTGCTTCGGGATCATAAATAGATACCACGACAGAAACGGCGATCCCTTTTTTCTTAAAATCATTCTTAATTTTTTCCAGCTTTTCCGAAGTGGCCAAGTCGGTTTTAGTAATACATAAATACTCCGGACGTTCCAAAAGATCTTTATTATAAGCGCCAAGTTCCTCGCGAATCGTCTCATAATCACGGATGGCATCCTCAGCGTCCGCCGCCACGCAATGCAGAATGGCTTCGGTGCGTCGGATATGCCGCAAAAACTTAATACCCAACCCCTTGCCCGCGGAAGCGCCCTCAATCAATCCAGGAATATCGGCAAGAATCATTACCCCGTTTTTGCCGTAAAAAGCGCCGAGGTTCGGCTCCAGAGTGGTGAAAGGATAATTTGCCACCTTAACATTGGCTCGCGTCAGCTCGTTTAAAAGACTGGATTTGCCAGCATTAGGAAGTCCCACAAGCCCTATGTCGGCTATAAGCCGCAACTCTAGAAACAAATCCTTTTCTTCACCGGGCCGGCCGATATCAAACTGTTTCGGGCTGGTATTCGTCGGTCCGCGAAACTGAAAATTACCCCTGCCGCCGATACCGCCCTCGGCAACCTTTACCCGCTCCCCCACTTTTAAAATTTCCAACGTGTCGTTATTAGCGGTATTTTTAATAACCGTTCCCACGGGAACACGCAGAACCAAGTCCTCTCCGGTCCTTCCATCAAGAGTTTTGGCCTTACCGTCTCCACCTTTTTCCGCCACAAAAGACTTTTGATGGCGAAAACGTTTCAGAGCGCTCAAGTCGGAAACACCCTCCAGATATACGCCGCCCCCTCTGCCGCCACTGCCACCAGTCGCACCGCGGCCGCCTTTAGACGTGTCAAAAGCAACTTTGCCAACTCCGCCGTGTCCGGCTTTAACATGTATTTGAACCTCATCAATAATCATTGGTCATATTATATCACAGAATCTAATAAATTACAAAAAAAATCAACCAAATCAACTCTTAATATGTTATAATTTGTAGATATGGAGCAACCAAAACCCAGACATCCCGAAGTGCCTGAGAATTACAAAAAAGAAAATCCGGATACAAAAGATCGGGCAATCGAAAAATTTTACAAAGAAGAGGATCAAAATAAAAGAAAAGAGGTTATCGCGGAAACCGAGGAGATTATTTCTTTAAATACCGTCTATAATTGGCTGAACCCCATGCGTATGAGGAGCTTACTTAAAGACAATATGGCTCTTTCCGAAGTCTATAAACACATGGAAGATCGCCGCGCGCAGCTGGAAGAATCAGGCGCGACCGAAGAGGCCGACATAATAGAAGTAATATTAGATAGAGTTAATAGATTGTTTCCCGATGATACAATCAAACTAGCCGAAGCGCTGGTGGGCATCAAAGACAGGCGCACCAAACTCGCGCAATCAATTCACAAAAACCAAAAGTATCTTCCCGACTAGTAACAAAAATCCCCCTTGCGGGGATTTTTGTTGTACTTCAGAGATATGCTGGGTTTTGGAAACGCTAAGGGGGTGTGCCACCAAAATAAACATCAATAATCTATCTTCAAAAATCTCGACAATTCTTAAAAAACAAGAGAATGAGTCGAATTCCAGGCGCGATGAGAAGCAGTAGTCACAGCGCTACTGCGCCGAAGCGCAACACCGAATTCGACCATCCTCTTGTTTTTTCTTTAGGCAATCTCGCAGACACCGGCGACACACGCTAACTCCTTAGATCCCTGAGTTTCATCTCCTTTCTCATAAACCAAAATCTGGGCGAAATCCACTTCGGGAAATTCAGCAACCATCTCTTTGTACCTTTCTTCGGAAATCTCCTCGTAAGGCGCTAAAAGATAAACATGCTCGTCGCGCGGTAGAAACGACAGCCCGCCGATCATATCCCAATTTTCATAAAGATAATTCCCGACTTTCACCCACTCATCCGCCCCGACAGACACGGTCACCGAAGGGTTATGTTCGGTATAATTTTCTTTCACAAGTCTCCAATATTCCAACTGCGCCTTGGCATCTAAATCCTTTCGCGTCACCGCCCCCTCCGGAGCTTTCATCGGAAACTCTAAAACATAAGTGCTCGCGTCTTCTTTAGTCTGCCCCACCTCCGGATAATACGGTAATTTTTGATCTTTCAACATTTGAAAAAGCGCGTCGGTCGCCGAAATACGGATACGGCGAATATAGTATTTGGCATGACGCGCATGGAGACCGGACGCGGAGTCCACAAGCTGCGACACCGTACCCGACGGCTTAACGCAAGTGACGGCGGTTGATTCATTGATCCCCATTTTGCGGGCATAGGTCTTATTGGTTTTCACCGCCTCTTCGCGCAGTTTGAGTAATGTCTCCGCCTTTCTTACCACTGGAGAGTCCCACTGCCCCGTAACGGAAACTCCGAGCAGTCTCTCCTCTTCGCAATGCTTCTTCCATTCTTTAGAAAGAAACGGAAACGAAGTCAAAGTTGACTGGTATGTGCCCAGAATCGTTGCCAAACGAATTTTTTTCAAGAGCGACTCCATCGTGTCCTCGGCGCGCGCCACGACTTCCGTCAAATTACAAAATTGTTTTGATTTCAAAACAATTTCGCCGCAGGGATTCGTCCCGCAAGTCGCCGCGTCCTTGCCAAAAACCCTCCATCTCCGCGCCGGAAGCTGAGACTTTAGACTTCCCCTATTAAATATACCCCTCTCTCCCGTGCCATTTTTTGCGAGGGCAATCCATTCATCAAGAAACTCCACGCAAGACGGCTTGCTGTTATAAGCCACGGAATTGTTGGCCATAGATCGCTGACCTTCAGTTAAATAAAATTGGCCGCTTTTCGCCAAACGCATCTCCTGATCATCCAAATCCGACAAAGAAATCAAGGCCGACCTCCGCACGCCGCCCATAACCACAATCTCCCCGACTTTGCAGATGATATCGTGAACATCCAGAGAACTGAGGCGCCTGCCCTGTTTCGCTAAAATCTTTTTACGGGCAAAGTTAAAAAACTCGCGCAAAGGCCCGGGACCGGACGCTTTGCCGCCCATCGTTTTCAAACGCGCGCCGAGCGGACGCACCTTGGAGTAATCAAACTCAATGTCTTTCCCCTCAAACCATGCCTTAAGGCCTATTGCCGCCGCGCCCGCCCACCCCTCTTTACTGTCTTCTACGACATGCGTTGCCAGCTTTTTACCGGTCTGCGGCTTAATTTGCGGAAACTTCTGAACATTCTGCTGTTCCACCGAAAATCCCACCCCCGTACCACACATGGAAAGATACATGATTTCGGCAATATCTTGCGCCTTAGACGGCGCAATAAAAGAACAGTTATATCCGGCGACATTGGTTACCCGCGCGGCATTTCCCGCACTCCACATCAAACGCATGGAGGGCATCACCTCCTGCCGTAAAATAGCGGTGCGAATATCGGCGTAATCGGCATCAGAAATTTTATTGCCAATATTTTCGCGCATAAAAGCGAGGTAGCGGTCCACCGATTCTATCCACGTCTCACGCCGACTCTCTTCGGGCAGCCAGCGGGAATAGGAGCGATAATAAACAAACTCGGACAAAGGATTTTTAAAATATTTCTTGCTCTCGGAAACGAGATGCTTGATATGTTCCGGGACTTCTTTCCTTTTTTCACGAATTTTAGCGCGCTCTTCGCGATACAAAATATACGCTTTCGCCGCCTTTGCATAATCCAAAAGGATCAGGGAACTTTCCGCGACATCCTGGATCTGTTCAATGCCTAGGACATAATTAGACGGGTATTTTTTT
>CAYHUD010000006.1:0-17144 GCA_964360025.1 uncultured Candidatus Saccharibacteria bacterium | reverse complement strand
ATGACCTCGTCGCTGGCTTTTTCGGCATCCTTTTCTGTGCCGTCACCCACGGCATTCATTGCTTTCAGAATTGCCTCGGTGATCCGCGCCTGATCAAAAGCCACTACTCGACCATCGCGCTTTCTTACTAATTTGAAACCCTTCTCCTTTTGTCCTCCCATTTGTGTGGTTATTTTATTAATTTATAATTTCTCAATTTTTGTATCTTAATTATACTCCCCTAAAATAAAAACTCTGTGGATAACTTCTCATCCACAGAGTTTCTACAAAAACGGCAAGTTGTTTTCTACTGGTCTCTCCTGTTTCTCCGAAGGAATGTAGGAATATCCCAAATTTCCGTGCTCTTCTTCCCGGGGATTGACTTGTTTTTATCCGCCTCCTTATCCTTCTTTTCATCTTTCGCATCTTTAATCGGCAGAATCGCGCCCGCGGGAGCCGGACGATCTGTTTTCTGTTCAGCCGTAGGAGCAAAAAGGGAAGCCAGGGCATTATCCTGAGCGGTCTTCGCCGTGCCGTTATTAAAATTGGTGGCGATCAAAGTCACCTTGATTGCTCCCTGTTTTAATTTCTTATCATGATAAGCCCCAAAAATTATTTTTGCTCCCGGATCAATGGACGCGCAAATTATTTTCGCGACATCGTTGATTTCATTCATTTTCAAGTCGCGTCCTCCGGACACGCCAAAAAGTATGCCCCGCGCCCCGTCTATGGAGGTTTCCAAAAGCGGTGAATTGACAGCGGCGTTCACGGCATTAGCCGCGCGCTCCGCGCCAGTCGCTATGCCAGTCGCAACAACCGCCGACCCGGTGCTCTGCATGATCGCCTTCACATCGGCAAAATCAACGTTCACAAGACCATGCAAAGCCACAAGCTCCGCAATACCCGAAACAGCCGACTTTAAAACATCATCAATCACATTAAAGGCCTTCAAAATCGGGGTATCCTTACTGATTATCGTAAAAATCTTATCGTTCGGGACCACGATATAGGTATCCACCTTGTCTTTCAGTTTAGTAAGCGCCTCTCCGGCAATGCGGCTTCTCTGCGCCCCCTCAAAAGAAAACGGCTTCGCGACAACTGCAACGGTGAGCGCTCCGGCTTCCCGCGCCGCCTCGGCAACAACCGGCGCCACTCCCGATCCCGTTCCTCCGCCCAATCCGGCGGCAACAAACACCAAATCCGCCCCCCGCAAAGACTCCACGATTTCCGACCTGTTTTCCTCCGCCGCCTGCCGCCCGATATCAGGGTTCATGCCCGTGCCCAGGCCCTTCGTCAAGTTCTTTCCTATATATATCTTCTTGCGCGCGCTGCAGAAATCCAAATCCTGCGCGTCGGTATTGATAGCTATGAAGTCAATACCCTTGAGTTCGCCGCTCTCTTTCATGCGTGAGACCATATTGCACCCCGCGCCGCCCACGCCGATAACTTTAATGCTCGCCGTATAAGTAGGGTTAACCTCCGGAGAAGATTTCCTTCCGTTGCTTCTGCTTGTTTTGCTTTTTTTAACGGCTTTTTTCATTTTTATAAAAACTATACGCATTTTCACTGCGCCACAATCTTTCATTATAAAATTTAAGCTCCAAGACAACGTGCTCTCCGTTACGGCATAAAATAATTAAGGAATTTCCGGAACCATCCCGAACCATGCGCTCCCGCGAGACTGCTATCTAAAGATTTATCCGCACCCCAGAGCACAAGTCCCAAAACACAAGCGTATTCCGGATCGTCAACCATGGCGCCGTCTTCCGCGGAATCAATGTGGAAGTAAGACATATCCGGCGTCCCCACTCTCGCCGGCAACCGCAACTCTTGTCTCACAAGATCAGCCACGCCATGTAATTTAGCGCCCCCTCCTGTCAAAATAACTCCGGCAGGCAGCCGTCCGGCGACACCAAAGCGTCTGAGCTCATTATGGATAAACTCAAAAATTTCCGCAAGCCTGCTTTCTATGATCTCCGAGATAAATCTACGCGAAGCATTTCCGCGCGTCGAGTCGTCAAATTTAGTAAGCTCCACGGTTTCCCTCAAGGGCACCTCTTTTGCCAAAGCGCTGCCAAAAGAAAATTTGATGTTCTCCGCCGCCGATATGGCAATTTTCAAACCAATCGCGAGATCATTTGTAATATGCCCCGCCCCCGCAGGAAAACTTCCGGTATGGAGCAAACGATTATCCTGATAAAACGCAAAAGAGGTTGTTCCAAAACCAATGTCCACAACCATTACCCCCAAATCTTTTTGGTTCTTAGACAAAACAGAACGTCCTCCCGCAAGCGGATTAAAAATCAGTCCGGAAATACTGCCCCCCGCCGTCTCCACGCACCGTGTCAAGGTATTGATCGCGGGCATAAAAGCGTCAACCAAAAGACTTTTTGCCTTAAGACGCGTTCCGGTCATACCCAACGGATCGCGAATATCGGCAATATCGTCTACGACAAACTCCTCCGTCAACGAATGAATAATATTCCTGTTGGGAGGAATCTTATTGACCGACTCCGCCATCTCTTTAGCCCGCGCGATATCGTCTTTGCAAATCTCCAGATCCGCGCGCGACACGGCGACCAGCCCCTCCGAGGGCTGGGTTCTCACGTTGGGACTTCCAATCGCGAGATAAATATTTTTTACAGCGTCTTTATTGTGCTGTTTAATCTCGGAAATGGCGACACTGATCGCTCTTGTTGTTGCCGCAACATCATCCACCATACCCCTGCGTATTCCGCCGGAGTCAAATTTAAAAACGCGGCTAATAGAAATTTTTCCGTCTTTTTTAAGCTCCGCGATAACGGCTTTTATAGTTGACGATCCGACATCTAAACCAACGATTGCTTTGGGCATCTTAATCCTAATCTTAGGTTCTCTCCTATATTATGATTTAAAAGTAGGAAAAACGAAATCACGATAGAAGCTCTTGCCTGTGGATAAGTTTTGACATCAAACCAAATCAATCCGCCGGCAGTTTAATAGATAGCAATTCCAATTAAGTTTCGGAGTGATATTATGATCACACTCTCCTGGCCGCGCAAAAAAGACACAACAAAACGCTTGGCGCCATAAGCAATCTTCTGCCTCAGCTCAGTCCTTCGGCTCTCAAAACCGATACGGCTCTAAGCGACCTTTGCGAATGCTTGGCCAATCCCCGTTTTCACATCATCCTCGCCGAAACAAAAATCGGCGACGAAAAAATGGTTGTGGGTCTGGGAACGGTGTTTTTCCAAAGAAATCTTTCCGGATGGATCGCGGAAATCCATGACATTGTCGTTGATGAAAAACATCGCGGAAAAAAAATCGGATTGCGGATAGTCAAAGCCCTGCTTGTGAAAATTCAGGAATTCGCCGACAGTAAAGATCAAAAAATAAAAACGGCTCTCACCAGCCGTCCGGAACGAATTGCGGCAAACAGTCTTTACGACAAGCTCGGTTTTGAGCTCGTCGCCGCGGCAAAAGGTGAAAACGGAACAAATCTTTACAGAAAAACAATTAATCAGACAGAGTAATAATCCGCAGGAGCGGATTATTGTTTTATTACTTTCAAAAGCTCTTCTTCTTTCGCCTCCATTTTTTGAGCATCACGATCATCTTTATGGTCATACCCCAGAAGATGCAAAAATCCATGCACAAGCATCAGATCAAAATCTTCTCCGTGTTTTTCTATATAAACAGGATTCAAGTGAATCTCACCCAAAAATCTTTCCTCCGCCTCCGGAAGCGGAAATTTTTCCGGCGCCGGATACGACATCACGTTTTTATCCATCACATCGCTCCCCAGAAGATCAATTTCCACAAAAGCATTATCCAGCTCCGGCAAGCCCAGAACACCAACCGCGATCCCCAAAACGCGCATAACGCGCGCCTCAAGTTCAGCGTTTTTAACATTTCCGCTTATTTCAATACGCATACCGCCTCTATCCAAGAATTTCCTTAAGCGCTTTCGTGATCAAAGCCGAGTCCGCTTTGCCCTTCAATTCTTTCATAACTTCTTTCATTGCCGGACCGAATTCTTTCGCCCCGCTTGCGGCAACAATTCTCCCGACAGTTTTCTTGATTTCCGCTTCCCCCATTTGCTCGGGCAAATACGCCGCGAGAATTTCCAACTCCGCCTTCTCTCCCGCCGCGAGATCGCCCCTGTCTCCTTTATTAAATAATTCTATAGCTTCTTTCCTTTTTTTAGCTTCTTTGGCAACAACCTCCAGAACCTCTTCATCGGTCAACTCCGCCTCCACTCCGATTTTAGCCCTCTTTTCAATTTTGCGATTATTCACGGCGGAAATTAACATCCGCAAAACACTAAGACGGCTCGCGTCTCCGGATTTCAGGGATTCTTTAAGATCGGAAGAAATTTTTTCTTTTAACATTTTAATTAAGCCGTTATGCCCAATTTTTTCTGGCGAACAAGCTCCTTCTTTTTATGATCGCGGTGAATGGCCGACAATTTACGTTTCAGGCGGCTTTCCGCTCTGGCATAAAAACGGCGCTTTTTCGCCTCGCGCAAAATACCGCTTTGCTGCATTTTTTTCGTAAAGCGGTACATCATTCCACTCATTGATTCGCCCTCTCTTTTTTTAATCTCTAACATTTGTTTATTTTTGTTTTCTAATTTTTGACGCAATTTCCTGCAACGATTCCTGCGGCGGATTATTTACCACGGAGTGGATTGACGCTCCGCCGTCATCCGCGAACCGCGGAATAATATGAATATGCAGATGATCTACAACCTGCCCGCTGACTCGACCGTGATTGATACCTATCGTAAAACCATTGGGTTTTAATACTTCATTTAGGATACCAGCAACTTTCTTAACTGTCAAAAAGACGGGCTGTATTTTCTCATCCGGCAAGTCCAGCATGTTTTCCGCGTGAACCCTAGGGATAACAACCGTATGACCGGGAGCGCGGGGATGAATGTCTAAAAATGCTACGGCATCAGCATCTTCATAAACGATTTCAGCCGGAATTCCCTTGTTTGCGATCCTACAAAACAAGCATTCTATATTTTTTTCTGCTTTATTCATTATTCGCTATTCTTCATTCACCCTTCTATTGCTTCAGCCGTCTCTTAACTTCAAATGCCATCCGGCGCAAAGTTATGGTCTCCTGCGCTCCGGTCTGAAGATCGCGAAGAATAATTGACTCTTCCAGCGCCTCCTTCTGTCCGAAAATCAGAGCAAAAGGCGCGCCGGATTTATCCGCCATGCGCAGCTGGGCTTTAAGCGATTCACGCCCCAGAGATTCCGCCGCGTCCACGCCCTCATTACGCAGTTCCTCTATCAGCATCAAGCTCTTCTTTTTAGCCAAGTCCCCGATATGAATCAAGAAAACTTTAAACTTCGGTTTTGACGGCACGATAACTCCCGTCATTTTCATTACCTCCACCAACCGCTCCACGCCCAATGCGCCGCCCACAGCCGGAGTATCACGCCCGCCCAAAAGCTCTATCAAGTAGTCATAACGGCCTCCTCCTCCCAAAGCCAAGTCCATAGGCATCTTTTCCCTGCCGTCGTCTTTGCCGTCGCTTGCGCGCTCGGGAATCTCGGCAAAAAATTCAAAAACCGTGCGGTTATAATAGTCCAGACCGCGCACCAAAAAATTATCCAGAACATAAGGAATCTTAAGTTCGTCCAAATACTCCAAAACTGCTTTGAAGTGCGCTTTGCAATAAGAACACAGCCAGTTCAAAATTACCGGAGCGTCTTTTTTAACCTCCTGGCACTCCTCGCTTTTGCAATCTAAAAGACGGAGCGGGTTTGACTGCATACGCCGCTCGCAATCGCGGCAAACAACCTTGCCCTTAGCTCCGGAAACGCGCCCCTTGTAATACTCCAAAAGTTTTTTGCGATAAACCGGCCGGCAATTTTTACAGCCGATGGTATTTATTTTCGTCATCACTTTCTTGATTTTCAAGGCCTCCAGAAGCCGGAAGCACGCCAAAATCACCTGTGCGTCGTAGATTGGGTCATCATCGCCGCCCATAATTTCAAATCCCGCCTGATGAAACTGGCGGAACCTTCCCGCTTGCGGCTGTTCGTAGCGGAACATCGGGCCCATATAATACATCTTGGCGGGAGAACCAAGCTGGCTTAATCCGTGCTCAATATAAGAACGGGCTATGGAAGCGGTGCCCTCCGGACGCAAAACCAGAGAATCTCCGCCTTTTGTTTTCATAACAAACATCTGCTTCTCAACGACATCAGACGTTGCTCCCAAAGACTTTTCCAAAAGCTCCGCCGGCTCCAAAAGCGTAGTATCAATGCGTAAAAAATTATAAGAGGTGGCTATCTCCCGCACCTCTTTTCTGACTTTCTCCCACAGCCCCTCCTCCGCCGGCAAAATATCGTGCATTCCTTTGGGCGATTGGAACAATCCTTTTTTCTTTGTTTTTTTCATTTTTTTTATTCTTAATTTTTCTTCTCCGTTTATCTCCCCACCCTAAACCTTAGTCACTAGTGGCTAATAGCTGTCCTAATACGCCGGAGCTTCAAACGCCTCGGCATTCGCAATAGGCAAAAGCCGCAAACGGGCAAAACCGATTATCTCATCTCTCGCGACCGATCCCCAACTGCGGGAATCAAAGCTGTAATAACGATTATCTCCTAAAACAAAAAATTCCTCCGGCTTCAGCTCGGTATCCACTCTTCCCAATGTTTTTACATTATCCGGAATATAACTCTCCTGAATCACAAACCCCTGCGGATTTACGGTATTAAAAATTTTCACTTCTCCGCCTGAAACAACTACGCGCTCTCCCGGCAACCCCACAATGCGTTTGATATAAAAAACGGATTCATCTCCGGGATATCTGAAAACGACAACTTCACCCCGCTTGGGCTCCCTAAAACGATAACTCAACTCATCTATCAGCAAATAATTGCCGTTCTGAAAATTCGGTTCCATGGAGGCGCCCGAAACCAAAAACGGCTGGACTAAAAACGTCCTAATGACATAAACCGTAAATAGGGATATGACCACGACCTCAATAGTCTCTTTAAATAAGAGCCATATTTGCTTCATAAACCTCATTATAATAGAATTAACTTGCTATGGCAAATATAACCGTTAAGCTCGTTATCGGGCTTGGAAACGACGATAAAAAATACGCCAAAACCTATCACAATGTCGGGTTTTTAATGGTTGATTTCCTGAAACAAATAATGCCCCAACTGACCCTTCAAAAAATAACGGGGTATATGAATGAAGCCGGCAGTAGCGTTAAAGAAATCATTAGGCAACACAACGCCACACCCGAGACGACGCTCATCATTCACGACGATTCCGACATTCAACTCGGTGAATATAAATTCTCCTTCGCCCGCGGCGCGGCCGGACACAAGGGCGTACAAAATATTATGGACGTTTTAAAAACGAAAAACTTCTGGCGCCTGCGCATCGGCATCCGGCCCAAACAAAAAACAGGTGCGGTTCGCAAAAAATCGGAGGAATTTGTCTTGAAAAATATTACCCCCACTAATCTCAAAGTATTAAACGAAGTTTTCACGCTTGCCGCGCCATCATTGCAAAACCAATAGTCATCAGCCGAAGCAATCTTACCGCTCCCCCCCCCTCCGTCATTGTCTCCCTTCGGGAGATCCCCCGCAGGGGGACGAGATTTTTAGTTGTAGCAATCTCATATTTGCATCACAACAACTTGAAGAAATTACCCCTTCTTCACTTTTAACGTCAGCTGGAAAGATACCTGGCCGTCCGTCTCTGGTGTGATATTGGAAAACGGCAAGGACACATCTTCAAAAAGAGCGTTTTGAGACAAATTATTTTTAAAATTGATTGCAGCGAGTTCCGTCGTGGTCTTTCCTGATATAAAAGCCATTCCCGAATCTCCGTTTATGCTTATTCTCCTCAGGGAAACTCCCGTGCCAGAAACGAGCGCCGTCTCTCTTAAAACCGGCTCCCAGGCAATTGACCTATTTTTCGCAGCCAAAACCAGAACTGCGACAGCATTAAATTTCTCCGCCTCCAAACGCAGGGTTTCCGATTCCGCTAACTGATCAGCGGGAAATTTGACACCCACCTCGTTTTCCAAAGCTTTCTCAATATTAGCCAAAAAACCATCGGCAGCCAAAAACACCAAGAAAACGGCGGAGAAAACCGTAATCAAAACATTGCGCCAAAAAGAAGTGAAATGTCGCAGTCTTTCTCTTTTATATTCCAATTCAGTTCCCAAAGGAGCGAGACTAATAAGATCATCGGCGGCTCTCGGCAAAAGCCCACGCAAAGCCGCCCCCAAAGATACCGCCCATGTCGAATTTAAATCGCGGAATGGATCGGGTATCGGGGTAAAATCATAAACTTTCAGAGCGAAAAATTTTTCCAAAATATTCCGAGCATCTCCCAGCCCAGGAGTCAAGAGAAGCGCGTCTTTTATTGAAGAACCCCATTTGCTGGAATGAAAATTTAGAACTCGAGCGACCTCGCGAAGCATCAACGACTGAAAAGTGGCGTTATCAATCTGCCTGCCTTGACCGGCCTCCAAAATACCGCCCCAAGAAGTAAAATAATGGAAATACAATCTTCCTCCCCTAAGAAGCATAAAATCTACTCCGTTATCCAAAACATTTAAAGCAAGGTACGGACGGCCTAAATCCAGATTACCTAATTCCTTGACCGCACGAACAGCGGAGAGAGCAAAAAACTCCACAACAATGACGGCAAACCCGGCCTCGCGCAAAACCGAGAGAAACTCGTCAACCGGAACTTTCTCCACAAAAGCTCCCAGAAATTCCGCCTCTCCGGAGTTACCCGCAAGCAAGGACTCTCTATCATAATAAGCCCCCGAAACATCTATGGGAGAAATCATTTTCAGATTCAGCTCTGTCGCTTCTTCCATCTTATCGCCGGCCATCTGAGGCACGCTGAAGATCTGGGTATAGACATCGGGAATGCCTATTGTCAGCACGACATTTGTTGTCTTTTTTTCTTCCCCGATCTCTTTTTTCAAAGCTCCAAGCGCGGACAAAAAATTATTTCTATCCTTAATACGTCCGCCGGAAATTATTCCGGGCGGCAGCCGCAAAGCCGCTTTCTTGACGATGTTGTCTCCGATAAGAACATATCTCAAAAAATTATCGGAAATTTCCAGTCCGCCGACGAGAATATCCGGATTAAGCCATTTTAATATTTTTTTTAAAAAATCTTTTTTCATATTATCTAACTGGAAAGTTCGGTTACGGCGATAAGAGTCGTCTCTCCCGTCACGCCGGAAACATTGTATATCGCCCGCAATCTCCTACTCCTATTAAACGCCTGGCCCAAAGAAGTTATCTCTGTCTTCCCGCTATCAGCCGTATCGCAGGGATCGGCAAGGGTACGCGAGTTGCGGCAAACAGTAATTTTCGCAATCCAATCGCCGACACCCAAACTATAAAACGGGACCACGGAAAGGTTCTTGTCTCGTATCAATTTAATTGTAGCATCTGCCAGCCCGGCTTTGGCGGCGGCAAGAGCCCCCGCAGACAAACGCACGCCGTAATTTATGTTATTAAATGCAAAAACCAAAAGAGAACCAACAATAGCTGTCTCCATAATTACCGCCCCCAGAAGCAAAATTGTGGATAAAGCGATAATCCCCGACTCCTTATTCTTAATTCTTAACGCTATTTTTTCCATTCTTTATTCGCTATTCATAATTCTTATCCTGTCACTTGTCGCTTTTAACTTGTCACCGCTCTACCGGCTCCAATTAATAATTATATCATCAACTGTCGGCGCCAAATCACCCAAAGCATTGGCTTCCAGTCGCGCCTTGTATCTAAAATATCTTTTGTTGTAATGATCCGCGCGCGTCAGCTCCAAAGCTATATCCGGCCCCGCGGAAACATAATAGTCGGCGGTAGAAGCTGACGGCCCCATAAATATCCAAGGACCCGTGGAATCATTGGAGGATGCAATCTGAAACTTAACATTCGTTCCCGAAGGCTTCGTCCCTTGCCAAAGAATGGAGTTTAAAGCCGCGCCCCCTAAGACGCCCGTGTCAAAAACACTGGAAGTGAGATCGCCCGAAGCGGCCGGAGCGGTGCGCCAGGCGGTATTGATTTTATAATTGGATGTTCCGCAGTTTGATTGGACACCGGGAGTAACGGGGTCAAAATCGTCATTGCAGTTGAAACTTATGAAGCCGACAAGTTCATTCCAAGCGTAACCGGCAAAGTCGCCGTTCGCGTCAATGGTTACTCGATAGTTGGCGGCAGTACAAGTATCTTGCACGCCCGGAGTTACGGGATCAAAATCATCGCCACACCAAAAACTTATCCAACCGATATCATCATTCCAGCCGTAACCGGCAAGCAGTCCCGTTCCGTCATTTGTCACCTTGAAATCCGATACCCCGCAAATCGGGCCATTAGGGGTAGTTAGACAATTTAAAACCATAGGCCCCACAGCCGAATCAGCGTATCCCTCCAAACGATTACCAAAGACATTTACATTATTGGCGCATACTCCGCCGCCAAGTTCGCAAAAATCAATCCAACCGATAACATCATTCCACGCCCAGTGTTCCAAAACACCCACGGAAATATTAGACGCGGCCATGGCCGTGCTAAATAGCAAAAACAACCCCAAACACAAAAATATCAAAAAGCTGTTTTTGCCTGTCTTTTGTTTCTTGTTGTGTGCTACATGTTCCATGGTATGTGTTCCATAACTAAAACCCCACAAGCTTCAACGACCCGCTAGTTCCCGTATAGTTAATTCCGGCGTCTTCAGTATCAAACTTTGTCACATCGGTAACCGGCCATAGCTGCCCCGCGCCCCCCGACCAATCCGACTGCCACGCAACCTCGCTGCCTTTTCTCGTCAAATACCTCACAGTAGAAATGCCAACTCCCGGACGCCACTCCACAAACGCCGTCATTTTAATCGTACTCGGGTCCTCATTTGCTGGCGCATAAACCGGTTCAATATTTCCGCCCCCGTCGCGCGACACCCGTTCCGCCGTAAAATATCGCGAGTATAAAACTCCGCCTATTTCCGAATCTTCCGTGCCTGCCGCAATAATAAAAGGAGTAACGGATGTGTCTACGCGATATTTTAGAGGCGCCGACAAAAGAGCATCGCCTCCGTAAAAATCCATCCTGTGCCAATCGGCGTCCGCGACCACCGCCGCGTTATCCAAAATTCCCTGCGCCAAAAAAGATGCGCCCTGCAAATTCCTATTTTCCCCCAAAAGTCGCAAAATAACCGAGGCCGACAGCGCCGCTCCTCCGATAAAAATCGTCGCAATGCCAATCGCGATCATCACTTCCGCGAGCGATTGCCCGGCATTTTTTTTATTAATCAATTCTGCCATTGGGATAAACTGTTATCGTGGTAGCTGTCTCCGGATTGCCTGCAAGCCCTATTGTTACGAGGATATTAACCGCCTCAGAAGAAAAACCGCTTCTTTTCTGGAAACAAACATCTTTCACTCCCGCCGAGGGATCAATAAATTCCAAATTTCCTTTTAAGGAATATGTTTTCGCTTCCGCGCCAAAAACACAAAGAGAATCACCGCTAAAAAGAACGTAATTTCGAGCGGCAAAAGAAAAACGCACGCCCCAAAACTTGCCGTCTTCCTGCGTAATTGATCTCTCGCCCGCGTCGCGGAGAGCCGTCGCGATCATCCGCACTTCCAAATTAAGATCTTGACGCGCCCGGTAATTAACCAAGCTTAAAAATCCCCCCAAAACGGCGGCGATCATAATGCCGATTGTTATTAAAAGCTCTAAAAGAGTAAAGCCATGATTATTGCGCATGCTAAAACTGACCGACCAATTGATAAATCGGGATAATAATAGAAAGAGAAATCAGTCCGACAAGAGCGCCTAAAATCAAAAGCATTGCCGGCTCCACAAATGACACTAACCTTTTCATAGACGTATCCACCTCCGATTCGTAAAAAGCCGAAAGCGTCAGCAAAACGTCTTCAATATGCCCCGCCTTTTCCGAGATGGCGATCAGATTCGTCACCACCTGCGGAAAGACCGTTTCCTTGCGAAAAGCGGCGCCCAGACTCAAACCCTTGGCCACCCCCTCACCCGAAACACGCATCATCGCTTCGCGCATTCCGGGATAAGTTACAACTCCAGCTGTAATTTCCAAGGAGTCCAATATCGGCAAACCCGATTTCATCAACGCGGAAAAAGTCGCCGTAAAACGCTGCACGGAAATTTTCCGATACAAACTGCTCACAACCGGCACAAAAGAAAAGAAGCGGGACATCATTTTTTTACCCGCCGCCGTATATGCCAAAAAATAAATGGCGAACGCCAGAATAATCAAAAACGATGATGAAATCACAAGAACATTTTGCGACAGGAAATTACCCACGGCGAAAACAGCCCGCGAAAACGCCGGCGGTTCAAAACCGGTGCCCGAGAAAACTCCCGAGATGCGAGGCAGAGCGAAAGTCACAAGAAAAAATACCATGAGCACGCTCACGACCAGCAAAAACATCGGGTAAACCAGAGCATCAAAAATACGGCTTCTGAATCCGCGCTCGCGATCCAAAGTAGCGCTCAAAGTTTCAAAAGCAGAGTCCAAATTGCCGGATTTTTCTCCCGCCTTAACGAGTCCGACAAATACCGGAGAAAAATGTTCCGGATGTTTTGCAAAAGTAAAATGCAACGGCTGTCCCTTTTGCAAATTCTCTTTCATCTCCAGAAGAAAAACCCGCAAAGCCGCTTTTTCAAAATCAGCTATTAAAATATCTATAATACTTAAAAGATCGGCCCCGACCCGAAGCATCAAAGCCAGATATTTCGTCAAAAATATTTGATCTACGATATTAATATGTCCGCCGAAAATTCCGGACAAAATCGGCTTCTTGGCATCGAGAACAATAGAAACAGGTTTCATTCCCTTGCCTGCCAAAAACAATAAAACATCAGCCGAGGACTTGGCGTTAATGTTCCCCGTAACCGTCTTCCCATCCGCCTGTGTTGCAATGTAATTGAATTTCATCCCGTTAGAGATAGGACGCGGACACTGAGCCATCGCGTACTAAATATTAAAATTTTCTCCTTATACTTCATATCTATATATTAATATTAACATTTGCGTCCGCGATCTCTAACGGGATTTCATTCCTTCGCCCCACCTGCGAACAGGCTGGAACTATTCTCTAATTACTCTCTAATAACACGCAGAACTTCATCTATAGTCGTGAGTCCCCGCTCGGCCTTGCGGAACCCGTCCTCAAACATAGTAATCATTCCGTCGCGCCGCGCCTGCGCCGCGAGCTCGGACAAAGAAAAATCGGGAGATACCATCAACTTTTGCAGCTTTTCCGTAGCACGCAGAAATTCATAAATACCAACGCGTCCTCTGTAACCAATATGCCCGCAGGCATTGCATCCCTTCCCCTTATAAAGCATCTTCGGCGCCTTAAAACTATCTTCTATGCCCATAATCTTAAACTGCGCCCTGACGGTTTCCACAGCCATCGTGTCGGGTTTATAAGAAACTATGCAGTCCAGACATATCCTCCTCACAAGACGTTGAGCCATAATTAAATTCAAAACAGCGGCGACAAGAAACGGCTCCATGCCGATATCCAAAAGACGAGGAATAGCCCCGGAAGCATTATTCGTATGCAAAGTAGAAAGCACTACCGATCCCGTCAAAGCGGAATGGATAGCGATGTCCGCCGTTTCCCTATCGCGAATTTCACCAATCATAATCACATTCGGATCTTGCCTCACCAAAGCGCGGAGACCCGAAGCGAAACTCAGTCCCGCGTCGGGATTAATCTGTGTCTGATTGACATTGGATATGCCGAACTCAATAGGATCCTCAATAGTAACTATATTCACCTCCGGTTTATTCAAATAATTAATCATCGCGTAAAGCGTCGTCGTCTTACCGGATCCGGTGGGACCAGTCACCAGCACCATGCCGTAAGCTTTTTTCAAATTTTCTTTCAAAAGCGCAATCTGATCCTCCAAAAGCCCCAACTCTTCAAAAGCCAAAGGCCTCTGCGCCGCGGGAAGAATACGCAAAACGACTTTTTCACCATAAAGAGTGGGGATCACAGAAACACGCGCGTCAATCATTTCCTCTCCGGCGCGATAACGAAATCTGCCATCCTGCGGCTTCATATGTTCATCAAGCTTCAAACTGGAAAGTATTTTAATGCGGGCAACAATGGCGGGATGAACTTCCTTGGGAACTTGCAGAATTTCATGCAAAATTCCGTCTATCCTAAAACGGATTAGAAAATTAGTTTCCAAAACTTCCAGATGCACATCGGACGCGCGCGAAGTCACCGCGTAAGACAAGACGGTATCCACTATAGAGACGATGGGCAGTTCCGCGGCGGCCTCTTCCGCCGAAACACGCATCTGCAAGGACTTTTGAATATTCTCCTCAATAACAAGCTTGAAATCTTCTGCCGATCTCTGGCTATAAAGCTTAAACCCCTTATTCAAATCATCGTCAGTCGCCAAAAACGGCTGAACCTCTCCCTTTAAATATTTCTTTAGAAAATCAATGATCTGCAAATCGGACGGGTCCTCCATCGCCACGCTGAAAACTCCCTCTGACGGACGCGCAAAAACTATCGCTCTTTTTTCATGCGCGAGTGGTTCGGGTAAAAGACGCATCACGCCCTCATCTATCACCTGCCCGGAAGCCAACCCGGCTTTTTCCACGCCCAAAAACTTAGTTAAAATGTTGTAAAAATAATCGCGAGTAATCACCCCTCGCGAAATCAAAAGAGAAACCACGTCTTGCCCGATACGCTCGGCATCTTTTGCCGCGGCATCAAAATTCTCCGGAGCCACGAGCCCCTCCTCCATCAAAAGTTCTTTAAGTTGCGCTGCGGGAATTTGCTTCATCCCGTTAAAGCTCGGCTAACAAAACTTTTTTTAATATTTCCAAATTATGATAGAACATAGTTTTACATAAATGCGTGGGCTCTCAAACTCTAACGAGATTTCAAAACTTCAATATTTTATAAAACTCAAACGCCGCAATCCACTTACTTATTATTATAACAAAGAGAGCGACGGGCCACCAAAGATAATAAAAAGAGGTTTTTTCGAGATTTTTAAACACCAAACTTCTAACGACGACAATCACGACACCGGCTAAAACCAAAGATAGAAGATAAAAAATCCATCCCGGGTGCCCCGTCAAAAATATGGCGAGAACGGCAAAATAATATTCCTCCTCATAAAAAAACTGATTTTCGTGCCGCGCATTATAAGCCCTCATAAGCAACGCAAATAAAATCCCCGTCAAAAATGACGCCAAATACGGCGCAAAAAATTTCCAACCGACATAAGTCGCAAAGTAACTCCACCCCGCATACGGGGGCAAAAGATATTTAGCCGGGGCGATCACAATCCATGCCTGATATTGCGCAAAAGAACGATAAATCAAAACAATCAATATGCCGAAAACCGCGGCCGCAAAAATTCTTTTTATATTATAAACGACAAAGGGGCGTCCCGCGTTAAACGCAGACACCCCCGTCGCTAGCCCCAAAAATGCAATCGCGAAAAATTCGACAAATTGCATAACGAGAAGACTAAAGGTTCAAACCCGGATCGTTGCCGACCTCATAGAAAGAACCGTCATTTCCACCATCAGTGTTTACAACATCGTCAGAACCGCCACCGGCATATCGGGCACTTTCCATTCTGGCATCCAATTCAAAGGTTCTCGCGGTATTGTCACAGCTGTACTGGTAGTGATATGTAGCGCTATTGGTAGGATCAGCCGGTAAAGAAGACAGCGGAGATCCGCCCGTCGCATTGCCCAAGTTTACGGCAACCCAACCAGTTCCGGTCACACTCAAGACACCGGCATGAGCCACAGTCGCGGCAGCCATCCACGTGGACGTCGCAGCCGAAGAACTGGGACCATAATTAGTGCCGCAAGTGAAATCAACACCGTCACCCAAATCCAAAACGCTGGCAGAAGCCGTAGAAAGGTAATAAGAAAGCGCGCTCTGCAAAGACGCCACGTCCGAAATTCTCTGAGAATCTCGAGCCTGAGCGAAAAGCTGAGCCGGATTCAAAACCACTACGACCGCCGTAGCCAAAATAGCCAAGATACCAATAACGATCAAAAGCTCGATTAATGTAAAGCCTTTTTTCATTTGTTTATAATAAATAATTTATTTACGACCTTTGCTCGCCTGTATCACCAAGCATTGCATATCAATAAATTTATCACAGGAAAACAAAGCACGCAAAAGCCAGTTGTGAATAAAGTGCTTATCCCGCAGTCTGCGCCAAAATTTCGCGAACGCGAATAACCAGATCGTCTATAGATGTCTGCGCCTTTACAAAATAATCAACTACCCCCAAATCCTTGCCGCGGGATATGTCCACATCTTGCCCGAGATTGGAAATAATAATAACCGGCGGCTGAGCTCCGGGCTTAGTCCGCAGTTCTTCTAACACATCAAACCCGGATTTTCCGGGCATAATAATATCCAAGAGCATCAAATCGGGCCGAGACTGGTCTAAAATAGCTAGCGCCTCTTCTCCGCTCCGCGCCACAGTCACCTCAAAACCCGCCTCACGCTCCAGGCGATTTTTTAAAAGCACGGACAGAAAGGGGTCGTCCTCCACAACCAAAATTTTCGGAACTCCATTAGTCATACATCTATTATACAGCGACGGGACGCAACATGGAACATGGGACAAATCTTCGGATACGCCACTTCCGAAGTTTTTTAAAAAAACTTCGGAAGTGGCGTATCCCCATATCTCTTCAAATAAAAATCACTAAAATAAAATATTGTCAAACTAAAATACGCTAATTAAGTGAGCGCAAGGCGCGCCGAGAAGGTGTACCCTTGTGGTACTCCGACCCGCTTCGCCGCGGTTTCAGGAAGGCGAGCGAGGCGCAACACCGCGATCGCTTAATTAGCGCATTTTATAAGTCAAAAATTTTTTAGTTGTCCCAATAGCAGTGATTATCATCACCATATGTCGAAACTTAAAGCTCCTCGACAAATGCTCTTTTTCTTATCAATAAACCAAAGTTTATTTTATCGTAAGTAAATAATCCACGCACAGCTTCCGCTACGCGTGCCTTGTTACGACTTAGCCCTTATCACCGATCCTACCCTAACCCAGCAAAGCTGAACTTCAGGTATTACCGGCTCCCTTGACTTGACGGGCGATTATCCTCTATAAACCTAGAGT
>CAYHUD010000005.1:0-50797 GCA_964360025.1 uncultured Candidatus Saccharibacteria bacterium | reverse complement strand
AATTTTACAGAAGTTAATTTTTGTATACAAACTTTGGCATAATTTCTTTCCGCACTTTCCACGATTATCGCGCTACACACTCGGAGAGAAAATAGACAAATTATTCACAAATCTTATATCGGATATTCTTTCTGCTGGTTATCATACCCAATTACAAAAACTACACGCTATTATTAACGCTGACATAAATCTAGGCATGTTAAAATTCTTTCTACAAATCGCTTGGGAAATAAATGCTATTGATAAAAATAAATATATCGCCTTATCACAACCCCTTGTTGAAATCGGAAAGATGCTTGGCGGTTGGAAAAAGAAGTTAATATAAACTCCCCCAAATGGGGGAGAATGAAGCTACTAGCGAGAAACAGCGAAGACCCAGTTGTCGTTCCAATCGTTCTTGACCAAGTTAAGATTGAGGTTCCAGTTGCCATTCGTGCCGTTGAAATACGCCACACACTGGCGCCTGTCCGCGTTCTTGCCGACAGAGCCGCTGTGCGCAACCCACCGCCCAAGCCACCACCCCTTGAATACTCTCGGGGTTGTATCGTATTCGAGATCGTTAATCCCCTAGTGGGTTGCGCCGAGTTTCTTCATTTTTATGACAATATCGCTAAAATCACGCGATATTCCGGAGTTCAATCGCCCGAAGCTTGCCTCTCAGCGTAACCACGAGCTTGTCATTTACTATCCGATATTTATTATATAAAAAAAGTCCGTAGGCTGAAACTGTTGGTACAGCTTCAGCCGACGAACAAGACCAAGGGCCAAGGGGCCCAACAAAATCCAAGTTACAACTCGCGAGAAACAGCGAAGACCCAGTCGTCGTTCCAATCGTCCTCGACCAAGATAAGACCGAGGCCCCAGCGGCCAGACGTGCCGCCGAAATACGCCACACACTGGCGCCCGCCCGCGCCCCAGCCGACAGAGCCAAGAATGCCGATCCACTTGCCTTGACAAAGCTCGGGATAAGCTCCAGCGAAAGCCGCAAACTCTCTGGGAGTCATCGGCTTTTCGCCGAGACCACGCTCCCGGAGCTTTGCTGCAAGTTTCTCTTGGGCTTCTGCCGTATTTTTGCAGTAGCCCAGACCACCGACGAGATCGGGGACGAGAGTCTTCTGACCCTCGCCTTCGCCAAGAGGAAAGGGACCGTCTGCGAGGGAAGGAGCCACCCATTTGAACTTCCCCAAAGCGAGGGCGGATGCGCGAGGGAGGGAGAAGTTGACAACGAAGACGTTTTTCGCCGCCCCCGCTATCCGACTCACCCCTCCGACTAGAATTTCTTTGAGTTGTTTCAAATTTTCCATCCAATACTTCACGCGCTCCGGCGTGAGGGAATGAATCATTTTCACCACTGCGGCGATGAGTTGGGAAACCTGCGTCATGGTTTATACCCTCAAAAAGAACTCTGGGATTTATTGTTAACGAACGAGTGTAGTATATCAAATTTATCGATTACTGTCAATGCCTTGCCATTGACAAACGTAATATATCTGCTATAATGTGTAGCAGCAACTTAATTTTCTCATCGCGCCGGTAGCTCAACCGGAAGAGCACGGGATTTCTAATCCTGCGGTTGGAGGTTCGATCCCTCCCCGGCGTATTTCGCCAATTTTCGATCTGGCCCCCCCTCGAATGACATCTGGACTCTGACCAGATACCCTAGTTTGATTGAGGGGGGCTTCTTGCTAGCGTAGCTCAACGGCCCGCCTCGCGTCGACGAGTTACGCGAGTCGAGGCGGGTAGAGCTCCGGTTTTGTAAACCGGTGGTTGCGGGTTTCTCCCTACGGGAGATCACCCGTAGGGTGACAAGTCCTGCTCGATGCATTCCGGAAAAAGTTCGCGCCCATAGCTCAATTGGTCAGAGCGGCGGACTCATAATCCGTAAGATGCTGGTTCGAATCCAGCTGGGCGCATCCCCCTTCGTTGCAGGCGCAACGAGGGGTTTTCTTTTTTATAAAACAAAAACATCCTGCTTTACAGGATGTTTTTGTTTATTGCGCAATCCCATGCAGACCGCGAACAATTTTAACCTCTATGCAACATCTCGTCTTCCATCTTATTAACCCATCTCATCGCGGCATCGCGTCCGCCCAAACCAAAGGCCAGGCCTCCGGCTAAAGCCAACATAGCGATCAAACCCGTGATAACCGTGTTAATAATAGAAACGGCGATATTCAGCTGGACGGCGGAGGTCAAAAGTCCGAAGACCATGATGACCCACCAGGCCACAGTGCCTAAAAACTTAGCGGCATGCAGTCTTGCTCCCATGACAGAAGCGGCAACCAGTCCCCTCACGAAGTTGGCCACAACTACCGCGGCGATGACAATCAACGCGGCGACCAGAACATTCGGGATATAAAGGAGAACATCGTTTAAGAAACCAGAAAGAGCGGCGAAGCCCAGAACATCAGATGCGGCAAGAAAGAATGCCACCAGAATAAACCAATAGACAATTTTCCCCATAAAGCGTCCGGAGTTAAGCGCCACACTAGCCCTTCCTAAAAACGATTCTACACCCAACTTGCGAAGCATCGCGTCTATTTTTAAATAGAAAACGAGGCGCTCCACCAGTCTTTCCAAGCCGGAGGCAACAATAAGCCCGACTATGAGAATCACCAAAGCCCCTAAAAGAGCTGGCAAAAAACTGATGACGAGCTGCCACAAGTTCTGCAGCGAAATCGTTACTACATTCAACCAATCTTGTACTACCATAAATTTATTTACTTTATTAACCCCGCCACTTTCTTCAATAACGGCGGGCTTCGACCTTTTCCTGTCTGCTACTTAATTATAACAACAAAATATAATCGGATTTTTGTCATCTGTGGATAAGCCAAGTTCGTTAAAAAAATCCCGCCCTAAAAGACGGGATCGGATCAACGCAAGTGCGCGTGAAAATAATCTACTACGTAAAGATTGCTGTTATAAAGAACGTGCGCTATCGTGCTCCACAGAAGACCGGTAAAATAGTCTTTGCGTATTCCTCCACATTTCAGAAATACCACACAACACATCAAACCCACGAAGCCCTGCATGGCTATTTTATAAAATGCCCCGTGCATAACTCCGAAAACGATGGAACCAATAATACAGAGGATTACCAAGCAGCGAAAAAATCTCTCGGGGGTGAGCGAAGGACAGAGCTTATAGGGGCGATCTCTATATAAACCGTGAGAGGCAAAAAACGATAAATAAATTCTTCAAATGCCGCCCAGATAATGATATCGCTGGAAGAAATCTTGCCATAGGATGATAAAAGAAGACTCGCAAGTTCTACCCCGAAAGAACCCAGACACACGATCGCGATTGATACTTCAATGTGCATAACCGCGACTACGACGACTACAAAACGAAGAATTCGTTCCAAATCAGGGAAGGGCTCATAGAACCAATCTATGATCTTCTTCACGGCGGCACCTCATTCTCAATTATCTTTGGAATAAGCTATTTACACTATAAATAGGGAACGAAAATTCCACCAGACCGCCACAATGACGCTTTACACATCTATAAAAAAGTTTTATGGTTAACGCAGTCGTTCTTTCCTTTTTGTATATAAAGGAGGGATTATGTCTCTCCGGCAAAGACTGTCCTATATCGGAGTCACGGGAGTGACTCGCAGATCGGAGACCGAGGCGCTACTCAAAAGCGCCGAAAAGGCTTTCCCCTCGGGATTCAACCGACAAATCATGATCGGCGTCCTCGCCAGTTTGAAAACTCTGCACGGGAAAAGCCATGGGAAACCTCAACACTACCCCCCTCTGCAGAACATCAAAGATATCTTTGTAAAACATGATTTGGCTTTGAATCTCATCCATTATGCGACAAAAGAACCGGAGACGCTATGCGACCAATTACTCAAGCTTTCTGATGCAACCCCGGGCGTCCTCAATGGTTTCCAATTGAATATCGCCTGGCCGAATCGCGAACAAATAGACAAATTCCTTACGGTTGCAGTACTCTCCGGGGAAAGCTGGAGCCCCACGCTTGTCCTTCAGGTAGGGCGTCGCGCTATGGAAATGACAGAAAACTCTCCCGAAAAAGTTGCCACCAAAGTTTCCGAGTACGTGGGCCTCGTGGATTACGTCCTTCTGGACCCCTCCGGAGGCAGGGGTGAATTCATGAACCCGCAAGAAACAGAAACCTACCTGCAAGCAATCCAGGCGAGGAATCTAGAGATGGGTCTCGTTGTCGCCGGAGGGCTCTCGGAGCTTTCCGTGAAATCCCTCGTCGGGCCGCTTGCGCTCAAGTATCCCGATCTTTCCACTGATGCCGAAGAAAGACTACGCGATGCGCTAGACACCCTAGACGTTGTCGCCTCCGAGTTCTATCTACAAAAAACTGTAGAACTCTTTTCTCCAAAGCCGACATCAACAGAACCTGCCGCCCTATAGAAAATTACCCCAATCCACGGGGTTTTCTTTTACAAAAAACTACCACCTTCCGCTGGAACCGCCTCCACCGGATGATCCTCCGCCGAAGCCGCCGAAGCCACCACCACCTCCAAATCCTCCGCCACCCCAAAAACCGCCGTGCCTGCTATGAGCTCTTCCCTCAAACATCCGCGATACTACAAAATCAAAAAGTAGGCCCAAAATAATTAAAATGCCCGTAGCAAAAAGTCCGGTGAAGACAAAGCCGTAGATAATACCCACAATAATACCGATGACGCCACCGAGAACTCCACCCGCCCACCAGGACTTGCTGGCTCCCAAAATACTGGCCAACCAAAAGAGCAAAAAGAAAAAAATCGGTGCGTAGAATCTAGACATCTCCGAAAATGATGCCTGATTTTCATAAATAATTGCTTCACCGCGAAAAGCAGACATCACAGCTTCCGTCCCACCTTTAATACCACCGTAGAAATCCCCCGTAGCAAACGCCGGCTTCATTATATTATTAATAATCTGATTGCTTTGGATATCAGTCAACGCGCCCTCCAGGCCGTATCCAACTTCTATGCGCATTTCGCGCTCCGCCATCGCAACCAAAATTAAAACCCCGTTGTCAGCTCCTTTTTTGCCAATGCCCCATTTCTCAAAAAGTTTAACAGCAAAATTCTCAATAGTATCCCCTCCCAGATCCGGCACGACCGCGACGACAATCTCATGGCCGGTCTCTTTCGCGAAACCGACTAGTTTATCTTCTATATCCACCTTTTGCGCCGACGACATTACGTCCACGTAATCGTTAAAGAAACCCAGTGGCTTATCAAGATTAGGGGCTTGAGCAAAAGCAATAATAGGCGTGAATAATAATAAAAACAGGGAGTATATTTTTGTCATTCTGAGTGTAGCGAAGCGAAACGAAGAATCTCCGGAGATCCTTCGCTCCGCTCAGGATGACGATTGCTAAAACTCTACCTTCGGAGCCACTTCGGAGCCCTCTACGCTTTCAAAATATTCCTTTTCACCAAAACCGAAAATCGCGGCGAAAAACTTTCCAGGGAATGTTTTAACCGTCAGATTGTAGTCCCTTACGCCATCATTAAATCTTTTGCGCTCTACGCTGATACGATTTTCCGTGCCTTCCAGTTGCACCATCAAACTCGTGACCGCCTCGCTGGAACGCAGCTGCGGATAATTTTCCAAGACCACAAGCAAGCGCGCCAAAGCTCCCTCTACTTCATTTGCCGCCGCTACCTTTTCGGGAACATTTCCCGCCGCGCCATATTTCGTACGTGCATCAGCCAATTTTCCAAACACTTCCTTTTCTTGTTCAAAAATACCTTTTACCGAACTAACCAAATTCGGAATCAAATCAAAACGCCTCTGATATTGCGTTTCTACCTGCGCCCAGAGACTGTCCACGCCCTCACTCGCGCTAACAAACTTATTGTAATAACCCCAAGTCAAAACACCCGCAAAAACAACGGTTGCTAATATGATAAGTAGTGTCTTTTTCATTACTTTATCTTATAATGAAAATCTCAAAAAATCAAAGTGGACTTGGTAGAATATTTATTTTTGCTGGTATTTCTCGCTATTTTGATATAAACTAATCCGCAGAGGGGCCTATGGTTCAGCCCCGACGCACATTTTAAATTATAAAAGAAGTCGGGGAGCCGACCGAAGCGTCGGCTTGGTATGATGCGGCACTTCTCACCCCGTTAGAAATACTAATAAGGGCCCATAGTAAAGTGGTATTACGCGGCATTCGCATTGCCGAGGCGCGAGTTCGATTCTCGCTGGGTCCACCAAATTTGATTTGCCGAAGAAGTTGAATAACTCTTATGTCAAAAGAAATTCGTCAAGGAGTCGGTCTCTTAGTTGTCACAGAAATACCAAAACGCGGGAAGGTGGTGGCGCTCCAAACACGGGGGCTTTTTAATCATGAAGAAAATCGTCCGCAATACTACGCCGGCGGATGCCAGGTGACAGTCTATGGTGGCATCAATCCCAATGAATCGATCTTAGAGGCGCTGTTTAGAGAAACTAAAGAAGAGTTGGGCGCGGAGGTTGCAAAAATCTTACGTCCGCAAAAGTTAATTAAAGTTGCTGAATTCAAACGTAAAAATGAACGGGGAGAGATTTATGCCGTCAAAATAAATAGCTCTTTTCTTGAAAAAATTAGACTGGGACCAGACTCGGGCGGCATCCGTCTCGTAACCGCCGCGGACCTTAAAGACTCCCAAGACTTAAGCAAATTTAAATCAGGCGTCCCGCCGAAAATATTAGCCGTATTCCCCGATACTCTGGGGGCGGTTAAAAAAGCGTTGGAATTATAGAATCCTTATCTCGTGAAATAAATAAACTCCAAAATAATTAAGACGAACCAACCAGCCTGAAGAATAAAGAATAGAATAATCTGAATCAACTCCAAAAAGTGCGTGCGGGAGATACTAAAATTTTCGGCAACAATAGAATAAACATCTTCCAGGGAATCTAATTTTTCTTTAATAGAGTTTTTCCAGGTATCCAGCTTCATTTTTTTCCCGACTAGTTCGTAAAGACGGGCGTAGTACCAGTCGCCGATTAGTTTTATTTCCCGGTCCATAGCTTCAAACTCGGCAATGGAACGCGAACGAGTGGCAATGGCATCGCGGAAAGCGTCGCCTAATTCCTTATCCTTAAAAAAAGTGAGTTTCTTGCTAGTCCCTTGCAAAGTTTTATTAACCTTTTTCAAGCGGTCGTCCAGTTCATAATCCAGCACGCGATACCGCAGAAGCTGAAGATTAGCTACCTGGAACAGTTCTACGATGGATTGATATTCTCCGTGCGGATCAAAGATAAAAGCGCCATCCCAGTCGGCAACGACTAAATCATCCTTGCCGTATTTAATCTGCGAAGCGAGAGTATACTCCACTTCCTTTTCATCAAGGGGTAATTTTTCAGATTTTAAAAAGCTAGCGATACGAGACCCGTACTCAAAAAACTGCTCCGGACCGCCAACATACTCCGAAACAATCGCTACTGAATATTCTTCGCTAAAATCAAACTTTCCGCCACGGCGTTTTACAACCGCATGACACTTATCAACCATCGCATCTCGCAGTTCAAACGCCTTATCAGAAAAAATATCATCCACTTCCAGGGCCGCCTCCACTACCAAAATATCAGGCAGATATGCTTTAACCAGAAACTGGACTTTATTGCCGCCTACATCGTGCTGTTCCTTATCTAAAAGAATCTGCTTGGGCACGGATGCGCCGAAATAGTGCGGGGCGCTTTCGCTCCGCGATACGGCCAACGCCTCGCCGCCCTTGAGCCGTGGCGCCTCTGAAAGAACAAAAGAAATGATTTTCTGCATCACCTTAATTCTACCATAAACAGCATACCCCCACTTTTTAGGAGACCGTTTTGCCCTCGTGCCTGCCTACAGGCAGGCAGGCCTCTGGCTATAACGAGGGCTGCACTTCGCTTTTAGTCTCCTAAAAAGTGGGGGGGTATGCTGTTTTATAAAAAAACCGCCGTAGACACCGAATAACGGTACTTGCGACGGCTAAGACTATCTCTTACACAGTGCCTCAAAATAACTACGGAGTTTTTTGTCTTTGCGCAAAAGATCCAGCATTGCCCTGTCCTGATCTTTGGCTATCCCCGCGCCCATGAGCAGACGAACATCCTTGCCTATGGCGTCCGTCGAGAGAACCGCTCTCTGAAAGTTCGTGGCCATGGAAAAGAAAATGACTGTGCCGCCAGGCCTTGCCGCGATGACGCTCGCGGCCTCTGTCCCAGGAACATTGACGCAATTGATGACCACATCAAAACCGAATTCCCCCACTACCCCATGAGCGAACTCCAGCATCTTACCGGCATCTGTAGCATCCAGTTGACCCAGAAGATTCCGGTTAAACACGTCGCCGACATATCCCAGCTCTTTCATAGTTGCAAGCTGATTTTCCGAGAAATCAACCGCCGCGATCGTCGTGGGACAACCGCCGCGATCGCGTAGAAGCGCCGCCGCAGTCACTCCCGCCTTGCCGCAACCGATGATAAAAAACTTTTGAAAACAATAACTACCGTCGGGAAAATCCATGATGCGTTCCACTTGTGGCACAAGAGAAGAAATATCCAGCGCCGCGAGTGCAACACTTGCCGAGAAATCATCCGGAACTTTCGCCAAATGATAGCAAGGGAAAAATACAGCCGTGCCGCGAACCGCAACCTGATCCCCGTGAATTTCTCCGACCGACTCCAGATGCAAAGGCACCGCGGTCAGAGAGACAAGAGAGATGACTTCGTCGCCGACTCGATGTGGGAAATCAGCGCGTTCGCTACCAATCTCCCTTACTTTCCCCACAAACACCCCGCCCGATCCGGTGCGGGGATTCTGCATCTTCCCGCTTTTTTCCACTATCTTCAAAATCTCATCTCGCACACCGTCATCATAGCCGCGATATGTCCGCAGATCACGCATGCTCGTGGAGTCCAGCTGGAGCGTATGAACATCAATCAAAACTTCCTTCTGATTCAAAAGACGGGGGGCGTTATTCAACAATCTCGCCGCCTGGGGCACGGAACCGTATGGCGCAATGACGCGATGAATACCATAATTTTCCTTCATGCCCACACAACACCTCCCGACTAAACTAATGGTGGCGATGAACCCCTTGAAAAATAATACTTTTACTTAACGATGTCAAACAAAGGATAAAACCGTTGGCTATAAATGAATAATCTGATAATCTAACTTCAAAGCTCTTTGATTTGGGGGGAGGGTGATGAACTTCGGCAGTCGTGGAAAAATCATCTATTGCGCCCTGCCTACGCGTCTTAGAAAGCGCGGGGAGGAAGCAAAGGTCCTGATGAGAAAGAAGGGATACGCTCCCACAGTTCCTTTTGACGCTCTGGGTTATGAAGACTCCGAGGGTAACCCGCGTATCGGCCGCGCACGCACTCTCAAATTTGACATCGGCATCCTAGACAGCTGCGATGACATGGGAATTCTCGGCATTGCCGAGGGCGTGATGAAAGAGACGCGCCACTGGCTAGACAGGGAGGGAGAATTCCGCGTCTTTGTGGATTTTGATCCGGAATGGGAAAAATACTACGACAATCTAAAGGATGAGTTCGGCGATGTGCTCGCGGAAATCCGGGGAGCCCATAAGCTTTATGTCTTTGTGGGACCAAAGGGAGTCGGTAAAACACACTGGTCTCAAAAAGCTCTTAACTATTATCAGGGACGTATCCATCGCGTCAAAACTTTTACCACGCGCATGCAGAGAAATTCCGCCGACGTGGAATCCTACTTCTTCTTGAGCGACGAGGAATTCCGCGAAGGGCTGGCAAATTTCTTCTTCCTGGAGCACGAACACCATAACGGCTTCTATTGGGGCTGTTCGCTTGACGAGATCAAGGCTGTCTTGAAAAACCAAAGCGGAATCATAGCTCTCACGCCCGCGGGCGCGCTGACGCTTTATGCCGAGTGTCGCCATGAGATAAACCTGCGCTTTATCGTCATGCATGCCTCGGAAGCGCTTCTCGCACAAAACATCAGCAAACGAGGCGATATCACTCGCGACGAACACGAAGCGATTATGGCCAGCCAAAAAAATTTCTGGTTGCCCCCCGAAATACCCCACAAGGTTATAGTCCTCACCGGTTCTGATAATGACAAAATAGAGGTACTTGATGCCCTGAACCCCGACAAAGCCTAGTCGGGGATTTTTTACTTACCTATTCAACATTATTCCCGCCGCAAGAAGCCCCGCCGTCTCGGCGCGCAGGACGCGCGAACCCAGATTGACCATCTCAATAGGCGCGCCCGAGCGGATCGCCAAACGAACCGCCTCCAGTTCGGCCTCACTCCACCCACCCTCGGGACCCACAAATATATTCAGAGCATAAAGATGCTTATTGGAAGAAAAATTCTTAATCGGTTCGCCCTCGGTATGCAGAAACATCGTCGGGATATCGCTTGTGGCAACCGCTTTTAAAATATGCAAGAAGTCCTGCGGCTCGGAAAGCGATGGAATAATACCGCGATGGGACTGCTCTGAAGCTTCCTTTAAAATCTTTTGCGCGCGCTCCGGGTTAAAACCTTTTTTTTCACTCCGTTCAGCCAGAACCGGCACAAAAACCGAAGCGCCCACTTCCGTCCCCTTCTGCACAACCCACTCCATATTATCTTTCTTGATCAACGCCTGAAAAATGGCGATTTTTAGTTCCGGCTCGTTCATATTCATCTGACGTTTTAAAATCTCAGCAGAACATTCACGGCTGTTGACTTTAATAATACGGGAGACGTACTCCAAGCCATCGCCGTCTAAAAGCAAAATCTCCTCGCCGGAAACAAGCCGAAGGACCCGGGAAATTTGCTTGATAGTTTCAAGATCGGATATTTTTGCAATGCGTCCCTGGATATCTTGAGGCGGTATAAAAAAATGATGCATATATAGTCAAATATAATAACGCTTCACATTAATTGTCGGGCTGCTGGGAATCGAACCCAGCCTTCACGCACCCGAAGCGTGTGTACTGCCGATATACTACAGCCCGGAATATCTCTAACGGGATACTGCCGACCCGCTTCGCTCAAGCTTCAGCGAGGCGAGTATACTACTCCCCGTAAGACCACTTAAATATAGGGTAATTTATGAGAAAAAGAAAGCCCGCCATTGCCGTGGCGGGAGATTTTCAGATTGCTCTTATGCCCTCGAGCTTAACTCTTTTCCTGCATTGCGGGCACCCTACATAATAATACCCCTCATTTGTTTGTCCGGGATGCCAATAATGACGGATTCTCCTTCTGTCTTCCTTTTCCAGTTGAAATTCGCATCCACAGTCACATCTCAAAACCATACCAACCCAAGCCGCCTCCCTGTTGATCTTCATGTTATCTCCCCACCTCTTTTGTAATTCCTAAACTCTAAAAATCCCAATCCAGTTTCTGCGCGGTCATCTGCACAGCCGAAGACTCCAACATAATCAGTCGCATGACCCTCAAAAGCAGGGTGATGTCTTTAAATGTCTTAAGCTCTACGAGGCAAAAATTGTTTTTCCGCGAACGATCTATCGCCACAACCAGATCCACTTCCCCGTTTTTCAAAACAGTTCTTCGAAAGCGCACCTCCTTAATTGCCGTACCGCTTCGTGCTACTTTCCTCAAGTCGCAACCGCTAACGCCCTCAATCGCGTCCGGCATCGGCGCATTAAGTAAAAGATAGAACTTCTCCTTGCGAATCACGAAAAATCGATACTGATCCAAATGATTTCTGTTCGCTTCGTTGGCGCGGCTATAAACAATCTGTGCCGTACGCAGGAACTGTTCCGCGTCTCTCTCGGGATGACTATTGATCCACCTTACATCAGACGGCCCCAAAGTCCTCTCTCGCAAACGTAGAACCGGACGGCGCCCGGAATAACCAATAAGCTTATGCTCAAAATACAAATCTTGGTAAGACTTGTCTTCGATAAAGCTTAAATGAAATTCAGCGCTCAATTTCTGCACCAGCCGCCCCATTTCTTCGTTATCCGCCTTCACCAAAAAACGCGATTCATAATAGGACTCCAATTCAAAACCACATCTCCGCAAACGTCTTTGGAAAAATCGGTATCCCGCTTCAACAAAGGCGACCTCCAAAAAAGTCACGGCAACCATGGCAACAACAAAACTGAAGCCTGCGAGAAGCCAAGGCGGCACGCCCGGGTAGGCCAAAACAAGCGCAAAGAGTAAAACGTAAAGAGGATCGTGAATTAAGATATCTTCCGTGAGACTTACCGCTCCGTTTTTGCAGGCCTTCCCAAAATAAATCCGAAGTTTTTTTCTCCGCTCCCGGGGAGTTGTCTTGTAGACAGTAAACGCCTCGTAAAAGTGCGCCGGAAAAAAACCAATCTTCTCCACGATGGGGCCGGCGATGGAAAGTAAAAAAATGGACGTTGTGAAACAGCTCATGACGGCGGTACCGCAGACATTGATAACGAGAGCTATCGTTTCGTCACGGCCGAAACGCCTGAAGACATTCCAAAAGGGACTACCAGGCAGGCGAATCGGTTCTTCTACCGGATTTACCGCCCAATCTTCAGCCATACCCGCCTCCCGCCTAGATTTTCAAAGATTGATAGTTATAATAGAAGAATCACCATAAAATCTCAACTCTACTGAACCTTGTGTTTCCTTTTTATCTCCTTCTCTGCCGCCGCTTCAAATTCGTCTTTCACCGCCTCGGCTTTTTTACGCAGTCCCGCAAGTTCGGCGTCCGTCATCTTATTTAATTCCTGCAAGCGAGTAATTAAAATTTCTCTGTCGTTTAACTCTGGTTTTTCGATAACCTCCTCTAAAAGCAACGCCAAAATATGCCCGATCCGCGGCCCGGGTTCCACGCCCAATATTTTCATAACTTCATTTCCGTCAATCTTTAGCGCTTTAGGGCTGATCGGGTCGCGCTTAACTTTATCTATCATAAACATCAGGTGGCGCAGTTTGTAAGGCACGGCTTTGGGAACGCCACTTCCGATGCGATCCGCCTCGCGAACTCTCAAAAGATCGTCCAGACACTCGGTCCCGATGCGACGCAAAAACCGGCGCACCCCCGCCTCGCTTACCTCGCCGACATTGTAATAAAACATATGCCAGCGCACCAGATGCGCGACATATTCAATAACTTCTTTCGGAAAGCGCAGCTTATCCATAATTTTCAAAACCATCTTGGCGCCCACCACCTCGTGCCCATGGAAAGTTGCGTCGGGGCCCTCGCCACGTTTCGTGCGCGGCTTCCCTACATCGTGGAAAAAAGAGGCCAAGCGCACCCCTAAAGAGTAATTTTTCTTAACAGCGTATTCCAAAGCTTTAAGATTATGCTCGTAAACCGTGTAAATATGGTGCTTGTTTTGAGCGATACCCACACCCTCTAAAATCTCCGGCACGATAAACCTCATAAGTCCTGTACCCACTAATGCCTCTATCCCCTCCGCCGCCCGCGGTGTCATAATTAGTTTCATAAACTCATCGCGAATCCGCTCGTTGGAAACGATCTCCAAAAGATGCGCCCCGCGTTTTAATGCTTCCGCGGTATTATCCTCCACCTTAAAACCAAGCTGTGCTGAAAAACGCACGGCGCGGAGCAGGCGCAGAGCGTCTTCATTAAAACGGGTAACGGGGTCTCCCACCGCGCGAATAATTTTATTTTCTAAATCTTCCTTTCCTGAAAAAGGATCAATGATTATTTCTTTATTCAGATCAAAGGCCAGCGCGTTTACCGTAAAATCACGGCGCGACAGGTCCTCTTCCACGGTTTTTGCAAATTTTATTTCGTCAGGATGCCTCTTGTCGGTATACCTCCCCTCCAATCGGAAAGTTGTTATCTCCACAATCCGGAGAGACGGCGTTTCTGATCCCGTTTTAACTCCCACTGTGCCGAAATCATTTTCATAAACACTCTCGGGGAAAAGTTTTTGGATTTCCTCCGGACGCGCGTCAGTAGTAATATCCCAATCTTTCGGTTCATTCTTTAACAAAAGATCGCGGATACAACCGCCCACAAGATAAGCCGAATAACCTTGCTTTTGCAGTTTCTCGGCTATCTCTTCTATTTCCGCGGGAACTTTTAATTTCATATACAACTATTCTAAGCCAGATTCGCCCCAATTAAAACCCCTTCTTAGGCGCAAATGACAAAACCACCCCTAAGCGAGGTGGTTTTGTGCATCTTACCTACCTAACCAGATTTTCAGTTGCCTCATCGTCTTTGGACCAAGATAGCCAGCGGCCGGATATATCTTATTCTTCAGCTGATATTCAGCAAGCGCAGCTCTAGTCAAAGGACCAAAGTATCCTGTGGGGCCAACGGCTTTAAGCGTCATCGCCTCTGGACCGGAGTTATAAGAAATTAAGAATGCCTGTAATTCCTTAACTCTTTCTCCGCTATCACCATATGAAAGATCATAAGCAGAATCGTAGTTCCCAAAATCAATCTGGGAATCAATAAGGGTATTAAGACCATCAGTGCTTTGCAAGAAAGCGATCAATTCCCGTGATGCCTCTAGTGTATCGTCGGCAGTCCAACCGGCAACTAAAATTTTACTTCCTACAACCTCCATTACTTTGCTGGCAGGAGTCTCCGGGGATGTTCCTCCCACTACCACCGCGGGGGGTTCCGGTGTAGCCGCCGTCGTAGCCGTTGTTGTGGCTGTTGTTGTGGCCTCTACAAACTCCGAAGGAACCACTAAAAGCTCGGGGCTAGCCAGAGGAGCGCTGCTTCTTGAATATGTGGCGCCGCTCGCAGTAGCTGAGATATTGAACGCGGACGTTGTCGTACTCGTAACTCCCGTAGCGGAACCGACAAATGTGTATCCCGTACCTGCAGTATCTACCTTCAAATCGTTAAATGTTGCCACACCGGCTACCGCTGCACGCGTTAAAGTACCTGTCAAAGCTCCGCCTGCGGGGTTGGTGCCGATAACAACAGTAACGTTACTTACTTCGTCGGTATTAGTATTCAGGTATTGATCAGTAATTCTCAAAACGACACTCGGGGACATAGATGTAGACGGAAGAGTTTCCGACGGCTGGGTGACTACCGCAATATCAGTAGATACACCATGAGCAAAGATAAGATTCTGAACGCTGGTAGTCGCAAAAGCGTTATCATCAACGTCGTCAAGGGTAAGATCTACGGTTTCTGCTACACGATCGGAGAGAGCTTTTGTACCCACACCGGCGACGATATCAACAGTTCCCTCTCCGGTAGTCGAACCACTCGCCACAATAGCGACATCCTTGCTCATATCGGCTCCGCTTGTGATACGGTTGAGGAACTGATCTAAAAGCTGGACTGTTACCGTAACAGCCGCATCCACTGTGCCATCGGTCGGGTTAGTGATAACAAATTGATTAGCGACATCGTGCGTAAAAGAAAGGCCTGTCTGTGTCGCCGAGTCACCAACGGAAGTAACAACGCTGGAGGTAGCGGTCGTCGTTGCTGTCGTCGGGTGTCGGATTTCGGTGCCAGCAGCGGTGGACGTAAGCACGATCGTAACAAGACCCTTGCCGTTGCCAGTGCCGCCGTTGGCACGGGTAGAGGAAGCGACCGTGAAAGTGATGGAGTCGTTACTGTCATTGAAAGCGATGGCGGTAGGACTCGTAGTAGCGCCGGCGACACCCGTCGTAGTCGTCGCCTGAACGATAGCGAAGTCGGTATTCACAATACCAGCCAGAGTCGTATTCAAAGGAAGAGTGAGGATAATTGTACTAGCTTCTGTAATCTCGGTGATAGCGGTAAATGTAGCTATCTTAGTGTTTGTGCCGGTAACAAAAGTACCAACGACAGCAGTCGGTGGCGTGTAATCAAAGTCAGTAATGGCCGCGGCCTTGCCGGGGGTTAAAAAATTGGCCGACAAATAAACTATCGCCAAAAAAAGAACCGCCACTACAACAACCGGCGAAAAAAGTTTTTTTGCTTCCCACATTCCTCCGTTCATGATTTATATTTAATTTTTATTATTTTATTAAAATGACTTTTATATATTTATAATTTTACGCTTATGCTTTAAACACGCAATGACCGCATCTGTGCATAACTATTCCCAAAATTTATCGGAGCCCTTCGCTGATTTTCTTAACCTTCTCCACTACTTCGCTAATGGGGTGCTGTGATTTCACAAAATATTCCACCGCGCCCATCTCCAACGCGCGCTTAATTTCCGTATCCCCTCCCAGATTAGAGAGCACGATAACGGGGATATTCCTACATTCGGGATTCTTTTTAATCTCTTCCAAAACAAAAAATCCGTCCCTTTTGGGCATTAACAAATCAAGCAAAATAATATCCACTTTTTTTGTACGTAAATAATTTATCGCCCCATCACCGTCAGGAACAATATCTACGGCATAACCCTCCGCTTTCAAATTGTCCTTAAGAGCCTTGGCTAAAAAACTTTCATCCTCGGCAATCAATATCCGTTTCATATATATCAAAATATTAACATCTTATAATTATTTTTCCACACTTGACGACGTCCGTTGACTCTGGTTAAAGCATCTGACATAATGGTCGTAGTTCCTACCAGTCCAAACTAAGGGGGGTCTATGGCAATCCGAATAGAAATCAAGTCGGAATCGGGATGTTGCAGAGAACCCGCTGGGGTAAAGATTTATAACAATAATCAACTGATAACGGAGGTTATTGCCGTAGTTGAACCCAAAGAGGGCGCTGATGGTGGATATTACGACTGCGTCACCCTTAGAAGAAAAGATTACCCCGTGATTCTTTCGCGCATCTACTTTGGCCATCCTGTGAATACTTACAATACGGATCTGGAGCAGTTCCTGCTCAAAAAAATCACCGAGTCTTTTCTTGGTTCTATCATAGAAAATCCGAATCAAGAAGATCACGCCGGAGGATACGCTCGATATAAAAAGGAATACGGCAACGGCATGCAATACTTTTACGAGAAGGTTCTGCCATATTGCAATGGCGGCATATTCCTCCCCTTCCGCTCGGGATCTTGGGGCGCGGGAACATTTCAAGAAGCGAGGAAGCTCGCCGAGCGCAACGCCCCCATCTGGCAGATATCGCCGGAGGGGCTGATCGCTCCGGTATATAACTTCACGTGGTGGAATATCCTAAACGTCGCGGAGACCACAGATATGATCCGCGACGCCGATGGAAATCCCAAACCCTACTAGAGAGGGGCTGTATGAAAGAAAGTCCGAAACAGGAGGAACACTACGGTGTTGATGTTTGGGTAAATCCGACTATGGAGCCCATGCGCCGCGAAGAATGTCTTTGTACGAATTGCAACAATCTCAAACCCGGAGAGGTAACTAACTGTCAGATTGCCTCTATTCTCTATCCTCTTTGCGTTCGTGACAATATCGCCATGATGATCACGCGCTGCGCCCTCTGGAAACCAAAAACCTAGCCCCGTCGCTCACAACGAGCGACTTTTTTTATTTCTTTTCCCACTTCCGGTCTTTTTCTTTTCTGCTCACAAACCACGGATCTTTCAAGTTGCACCACCAGGCATCAACCGGCGTTTTTATCAAAACTTGAGCCAATTTTTTCCAGCTTTTGTCTTTAACCGTTTCGCGGCTGTCTTTATCCACCCGTCGGCCTTGGTGTTACCCTTCTCCTCCTCGCCACGCAAAGAAACTAGCCACTCCAGCTGATCGGCGTCCTTAACAAGCATCGCTTCCAGCGTCTTACGCTCCTGCTCCTCCTTGAAAAGCTCCAATATTTCCGTGCCAAAAGGAACACTCCGGGAAATATCCGCCACTGCTTCACTTTCGGCCAGGCGGCCATAACGCTGATGGACATAATTATGATCGGAGGTTCTACCCTCGCCCAAGTCGTGAACGAGAGCCATAAGTATCACTTTATGCTTATCCGCTTTCGGCTCTAGATATGCAAGAGCATAGGCAATCATCGCCGTGTGGAACAAATGCTCCGCCACCGATTGCTCTCCGCTTCCTAAAAACCAAAATCCGGAACGCGGTGTTTTGCTGTGAATGCTTGTTTCGTATACGAAATTAGCGATTTGCTGATGGATCTTTTTTTCGAAATTCTGAGCCATAGTTGTAAATTATTATTCCCCGTCCCCTATCCAAATAAATCTCGGGCCGCGATAACCGTCCTTCTGAACTTCTTCAAGAAACATCGCGGCCGGCCGCACCCAAATTTGTCCCTCGCCATAAAGAGCTTTATAAACCACCATTTCTTCCAGGGTTTCGCTGTGCTTTGCGGTGCCGATCACTTCGTATTCCTTGCCTTTGTAATGCCTGTATTTTCCCGGTTTAAGCATGTTGTTAAACTTTACCGCCATAAATCTTTTCGTAATGTTCGGGGGCGTATTTTTTCAGAAATTCTTCCGGTGTTTCTTCTTTTTTATAAACTTTTTTAAACTGCGAACCGCGCCTGTCTTCCATTTTTAGTTTAGTTGCAAAACTCTGAATGAGGCGAGAACATTCAACCGCAAGATTATTTAAATATTTAAATCTTTCAATATTTAAGTAATTTATATCAAAAGCGGCATATAATTGCGAACGCACCTCCCCCGCCGAACCCTTGGCAATAAAAAGATAATTAACAAATTCGGCCTGCGTGCCGCGCTCAAAACCCTCCGCGATATTACTCATTACAGATACGGAGGCGCGCTGAATCTGATCCTTGAAACCGGGATCTCCGCAACTTCTAAATGCCTGATATACATACTTAGTGAGCTCTCTGGCTCTCTGCCAGCAAAATAAATCTTCAAATTTTTCGACGGTGGCCATATCCTGTATTTAAATCTTTAAATATTTAAATGTCTAGAGATTTAAATTTTTTAAATATCGCTTGCATTAAAAAATGCCATTATATATAAAATATTTTTTTCTTATAGTTCTCTATCATCTTGGCACTTACAGCTTTTTTATTTCCTCCTCTTTGCTATCCACCCCACAAGCTCCCCCAACAAAGCCGCGGGCAAACTGGTTAAGAATATGTAGCCAAAGATATTAGCCAGTAATTTAAATTTACCAAGTGTGACCACGGCAAACACGACGGATGTAACCCATCCCAGAGCTCCGATTATAAAAAATATAATTCCCCAATAGATTGGTCTCATAAAGAAGCGTGCCGGTTTAGGCTTGAATATCAATAATATCCCCCTTGCCTTCTTCTTTACGATCTTTAACTTTCTTGAGTTTTTGCGCTTCTTTCACATCGCTAACCGGATGGACTTCCGACGTCGCCCGCAATTTCTTCAAATCCTCGGGAGTCAATCTATTTTCCGGTGTGTGTTTTATTTCTCCGATCATAATTTATTTCCCATGACAATGTTTATACTTTACCGGCGTTCCGTCTTCCTTTTTCGCTCCGCACGGACACGGGTCGTTACGGCCAACCTTTGGTTGGGAATTTCCAATATCCAATTTCAAATTTCTAATTTTGGAATTTGGGTTTCCGTTGGTAATAGCGGAACGAGATCCTTCGCCGCGCTCAGGATGACTGACGGCAAATTTGTCTTTATTCTCCGTATACCATTGCTCAAAACTGGCGAGAAGCGCCTGAAACATCTGGTGACCCTCCCGTTTATATTCGGCAAGCGGATCATGCTGGCCGTAGGCGCGAAGCCGCACGGCGTCAGAGAGCGCCTCCATATCAGTCAAATGATTCATCCACAACATATCTAAGAAGGCTAAAATCTGGGGGTGTGCTAAGGACGCGAGAAGTTCCTGGCGTTTTTTATAAATAGTCAAACGCTGGCGATTTAAAACATCGTCATATTCCAGTAAATGTTTTCTAGCGTCAAAATGAAAGCCCTCCACCCGGCTCTGCGCCTCGCTGATGGCGCGAGAAACTATACGCGAACTAATCGGCATATCTTCGGGCACATCCAGCCGTGCCATTAGGTTTTTTAGACGATCTCCGCCGAAAACACGCATCAAATCATCCTCCACCGAAAGAAAAAACTGGGAAGAGCCCATGTCTCCCTGACGTCCCGCGCGGCCTCTTAGCTGGTTATCAATGCGGCGCGCTTCGTGCCGCTCCGTGCCGATGACATGCAGTCCCCCCGTCGCTTTCACCTTTTCGCTTTCCGCTTTATTTGGTGGATTGCCGCCTAAAATAATATCTACACCACGACCAGCCATGTTGGTCGCGACCGTCACTGCGCCTGGTTTTCCGGCTTGGGCAATGATCGCGCCCTCGCGTTCGTGATTTTTTGCATTAAGCATTTCGTGCGGCACACCGGCTTGCCGCAAAAGCTTGGAAACCAGTTCGTTTTTTTCAATAGATACGGTGCCGAGCAAAACCGGCTGGCCTTTTTTATGCCTTTCTTTAATATCCTCCGCTATCGCTATGTATTTTGCCGCCGCGGTTTTATAGATCAAATCCGGCGCGTCTTTGCGTACCATCGGACTATGCGTGGGAATGGTAACGACATCAAGTTTATAAACCTTATCAAACTCCTCGGCTGATGTTTGCGCCGTGCCGGTCATGCCCCCTAGTTTTTTATAAAGCCGGAAATAGTTTTGAATAGAAATCTGCGCGTATGTCCGCGATTCTTTCTGCACCGCCACGCCCTCCTTCGCTTCTATCGCCTGATGCAGACCGCCGGAGTAGCGCCGCCCGTGCATCAACCGCCCCGTGAACTGATCAACAATAATAATCTCGCCGTCCTTAACCACATAATCCTTGTCCTTTGCGTATAATCCATATGCCTTAAGCGACTCCTGAAGATAGTGGGTAAGACGGCTGTTCTCCGGACCATAAAGATTTTTAAGATTCAATTCCCTCTCCACTTTCGTGATGCCCCCATCCGTAATATCCGCCGAGTGACGTTTTTCATCTACAATATAATCCGCTCCTTTTTCCAAACGAGAAGCGATACGCGCGAAAGTTTTATAAAAATCGCTGGACTCGGCATCGGGCGCGGAAATAATAAGCGGCGTACGCGCTTCATCAATTAAAATACTGTCCACTTCGTCGATCAAGGCATAGCTCCATCCCCGCTGGACTTGATCTTCCGGCTTATACGCCAAATTATCCCGTAAATAATCAAAGCCAAACTCATGATTGGTGCCATAGGTAATATCCGCCATATATGCCTCGCGCCGCGAGATGGGACGAAGATACGCCTCCTGCACGACGAAACTTCCGGTAGTATCGCGTTCTTTATCCAGAAGCGCTGACTCGGCTTGTGGATCTTTCACGGGATAAAAATCGGGGTCATAAAGAAGCGCGCCCTCATGAACCAAACAAGCAACTCTCATACCCAGCGCGTGGTAAATCTGCCCCATCCACACCGCATCGCGTTTTGCCAAATATTCGTTAACCGTTACAACATGCGCGCCCTTTTTATGCAGAGCATTTAAATAAACCGGGGCGGTTGCCGCCAGTGTCTTTCCCTCTCCGGTGCGCATTTCCGCTATCTTGCCATTCGCAAGGGCAATACCCCCCATCAGCTGTTCGTCGTAATGACGCTGTCCGAGGCGACGCTTTGCCGCCTCGCGGATAAGCGCAAAAGCGCGCGCTAGAAGAACGTTCAAATCCTCGCCGGATTTGGCGCGTTCTTGAAGTTTACGGCTTTCGTTCAGCAAAAACTCGTCGCCAAGCGCGGAAATTTCCCCCTCTAGGGCGTTGATACCGGCAACGATTTTTCTTAATTTCCTTTCCGGCCCGAAAAAGCCAAATAAGTTCATAGTGGCTATATTCTACCACCGCGCTACTTCCCACGCAATTCGCGCGCTTCTTTTGCGCCACCGGAGTCCTGCGCTCGCACAATTTCCTTATATTTCCTAATTTCCATTTCCATAATTTTCCGCACCTCATCTACCGCCCGACGCGCATCCCAGTCCTCATACTCCGCGCGCAAAAGTTTTCCGGGAAGCTCTAAATTACACTCGGCACGAAAAACATCACCTTTTTGATGATGCTTGCTAGTTCTCGCTATCTCCACATATGCCTCTAAGGCCTCGGCTCCGTGCATTGATCCGATAAACTTATCCAGAGAACCGATTTTCATCATTACATACTCCTCCATCGCGGGCGTAGAGTCTAAATTAGTGTATTTAATGTTTGTGCGCATATTACAAGTATATTATTTCTTCTTCTAATCCTATATCAAACCTTTCTTTAATGGTAGCTTTAGCTAATTTAATCAGCGCCTTGACGTCATTTGAAGAAGCCGCGAGAACATTCACAATAAAGTTGGGGTGCTTGGGTGAAATCATCGCTCCTCCGAAGCTTACACCTCTAAGACCCGACTCAGCTAAAAGATAGGCGACGGGAACGACCGGAAAAGGGTCTGCCTTCACCTTATCCTCAAATTCTTTATGTCGGCGTTTCGGAATAAGCCGCAAATCAACATTTTTAAAAATACTGCCGATGCTGGGGTAATCCATAGGATGACGGGCGTTGCGAAAAGCTATTTTTTCATCAGCCGCTGCCTTAATGACTTTGGGATCGCCTTTTTTCAGAGCCAACGATGCCTCCAAAATTATTTCTTTCCCGTTGTGTTCTTTAAAAATGCTGGTTCTATAACCAAATCCGCATTCATTGGCCAATCTTTCGATAACCCTAGGTGTTTTTCGGGAGATATCCAAGCTTGTTACCTCAAAAACAGAATCTTTAATCTCCCCACTGAAAGCCCCGGCGTTGCCGCGAATCGCACCCCCTAAAGTTCCGGGTAATCCGCCCGCCCATTCCAGTCCGGAAAGCCCGCGCTCCGCTGCGAAATCAAGGAGGTCTTTCATCGCTACGCCGGATCCCGCCTTTATCAAACAATCTTCCGCCGATAGAGAAACAAGCCCGGGCTTAAGAACTAAGCCATTAAATCCCTTGTCATCAACTAAGATATTTGTGCCACCTCCGAGAATAAAAAGGTTTTTTGAAGAAACGCGCTTACCAAACCCAGCTAAAGATTTTGACCGCCAATAAGCGAGGGCGCTGATAATCTCTTCTGTATTCTTCGCCTCAAAAAAATATCCGGCATTGCCTCCGATTTTATAATTACTGAATTGGCTTAATTTAACATTGGATTGTAGCATGTTAACCGGCAAAACCGCTTCCTCGGCTACAAAATTGGCCGCAGATAAATTTCTTTGTGGGTTGTAAGTGGTGACCTCCTTTTCTATTTGTGTTAAACGAGTGCTCTCCTTACAACCCACAAAAAAATCTATAGCTTATTCGAAGTGCTTACTCGCGGCCAATTCTGAAACCAAGAAAGCGGTTATGCAATAAGTATAATGCTTCTATTTTTTTCGGCAACTTAAAAACCAAATCCCCCGCAAAGCGAGGGATTTAGCCACAAATAGAAGTAAGTCGTGGCATTCCTAAACGTTGCCGCTCGGGAATACTGCACTCATTCTGAATTCAGAATAGCATACTACCATTAATAAATCAAGGAGGGGCTAATTAACGAAGTTATCCATCGTCCCCTTGCTGCAGCCCCCACTCGAATCTCCTCCTGATTTTAATGTCATAATTTGAGCACATGAACAGCCCCTTGTCGCGATCATTGAATAGCTGCTATCAACCAAGAGCTTAGTTTTAGAATTACGGGTCTTAAAATATGCTCCGCCAACCCAACCATAATGATTCACCTCCGGATCGACATCCACTAAAGTATTCGGGCAGCTATCCGCCGAATCGGCTACGCCATCATTATCGTTGTCAAATTCTTGAATAGAAATATTATCAAAACGCGCCACGTCGCTGCCCCACCCCGACTCTTTCATTAAAGCGATACCTCCATCCGTATATGAGCTATCAATTGCCGAAACCTCGGCACCATCTTCGGTCTTAGCGGTGAGAGAAGATCCCTGCGCAATTATCGTGATTCTATTCCAACCATTAGCCGGCACGACAAATGGCGCTTGACCCAAAACTGTTCGCACCCCGTCGGTTAACTTCACTATCTGGAGAGCCGGGAATGATGTGTGATAGAAAACACCATAACCGTTTTTCCCATCAGGCGAGAGTCTGACTCCAATCATACCGCCCTGCGAACCGTCGTATATATCAGCAGATGCTACGACATCAGCCGGAGCAGATATTCTAACCGCCTCGCGAGAACCGCCGCCTACCGACAATGTGTTTCCCAACAAACCATCTTTCTGGGTAGTAGTAAAAATATTACTCCCGCCACTTACCAAGTCCAGGTTAGGATGCTGTGTGATACCATCGATGACCGCGAGCTCAGTTGATTCAAGAGTTGCGAAAAATGGCGTTGACGCAACCGGTTGGACGACGAGCGGAGACGGAATCTCTATTAAAAGATTGTCTATATGAGCCGCCTTTCCGCCGCGCCCGATATCTTTACCCATGAAGATACTCCCTGTCATATAGGTATCGTCTTTAATAATTGCTTCACCGCCAACAATACCATTATGAGCTACAATTGCCGCCCGAAGCTCGTTCCCTCGAACTTCAAAAATCGGCCTGAACCAAATTCCTCCGCTTCTAACTTGGGTTCTAGTTAATTCAGTCCTTGTTCCGGCATCTACGCGATAAATGACGATAACTGCTGAATAAGGTTCGTAATAATACAAGTAACCATTGTCGCCGTTGGGCGACATACGAACGCCAAAAATAGCGCTCTCGTACTCATCATTAACGTCAAAACTCATACTAAGATCGGCAACATCTCCTAATCCGGTAAGACGGATCAAGCTGCCGCTCAAGGCCTTAATCATCTTCCCGGGCGTGCCATTGGCCTGGGTCCCCGTCTCAACCGAGGCGGTGCCGGAAATAAGTTCATGGGAACTCGGCAACGAACCCGTAGCGGTAGATTCATAATCTTCCGAGTATGGGAGGGGTATGGGCGTAATGGCGTTCACGGTGCCGGAGTTTGATAATATTTGCGCTCCGACGATTACACCGACAAAGAGCACAAAACTGATTTCCAATATTTTCTTATACGACTCTTGGGACATGGTTGTAATTTATTTAATAATAAATTTAGTTGGTAATAATTATAGTATATTTAAAAATCCCCTAAAGTGCACGTCTACCATCCGGAGCATAAGCAATCGTCAAACTGACGACCAAACTCATCTTCCTGTTCCAATAAAAAACCGTCGCGCGAGGCGACGGAAACCTGTCAAACTAACGATGAAGAAAAATCCGGCGGGCGCGGACTCGACCATCGGGTTGGAGGTAATGAAAACGACGAATTCGGAGCTGGCTTTCGAGGAACGCATGATGCCATCCCACGGCGGCGCAAAAACCAAAATGGTCTTGCGGCGCGACACAGAGCGTCTCGCTAACTCCGTCCAGATGCGCCAGATGCATCCGGCGCATGAAAAGCCAGAGTAGAAGATATCCCCTCAGATTGAGGCAAGGAACAGCGAACCGCCTCAAATCGGAAGCGGATTTCCGCCGCAACACCTCATCTTTACTCTCCGTTGCATCCGTCAATGCTTCTACTTCGTACCAATCGCAAACTTCTGTTCGCGCCTCATCCTCGCGCAGAACATCTCTTATCCCCATGGCTTCTTTGTTCGTCACCAACCATGACGGGAGTGAAACTACTTTATCCATCTTATCCAGATCTGACCACGATTGAGCCACCTTCACGCCCAGCTTCTCCAGAGCGCAAACGATTGTCTCCATCCGCAACTGCGATGGCTCACAAATGAGCCAATGACCAGATCGAGCATGACACTCGGGAGGTAGGGGCACCACGATATCAAAATTATCCTTCAAAAACTCGGTCCAACATTCTGCTCTTGTATTTACTTCCGTTCCCGCGGGCATTTCAACGATCATATAGACCCTCCTCTCTAGGGGACGACTTAGAAAATAACACAACCATAATAAAAAATCAACCTCGTAGAGCGGGTTGATTTTTTATTAAACTATTTTAATTCGTAAGTGACGGAGACGCTTACCGAAATCTCCTCGCTTCCCGGCTCAATTGCGGCCGCCATCATATCCGCTCCGCCCTTGCCGAGACTTTCTGCCGCAAAATATCTAGGAGTAAAACCGCCGCCCTGGCTCTCGGAAAAGGTAACCACCCGTCCCAATCTGGTCTTATTCTGCCTTGCCATAGCCGCGGCTTTGGCATAGGCCTTTTTAAATGCTTCTTCCCGTGCCGATCCAAGATTTTTATCAGCGTCAGACACCTCAAAACTAACGGAGTTGATCTGGTTAATACCTACCGAAGGAAGTCCGCCAATAAGCGTACCAATCTTCGTAAAATCAGTTAACCGCAGAGAAACAGTTTCTGTTATTGTGTAACCGGAGATAAAAGTTTTCCTCTTTTTCTCGTCATACTCATACCGCGGGGAAAGATTATAGCCCGTGGTCTGAATATCCTTGGCTTCCACTCCTAATTTCTTGACGTATTCAATGGCGGCGGCGATAATCTTGCCATTCTGTTCCTGAATTTTAGAAGCGACATCGCCCTCGGTTACAGCGGCAAAAGACACGCGCGCCACATCCGGAGCTAGTTGCGACTTACCCTCGGCACCCACGGTGATCGTGCGATTAGAGCTCAAGGCCCAGGCACTCTTTTTGAGATACCATGTGGCTGTAATAGACAACAAACCGATTAGAATGAGCACTACTCCCGATGTTATAAAAAGAAACTTTTTTTCTTTCATATTAATAATTTTATCTTTCTCGCGCTATGGCGACTATTTTTTTAATTTCTTCCGATTTCAAGCTGGCTCCACCCACTAAAACTCCCTCAATCTCTTTGTGTTGCAGAAAATCTTGGGCATTTTGGGAGGTTACCGAACCTCCGTAAATAATTGGAAATTGGAAATTGGAAATTGGAAATTCTTTCAGTATCTTCTTTATATATTTTACCATATTTATCATATCTTGCGGAGTGTCGGGTGTGCCGGTGCCAATCGCCCAGATAGGCTCGTATGCTACAATTAAATTCCCAATTTCCAACTCGCCTCGCATTCGCCGAGGCGAAGCGGGTTCCCAATTCCCAATTAAGGATAGGCTGATTTTTAATTCACGCGCAACAACCTCCTCTGTCTTACCAGCCGCGCGTTCCGCGGCGGACTCGCCCACACAAAGAATAGGCGTCAAGCCCGCACCCGCCGCGGCTTTAATTTTTTTTGCAACCATTTCATCAGTTTCTCCCAGTTTGCGCCGTTCGGAGTGGCCGATAATCGCATATCCGACACCTAGCGATTTTAATTCCGAAGCAGAAACCTCTCCGGTAAAAGCCCCTTTTTCTTCCCAGAACAAATCCTGACTGCCAAGCTCCGCTTTTTGAATATTCTTCTTAACTTCTTCTAAAAAAATGGTTGGCGGCGCAATAATAAGCCCATCCACGTCGGACTCCTTCGCGAGCGTTATTGCTTCCGTTAAAGATACTGGGTTCATCTTCCAATTGGCGACTATGTACTTTTTCATATTTTTATGATAACATGGCCAGTAGTTCGGTGGTGAATTGTAAGGAGGATGGTTATGCCCCAGGAGCCTGATCTGCCAAATTGGCTGAACATCATAGCCAACACTTCTTTTTTTACAGGGTATCTCTTCTTTATGGTTTATGCTGTTTTGTTGAAAGATATCAGAAGATTTGCCAGACGCTTTTGGGGTTTCCCGGCATATGCCCTAACGGGAGCGGCAAATATTGTTACCGCTATGATCCTCATAGAAGCTGGTCTCTGTTTTGAAGGTTGGCTCCAGGCCGGCTTCCAATTCCTGCTGGGCGCCGGTCTTGTGCTTGTTTGGCTCTTGATTTTCTGCGCGGAAATTCCGCGCGCTCGCCGACACATTCGTTAGGCGAGTTTTTTTATTCATCTTTATTCATCCGGTTCTCATAATACCAGCGCAAAACATCTTTCGCGATAGGAACCGTATTCAAACTCCCCTCACGGGCATCCTCAACCAAAACTAAAATGGCGATTTCGGGATTTTCTGAAGGCGCGTAACCCACAAAGAAAGCGTTAACTTTCGTGTTGCTTAAAATCTGGGCGCTGCCTGTTTTACCGGATACTTCCATTGGCAGATCGTTTAAAAGATGCGCCGTACCATCCGGAGTGGAAACGGCGGCCCGCAAACCCTTCCGCACCTCCGCGATGTCCGCGCCGTAATCAGAATAGTCAAAAGTTGTCCTGGGTAGAAATTGCTCGACGAGATTGCCTTTAGTGTCCCTGATCTCTTTTAGAAAATGCGGCTGGAAAACATGTCCGCCGACGCCCAAAGATCCGATGAAACTGATAAGCCGCAATGGAACTACGGCAAGATCTCCCTGGCCGATAGATACGTTGTAGGTATCACCGACGCGCCAGATCCGCCCCTGGCTTTCCCTATGTTCGGGACCGAGCAACTCCCCCACGGCTTCGCCGTCAGTATCAATTCCCGTTTTATCTTCAAAACCAAACTTTTTGAAATATTCCTGTATACGCTTGATACCCAAACCCTTGAAATTCCCGTAACCTCCGCCGATCTCATAAAAATAAATATTGGAAGAACGCGCCAGCGCGGAATACAAATTAACCCAGCCGTGAGCCTTCCAATCCAAAAACTTACTTGGCTCCGCGGGATTATAAGGGTTAGGAACCTCCATAATACCGTCGGAGAAAACCGAGAAAACGGGGTCAATTATTTTCTCACGAAGCGCGGCTAGCGCCATGAACGGTTTAATAGTTGATCCCGGATTATAAACTCCGGAGATGGCCCGGTTAAAAAGCGGCTTCTGCGGCGAGCGCAGCAGTTTTTTTCTTTCCTCTGTTTTATCAGGCAGGGTAAAAACATTACTGTCAAAGCTCGGGAAATTAATCAGCGATAAAACATCGCCATTTTGCGGATTTAAAATAATACCGACCCCGGCTGTGCGCCCCAAAGCATCCAAGCCCTGGAGCATCCGCTCATAAAAATATTCCTGAAGCTGGACGTCGATTGTCGTATAAAGATTATTGCCGGATTCCGCCTCCTCCCGAACTCTCCCGTGAAGGATATTGCCGGAGACATCTCTTCCCTCCACAAACTTGCCGTCTGCGCCCCGCAAATTGATATCGTAATAAGATTCTAATCCGCTTTTACCCTCAATAGTCCGCTCAAAATCACGCAAACCCGTATAGCCAAGGACGTGTGCTAACGAAGGCCCGTATTCGTAAGAACGCCTGTAATCATCTTCAATCTTCACCGAGGGGTCGTTCAATCCCTTAAGGGCGATGGCTAATTCTGTCGTTACGCCACGCAAAAGAGCAATAGAGGGACTTTTCTCCCAGTCGGCTTCCGCAATAACCGCTCCAGCATCAACCTCGGAGCCGATATTGTTTTCCTTAAATATCGCCCTAAGATCATCGATTAATTTGATTTTGGAGTCATCGTCTTTCCTTAAAAACTCCCGCGTATCTAAAAAAACACTGAATACCGGTTCATTTTTCACAAGCGACACGCCATAAGCGTCAAAAATAATTCCCCGCTTCGCCGGCAAAACAGTCTCCCGATTAACGTTGGCTAAAGCGCGCGCGCGATAGAAATCGCCCCTCAAGACATTTAAAGAAAGCAGACGAAAAAGCGCCGCAAAAACCAAGAAAGCCGCTACTCCCGCCATAACGAAAAAAATCTGTCTGTGCAAAGGCAGTTCAATATACGCGGGATCTTCCCCAACGGCGCCAAAAACCGCCTCCTCAAAATTTAAATCTTCATCTTGCTTCTTCATAAATGACAGATAATCCCAAATGAGCGAAAACACCCAAAATGAGATTGTACAATAATTCTTTAAGAAAAAATCCCGGCTCTCCGATGATGAAAGAATAATCACCTATCGCGTAGAAAATCGTTGTTCCCATAATTACGGAAAAGGCCGGGGCCGCAAACGAGCTCCATGGGGCTACGCCCTGGAACAGCTTCATAAAAAGAGCGACGCCCAGAAGCGCGGCCGACTCCAGTTCAAAACCAGGAATTATTTTTAAAAGAAAAATTAGAAAGGCGGAAAAAATAAAAAATCGCAAATAGCCGGCAACCATAACCGCGAGCATCATCAAGCCGATGACTCCCAGATTAGGATTGACGCCTTCAAACCGCAAAATCTGCGACCCTTGCACAAGAGGCAGAACGAGGGCCGTTAAAAGTGGCAGAATAATTCCCCGGGATAGTTGTGAATAATTCATCTTATCGCAAGATTACAAAAACTTGTTCTAATTCCCCCGAAACATAGGGCAAAACTAAGTCACCGTCCTTAAAGGTCCCACCTGATGTTTCGCGAATATTTTTTAAATTACCAACCTTCAATCCGTAAGGGATTCCCCGTCCGGCTGTGAAAATAGCGTCACCCGTCGTAGGAACACGCGCCTTGTCTATCATGGAAACTAACGGAGGAGTTCCCGCCAAAAGAAGCGCCGGAGTGTTCTCGGAACCGACACGCACCGGTATCTGCCAGCCGATATCAAAAATAGTCCGGACCTCGCTCCAGCCAAACCCAACCTTGGAAATCTGGCCCACAAAAACATCTTTCTTAAGAACTACTATCATGCCCTCGGAAACTCCCTCGGACAGACCAACATCTACAGTAAAAGCCCCCTTATTACTAAAAGGGAAAATCGCGTGCACCTTGGCTGCCAAGAGATAATCGTTGCTGTCCCTGCCCAATGTCTGACGCAGTAATTGCGCCTGCAAAGATTGATTTTCCCTTTGCAATTCAGCCATTTGTTCTACAAAAAAGGAGCTGCGGAAAAAATTACGAACGAGGAGAACCGGCGAAGCAAAGGCGCCCCGTAACCGGTCGGCAAATCCCAGCGATGCTGCGGTAAACGCATTGTCATAAAAAATTATACCCAGAAGCAGAAAAATAAGCAGGGCTTTGACGAAAACTTTCATGTTATTGTTTCACAATATTATATCACGCGGAGTAAAGGGATTGTCCAAAATTGCCGTATATTTCTTAAAGTTTTCCACGGCGACACCCGTGCCGCGAACGACGCAAGTCAGAGGATCCTCCACGATAGTCGTCATAACCGCCAACTCTTTGCTAATCAAGACGTCTATGCCCCGCAATAAACTACCGCCGCCGCAAAGATAGATACCTCTCTGTAAAATATCTCCTGCAAGTTCCGGAGGCGCCGATTCAATAACTTCTTTCACTGCCTCAGCGATAGTTTTAAGAGGCTTGGCGATGGCTGACCTCACCTGCATATCCTTAATCACCATTTCTTTAGGCAAACCGCTTGCCAAATCTCGGCCCCTGATCGTCATCTCTGACTTCTCATCCATCTGCACAGCCGAACCGATAGTCATTTTAAGTTCTTCCGCCGTCGGCTCGCCGATCGCCAAACGGAATTCCTCCCTAACAAAACGCATAATTTCTTCGTTTAATTTATCACCGGCTATTTTTAAACTTTTAGCAGTCACGGTGCCGCCCATGGAAATGATAGCTATCTCCGTCGTACCGCCGCCGATGTCCACGATCATATTAGCCGTCGGCTCATCAATAGGAAGACGCGCTCCCAGCGCCGCCGCGACCGGCTCCTCAATAATATACGCCTTGCCCACACCGGCTCCGGCGACAGCGTCCTCTACGGACTTCCGCTCCACCTCGGTAAGATTGCTGGGAACTCCAATAACAGCCCTCCTCCATCCCAAAATAGTCTGTGTTTTACCGATCTGCCGCAAAAAATAGCGCAGCATTTCCTGGGCCGTATCAAAGTCGGAAATAATACCGTTTACAAGCGGACGAACAACGTTGATGTGATTCGGCGTGCGGCCCACCATTTTACGGGCGGCGTCGCCGACAGCCAGAACTTGTCCAGTCTTGCTGTTTACCGCCACAATAGACGGGCTGTTAATGGCAATACCGCTTCCCGCTACATAAATCAAAGAATTGGCGGTGCCTAAGTCTATGCCGATGCTTTTGGAAAAATAATCAAGAAACTTCATAGATAATGAATTGTGAATAATGAATAAAGAATCAAGGAATTCGATCTAAAAATCAAACTAACTTCAGCAAATCTTTTTCCGCGACGAGGCGGGGCTTGTCTTTGCCGCGCTCTTTCACTTCTATCCTCTTCGCCGCAAGAGTCTTCTCGCTCACAACAATCCGCAGAGGGGCGCCGATTAAATCCGCATCGGCGAACTTGGCTCCGGGAGATATTTCGCGATCGTCCCAAAGAATCTCCACTCCTTTTTTCATTAACTCCAGATAAATCTTTTTTGCGGAGGCGATAACTTTTTTATCTTCGCCAAGTGATACGAGATGCACCGCGAAAGGCGCAACCGCCCGCGGCCAAACAATACCCCGCTCGTCATGATGAACCTCCACAAGCGTCGCCAAGACTCTCGTCGGTCCGATACCGTATGAACCCATAACCACTCTGCGACTCGCGCCATGCTCGTCTAGATAATTTAAATCAAAAGCATCGGAAAACTTCGTACCCAAACGGAAAATATTACCCACCTCAATCGCGGTGCCGGTTAAAACCTTGCCGCCGCACTCGGGACATTTACCCCCCTCTTCCATCCGCGCCACTTCTTTATTTTGGGCATAGCGGCACTTCTCGCAGTAAAAGATAACGTCTTCTCCCGCCGGAGAGAACACTTGGAATTCGTGGGTATATTCTTTCGTAAAAGTGCCGCCCGAGGCCTCGGCTACAATCGCATCCAATCCTAATCTTTTGAAAATTCTGGCATAGGCCTTTTTAACATCCTCGTAATATTCGTTCAAATCGGCGACATCGGCGTGAAAACTATACAAATCTTTCATCAGAAATTCCCGTCCGCGCAAGAGTCCGTTTTTGGCGCGCGGCTCGTGACGAAATTTAGTCTGAATCTGATACACGGCGCGAGGGAGGTCTTTATAGGACTGAATAAAATGCCCGGCAATGGAAGTAATCACATCCTCGTGCGTCCAGCCAAGTCCGAACTCCTCCCCTGTTTGCGTCTTCAATTTATAAATCACATCCACATCCCAGCGGCCGGCTTTCTCCCAATACTCTTTGGCGATAAGCGTAGGCATGAGCATCTCCTCGCCGCCAATAGCCGCCATCTCCTCGCGGATAATCTGATTGATTTTATTTAAAACCAAATGCGCCAGAGGCAAATAAGTAAAAACTCCTGCGGACATTTTGCGGATGAATCCGCCGCGAATCAAAAACTTAGCGTTTATCGCTTCCTCGTCCTTAGGAAAATCGCGTTCGGTTTTAGAAAATAGTTGAGATAAAAGCATGGCGCGTAACACCTAATAAGCTATCATCTTTCTACTTAAAAGAAAAGCTTTAAAATAATTTGGCGACATCCCTCACCGTGATCGCGACCATCAGCGCTATCAGAACGAAAAATCCGATACCATTCGCGATCATTTCAAAGCTCGGCGTGAGCCGCGATCCTTTTATTTTTTCAAAGATAATGAAAAGCAGGCGGCCTCCGTCTAGAGCCGGAAATGGCAAAATGTTTAAAACTCCAAGGTTTAAGGAAATGATACCTAGAAGCTGGAAGAAAAAAATCAGACCGCTTTTGACGCTCGCCGCCGCGAGACCGAAAACTCCGACAGGTCCCGTAAATCCCTCCATGAGCTGTCCCTGTGTTAAAATTGTAAAAATTATTTTCCAGAGACCGGTTATGACTCCGACTACGATCGCGGCAGATGTCTCCGCACCCTTTTTCAAACTTGTGAAAAACGGCTGGGGAGCGACGCCGGCGTCAACAATACCCACACCCAAAGACCCGACGCCATCCATGAGGCGCGGAGTAACACTCACCGCAATTTCGCCCGACGCTCGCGTTACCTGCAGTTGAAACTCTTTCTCGGCATTTTCTTTAATAAACTTTTGAAACTCTTCGGCGCCGGAAAAATCACGCAAAAAATCCCCAGTTTTCAAACCGGCTACTTCCGCGGGTGTTCCTGGAAAAACGCGCTCAATAATGACGCCGGAAGGGGTGCCGATAAAAAATATTGCTGAGACGATAATCCAACCGACTAAAAAATTGGTAACCACGCCCGAAACAATAACAATCGCTCTTTTCCACGCGGGGGCAAAGGAAAAACTTCGCGGATCGCGCGCGTTCTCCGCATCCGCAATCTCGCCGTAAAGCTTTACAAATCCGCCCAGAGGAACGGCGTTAATGCTATAAACCGTCTCGCCGATTTTGCGGCCAAGAATCCGGGGCGGGAACCCGATACCGAATTCATCAACTTTCATTCCAAACAGCTTGGCCGCGATAAAATGTCCCAATTCGTGTACGAGAACGAGAGTGGCAATACCGACAATAACTAAAATAATGGTCATTATTCTTGAATCTCCTTTATTTTGGCCAGAAGCGCGGCTTCTATTTCTTTATTCGTTTTATCCACTGCTTCCTGTATTTTCTTTCTTAACTTAAACTTTTCATCTTCGGATATTTCTTTTGCTTTCTCGGCGCCGTCGGTTTTTTTATTGGCGTCGTCGCGCGAAGAACGGACTTTAATTTTTGTTTCTTCCACCATATTCTTAACGATCTTAATCAATTCCATGCGGCGCTCATCGCTTAAAGCCGGAAGCGTCACCCGGACTATATTTCCGGACACGGAAACCGATACGCCTAAATTAGCGGCTTCAATACTTTTAGCGATCGGGGCGAGAGCGTTTTGATCCCAAACGGAGATTTGTAATTCGCGCGGAGGAACGACGGAAATAGAGCCGAGTTGTTTTAAAGGCGTTGGCGCGCCAAAATAATCCACTTTAACATCTTCAATCATCCGCGAAGAAGGGCGGTTGGTCCTGATTCCGGAAAGTTCCTGTTTTAAGGCCTCAATGACAGATTTTAGTTTTGATTCTAAGTCTTGGGTACCCATCCCGTTAGAAATAGGGCGCGAATTTAAAACATTCGCGCGCTAAGTTGTTAGTAGTTGATAATTTCAGTTGTAGTATAGATAGCATAGTGGTTTTAAACGCGTCCGTCATTTCTAACGGGATCCATGAGAATACATTAGCCCAAAAAATGCAGATTGACAACAAAAAAGTCCCCGACATCTTCGGGGACAGAACACCAAAACGCTAATCATTCAAGAGAACTGGTGCAGGCCCGCTGGAAAACCAGACGCCATCAAGCCAAGGGCAACCCCAAACCCATGCATCGCCGTCCCGGTAAAGACAGAAGACGCATCGGTTGCCGCTGGGACTCTCCAGGATTGTCCCAAAAAAATCCAGGCGAGTAACGCTGCGATTTTCGCGCAGCCATTCCAACGTCCTCTGCCCTTCTTCATTCCATAGAGCCAGGAAAACATCGGCGCCGAGCCGAATGTCGCCGCTTTTTTTGAGACGCCTAAGCTTTTCTTCGCCTGTAATCCACGACTCGCCTTCTTTGAGACAGGTCGCAAGCTTCATCTTGCCAAAGTTGATGGCCGCAAATTCATGATAACGGGCATCTTCTTCTGCCACTCTCCATTCGGACCCAAAAAATATTTCGGGATTGAAAGATACCGAGCGGTCAATGTATGTCATGCGATCCGTTTGCGTCCTGGGAGTCTGAAATACTGCAAGAAAAGACGGACTTACGGCGAAATAACAGCAGAACAAAAAGATTACGCCTCCGATAAACTGGAAATTGGACGCGCTCCAAACCGCCCACTCAAGCTTCTTCCATTGATCGGCAAATCCGGACCACCACGATGGGGGCTTGAATTGATCCATGCGGAGACCTCACTCAAGGTGCAGAGAACCTAGGCCAATGGTATCATTTCACCAGAACCTTTGCAAACATCTTTGAGGCGGAACGCGATGCGATGGCCAGAGGGTATCACGCTGGAGCTCGTCATTACCCGATCGTTTTGTCACTTCACGCTGGGGTTCTGGATAGCATTCGCCGTAGCCGCAATCATCGTAAAGTACTTTGGGAAAAAGATCTTGTTTGCCACGCCGTGGCCGCAGATGGCGGCTTATGTAGGACTCTGGGGCGGCGTAGCCAACGTGTTTGTGGATATTGACCATCTTGCTCTTTTTTTCGGATTTTCTGACGGAAAGTTCCTGCATACGCCCTGCCTTTGGGTGGCGGGAATCCTGACAAGCTATTCTCTAGGATGTCTGTTTGAGGCGCTAGACCGACCCAGCCACGAGAAAGAACGCGGGGCAACAAACCTCATAATGATACTTTCCTTGTCGCTCTCCGTTATGTCTCACGTACTGGAAGATAACTATCTCGGGTGGTTTTAACTCCTTTCACGGGGAGTTTTTTAAACCAGCTTTTTAAGTTCTTCAATTTTATCTGTCTTTTCCCAAGGCAAATCCAAATCCGTGCGGCCAAAGTGTCCGTATGCCGCCGTCTGTTTATAAATAGGGCGGCGCAAATCCAAGTTTTTAATGATCATACCCGGACGGAGATCAAAAACTTTAGTTACAATTTCCGCTAATTTTTCATCATTAACAATTCCCGTGCCGTGACTATTGATGTTGATAGCCAAGGGCTCGGGAACGCCGATCGCATAAGCGACTTTTACCTCCACTCTTTTAGCCAATCCCGCGGCTACGATATTTTTCGCAACATAACGCGCGGCGTAGGCGCCGGAGCGATCAACTTTTGTGGGGTCCTTGCCGGAAAACGCGCCGCCGCCGTGAGGCGCCACGCCGCCGTAAGTATCCACAATGATTTTCCTGCCCGTAAGACCCGTATCCCCCTGCGGCCCGCCAACGACAAACCGCCCCGTGGGATTAACAAGAAATCTGGTTTTTTTATCCAGAAGTTTTTTCGGCAGAACCGTAAGCATAACTTTAGTGATAATATCCTTCTCCAGTTTCGCTAGTTTAGTCTCCGGAGAGTGCTGGGTGGAAATCAAAACAGTGTGAATGCGCTCCGGCGCTCCATTCATATACTCCACAGTAACCTGCGATTTGCCGTCGGGACGGAGATATTTAAGAGTTCCGTTTTTGCGCAATTCGGCGAGTTTCTTAACCAATTTATGCGCCAAAACTATCGGTAGCGGCATCAACTCCTCAGTCTCATCGGTGGCGTAGCCATACATAATACCCTGATCACCCGCACCCACTGTTTCTGGTTTCTCCTTGCCATAAGCCGAAACCCCCAAGGCAATATCCGGAGACTGTTCCTGAAGAGATACTTGTAAACCGCAGGTCGCGCCGTCCAAACCATAAGAAGCGTCGGTATAGCCGATGTCATTTACGAGATTTCTTACAACTTTCGAAACATCAATTCTAGCGGTTGTCGTCACCTCTCCGGCGACAACAATCAAACCGCGCGTAAGGAGACTTTCCACGGCAACGCGTCCATAAGGGTCTTCGCGCAAAACTGCGTCTAGAATAGAATCGGAAATCTGATCGGCGATCTTATCGGGATGGCCCTCGGTAACCGACTCGGAAGTAATAATTTGTTTGCCTTTATTGGATATCATATTACTGTTCTTAATTATTTTAACTAAAACGATGATAATATGGTTTTAATAAAAAAACAATCCCGTTAGAACCGACACTCCGCTACGCGGAGCTACTTCTAACGGGACTGGCTTAAACTACTGTGCAGAAAATTATGTTGCCGGTTTTGATGAAATAAATCGTGCCTGCGGTAGCGGCAGCCACACGCAAAGATTCGAAACAAAACAACGCGGTGTTTTCTGACGGCGCTGTCGGATTCCAAACCCGACACTCATCCTCCGTAGCCCTTCGGATAGAAACTGCGCAACCGCATCCTTCCAGTCCATGACCTTCGGGGATAATCGAGGCAACTGCCATTTCACCAAGAATTAAGATATCAGGATCAAAACCGAAAGGAAACGACCTATCGGAGATGCTAACGCCCCAAATATGAAGTTGCTGATGCCCAATGAAAAGATCGGCAGAACTAATACTTGGGGGTATACCCCCGTACCGTTCTTGACCTTGACTGGCAAGCGCGAGAAGCGCCTCCCGCTCCGGATGGACGTTCATAACATATCCTCCTTATGCCGGAAGCCGGCTGACCACAACGGGTCTTTTCCAGGGTTTTTTCTTGTCGTTCAGATCACAGTGATCATAAAGCCAACACCCCACACCCACACAACCCTTGTCCTTGTCGGGCCTGGAAAAGTCGGGAGCGGGACCACCACAAGGCTTCACGGCACCTGCAAAGTCAAAGTCCATAGAGCTTCGGCTCATTAACGACCCTCCATAGATACAACGGACTGGCTATATCTTAATATAAATTGTTAAGAAAGTAAAGCGTCCACGGGCTTATGCCCGTGGCATCGGGGCGCTTTTCTGTGCAGAGTGTCGGCTCCGCCGACTATTTATAAAAGCCCTTCGTCCACGGCCCTACGGCCGTGGCCTTACGGTCAACACAGTAAAGACTCTAATTGCAGTTTCTTGTTGGTATTAAACTGCGAAATCTTCGCCCAACGGTGAACGGTGTTTTTCATCAAAGCGTGGTTCTTAAGCGGATCTTTGCGGCATTCGTTTAATATTTCCTTAATAAAAGCGCGAATGACATCATCCGATTCCAATTCCAGCATTTTAACGATAAGGTCTTTTCTTTCCTTCGGTCCCGCGCTGATAAACTTCAGGGCTCTAGTTTTTGCTTCTTCATCGGACGCCTCCACGCTGGAGCTGATATAAATTTTCTGCAAACGCGAGGCAAGCGGGACGAGGAGCGACTCGGCGTTGGGCGCGCCAAGGAGGAGCAGGCCATGCGCGGGCGGCTCTTCAACTGTTTTTAAAAAAGCGTTCTGCGCCTGCGCCGTCAGATGATCGGCGCCGGAGACAAAGACCGTCCTTCTTTCCGAAAAAACCGGTTTTTGCCAAAGAAAATTAATCGCGCCGCGCACCTCGTCAATACCGATCACATCCCCCGCGACGCATATGCCGTCCCGTAGGATACCGGGGGTGTCTTTTTCCAAAAATTTTAAAATGTCCCCTCCCAAACTATCAACCGCCGCGCGCGATTCGCCGAAAAAAAGATAGGCGTGAGACATCTGCCCAGAATCCGACAATCTCTTAAAATCTTTTATTAAGAAGTGTTCTTTTATAGACATCTAAATGGCTTAAAATAAGTCCGGCGCCTTTGGCGACGCAGAGCAGCGGATCCTCTGCAATATAGGCCTCCACACCCGTCATACGCTTAAAAAACTCATCAATGCTTCGCAACTGCGCCCCGCCGCCAGAAATGATGATACCCTTTTCCATTATATCAGCGACGAGCTCCGGCGGGGTGGAGTTAAAAACTTTCTGCACTGAATTGGCGATTTCCATGAGGTGCGGATTTAAGGCCTCGGCGACCTCGTTGGAATTAACCAAAATATCACGCGGCAAACCATAAACCAAATCGCGGCCGCGAATCTGATACTCTAATTTTTCTTTGGAGGGAAGCGCCGAACCGACGGCGATTTTCAGATTTTCCGCTGTCTGCTCGCCGATGGCAAGCGAATATTTCTTTTTAACATAGTCCGTGATCGCCTGATCAAATTTATTGCCGGCAACCTTCAAACTGTCCCAGGAGACGATGTTGCCCAGAGAAACCACGGCCACCTCGGACGTGCCGCCGCCGATATTGATGATCATATTCCCCGAGTGATGATTGATAGGAATACCGGCGCCGAGCGCGGCAAGTATCGGCTCGCGGACAATATGGGCCTCCCTAGCTCCCGCTTCCTTTGCAGCCGAAACAATCGCACGCCGCTCGGCAGTGCTAATCCCCGCCGGAACGGAAATAACCGCCTCCGGTTTAAAGATGTTAAAAGAACCGCACGCGCGACTGATAAAATACTTGAGCATGGCGCGGGTAATATAGTAGTCAGCTACGACGCCGTCTTTTAGCGGACGGTAAGCGGTGATATCCGCCGGAGCGCGCCCGATCATATCTTTCGCTTCGCGTCCCACGGCCAAAACCTGATTTTCCGGATGACTTAAAGCAACGATCGTCGGCTCGTTGATAATAAACCCCTCGCCGGGGACAAAAACGATGGTATTAACCGTGCCTAAATCTATGCCGATTTTGCGGGTAAACATAAGATAGGGATATTAAAGATTAGCTTACTAGTTTTTAGCTTATAGATATAGATTAGGAATGTAAAGATAAAAAAGAAGCCCCTCTCGGCAAGCTGCCAAGGGGGCTCAAGAGTACAAAATTGGACGTACAAGATTAAGACTCAACTACGGCGCGCGAACGCAATTTGTAACCCGACTTGCTAGAATCGCACTCGGTGACAGCAAGGAAGCTGGTCAGAGCAAATCCCCTCACGATTGGGACCTGGCCGTCGTCATACTTCGAACCGGAACAGAGGGTGGATCCAACTCCGTCCAGGTGGCCGTCCGTCTCGTCGTTATACTGGAGCCCCAGAAGAAGACGCTCCAGAAGAGTGATCCCACGAATCTTGAGATCTTCCAGGTCACAGTAGGACTTGTCCTCGAAGTTCTCGTCGGCCTCCAAAGTCGCTTCGACCCAGATAGCATAGTCCTTATCCGCCTTACGATCGGATCTAGGAATCGTGTCGTCCAGATCTCTGTCGGGACTCACGCAGTTCCAACCGAGCGCTTTGCAACGCGCGAAGACCTTCATAGGAGTCAGCCCTTTCGCCACCACAAGCAGCCAGTAGGCGCCGCGTGGCTTACGAGGAACTACAAGATCCGAGAAGTCCTTCGTGAGACCAAAATGCTTCTTGTAGAAGATGGTGGCCCCCGCGAGGGAAAGCTGGGTCTTGGTCAAAAGAACCAACATCCCTCTCGGCCGCTTCATGAACTCCGGATCGTCCTTCACGACCTGGAGCCAACGCGCGACCTCTTTGGCCCTGCGCTTCCCCGAACGAACCATGTCCCAGATCGTAGCAATTAGATCCCAGAGGTGCATCATTGATTCTTTGGGGTTTGACATTGCGTCCACCCTTTCCCGGTCATCGCGGGAAAAGCCACGATTGTATCGGCCCGGAACTCATGTTCCTAAAGGCCGCCTAAGTTGTTTTAGAACCACCAATATTCTATCTAATTTATACAAATTTATCAATACCTTCGTAAATACCTCGCCCAACCTACTCGCCACTATTGTCTACTAACACAAACGATCGTTTGTGTTAGTAGACATTGACATATTATCGCAACTGACGAAGTGTACCTTTTTTAGTTACCGCGAATATCTCTACGAAATCAAAAATTTCTTGTTGCCGCAGGTCATCTAAAAATTCTTCCGGAAGCGCCGCTGTTCCCACCCAAACGCTTTTCTGCAAAAAATTAAAATCCATATCTTTTAAAGCTAGGCGTAGCCAATTTCTAGAAGCTTTTTTCTTCTCGGGAATATCAAAGGTGATTATTTTTACCTCGTTAGATTGGGCGGTTTCGTAGTGTGGCTGTTTGTTTTTTACTATCAACAAATTATTTAGTTTTAAATTACCCACCTTAGTTATATGAAAAAATCCCTCGTTATTTTTTATGACGAGACCGTCAGATTTCAATTTCGTTATTATTTTAGTTATTTTTTTTCGATTCTCAAGCGAAGCAATCTTATTTTCAAAAATAGGTCGTGGTTTAACGAATTGTCTTACTGAAAAACCCCAAAATCTGGCGTTGGTGTTGCGTATACTACAATCATCAAGAAGCTCTGAGATTTCTCCCATTGTCGAAACGCCTTCTTGCAATGCCTTGAGAATAAATAAAGTTATATCGCCTCGCATATCAATACAATATACACCTGTTTAATAATGTCTACTAACGCGAACGATCGTTCGCGTTAGTAGACATTTAAAAATTAACAACTTATTCTACTCTCGCAATATCCGCCCCCAAAGCGCGGAGACGTTCGTCTAAGCGTTCGTAGCCGCGGTCAATTTCTTCTATGCCGTCAATCGTCGTCTCGCCTTCCGCCACAAGCGCCGCTATGATATGAGCCATGCCGCTCCGCAGATCGCGCACGGTAAGGTTCGTGCCGCGAAGTTTCCGCGATCCGTTAATCACAGCGCTATGCTTGAAGTGCATGCTATTGAAGCGGCAGGGAAGCTCGCCCAAACACTTGGAAAAAACATGAATATCCGCTCCCATTTTATTCAAATCCTCCGCGTAGCCGAAGCGATCTTCGTAAATTGTCTCGTGAATCACCGACGTCCCCTCCGCCTGCGTCAAAAGCACGATGAATGGCTGCTGCCAGTCAGTCATAAATCCCGGGTGGGTGTCCGTCTCCAGCTCGGTGCCGCGGAGCGGTCCGCGGGAAAAAAATCTGATGCCGCGCGACTCTACCTCATACTCGCCGCCAATGCGCCGAAGAGTCGAGAGAAAAGTAATAAGATGTTCCTGTACGGCCCCGCGCAGAAGAACATTGCCCCCGGTCGCAACCGCGAGGCACGCGAAAGAAACGGCCTCATTTCTGTCGGGGAGCATTTCATGGCGGCAACCGTGGAGCCGCGGAACTCCGTCAATATAGATAGTCCGGTGCGCGCCGATTTCAATAATCGCACCCATTTTTTGCAACATTTTAATCAAATCAATAATCTCCGGCTCCTTAGCGGCATTTTTAATGATCGTCCGCCCCTTGGCCAAAGTCGCGGCCAAAATAATATTTTCTGTAGCTCCAACCGAGGGAAATTTAAGCGTAATTCTCGCTCCACGGAGGCCCTGGGGAGCCTTCGCTACATAACGGTCGCCGACTACTTCAATCGTGGCGCCCATAGCGCGGAGTCCTAAAAGGTGCATATCCACCGGACGCGCCCCGATTTTATCCCCGCCCAAAAAAGGAATCTCCGCCTCACCGACGCGTAAAAGCAAGGGCCCTAAAGCCAAAATTGGAATGCGATTTTTACGCGAAAGCGAAGTCACTTTAAAATTAGTGATCGCCGGAGTTTTGATGCGCAAAACACTCCCCTCTTTCTGAATAATGCTCCCCAAAGAACGGCAGAGCTCGGCTGTAATCTCGGCGTCGCCGATGCCCGGAAAATTAAAAAGCTCGCACTCGTCTTCGGTGAGAAGCGAGGCGATCATCATTTTAGTCGCCGCGTTTTTCGCGCCCGATAAAGTAATTTCGCCCTCAAGTTTTTTCCCGCCTTTAATGATAAATTTCATGAAATTATTAAATTAACCATGACTCCGGCAGTGCTTTTGTAGAGACCGTTTCGCCCTCGCGCCTGCCTACCGGCAGGCAGGTCTCCGACGTATAACGAGGGCTGCGCTTCGCTTTTAGTCTCTACAAAAGCACTGCCGGAGTCAAGACTTGTATTCTGCGTTAAAAAATAAAACCCCTTCCGTGGTTTTATTTTTTAACGCTTCGCCCAATGAGGCGTCGCTTCGCTCCTTAAAAACCCTCGGTTTTTAATATTTTCCTACACAAAGGGGGCGGTAATGCCGCCCCCTCTGACCCACCCCCTCGCCTTACTGTGCGAAACTAGCGTTTCGCCCACTGAGGCGCTCTCCTGGCCTTCTTCAGACCCGGCTTTTTGCGTTCCACTTCGCGGGAATCGCGAGTAAGGAAACCGGCTTTTCTTAACTGTACTCTTAATGTTTCATCAAACTTCAATAGCGCCTGAGACAATCCGTGGCGCACAGCTTCCGCCTGGGAGCTCGTGCCACCGCCATAAACTTTCGCCGTGAAAAAAACCGTTTCTGAAAGATTCATCTTGCCCAAAGGAGACACAGCTAATGCTCTGTGCTTAGGACTGGGGAAATAGACATCCAGCTTCCTGTCGTTGACCGTAATATCGCCCTTCTGTGCGTAAACACGCACCCTCGCCACAGCCGACTTGCGACCGCCGCGTCCCTCAAAATATTTTACTTTGACCGCTTCTGTTTTTTCAGCGGTTTTTTTAGCTTTTGGTGCCATAATTATTATTTTTCAACTTTAAGCATCTTCATTCTTTTATCACGCAGGAAATTTTTCGGCAACATGTGCTCTACGGCATGGCGCAAAACTTTCTCCGGCGATTTGGCAAAAGACTGGGCATAGGTTGACTCCCTCAAATGACCCATATAACCGGTGTGGCGATAATAAATCTTTTTGGTTTCTTTGCCGGCGGTTACGGCGATACCGGAGACATTTTTAACAATAACTCTGTCTTCGCCGCGAAGATGCGGGGAATAACGGGGCGTTTTCTTGCCCTGTAAAATAGCCGCGATCTCTGTCGCCACTCTTCCCAATCTCTGATTTTTAGCGTCAATAATATAATCCATATGTTTATACAAATTCTACAATAGCGGTTCTTGATCCATCACGCCGCCTAAACCCGCCCCCCTTAACTATTCTCAAATATCCGCCCTTCCTAGCCGCATATTTGGGACCAAGCTCATAGTAAAGCTTGTTCGCGGCGCGCTCCGGAAGCCGGCTCAAAAGAATACGCAAATCGGCAAGCTTCTGACCCTTTGCCAGAGTAACCAGCTTCTCCACAATGGGACGGATTTCCCGGGCGCGAGCATCGGTTGTCGTAATGCGTTCTTTCATAACCAAATTACTCGCCAAGATACGCACAAAACTACGCCTCTTGCCCGCCTTCAGATGAAATTTTCTTTTGATTGAAAACATGCTTTATAGTACTTGCTGTTTTATTACTTTTCGCTTTTCGCCTTCTTGGTTTTCTTTTTCTTTTCTTCAGCCATCGGCTCGGATTCCTTGACTTCCACCGCGGAAATTTTCGCAAAATGATCCTGCAAAATATTGGAGGACTTGCGCAAAGCGGCGGACGGCGTCAACGATCCGTCGGTTTCAACCGCCAAACGCAAAAGGTTATAATCCGTTCTCTCGCCGACACGCATGTTCTCCACGGAAAAACTGACTTTTGTGACAGGAGTAAAAATAGCATCCAGAGCGATAACTCCGATAGCGAGCTTTTCCATCTTGCGCGCCTCTACGGGAACATAACCCAGTCCGCGCTCCACCGTAAGTTCCGCCTCAAACTCGCCGCCTTTAGCGGAGATGGTGGCAATATGGACATCGGGGGTGATAACTTCCACATCCGCATTGGTTTCAATATCATCGGCGGTAACCACGCCCTCTCCTTTTACTTTGATAGTCAAAATCTGCGGCTCATCATTATGTACGCGAAAACGAATCTTTTTTAAATTCAAACTGATTTCCACAACATCTTCAATAATATGAGGAATAGTCGTAAATTCATGGCCTACTCCTTTGATTTTCACCTGCGTAATCGCGGCGCCCGGAATGGACGACAGAAGCACGCGGCGCAGGGCGTTACCCACCGTAAGTCCGTAACCAGTATAAAGGCCCTCTATTTCAAAAACACCTTTATTCCCCTCCTCGCTGACTGTTTTAATTTTTACCGACTCGCTCAAATATGCAAATTGCATGTTGGTTTTTATTTTGAATAATAATCTACGACCATGTTGACATCAAACGGAATGTCCAAATTTTTCGGCAACGATACCACCTTGCCCTCCAGCTTTTCTTTATCCACGGAAAGCCAAATCGGCGGTTCATAGCTTTTCAAACGCTCGGGAATATCGCGAAGAACGGGATGTTCTTTGGACTCTTTGCGAATAGTAATCACTTCGCCGGGACGCACAGAATAAGAAGGGATGGTAACTTTGTGTCTACCGACTATGATGTGGCCGTGTGAAACGAGCTGACGGCCGACGGAACGGGATGGAGCGAAACCCAAACGATACACAACGTTATCCAGACGGCGCTCCAGAAGTTCCGCGATGATTCCTCCGGTGATGCCCGGATTTTTAGACGCTTTATTGAAAATCTTTTCCATGGCGGACTCGCGAATGCCGTAGGCAATCTTAAACTTCTGCTTTTCTGCGAGCTGTTGACCCATCTCAGAGGGGGCGCGACGGCGCGATTTACCGTGAGCTCCGGGGCCATACGGATTTCTTACTACCGCGCATTTTGCGGAACTGCAACGATGAGCTTTAAGAAAAAGCCCCGTGCCCAACGATCTTTCTTTTCTTTCTCTGGTATTAAACATATTTTATACTCTCCTTACTTTTTTAGGACGCGGACCGTTATGAGGAATGGGAGTCGTATCTTTGATAGATAAAACATTAAAACCCTGATTGCCAAGCGACCGGATAGCGCTATCGCGGCCTCCGCCCACGCCGCTTACAAAAACCTCAACATTTACCGGACCAGAACGGCGCAGTTTCTCCGCTAGAGCCGCGATAACTTTAGAAGCGGCAAACGGAGTCGCCTTCTTCGGACCGGCAAAACCCAGAGATCCCGCCGAACCCCAAGCAACCATATTGCCCTTATCGTCGGTAACACTGATAAGAGTGTTATTGTAAGAGGCGTGAATATAAACACGGCCCTTCTCAATCTTTTTATTGGCCTCCGCTTTGCCACCCACTTTAGCGGCCTTGGCATCAATCGCTTCGCTGGACTTGATCGCCTCCTCAGTTGTTTGTGTCGTAACTTTTTTCTTTCCCATGTTTTATTTCAAATCTGTTTTTCTCTTACCGCTGCCGGCTGTTTTTCTAACGTTGCCGCGCACCGTGCGGGAATTAGTTTTCGTCCTCTGGCCGCGAACCGGCAAATGACGGGCGTGACGGTTACCGCGATACGCCTGAATATCCTTCAAAAGCTGGATGTTTTGCTTGACTTGGGTGCGTAACTCGCCCTCAATCTTGTGATGTTTTTCAATATATTCCTTGATTTTACTGATTTCGTCCTGTGTTAAATCTTTCGCACGCTTCGTCGGATCAATTTTCGTAGCCGCCAGAACCTTCACGGCCAAAGTATGCCCGATTCCGTATATATATGGAAGGGAGTATTCAATTTTCTTATTGTCTGGAATGTTGATACCGGCAATACGCATATTTTTAGCCTTGTCTTTGTTTATGCTTGATATTCTTGCAACTCACATACAAACGCATTTTGCGCCTGACCATTTTACAATTGCTGCAAATTTTTTTAACTGAAGCGCGAACTTTCATCCCGTTAGAAATAGGACGCGGACGTCAAGGTCCTGCGTTCCAGATTTTTTACTTTTGATAATATTGTTTTCGACATATATACGTTGTGTTATTTGCGTCCGCTATTTCTAACGGGATTCATAACCTTAGAGCTATAATCTTCTGATGATTCTTCCTCTGTCTTTATCGTAAGGGGTCATCTCCACGATGACTCTGTCACCGGGAGAAATTTTGATATAATACATGCGCATTTTGCCTGAAAGATGTGCCAAAATCTCGTCTCCTGTGTCAAGGCGGACACGGAAAGTGGTACCCGGCAAAGCCTCCTCTACTCTTCCCTCAATCTTAGACGTTTTATGAAGCGCTTTGCCACCGGCAGATATATCGCTCATGTAATTATAGATGATAGCAGAATGTCCCAACAGAAGTCAAGACGATTGATTTTTCCTCGGTCTTTGGTAAACTATCTGCGGGTCTTTGCCAATCTCTTTATGCCGGAGGATAGACAATGTCTCTACGAGATGAGATTCGCCGAACGAAAAAAGGAATTCCTCTGGAAGATTTCACGGAACACCGGAAGAAACCCGACTGGGAAAGAAATCAGCTTCTGGCTGGTGCCGCGCGCGATGAAGAATTGAAAGTGATGCATTTGAAGCTAGCTGAAGCGCAAAAACGCGAACTGGATGAAAAACAACCGGCCGCGGAAGTGGAAAATCGTGAATACATCCGTCTGGCGGCGCTGGAAGAGGGTCCGACCGCGTGGCAAAAAATGCTGTGGCGTCTCGCGCCGCTGGCAAGCATGCCGGGTAAGGCATGGAGCTGGGCCAAGGAGCATTCCCGAGGAATTTTCATAGCAAGCTGGCTGGGCGGATTGGCGACAGTTGTTATCCAAAGTATGTTTTACGGATTGGCGATGAACCTCGTCTTGTCATTGGCTTTTGTAATATTAGCCAACACAGTGGCTTACTCCGTTTTAGAGCTTCATAAAAGAAAAGCGCCAATCAAAAATCTAGTCTTTGCAAGTATAATTCTGCCTTTCTTCTTTCTAAATCTTACCTGGAAAACTCCGATGAATCTTACTCCCCAAGATCTGGGCGTGGTTACCAACAATGGGGAGTTTAAAAGATTCATCTGTAAGAGAAACAACGCGGACCATAAGTTTCACGAGCCGCCGAGTATCTTTGCTGGCGATAAGCTGGAGTGGTTTAAAATAGTGAATAAATCGCACTGGAATATTGAATTGAGACCGTTGATCACGAATCCGGAAATGCCCGAGACATACCGGGAACAGGCCTTCAACTTCTTCATGGAGCGTAAGCTTGCGGAATATCCGAATCAATTCTCCCCGGATGAGATAATGTTTGTCTTTAATGCACTTCCCGCGTCCTGCCAGGAGAAAATGATGTCTTTGATCCGCAATAATGAGAGCTTGAGAATGACAGCGACCGAAGCTCTGCAGGGAATCCATAACCAAGAATACACCACGAAAATTGCCGAAGCGCGGCTTGCGGATGCCGACTTAGGGAATTATGAAGCGTTGCAGATAATGCACTATGCTCCAGAGGAGCTAGCGCTTCAGGCATTGGCAAATGTATTTGCCCAGGATCCTTCCATTGCCGAGCTTGATGCCTTCGTTGAGCTTGTCATACGAGCCGGCTCAACAAAACTCGGGGCGCTGATGTTAGAGAGAATATTGGAACGCAACAGAATACCTGTTATGTTCCGGCTCGCTACGCTAGATTGGGACAAGGCACTGCGAGTGTTTGAGGAGCTTCAGAAACCCGGACTCAATCAGGCGATGTATTTGGAAATCGCTTGCCAAGCGTTGCAGGAAAATGTGGTACTGGCCGCGTGGAATTCGGGGAAATTTACGAAATCGGAAGAACTCGTAAGTATCATTTACGAAGCCCGATCACCGCAAGTTAAGCGGCTAGCGTGGAAAGAATTCTTGCGATGTTTGGGAACAGGCTCGCTTACGGGCACCCTCATTACTACCGATCTGATTCATTCCGATCGGGTCAATATCAGCGAAGAAACCCTGGTAATCCTCAAAGCGGCGATTGAGCATCAGTCACTGACAATCGCCGACCTTATCGTCATTATCAGAAGATCTAAAAATGAGAAGTTGAAAGAGTATGCTGAAGAAGTCCTTCTGAAAAGAGTGAAATAGAAGCTACACCCCCCGCACCAAACGAGAAGCTCGTTATGGCGCGGGGGTATTTTTTATAAACAGATGATTCCAATAACTTTATCTCCCGAGTTCAAATTCATAATCCGCACGCCTTGAGTGGCGCGGCTTGCCAGACGCACGCTTGCCAAATCGGTGCGGATAATCTGTCCCTTTTCCGACAAAGCAAAGATCTCGGTTTCTTCCGAAATAAGATAGGCGGACATCAAGGGGCCGGTCTTAGAAGTAATTTTTGCGGCTTTGATACCCGATCCGCCGCGGTTCTGCGTCCTATATTCGGATATTTTCGTCTGCTTGCCGTAACCGTTCGCCATCACAGTCAAAAGCCGAGCATCTTTTTTGTCTTTGCTCACCAAATCCATAGAACTTACAATATCCGCGCCCTTGAGACGAATGGCACGCACGCCCGCGGCGGTGCGGCCCATGGCGCGGATCTGCGATTCTTTAAACCGAATACCCTGCCCTCCCGCAGTGGTAACAATGATATCGTCCCCGCCCGATGAAAGACCGGCCCAGTTCAACTGATCGTCCTTCTTAAGCCCGATGGCGATGATGCCTGTGCGACGCACATTGCCAAAATCTTCCAATTTGGTCTTTTTGATGACGCCCTGTTTCGTAACCATCACAAGATAACCCTTGTCATCTTTGCCATAGGCGATAACCGCGCTGATCTTTTCTTCCGTGGGAACCTCCAGGAAATTATGCACCAGTTTACCCTTGGATGTGCGCGAAGCCTCCGGTATTTCGTAAACTTTGGTCTGGAAAACGCGTCCGCGATCGGTGAAGAAAAGAATATTGTCGTGGGTATCCGCGGAAAGGAAATGCTTCAAGAAATCTTCCTCGGCAACATCCGAGCCGATCAGTCCCTTGCCGCCTCTGTGCTGGGTCTTGAATGTCTCGGGCTTCAAACGCTTGATATAACCGCCATGAGAAATAGTGATAATCACCTCCTCCTGCGGCACGAGATCTTCCTCGTGGAACTCCTTAAGTCCCGTGGCCACGACTTTCGTGCGGCGTTCATCGCCGTATTTTTCTTTAAGCTCACCCAGTTCTTTTTTAATGACACCGAGAATCTTCGCCGGACTCTTCAAAAGAAGCTGTAAATCCTCTATCAAAGCTTTTTTCTCCTTAAGTTCGGCTTCCAGCTTTCCTTTTTCTAAAGCCGCGAGCGTCTGCAAGCGCATTTCCAAAATAGCCGTCGCCTGGATGTCCGTGAATTTGAAATTCTTAACTAAATTTTTATGCGCGTCTTCTTTATCGGAGGATTTACGAATGGTTGTAATAATCTTATCAATGCTGTCTAACGCTTTTACTAACCCAGTTAGAATATGCGCCCGCTCTTCGGCGCGTTTCAGGTCAAACTCAGCGCGGCGGCGGACGATAATTTTCCGGTGATCAATATAGGCCTCAAGAATATCTTTGACTGACATTACTTGCGGTTCCAGCCCATTTTTCAAGGCCAACATATTCATATGAAAATCTTTCTGTAAATCAGTATATTGATAAAGCTGGTTTAAAATTTTCTGCGGCGGAACGTCGTTTTTTAACTCTACAACGATAGTTAAGCCCTCTTTGTCCGACTCATCGCGAAGATCTCGAATACCCTCAATCTTTTTTGCCTGTACTAGGTCGGCGATCTTCACAATCAATTCGGCTTTATTAACCTGATAGGGGATTTCCGTAATAACAATATCGTATTGTTCGCCCTTCGCCCCCTTGCGTTCTTTAATTTCCGCTTTGGCGCGGATAGTAATGGCACCCTTGCCCTGAATGTAGGCATTAACAATCGCTTTTTTATCAAAAATAACCCCGCCCGTCGGAAAATCAGGTCCCTTGATAAACTCAGTTAAATCCTCGGCAGTAGCTTTCGGGTTATCAATTAAATGCAAAGCGGCATCCGACACCTCCGTCAAATTATGCGGCGGGATATTGGTCGCCATACCGACGGCGATACCCACGGTGCCGTTTAAAAGAAGGTTGGGAAGCTTGGCCGGAAAATACTTCGGCTCCAGACGCACGGCGTCGTAGTTAGGCTGC
>CAYHUD010000004.1:29239-56808 GCA_964360025.1 uncultured Candidatus Saccharibacteria bacterium | reverse complement strand
TTCAGCGATTTCGAAGATGTGCGGGTCTGGCACGAACAGATTTTAAATAAAGCGCGACAGCTGGGGTATGTGGAAAATGAAAATGGGAGAAAGCGGTGGCTCCCCAATATTATTTCTCCCAATGAACGGTTGGCTAATGAAGCCGTGCGGGCGGCGATGAATATGCCCATCCAGGGACTGGCGGCGGATATCATCAAGCTGGCGATGATCAAGGTTCATAAAGAATTGCCCGAGATCGGCTTGATTCTCTCTGTGCATGATGAATTGGTGTTTGAGATTCCCGATGATATGCTGAAAGAGACTTCCGAGAGAATTAAAAATATCATGGAGGGGGTCTATAAGTTAAAAGTTCCTTTGAGGGTGGATATGGTTTCGGGAAAGAACTGGGCTGAGATTAGCTGAAACTCCTTAATGGAAGGGCTACGAAATACGAATTTAGGAAAAATATGTTTGATTTTTTAAAAAATAAAAAAGAGGAGGCGGGCGCCGGCGGTATCACGAGCTTATGGTATTCGGGAATTATTTCCGAGTTGACGGACGCGGTATTTGCGTATGACCCCGATTTTAAAATAAAAATATTCAATAAGGCGGCGGAGAGTATATTTAATCTGCGCGTTGCGGAAGTTTTGGATCAAAAGATTGCCCTGGACAAGGCCCGCGATCCGCGGCTTAAATTTCTCGTGCAGGTTATATTCCCATCTCTGGCGCCGAATGTGGTTTTGCATTCCGAGCCCGGGGTTTATCCGCAAATGGCGGATATGCATTTTGAAGATACGCATCTGCGCGTGATCACGAACAGGGTGGTTAATGAGAACGGAATGACTCTCGGGTTTACTAAGGTAGTGCATAACAGGACGCGGGAAATCAGTATTTTAAAATCCAAAAGCGAATTTTTAAATATTGCCGCGCATCAGTTGCGGACGCCGCTTACGGCTATTAACTGGGCGTTTGACGGTTTGGTGAAGGAGGCGAAACTTGATGAGGCGGCAAAGCAACTCCTTGGGGTGGGCGCGGCGGCTTCCAAAAAACTTTTGAAAATATCAGATGATCTTTTGGATATCGCCAAGCTGGAGGAGGGTAAGTTCGGTTATTCTTTCCGGGAGGCGGATCTGGCGGTTTTTCTGGAGAAAATCTTATCCGAAGAGCAGATTATGGCTGATTCCTACGGCGTGAAGCTCTATTTTGAGAAACCGCAGGGCGTTTTGAAACTTTCTTTTGACGAACAGAAACTGGCTCTGGCGGTGATCAATCTCGTGGATAATGCCATAAAATATAATGTTCCGAACGGGTCTGTCGCTGTGACCGTTTCGCGGTTGCCCGATCAGCCGTATATCATTGTCGCGGTCAGGGATACGGGACTGGGTATTCCTAAGAGAGATATGGATAAGATGTTTACTAAGTTTTTTCGCGCGGAAAATGCGATTAAGGCATCTACCGAGGGGTCGGGACTGGGCCTGTATCTTGTTAAAAATGTCATAGAAAGACACGGGGGGCGGATCTGGGTGGAGTCGGAAGAGAACAGGGGATCAACTTTTTACTTTACGCTTGCGACTGATCCGAAGTTGATACCGATTAAGGAATCGGCCCCGGAAGAATATTGAGAATAATTATCAACGGACTCGGGCAGGTTGTTTTTCGGACACAGCGTATTTTGCCCCAGCTGGCAAAATTGCTTCGCGCTCGGTGCGCTGCCGCTCGTAAAGAAAACGAGCGGACCGTGCCAGCGCGCCTCCGCGATGTTCCTCAAAACAACCTGCCCGAGTCCTGTAATTATCGGATTATCTTATGCCGGAACTTCCGGAAGTACAAACAATCGTTGATGATTTGAATAAGAAGGTGCGGGGGAGGCGCATAATGGCCGCGTATTTTTTTGGCAAAGGATTTTTTGCGCCGGAAGATGTCCGCGGCGCGAAAATTTCACGAGCTGAAAGGAGGGCAAAATATATTAAAATTTATTTGGATAACGGAAAGATGCTTTTGATGCATCTTCGGATGACGGGGAGGATTCTGATTGGAAAGGACATTCCTCAAAGATATCTGCGTTTTGTTTTGGAGTTGGATAGCGGAGAAAAATTGGTATTTGCTGATGTGAGAAAGTTCGGGACGGTGAAATTAAGCGACAAGGATAAAGCGAAAGGGTTAAGGGAGTTGCTTAAACTGGGGCCGGAGCCGTTTAATTTGAAAACCCAAGAGTTTGTAAAGCTGATCGGTTCCAAAAAGCGGAAGATTAAGCAAGTTTTGATGGATCAGACGGTGATCGCGGGGATTGGAAATATCTATGCGGATGAAGCGTTGTGGATGGCTAAAATCCATCCGCTTACACTGGCCGCGGATATTGGCAACAGGAAATTAGCAGAACTTTTTGCGGCCATTAAAACAGTTTTTAAACGCGCTATTAAACTCCGCGGCACTTCATCCGATGATTATGTGGATACTTCGGGAGAAAAAGGCGGATATTTTGAAAAGCGTTATGTGTACCAGCGGGAAGGTGAGCCCTGTCCGCGCTGCGGAACGCCGATCAAGCGTATTAAAATAGGCGGCCGCTCGGCGCATTTCTGCCCTAAAGAACAGATAGTAGAATGAGGCGTTTTTTAGTCAATAGCTAGGGATTATGTCCGTGCACATTTGGCGGTGTTTTAATTCTAATTCTCTCACTATCCTAACTGACGATCGTCAGTTAGGATAGTGAGAGAAAAAAAGAAAAAAATGAAAGAAAAAGAGGTGGTTTTTAAGAATAAGAAGTTAGGATTATTTCGATGCTATGAGGTGGGGGAATTGTTTTAAAATAAGAAGAGGCATAGGTTTAGATAGAAGCAAATGACAATCTTTCTTTACGGCTCGGATGCGGAGCGGAGGAGTAAAAAATTAAAATGGATAACTTCGGAATATGAACAAAAACATTCCGCGTTTTCGGTGCAGGTTTTTGATTTCAGCGAAGATGGGACGTTTGGGAGATTTAAAGACAGTTTAACGGCAGGATCTCTATTCGCCAGCCATAGATTGCTCGTCGTTCGCGATATTTTTCCCGCGCCGCAGGATATGGAGAAAGAATACGCCGAGGTTTTGCGCGGGGTTTTGGAGAAAAAAGAACTTATTGTTTTGATTGTAAGCACTACATCCCCCACTAAAGCATTTGCTTTTCTCTTGGAAAAGCCGGCGATAGCTCATGAATTTTCTCTGACTAAAGAAAATCGGGGACAAAATGAATTTTTTGCGGATGTGCGGAGCGCGAAGGGCGCGCGTTCATGCGCGGAGGCCCTGCCTTTCGCCCTTAAATTATTAACAAACGAAGATCCGGCGTATGTTTTTAATATGTTTGCCGCTTTTGCTTTCGGAGAAGAGAAGAAAATTTTTGCCGATTACGATGTAGCGGTAAAATCGGGGGCTTTGGACTATGAGCTGGCGATAACAGACTATATTCTGGGAAAAGGTTGGAGGTAATCTGCGGATACAAAAACCGCCTTTAGGCGGTTTTTGTTGCTATCTTCTTTGCGAAATTAGATTTGAGGCGGGAGGCCTTATTTTTGTGGATGACGTTAGTTTTCGCGGCCTTGTCTAGTTTTTGGAAAACTTCGTTTAAGGTTTTTTGGGCGCCAGCTGTATCTTTAGCGGCAAGTAACTTTTGGAACTTTTTGATGGCGTTTTTGAACGCTTCTTTTTGGGCGATGTTGGTTTTGCGGCGGCGAACGCTTTGGCGTAAGGCCTTTTTAGCTGAAGATGTGATAGGCATATAATTTATCTTATAGCAGATAGCTTATAGGAAAATGAAGGGGAAGTCAAGAACATGGAACATGGAACATAGAACATGGAACATAGAACATGGAACATAGAACATGGAACAAAAGACGGGAAATGTGGGTATAATAAGAATAAACATGATTTATAGCATTGCGGGAACTGTGGCGTTGAAAAAAGAAAATTTTGCAGTTGTGGAAGCCGGCGGCATCGGGTATAAGATTTTTATCTCTAAAATAACCCACGCCGCTTTGCCACCGAAAGGAGAGACAGCGAAGATGTTCTGCCATCAGCATGTGCGCGAGGATCAGCTGGATCTTTACGGCTTCTTGAGCGAGGAAGAGCTGGAGCTTTTTCTGCGACTGATTTCTGTTTCGGGGATAGGTCCGAAGTCGGGACTTGCTATTATGGGCGTTGCCGGAGTAGGTCAGCTTGTTGCGGCTATAAACGAGGGGAAAATGGATCTTTTGACAAAAGTATCCGGCGTGGGGAAAAAGACGGCGGAAAGGGTTGTTTTAGAACTTAAAGGAAAGCTTGTGTTTATGGGTGATGCCGGACCGCAGACACTCTCTCTTATGGAGTCCGATTTGGAGCTGGAAGAAACGCTCTGCGCGCTGGGCTTCAGTAAGGCGCAGGCGAGGGCGGCGATCGCAAAAATCAATCCGGAGGTTAAGGGATTTAAAGAACGACTAAAAGAAGCGTTGAGGCGGAAGGGTATGTAACATAGAACATAGAACATAGAACATAGAACATAGAACATAAATTACAGTGATGATTTTTTTTAAAAACATATATCATTTTCTGATCGCTTTTTTTGGGGCGGTGATTTGCGGATTTCCCTCACGCAAGCTTTTTGTTCTGGGCGTTACGGGGACAAAAGGGAAGTCGTCGGTTGTGGAGCTTATCGGGGCGATACTTGAAGAAGCGGGTAAAAAAACGGCGCTGATTTCTTCCGTGCATGTGGATATTGCCGGAGAAGATTTTAAGAATCCTACGTCTATGACCATGCCCGGACGCGCGTATCTCCAAAGGTTTTTACGAAAGGCGGTAGGAGCCGGATGCGAATATGCAATTTTAGAAGTCACTTCGCAGGGTGTTTCGCAGTACCGTCACCGTTTTATAGATTTTGATGCCGCGATGATTATTAATATTCACCCGGAGCATATTGAGGCGCACGGCGGGTTTGAGGCATATCGCGCGGCCAAGATAAAGTTTTTTCAGGATATGGATAAATCGCGAAAATCGCGAAAATCTTTTTTTATTAACGAGATGATGGCGGGAAAAGAATTTTTTGAGCAAGCCGCCGCAGACAAAGGCGACGTTTCATATTTCAGCAGGGAGGATTTTATCAATCAGGAACTTAAAAATCATTATAATTTGGACTCTCTTGAGGCGAAGAAGATGATTTCAGGGTGGCTGCAGAGCGATTTTAATTTGGAAAATGCCGCCGCCGCCGTAGTTTTTGCGAAATCGCAGGGGATAGATGAGGCCGTTATTTTCAGGGCGCTAGAAAAGTTCAAGGGTGTTCCCGGGAGGATGGAGTATGTTCGGCGCGCGCCATTTGAAGTGGTTGTGGACTATGCCCATACGCCGGACTCGCTTCGCGCCGTCTATCGGAATCTTTCTGATAATCACGAGAAGAAACTGATCTGTGTTTTGGGGTCGGCCGGGGGCGGCAGGGATAAATGGAAAAGACCGAAGATGGGCGAGGCGGCCGCGGAGTATTGTTCGCAGATTATTTTGACAAATGAGGATCCCTATGACGAGTCGCCGCAGAGTATTATTGACGAGATAGAGAAAGGAGTCAGGGGATATAGCGGTAAAGATGGCGGGGCGACAACGGTGTTTAAGATTTTGGATCGGCGGGAAGCTATTAAAAAAGCGATTTCTTTGGCGCGTGAAAAAGAAGTCGTGATTTTAACAGGGAAGGGAAGCGAGGGGTGGATACATTTTGAAAGAGGGAGGAAGATCTCGTGGAATGAGAGAGGGGTGGCGGAGGAGATGCTTGAGAGCGCAAAACATGGAACATAGAACATGGAACAGGCGTGGGTGGGTAATATTACAATATTTTAAAATTTAAATATAATAAAGAAAGGAATGAGATCCCGTTAGAGATAGCGGACGCGTTCAAAATATATGTTGCTTATCAAAAAAATGAGAAATATTAATAATAATAATTTAGAATGCGGGACTTCTGCGTCCGCGTCCTATCTCTAACGGGATGAGATTAACTTTTCATGGCGGGGCGGGGAGCGTGACCGGAGCGAACTATCTTTTGGAGTCCGGCGGTTTTAAGATACTTGTTGACTGCGGACTGCAACAGGGAAGTAATTTCGCGGAAAAGATGAACTTTGAGCCGTTTCCTTATGATCCCAAAGAAATCCAGGCGGTTTTTATAACCCACGCTCATATTGATCACACGGGACGGATCCCCAAGCTTTATAAAGACGGATTCAGGGGGAAGATTTATTCCACGCCGCCGACGCGGGATTTTGCCGAGCTTCTGCTTTTGGACTCGGAGCATGTGCTGATGGATGAAGCGAAGAAATTTAAAAATCCGCCGCTTTACGGCACGGATGATATTAACGGAGCGATGGCTTTATGGGAAGGAGTCATTTATCACCAGACAATGGAGGTTGGCCCCTTCAAGGTGGTGTTTTATAATGCCGGACACATTCTGGGCTCCAGTTTTATTTTAATTGAAGCGGAAGGTAAGAAAATTATTTTTTCCGGCGACTTGGGTAACAGTCCGGCGCCGATTATCGGTGTGACCGACAATATTCCCGAAGCCGATTATTGTTTGATTGAAACAACATACGGGGATAAACTGCACCAGGAACAAGCAGAGAGAAGGGAGATTTTGGAGGACATGATTGAAGATGTGGTGAAATCTAAGGGCGTGCTCATGATTCCCGCCTTTGCCATGGAGCGCACGCAGGAACTGCTTTATGAGATCAATAATCTGGTGGAGCAGGGCAGGATTCCACGCGTTCCTATTTTTATTGACAGTCCGCTGGCGATCAAGCTCACGACTGTTTATAAAAAATATGAGAGTTATTATGACGAGGCGACGCGCGCGATGATCGGGCGCGGCGATGCCATTTTTAACTTTCCCAGTTTGAGGATGACTCTCACAACTGAAGAGTCCAAGTCAATTAACGATGTTCCGGCGCCCAAAGTGGTCATCGCCGGATCGGGGATGTCCAACGGCGGACGCATTTTGCATCACGAGAAGCTCTATCTTTCGGATCCCAAGAGTTTAATTTTATTTATCGGTTACCAGTCCAAAGGGACTCTGGGGCGGAGAATTCTTGACGGAGAAAAGACGGTAAGAATTTTCGGGGAAAATGTTGCCGTTAACTGCAAAAAACGCGCTATCCCGGGATATTCTGCTCATGCCGACCAGATGCAGCTTTTGAGGTGGATCTATCCGGCGCGGCAGATTTTAAAGAAAACATTTGTGATACAGGGCGACGAAGAAGCGGCGGCGGCTTTCTCGCAGAAGCTGCGGGACGAGTTGGCGATCGCGGCTGTGATTCCTAAAGATGAGGAGAGTTATGAGTTGTAGGCGGGTCTGATATAATACATTTATGACTAACGCACGTCTTTCATATAAACCAAGATATAAAATATGCGTTTCCGGAGCGGCGGAGACGGGACACTGTTCCCCGGACTCGTTGGAGATGGCTGAAGAAATAGGGCGGGAAGTGGCGCGGAGGGGGATGGTGCTTGTAACCGGAGCGACGAGCGGTATTCCTTACTGGTCGGCGAAGGGCGCGAAGACCGAGGGCGGAATAGTTATCGGGTTGTCGCCGGCGGCATCTGAAGCGGCGCATCTTAAGACCTACAAACTGCCTACGGATTATCACGACCTTATAATCTATACCGGTTTTGAATATTCCGGCAGGAACCTGCTTTTAACGCGTTCATCGGACGCGGTTATAACTATTTGCGGAAGAATCGGGACTTTGAATGAGTTTACGATCGCCTTTGAAGATCAGAAAGTTATCGGAGTTTTAGAGGGGTCGGGGGGCACGGCAGATATTTTGCGTAATTTATTGGAAAGTTCTCATCGCGGCATGGGGAAAACTGTTTTTGCCAAAGATCCGAAGACGCTTTTGGATTTGGTTGTGAAAGCGCTGGAGAATAATTCCAAAAATCATGGCGGGGGATATGCGAGGGGATAACCCTGAAGAAATTTAAATATTTAAAGATTTAAAGACGATAAATATTGATGGGAAATATTATTTAAAAATATGGTTAAGAAAATTGCGAAAAAGGTGACAAAGAAAATAGCTAAGAAAAAAATCGTTAAGAAATCGGTTAAAAAGAGTAAGACGGCGAAAGCGGTTAAAATACCTGTCGTAAAACCGCTTGGCGTTGTCACTCACTTTTACGCGCATATCGGCGTTGCTATCGTTAAGTTTGCGAAACCGGTTAAAGTTGGCGACAACGTCAGTTTTAAAGGAGCGACGACCAACTTTTCTCAAGTTGTCGGTTCTATGCAATATGATCATAAGGATATTGTTTCCGCGAAACCGAAGCAGGAGGTGGGGATCAAGGTTAAAAAGCGGGTGAGAGAGGGCGATGAAATTTTTTCCTTATGATTTTTACTCCCGAGAATACGGAAATTTTTTATCGTTTACTCATCGCCGTATTTTTTGGATCTTTAATCGGGTTTGAGAGGAAGTTGGCGCATAAGACCGCGGGTATGCGCACTTTTGCTCTGGTTTGTTTTGGCGCGTCTTTGTTCACGGTTATTTCCGAGGTGGCGTTTCTGGACTATGTGGGGAAGCCCGGATTTGATCCGTCGCGCATCGCGTCGCAGATAGTTGTGGGTATCGGATTTCTTGGCGCCGGATTGATAATTTTTAAAGAAAAAGAATCAAAGGTGCGGGGACTAACCACCGCTGCGGGGCTCTGGGTTACGGCGGGCATCGGTATGGCGACGGGATATGGGCTATATCCTCTGGCAATTTTTGCGACATTGCTCACGCTCATAGTTTTTTTGTTGCTGTGGCTTCTGGAGCACTATATCGTGGGGCGTCTTCCTTTCCAGTACCACGAACACGATAAGTCGGAAGAAAGCGAATTATAATGTATAAATTTTACGAGAGGTATCTTTTGCCGATCGGTCTTTTGGCGGGCACGATCATCGGCGCGGGAATTTTTGCTTTGCCGCATGTGTTTAAAACATCCGGTATCGGCACGGGATTCTTTTATTTAGTTCTCGGAGCCGTTGTTTATTCGGCAATTCATTTGATGTATGCGGATGTTATTTTACGCACTCCGGGGCGGCACCGTTTTGTGGGGTATGCGCGTGAATATCTGGGGCCGGGCGCATTTTTTCCCGCGATTTTAATGTCGGTTGTGGAAATGATTTTTGTGCTCACGGTTTATCTTGTTTTGTCCTATAGTTTTGCCAATCTAGTGACGCCACTGGGGGCGGTTTTGGAAAAGATTGTTTTATTTTGGCTTTTCGGATCGCTGGGTATATTTTTAAGCGTGAGAAGGCTTGCCGAGCTGGAGTTCTGGATTACGGGGATGATTCTGGGCATTATCGGACTGATATTGTTTTGGAGTCTGAAGAATGTCGTGGCTTTTTCCGCTGTTGATTTTTATCCCGTTTTGAAAAGCTCTCTTCTCCCTTTAGCCCCCGTGCTTTTCGCGCTTTCGGGGCGTGTCGCCATCCCGTCTCTTGTTGATTATTTCAATGCCAGAAAATTACCAACTTTAAAGAGGGCGATTGTGTGGGGCACGGTTGTTCCGGCTCTGGTCTACACGCTGTTTGTTTTGGGTATTTTGATGATATCGCCTGTGCCGTCGGAGGATGCGGTATCGGGTTTGATTGGTATTTTGCCTCAATGGGCGCTTGCGGTTATCGGAGTTCTGGGATTATTTTCGCTTTATAGTTCCTATATCGTCGTTGGTTTGGATGTGAAGAATATTCTATCCTACGATATCAAACTGCCGTCAATTTTAAGCGTTTTAATTGTTATCGGAATGCCTATCGCTTTATACTTTTCTGGATTCCATAATTTCATCGCGCTGGTCAGCTTTACCGGCGGCATATTCCTTTCGTTTGAGGGAATGTTTATAATTGCGATATGGCTCCGCGCCAATAAGATTTTGGAGGCGCCGCCGATATTGTTTAAAAAGAAGTTTTTTGTCCCCGCGATGTTTTTGTTTTCAGTTTTCGCTACGGCTATGGTTTATGAAATAATTAAATATTACTAATTGTTATGCCTAATATTTTTAAGAAAGAACATAATGCGGCGAATTTGCCGCAGTCAGATAATCTGGGCGCGCAGGGTTCGGGTAAGAAAGGTCTTCTGATTTGCGAAACATGCAAAGCGGTTTATTTTGAAAAGCGCTGGCATAGAAATATGGAGGCCCTGAACAACAAGGAATCACGAGCCGCTTTTGAGCATGATACGCCGACAAAATTTACGCTTTGTCCCGCCTGCGCGATGATTAAAAACGGACAATATGAGGGACGGGTGAGGATCAATAATATACCGCCCGATTTTATGAAAGATCTAGAGGGTTTGATTAACGGATTTTGCGAGCGGGCTTACGAGAGAGACTCTATGCACCGCTTGATCGCTTTGGATAAAAAAGACGGGGAATGGACGGTGACTCTGACCGAGAATCAGCTGGCTCATAAATTGGGGCAAAAAATCAAAGATGTTTTTAACGCGGCGAAGGTGGAGACGCATTTTGCTCCGGAGCCGAGTGGCGCCGCGGAGGTCAAAGTGACTTTTTAGCGCAATTTATTTTAGTCTACAACTCGTAGTAGTTTTGAGGAGACCGTTTCGCCCTCGAGCCTTTGGCTTATAACGAGGGCTGCATTTCGCTTTTAGTCTCCTCAAAACTACTGCGAATTGTAGGCTTATTGAGTTGTGATTGTTGTAGTTTAAATTGAAATAGGGCATAATAACGGGGATCAGTCCTCGTATTTCAATGGATAGAATGCTTCCCTCCGAAGGAGGCGATGCAGGTCCGATTCCTGCCGAGGACACAAAACAAAAAACGGCAATGCCGTTTTTTGTTTTGCCCCGCCGCAGGCGCGGGCTGTTTAGATTAATTGTGAGGGATTAAATAGGAAAGGGGAGATAAAAAAATACCTCACATGGATTGTGAGGGGTGAGTGGAGGTTATCTTCGCTTTGCGCGAGTCCAAGCCTTTTTGAATCGTTTCCTGAAAGCAGGATCTTGATTTGCTACGTCCAATTCATTTAAGGCATCTTCGCCGCGATATGCCATTTGTTTCTTGGCGTCGACCAGATTGTCGCACGCATCGCGTATTTTGTCCCACAAAGCATATTGTTCCGGAGTCGTCGTCGCTATGAATTTTGTGGTGAGGAGGAGTACTTCTTCGCGCGCCTCTTCCATGGCGGTTATCGCGTCATATGCCCGGTAGAAGACGCGCATGGCGTTTTTGTTGAACGTGGCTAGCGCCGCAGCTTCCCATATTGCCTTCGTAGAGTATATCTGATCAAGGGTAGTCCGGCTCGGTGCCGTCAGGTAATCGATGGTTGATACCATTTCTTGGCGTATGTTGTAGTTTGCGAAGCGTTGAGCGCGCATCCTGAGGAATATCCATCCGATACCGATGAGCGTGACGACTACGACAAGTGGAAGGCATTGGACGGCTATCCCTGAAAATGTCATTTCTGTTTCCTCCGACTTTGAACGATGTGTAGAATAACTGCGTTTAACTTAACACAGAATAATTATTTGCGCAATATAATTTCTAAAAAAATACCCCGTTTGCGGCGGGGGTTAATCCTTTGTGTGCTGTCTTGAGATAGCTTTCACCAAAGCCATGGCAAATTCCGTGTTGATTTGCGTTTCTATCAGCCGCTCATATTGGTTGATGAGCAGCTCAAAAACTGTTTTTTTCTCCGGTTCCGGTGTTTTCTCATAAAGCGAGAGAGTGCGGTCTATCTGACGGAGTATGGTTTCGTAATCTATGAGTCGAGCAAGAGCGGCTACATAGGCATTGCGGATTTCTTCTTCGGGATTTTTTTGGACCAATTGTTGAAGATTTTTAATATTTTCCGCGATGTTCGCCTCCACCTCCGGGTTTTTGGTTCTGACTTTGCGGATGGTGTTGATTTTGTCATCGTTTATTCGTTGTTTTATTCGTTTACTTAGGAAATCTCCCAGAAGGATTCCTATTGCCCCCGCTGTGCGATAGCGAAAAGAATAGCGAGTACTATGACGGCGGTCATTTCATCCTCCAAGCTGTCAAAGAAGCTGTAGTTAATATAACACATAATAAGGAACATGCAACATGGGGCATGGAGCAGGGAACATTTGATCCATGATGCGTGATACGTGTTCCATGCAGAGATTGCTTTGATGAGCCCTGAGATGACATAATAGAGCCATGAGAATAGTCGCTGATTTGCATATCCATTCCCCATACGCGCGGGCGGTGTCTCCGCAAATGTCTTTGGAGAATCTTGATATTTGGGCGGACGATAAGGGAGTGAATGTGATAGGAACCGGCGATTTTACTTATCCGGCGTGGATTAGAGAAATAAAAAATAAATTGGAACTGGCGGAGTCCGGACTTTTTAAATTAAAGAAGGACTTTAAAAAGAAAACCATCAAGGGGACGGTTGCCGATACCCGCTTTATGCTGACGACGGAGATATCCAATATTTATTCGCGGGGAGGCAAGACGCGGCGGGTGCATAATTTGATCTTTGTTCCTGACATCGCGACGGCGGAAAAAATAAATAAAGAACTGGGCCGGCTGGGTAATTTGAAATCCGATGGCAGGCCGATTTTGGGACTGGATTCCGAGGAGATGCTGAAAATTATTCTGGAGGCAAATCCCAAGGCGGCGGTTATTCCCGCGCATGCCTGGACGCCGTGGTTTTCTGTTTTTGGCTCCATGTCAGGGTTTGATTCTTTAGAGGAGTGCTATGGTGATTTAGTTAAACATATTTTTGCGATTGAAACAGGGCTTTCTTCCGATCCGGCGATGAATTGGCGGGTATCGGCTCTGGATAAAATCGCCTTGATTTCCAATTCAGACGCCCATAGTTTGGAGAAAATCGGACGTGAAGCGAATGTCTTGGAGTGTGAGATGAGTTATGAGGGGATAATGGGGGCAATTAAGAGCGGGGCAGCGCAGTTTGAGAAAGAAGAAAAACAACAGTTTTTAAGCACGATTGAATTTTTCCCTGAAGAGGGGAAATATCATTTGGATGGACACAGATCGTGCGGCGTGGTTTGGACTCCCGCGGAAACCAAGAAACATAAAAATATTTGTTCTAAATGCGGGAGCAAGGTGACGGTGGGTGTCTTGAGCCGCGTGCGTGATTTGGCGGACAGGCCGGAGGGGTTTTTTGATGCGCGTCGTCCGTCTGCTCGTAATTTGATTTCTTTAGATAAGATTATCGGAGAGGCGCTTGGGGTGGGCGCAAAAACTAAAACGGTTAAGAAAGAATATGATAAGCTCATAATAGAGTTCGGTTCGGAGCTTGGGGTTTTGATTGGCGCCGAACATGCGCGTATTGCCGCGACAGTTGATCCTAGGATTGCCGAGGGGATTATTGCCGCGCGTACTCGCCGGTTGAAGATTCGTCCGGGATATGACGGGGAGTACGGGGAAATAACAATTTTTTAGCGATGGTCCAAGCGATATCTTATTTAATCCAACAATTTTTTTACAGGATCATGGAGTTTTTCGTCCATTGGTACGGAAACAGCTTTTTTATTCTTGGCGGGCGGGCGGTTAATATATTGGAATTTTTAGACAGGAGGTTGGCTTTTAAAGTGACTCTGCGGCATTTTATCCAGCCCTTATATCAGGATTACTCAATCATCGGATACGCGCTGGGGTTTGTTTTCCGGGGGGCGCGTCTAGTTCTGGCATTTTTGCTATACGCGATTATCGTTTTAGTCTTTGCCGCCGCTTATCTTTTGTGGGCGGCAATTCCGCTTTATATCATCCGGCAGATTATTTATTTATAAAATATGACGGAAGATTATATCAAAGAACTGTATCTGGACGAGCCTATCTTTAAAATGGGTTCGGGCGCGCGTTTTTTGGTGCGGTTTGTGACATATTCGGTTTATGGTATTGCCGGGGCGCTTGCTCTGGCGATGCTTATCTCTGATATTGACTGGCTGCGCTGGTATGGCGTTCTTCTGGTCCTGTTTTTGAGCGACAGGATTTTACATGTGGGAGACGCGGAGAAAAATTTTGTGCGGCATCCCTCGGGAAGCGTGAATGTCGCCAATTATTTTACGCCTGCCGCGAGGGGTATTTTGGAGATGTCCATATACAAGCAAAAAGCGTTGGGGGGAAATATTTATCTCTATATTTTACAGAGACTTGCGGCGCGTAAGGAAATCGTCGCTATTCTGGAGCGTCTGGGTATTCCCATGGAGGATTTTTTGTGGAAGGCGGGGGAATATCTTCAGAAGTCGGTTGAGGATAAGCGTGGTTTTGAGACTCCGAAATTGGATGCCCTGGCCATCGCCTCATTTAACGCTGCTTTGGCTATTCATGATTTTGCCATCGGACCCAAGGCGCTTCTCGCGGGACTTTTTCGGGTCAACGATCCTGACATTAACGGTATTTTGGATTTTCTGGGTATTACCGCCGATGACGCGGAAAATGTGATCCTGTTTGTTGCCGCTTCTCGGGCCATGCGCGGATTACGGAGGCCCCCCAATACTATCACAGGAGTGGTTTCAACCCCCCTAAAGGTGCGGCACCGCAAAATGAACAGAGCCTGGACTTCCAGGCCCACGCCAATATTAGATCGGTTCGGCGAAGATATTACGGATTTGGCAAGGATGGAAAAGATGGGTTTTTTGATAGGGCACAATGCCGAATATGAGAGATTGGTTGATGTCTTGGCGCGGCCGTCGCACCCCAACGCGCTTCTCCTGGGTGAGGAGGGAATGGGTAAAGAAACGATCGTTGCGCACCTCGCTTTTAGAATCGTAAAAGACCGGGTGCCGGTCCAGCTTTTTGATAAAAGAATAGTTTTGCTTAATTTGGGGTCCCTGGTTTCGGGCGCTGATGCGGCGGAGCTCCGAAAAAGAACGGAGGATATCGTGAATGAAGTCACGGCATCCGGCAATATTATTTTATATATTCCCGATATTCACAATCTTGTAAAAACATCCGGTCCGGAAAATTTAAATGTCGCCGATATATTGATTCCGGCTATAAAGAGCGACGCTTTTTCCGTTATCGGCGCGACATACAGTCGCGAGTTCAAAGAGCTTATTTCGCCCCGCAGTGATTTCGCGGGAACGTTTGAGGCGATTACGGTTCAAGAAGTCACTGATGATGAAGCCGTGAAAATCCTTCTTTATCAGAGTGTAATTTTAGAGAAACAATATCGGGTGATTATCGGCTTTGATGCCGTCAAAAAAGCGGTTTATTTGGCAAGAAGGTATTTTCATGACCGGCCTTTGCCGGGGGGCGCTGAGGCGATTCTTAAAGAGGCCGTGGCTGATGTCTCGGGAAGAGGAGCGAAGATGATCCATGGCGCGGATGTCTCTACCATCGCGGAGCGTAAAAGCAATGTTCCGATTCGGGAAGCGGGGGAGGCGGAAGCGGAAAAACTTTTAAATCTAGAATCTACCATCCATGAATATTTTGTTGATCAAGACGAGGCGGTTTCTGCCGTGTCGCGGGCGCTCCGCGAGTATCGCAGCGGTCTCGCGCGGCGTGGCGGGCCGATTGCCACATTTCTTTTTGTCGGCCCTACGGGCGTCGGCAAAACCGAATTGTCCAAGATTTTAGCCGATGTTCAGTTCGGGTCCAGAGAGTCCATGGTGCGGTTTGATATGTCGGAATATCAGGACAAACAAAGTATTTCCCGTTTTCTGGGATCGCCGGATGGAAAAATTTCAGGGTTGCTTACTGATGCTATTTCAGAGAGACCTTTTAGTTTGGTGTTGCTTGATGAATTTGAAAAAGCGCATCCCGATATTTTAAATATGTTCCTGGGCGTGTTTGACGATGGGAGGTTGACGGATAATCTGGGCCATCTGGTGGATTTTCAGAACACGATTATTATCGCGACCTCCAACGCGCACTCCGATTTTATTAAAAACGAGCTTGAAAATGGCCGCATGATTCCGGAGATTGCCTCTGAGTTGAAAAATAAACTCACCGCTTATTTCCGTCCGGAACTTTTAAACAGATTTTCTGGTATAATTGTTTTTAAAGCGCTGACTCTGGAGCATATAGAGAAAATTGCCGTTTTACGGCTTAAAGATCTTGGCGAGCGCGCCAAAGAAGCGCAGGGGTTGGAACTCGTTTTTGATCTTGGCGCGGTTTCGGAAATAGCGCGGCTGGGCTATGATCCTGTTTATGGGGCGAGACCCCTGCGATCGGTCATCGCCGATAAACTGCAGAGCGTTCTTGCGGAAAAAATTTTGAAAAAGGAATTAAAACGCGGACAGAAGGTCGTTTGCCGCGCAAAAAAAGGAGAATTTATTTTTGAGAAACAATAAATATGAGATTTAAATTTAATTTTGACATCAAGGTCAGCAAATTTATCAAAAAATTCATTATTGCCGATACGGTGCTTTTCGGCGGTTGGGGATTCGTGGACCCGATTTTTTCGGTTTTTATTATCAAAGAGGTCGCGGGAGCAACGCTTGTGACAGTCGGTATGGCTACGGCTATTTACTGGGTATTGAAGTCCATAATCCAGGTGCCTGTCGCCATATTTCTGGATAAAACCGATGGTGAAAAGGATGATTTTTACGCGTTGATCGGAGCTCTGGCTTTAGTAGGCGTGGGTTCTCTGGGTCTGACTCTCGCCACACAGGTTTGGCATATTTATCTGATTCAGGCAATTAAAGCCGTTGGGTTTGGGATGTATGTTGCTTCTTGGCCCGCTCTTTTTTCCAGACACCTGGACAAAGGACACTATTCTTTGGACTGGTCGCTTGATTCCACAAGCGTGGGACTGGCCATCGGCGGCGCGGGATTTTTGAGCGGTATTATTGCCACGGCTTTTGGGTATAACGCTCTTTTTATGCTTACGGGAATATTTTCTTTTGTTTCGGCGGGGATTTTGCTTTCCGCTCCGGATTTGATGTTTCCTCTGGCGAAGAAAGACGGAGAGGCGCTTGCCGTCAAAGACCATACTCCGCGCAATGTTGCGAAATAATGAAATAGCGAGAATTTTAAGAGAGATCGGAGAATATATCCTGATGCAGGAGGAGGGGTTTAAGCCGCGCGCTTATGAAAAGGCGGCGGAAGCGATAGAGGGTTTCGCGGAAGAAGTTGCGGGTATTTATGAGAGGGGCGGGTTAAAAGCCGTAGAAGATATTCCGGGTATCGGGAAATCTATCGGCGAGAAAGTTGAGGAATTGATTAAGACCGGGCATATGAAATATTATGAGGAATTGAAAGAAAAGATGCCGGTTAATCTATCCGAACTCACAGTCGTTGCCGGACTGGGACCTAAAAAAATAAAGATTCTCTATCAAAAATTGGGAGTTAAAGATTTGAAAGATTTGGAGGCGGCGGCTTTCAGCGGAAAAATCAGCGAGATCCGCGGTTTTGGGAAAAAGAGCGAGGAGAATATCAAAAAAGGAATAGAGTTTTTAAAGAAGTCCGGTGGGAGATTTTTATTGGGTTATGTTTTGCCGGAAGTCGGCGATATTTTAGAAAAACTGCGGGCTTTTCCGGGGGTTTTGCGGGCAGAAGTTGCCGGATCAATACGGCGGCGCAAGGAGACCGTGGGTGATGCGGATATTCTGGTAATTTCTGAAAATCCCAAGCCTGTTATGGATTTTTTCGTGAAGTTGCCGGAGGTGGCGCATGTGTTCGCGCATGGGGAAACTAAATCGGCGGTGAAGCTTAAAAATGGAATGGATATGGACTTGCGGGTCGTGCCGCGAGAGTCGTATGGCGCGGCACTCGCATATTTTACGGGGTCAAAAGACCACAATATCGCTTTGCGTGAGATGGCGGTTAAAAAAGGATGGAAACTTAACGAATATGGCCTGTTTAAAGGAGAAAAACAGATTGCCGGGAAAACAGAGGAAGAAATTTATGATAAATTAGGGCTTAGTTTTATAGAGCCGGAGATAAGAGAACTGCGGGGCGAGATAGAGGCGGCGGCTTCAGGACGTTTGCCGCAGCTTATAGAGTATGGAGATTTGCGGGGCGATCTGCAGGTGCAGACATCGTGGACAGATGGAACCGCCTCTATAGAAAAGATGGCGGAGGCGGCGATGGATGCCGGTCTGGAGTATATCGTTATTACCGATCACACCAAGCGGTTGGCGATGACGGGTGGGCTTGATGAAAAGAAAATAAAAAAACAGTGGGAGGAGATAGATGAAATTAATTTAAAATTAAAAAATCAAAAATTAAAATTTAAGATTTTAAAAGGGACGGAGTGCGATATCTTGGCCGATGGGTCTTTAGATCTACCCGATGAAATTTTAGAAAAATTGGATGTTGTTGGGGTATCGGTGCATTCGCTTTTTAATTTAAGCCGCGCGGAGCAGACCGCGAGGGTAAAGAAGGCGATAAGCAATCCGAATGTGGATATTTTATTCCATCCGACGGGAAGAGTAATACAAAAACGGCCGGCTTATGATCTGGATATGGACGATATTATCCGAGTTGCCAAAGAAACCGGAACGGTTTTGGAAATAGACGCTTATCCCGAAAGATTGGATATAAAAGACGAATATATCCGCAAGTGCGTCGAGGCGGGAGTAAAAATGTCCATTGACTCGGATGCTCATTCAGTAGAACATTTTAAATATCTGCGGCCGGGCGTTGCTCAGGCGCGGAGGGGCTGGGCGGAGCGGCGTCATATTGTCAACGCATGGCCGGTGGAGGAGATGCTCCGCATGTTGAAGGGAGGGAAGTAATGTTTGAGCTCCGACTCTGGAAGTGGCTCTTTGTGCGTAAGTTCTTTGCTACCCGCGGACCGGGTTTCTGGTTCCTGCACTCGGTGAGATTTGTTTTGGTTTTCGGCCTTGCGGCTACAGTCGTCGCATTTCTGGTGATTTTCTTATATATGATGCGTTTCGTGAGTGGGATCGGGGCCTAGGATTGCGGCGCGTCGTCTGATTGGCGGCGCCGTTTTTTTATGTTAAGCTCTTTTTAAGGAGTTTTTCTCCGTAAATCGATGAAGAAGACGGTATCAGCCGGCATTATTATTTTTCGCCGCACAGAAGACGGTTTAAGATATTTACTGCTGTACAAGGGAAAAAATTATTGGAATTTCCCCAAGGGAAAAATTGAATGGGGAGAGAGAAGCCAGGAGACGGCTCTTCGGGAAATAAAAGAAGAGACGGGTCTCCGTCCCTCGGAGTTGAAATTCCATTTGCCTTTTAAAGCGTTTGAGCGCTTCGTTTTCCAGCATGGAAAAGAAAAGATTTTTCGTGTTGTGATTTTATATCTCGCGGAAACAAATCAGCCGAGAGTCAGGATCTCCGATGAGCATGAGGGTTTTGGTTGGTTTACCATTGGAGAAGCAAAACATGTTTTAACCAAACACAAAGATACTTTTAGGATTTTGGAGAGGGCGCACGGGTTTATTAGAGGGAAGAATCAGAAAACAGTTCTCGCGTCTGAAGGTGTTTCAAGCTTGGAAGTTCCGGAAAATAAATAACCCCGCTCACAGCGGGGTTATTTATTTTCCGGAGAGTTATTTTACTTTAGCAACCAATGCCTTAAAGGCGGCAGGTTCGTGTTCGGCGATTTCGGCTAGAACTTTACGGTCCAGTTTGATGCCTTTGGATTTTAAAATGGCGATAAATCTGCTGTAGGGTAGGCCTTCCATGCGAACGGCGGCGTTGATCTTAACCTGCCACAATGATCGCATATTGCGCTTTTTTTCTTTTCTGCCCTGAAAAGCGTGGACAAAAGCATGGACGAGAGCTTCTTTTGCCTGTCTTTCTTTAGTTTTTCTCCCCCAGCGGAAACCCTTGGTGAGCTTCAGCCGTTTCTCTCTTTTTTTATGGGCGACGACGCCGCGTTTAACTCTTGTCATATTTTTTAATAGTTAGTTTAATGTTAGATCCTACGGCCTTATGGCCTCAGGATAATTTGCTAAGTGATGCAAATTAATTGTTTGATGTTAGATATTTGCGGAATATTTTTAAATCAACCTGTTTTACGGAAGTGGATTTTCTCTTAGAACGATTGCGCGAACCAGGATGTTTGGACTTAAAATGATCCTGTGCCATTTTGCGCCGGATGAGTTTGCCGTTTTTTGTGGCCCTTATTCTTTTGGAAACTGATTTTTTCATATTATTTAGATATTTGCACTGCAATGCCTTTGCCGATGAAACGAGGGGACATCAATGTTTTGTATTCGCCCTCTACTCGTTTCAAAAATTCGCGGGTCTTTTCCATGGCGAAATCTTTATTGCCTTTTTGTCGGCCGCGGAGGACCATCAGTATTTCTACCGTATGTCCCTCGCCGAGGAACTCGTTCATGATTTTAGCTTTGAGCTCCAGATCGTGGGCTGCTGTGCCGATGCCTATCTGGACTTGCTTCAAATCTCCGCTTTTTTGCGCCGCGCGCTGTTTTTTAAATTTCTTTTCTTCAGCATAGCGGTATTTATCAAAGCTCATGATTCGCGCCACAGGCGGCACGGCTTTAGCTGAGATTTCAATCAAGTCCAGACCTTTGCTTTTGGCTAAAGCAAGAGCCGCATCTCTGGTCATTAAGCCGAGATTAACTCCCTCATCGTCAATAACACGAAGCTCCGGAGCGGTTATTTGATTGTTGATACGCGCGTTTGGAATAGTTTTTAATATAAAGGAATGGCGTGAGGAAGTCAAATGTTGGTCGGTGGTTATTCACATAGGAAGCGAGGGGGTTATTTGTTATGCTTATAATAATGAAAGGTTTTGTTTTGCGGATTAAATGGATCGCCAGTATTGTTCTTGGCATTATTTTGGTTTTTTCCGGTTTGGGGCTGGTTTTTGCGCAGGAAAATAAAGCCGAAGTGGTGGAATTTACGGTGGTTTTTGAGGAAATAACCGATGAATCCGGAGATGACGAAATTGAAATAGTTATTGAGCCGGAGAGAGATGAAGACAAGGATTTAAATGAGGAGATAAGAAAGGCAAATGAGAATCTTAAGGAATTTTTAATACTTTTTAATGAAGGCGATCCAGAGGAGCCGCCTATGCTTTCTCCGGGATTCGCTTTTTATTCGCCAAGCACGGGGGATTTTATAGAAGTAGTGGGTGAGTCGATTTGTTCTCTGCGGGGGTCTGGTTGTCGCGACTTTTTCTGTTCGGTTTCGGGTGGGACTGCCAATTGTTTTGGCGAGATGCCACCGGGGGCGGAACTTTCTTTTCTTTTAAACACCGCAGAGTCCAGAGTTGGCGTGCTTGCGTCGTTTGTTGATGAGCTTGGGAACGGGGTTCAGTTTGACGAGTTTGTTTTTCTAGAGGGTTCGGAAACGGCGATGAGTCCGGAAGTACGAAATTTATATGACCAGCTTGTCGGCGGAGATTTTGATATTGTGTCAAGCGGAGCCGGAGTGGGGGCTGATACCGGAGGATTTGGCGGCGTCATCCGCGAGGTTCAAAGTTTTTTAGGCGGTGAGGGCGGCGCTACTCCCCAGATACAACTTATACCGATAAAAAATTAGAACAAAATGATGTTCAGCTACGCTTTTAAAAAATTTGTTCAGCATCTGGTGCCGATTATCGCCATCGTGGCTTTGGTGGGGATTGTGGGGTGGAATTATAAAAGTGGAGTTTATGCAAATCATGCCGCCGCCACATTTACATGTGCCCCCAATACAAATATTACTCCAGGAACTACAAATATATTTGTTGCTATAACTGGAGGTGGGGCCTTTCAAGCTGTTACGGGTGCCACCGTTGGAGGCATAGCAGCTGTCCTGGGAACTGGTAATCCCACTGAGCAAAATTTAGTTCCTGGGGCTACGACACCTGTTGGAGCTCAAATTGTTGCCATAACGGATGCAGATGGAACTACTGCTGTTTGTACAGTAACGGTGGTTGCAGCAGTGGCGACGACAGCCAGTGGCGCGGTTGCCTCTGAACAACAAAAAAACCCATTTGGTCTTACTACCGCTCCTTTGGGTGGGTTTGAATATGAATCATATCTGGAGTATGTCACGAACGTACTTACATACGATCAGTACGCTACCGTTTTTGAACCCACTACTCTCAAACCCGAGGATGAGAAAGTTAGAGAGATAACAGATGAGTTTGAAACAGTTACCACCATTCCCATAACTCAAGCATGTGTTTTGCCGGGGCTGGGGATTGATTATGTGGATGTTTTCAAGTTTGAAGAGGTGACTAAAAAGATTTATTCGGCAGAACTTGGGTTTACATGGCTGGGGGGTGGGCGTACTGCGGAGCCGAAGCCGAATTATGAAGATGCGGATGGGATGGATGACGGGGTTTCTCTTATCAATCAGGGATATGAGACGGGTGTGTCTGTGAATGAGGTGCGTATAGACAACCGGCTCTCTCCTGTGCCTGCTTTGACGCGGGTGACTTATATACTGGATCCTTTTGACGGCGAGGGCGGCGGCGAAGAACTCCTTGCTACACGAGCAACTCCGGCAGGAGCGTATGATGTGTGGAACGGGGTGGGGCTTGTGCCTTTAACGCTTCCCGAGGATGTGGAGCCGGGAACGGAGCGGTGCGGGTATGCAAATGTTTTAAGTTTAGGATGCGGTGGCGAAGATGAAAGCTATAAGTTTTGTGTTAAAAAAGCCGAAGAGGAAGAAGATGATTTTTGTGATATTGTGCCTGTAGGAGCAACTAATAATTTCCCGAACGATTATTACTCGGGCGACCTTTCTCTGATCTTCCGGTCAGAGGGGATCTCTTATCCCACAATACAGGCGCAGACGCTTGCGGGTGGAGATAATATGATGATCGGCATAGCTAACGATGGCAGACTGTTTGCAGAGATTGTTCTCGTTGATAAGGACTTTAGAGGAAGACAGGGGACTCCGACCCTCGTATTTTCAAAAGCTCCGATACCGCTTAATACGCCTTTTGTCGCGGCGTCGGCTTTTAAGGGCGGGTCTCTGACGCTTAGTGTTTACTCTAATAAAAAAATAGTTTCGGAGACCACCAAGGTGAGCGAAAGATTTCCGTTGGAAAATTCATCGGGGATTTATGAATACACTCCCTTTAGTCAATATTCGGTGGGGGGGAATCCGCGGGGACTGGCTCTGGCCGCGGCGGGGAACTGGGGGGTGTATGGGCGCGCGTTAACTTCCAAAGAAATAAGATCATTTAGATTTTGCCCGGCGAAAGATTTTGAGGACTTGTTTGATATAAGATTTGAGGAATATCAATCGCCATTTTCTTATGTGCTTCGCCAACCGCAAATATTTGATGTGTTTTTTGATCTTACAAGCGAGCCCAGATCCGAAGGGCAGGGTGAAGAGGTGACGGTAGAATTTGAAAAGTTGCAAGAAGAAGCGCCGGATATTGAAGTGGTTTTTGAAGCGCTTGGAGAAGAAGAGGAGATTTTTGATGTAACTATTGAGTTGGATTCGGATTTTCGGCCAGAGATCGCCGTGACTTTTGAGCCGGTGTCGCTAGAAAATTTATTTAGGATTCAGGATCCGATAGAGATAAGCGTGGAGCCGATATCGGAGCAGACACCAACGGAGCCGGTGACTGTAAGGTCAATACGGCAGATTGGAGAAAATGTTCAGATAAAGGAGCTCCCCGTCACGATTTTAGGCATCAGGGAAATCACCCCTGTGGTTACCCCGACTGCGAGCGTCCCGCGCGCGATTTCCGGATCGGATAGCAAAGAAAAGCCCGTGATAAGCGGCGTCGCGCCTGCGGTTGCGGCCGTGGGGGATAAGCTAACAATTTTGGGCGAGAATTTTGCGGTGAATGGTTTGAATGTGGTGCGGGTGGGGGATATTGCCATGCTTTTGAAGTCCTTTGACGGGAAGACGCTGTCGTTTGTTTTGCCGGCAGATGGTCCTAGCGGATGCGGACTTGCAGGAGCTTGCACGGCTGACATTCTCGCTTTGGGATCGGGAAGCGTGATTATTAGAGTATCCACGCTTAACGGCACGAGTAATGATTATTTAATTTCGATAATAAAGTAAGATTGCTTCAGAATACTTCGCAATGACAAAGTTTAATAATTATGAATAAAGAAACGGCGGTAAAAAATATAACGGGGGTGGCTGTGATTTTGGCGGCGGCAATTTTAATGATTTTGCCGTGGAGTGTTTTCGGGGCATCCGCGGATATTAGTTGTTTGGATAGTCGCGATAAGAGTAAAGTGGAAGAGGCCTGCGCGAAAGCAGGTGAGGAAGCCGGAAAAGAAGCGAAGGAAAAAAATGCCGATAAGTGTGCTACGCAGGCAAATAATTCAACGAACAGCGTGTGCGGTAAGAGACCAACTTGCCCCGCCGGACAGGAATTTTCCCGGCCGCCGACCTGCAATAAAAAAGGAGAGTTTGGCAATTTTAAAATAAAAACTAAAGTTACGAAGCCGTCAAAGGCGTGTACCGATGGGCTTAAAAAATTGAAGGCGGCGGAAAATGCGCTTGCCACGGCGGAAAAAGCGGTAGAAAAAGCAGAGGCAGATTTAGATAAATTTCTTAAGGATGCCGTAGATAAAGATTCCAGGGTTAGGAACGCAAGAAGGGCTGCTGATAAGGCCGTGAGAGATCTGGAGGGAGCGCAAAGAAAATTAGATCAAGCAAAGGCCGATGCTGTAAAGACGGGGGCGATAGGGGCGCTTGAAAAAGTTGTTTCGGCTTCTTCCAAGGCCTATTCCAACGAGAAGGGCGGACCGGTAAAAGACAAAAAATATGAGGCCTATACTGCGGCTTATCAGGCATGGAATGCCGCTAAAGCGGCGGCGATAGCAAAATCGGCTAAAGTGGGTGCGGCGCAGAAGGGCGTCAATGCCGCAGAGGATAAGGTTCGCGGGGCGGAGATAAACGTTAGCGCCGCTGAATTTGATGCTCAATCAAGAGCTTTTAACTCGCAGCGAGGGAGAACTTTACAGAATAATCTTAAAACCGCGCAAGAAAGAAGAAATAAAGCGCAACAAAATTTAGATGAATTAAAAGATGGTTTAGAGGGAGAGAGCGGCGGGAGCTGTACTGCGACTGTTTCCGGAGGGAGATGCATCATAACGGGCGAGTGGCTTTATAATTGTGTGCCGAAGCCAGGGGCTCCGGCTAAAGAATTGGAAGGGGGTATTTTGAGGCAGCCGGAACTGCCGGTGGCGCAGGTTTTGCGGGTTGAGTTGGAGGGTCCTGGTTCGTCTATCGCGACAGTTGTCTTGTCTCAGGGTTTAATAGCGGAGGTGCCTAGCGGGGCGACCGGAGAGTTTGTAATTTATGACAACGACATAGAGGTTGCAAGGGGATTTTCTCTCAAAATCGCAGAGTTTGTTAATCCACTGACTACTACTGTAATACCCAGACCCGTGGAGCCGTCTATTTCACCGATTCCAACGGAAATTATTCCTCTTCAATTACAGTCCGTTAAGCCGACATCGGTAAAACCATTATTGCAGATAGGGGGAGGGATTTTGAGATAAATAACGTGAATTATGAATAAAGAAGTAAGAATTAGAAATGGAATTGGTGGAGCGATTCTTGTTGTGATAGGTTTCACGGCGGTATTAGTGGCGCCGCAGATAAGCAGGGGTCAGGTTGGGTCGGTATTAAGAGGAGAGTTCCCAAGACTTCCAAAGAATTATAGGGTCGTCGCGTATCCTTCTCGAAGGGTAGTTGCTAGGGAAGGTATGACGGTCGCTACGATGAATAAAGGAGAAAGGTGGGGGTTGGAGAAAAATAAGCTGGGGAAGTGGGAAAAGGTTAAAGAGGGTGTTGCGATTGTTTTGCCTGAGGGAGGACCTGCGACTGTTCCAACTAAGCCGGAGGAACCAAGATTCATACAGGACTTAATGGGTACGCATGATGCTTTAGAGGGGTTGAGAGTGCCGAAGGCGCCCGTGGAATTTGTGGAGCCGGATATAACTGATTAAAAAAATATTGTTATAATAAAGATGATGAGAAAAATTTTATTATCAAAGAGATTTTCTATGAGTGTTGTCGCGGGGATAGGATTTCTGACCGGTGTGGTGATGATGCTTGTGGCGCCGGGAGTTTTGGCTCAGACCAGTACGAGGTTCTACGCAGATCCGTCATCTGCATCTTTGGGGGGTGCGATAACAGTTGTTCAATCAACTGGCGTGGGATCTCTTGGCCCTAACTCACCTGGGAGAATAGTTAGTTTGATCATTCAATGTTTTGATGAAAAAGGTGATGTTGTAGCTAGCGCAAAAGGCGATATTGCTAAGGATGCAAAAAGCGGTTCTGTAAAGGTCCCTTCAAATCCCGCGGGAAAGACGATTGTTAGATGTGTTGTATACGTGGGATATGGGTCAGGGACAGATCAGTTAGATATAACGATCAAAACCGGTGGAGGAGCAACGCCGCCGCCGAAACCACCAACGAAAAAATCCGATCCAGATTTGGACGGTGACGGAATCCCCGATTTTTTTGATGACGATAAAGATGGAGATAAATTAGAGAACGCAGACGACCCTTCTCCCGAGGATCCTAATGGGGATTTTGATAAAGATGGTTTACCGGACACGGAAGAGGTCTCTAGCGGCACGGATCCAAAGAAGGCTAATCAGAAATGTAATGCCGCTGATTTGAAGAAAAATCCCAATTTTTGTGATAAAGATGTTAAAGACGTTGGAACGGCGATAAGTTGTGGCAAAGACGGAACTGTCGGTAAGGAGACGAGATCTTCTTATTGTAAGACACCACCGGGAGTTTGCGCCGGGAAAGCCGATTTTACTACCGTATTTGATTGTAGGCCCGAGGGATGTCGCATATCTAATGTTGACGGTAAGGTGCATTGCAATGATCCAAAGAAAGATGAGCAGTTGCAAAAACGTGTTTATCCTAAAAAAGGTGCTTCTATTGAAACAGGAACAGAAGAAAAAGTAGCGAGTATAGAAACCGGAAGAGAGCAGTGGTATTCAATCGCTTTGAGTTCCAAAAGAACGGTGAGTGATGTCGAGGCGAGTTTTAATTTTGGACCGGGGGTGGATGTTTCAGCCATCAGCGCGCCGGCGGGTGTTAATATTTTAAGTACCCAGGGAGGCCTGGAATTTACGGCGGGCACTCTTTTGCCGGGTCAGAAGCTAAGTATAAAAGTTTTATTGAGTGAAGCCCCGAGTGGCGTAACCGGCGTTTTGAGCGGGAGTGTAGCAGGAAGGAAGGTGTCGCAGATAGTTATGTCGCCACAGTCCTTAACGAGACCCTTGGAGGAACCAACTCCCCGCGACATCATCGCTAGTCCGGTGGGATCTTTTGGTCAAAAAATCCCTGAAAGGGGTATCCTTCCCGGAGAAGGAATACAGCCGGGAGAGGGTCCGGTTTCTCCTGAGACAACCGAAACTGCTCCCACCCAACCCACCTCGCCTGGAGATGACGAGACCACTCCAACCGAACCCGTCCCGCCTACTTCACCAACTCCACCCGAACCACCAGTTCCGAAGAAATCGCCATATAGTGCACCCGGGGATGCTTATAAGGCCGTTGTGAACACTTTGGTTGATATAGTGAGCTGGCTGGGTAGGTTGTTTTGATTAGTAGTGGGGTATATTGCGTTAAAAATTGTAAAATCTAAATTGTGATATCTAAAATTATTTCAGCGACGGTGATAATTTTCTCTTTGGCGATTTCAACGCCGGTTTTTGCGCAGGAATTATTGAGAACCGCGCCGCTTTTTTCAACACCGTTTAATCAGGAGAGGTTTGTGCAGCAGCCTATTTGGTGGGGAACGGGGGTGGT
>CAYHUD010000004.1:9351-29229 GCA_964360025.1 uncultured Candidatus Saccharibacteria bacterium | reverse complement strand
CCGCAGCCTTCCCGGGTGGTTCCTTCCGCGCCTAGTACCACCGTGTTTAGTTATAGAGTAAGTCTCAGAAACAATACTAAGTCGGATTTTTATCTCAATAAGCTTAATTTTTCGTCCGATGGTGTGGATGCGCAAATAGTTGTTAGCCCAAAAATCGTGAATATGGGGCGGTTACTGAAGCCGGGGGAGTCGTTCTCTTATGTTATTGGTTTGCAGGGGAAGTCCGGTGCCTCGGCTTTAATAGATATGAATGTTATAACCGGCAGATTTGTTACCGAAAAATTTTTAGCCAATAAGATATTTTTTGAAGCTTTGGGTGGAGCGGCGCAGGTGGCGAAAGTTCAAGCGCAAGCGGTAAAAGTTGCGGAGTATCAGCCGTGTTCAGACGAACATTCTAGGCATGTGAAAGATTTCGTTGATTTATTCTTTGGCGGGGGAGAGAAAAGCAAGCTAGCTGATTTTATAACGAATACAGGCTATATAACAAACAGTCGCGAAACGAAAGTGGAGAAAGTTGAGAAGTTGATCAAACTTTTGCTTTTAATCGGACCTTATTATGGATTACAAAGCGACCTGGCTCCAATAAAGTTCACGAAAGATGAAGCTAATCATGCCTATGGTGTGCAGGTGGATGAACCGGCAAAATCGGGAGAATCAGATCTAGGAAAAGCGAATCGCGAGCTTAAAAATGAATGGAATAAGACGAGGGGGTGGGGAGGGCCCGGTGGGAAACCGGCGCCGCCGGATAGGTCGTTAGAAGGAATAGCGGAGATATTGGCTGCGGCTGGTAGAGCGGATTTTGATACTAAGACATCAAGCGTGGAAGAGGCGCTCTCCAGACGGGGGTTGCCTAATCTAAACAGAGCTCTAGACGCCATCATTCAGCGAGTCGGCGGCTATGTGGCTGAGTTTAGGAAAAATTATCCATCCGTATATACTACGCCGTTGGGAGGTAATGTTCTCGACCCAAACGATCCATTTGCGAAAAAGAGAGAAGAAATGAAAAACCGTATAAAAGAGCTTTTGGAAAATAACGTTTTAAGCGAAGGGGATGTAGTAAAAGAGGGGGCGGGGAGAGCGGGAGTTATGGTTAAATAGTGCTGGTTCGGCCTGCTAACAAGCGCCATGTTTCTGATTTGAGTGCGGATTTACTCAGTTCAACAAGTAAGTGCAACACTTTGAGATAATCAGAGTGTATGAAATACCATCATTTTTCGGTTGAGGAACGAGAAACAATTCAGCGATTCTTGTGGGAAAAAAAGTCGGTGCGGGCTATCGCGCGTCAGCTCGGTCGGTCACCATCGTCGGTTGCTCGTGAAATCAACCGCAATATCCCGCCGCTTCAACGCCGGTATGCCCCTTGGCTCGCGCATGAGCGCGCACTCCGGCAACGGAAATCGCGCGGGAGGAAAGAACGACTCAAGGACGCACGCATACGCGACTATGTGGTGGCTAAGCTCAAACGGCATTGGTCCCCGGAACAGATTGCTGGCCGTATGCGACGTGACGGCGTTGGCTGTATCAGCCACGAAGCCATCTATCAGTTCATTTATGCCAACGTTAACCCCGCGAATGCGCTGCCCTATGCAGGAAAGGAAGATCTGCGTCCATTGCTTAAACGCCGCCATCGGCAACGGGTCAATAACGCAGGAAGAAGAGTCTGGCGCCTCACGAAACCTCACGGTCCCTCCATTGATATGCGCCCTGCGGTCGTTGCGGAACGGTCGCGTATCGGCGATTGGGAAGGCGATACCGTTGAATCCTTGGGGCACAAACCGGGCATCAATACGATCGTTGAAAGGAAGAGCGGTTTGGTCTTCATCACGAAGTTGCTGGGGAAAACGAGCGCGGATACGACCACCGCCGTGGTTGCGCGCCTCTCGCGCATTCCCGAGGGCATACGCAAGACACTCACCCTCGACAACGGACCGGAAAACAGCGGCTGGGAAACCGTGCAGCGCACGTTGGGCATCGCGGTGTTTCTCGCGCACCCGTACCATTCATGGGAACGTGGGACCAACGAGAATACCAACGGGCTCATCCGCCACTACTTCCCCAAGAAAACAGACTTTACTATGCTATCGGAAGAGGAGCTCGCACAAGTCGAGTGGGAGCTGAACAGCCGACCAAGAAAACGACTTGGTTGGAGAACCCCATTAGAAGTGTTCAGTGTTGCACTTCAAGGTTGAATGTACCTCATTCAAATTTGCTATTTTTGCTATTATTTGCTATACTTGTTATAGAAATCAAGTGTGGTTGTTCTTCCCGGAGGTCCTCAAAAATGAGAGGAAATATCATGAAGAAGCTCGTTCTTTTCATGGTGGCTCACGAGGCTGTCATAAAGAGGCTCGTTCTTTCCGCGATGGCCGGAATGGCCGTCGCCTGTGTCGTGTTCGTTGGAGTGCATCTCGTCGCGCAGGCGATGATGCAAGGTCTCGGCAGGGCCGTGTCTCTGCCGTTCGAGTCGATTCTCCGGGGAGCGGGAGCGCGGTAGCGCTACTCGTCAGCAGTTGGGGCCCAGACACCGTGTGTCTGGGCCCCTTCATTTTTATTGATTAATTAAGAAGAAAGATATCAAGCGATGAGGTCATCTTTGGATACGCCACTTCCAAAGATTTAAATCTTTGGAAGTGGCGTATCCAGATTATCCCAAGATGAGTGTGTTATTGTGAGCGGTTGGGAATAAGCGATAGTTCTGTTATATAATATGGACATGTCTAGTTTAGTGGAAAATAGAAAAGCGCGGTTTGATTACAATATCCTTGAGATATACGAGGCGGGGATAGAGCTCAAGGGGTATGAGGTCAAGGCGGTAAAATCTGGCAAAATGAATATTGCGGGGACTTTTGCTGTTTTGCGCGGCGGAGAGCTGTGGTTACTTGGCGCGGAGATTGCACCGTATCAGGCGGGGAATGTGCCTCTTGATTACGATTCTAAGCGGTCGCGGCGGTTGCTTTTGCGGCGTGAGGAAATTATTGAATTGGCGGGGAAGATGAAAGAGCGTGGCTTGACAATAGTGCCACTTCGGGTTTATAATAAAGGTAATCTCGTAAAGATTGAGCTGGGTCTGGGGCGTGGAAAACGCGGTCCGGATAAGAGAGAGGCGATTAAGAAGAGGGAAGTTCAGCGCGAGATTGGAAGATTTAGGGGATGACGGGCTTCGACGGAAAAGGAAGCCTAAAGATTGCAAGCCGAGGCGATGACCCTCGTTAAACTCATCAAACCTATAACTGCTACTAGCAATAGAGCGTTAGCATACGCCTAAGCTCCGCATAGGAGTTTGCGTAAGCCATCGGCGATCTGATGTTCTCTCGGATCACAACCGGTGTTATATTGAGAACTGCTCTTCAGTAAGACACTTTGGTAGCTGAAGAAAAGATCACAAAAGTATCTGTTTAATTTATTAAACTAAGCTTGTAGATGTCTTTGGCAGAGATTTTCGGATGTGGGTTCAACTCCCACCGTCTCCACAAAACACTAAACCGCCTTCTTAGGCGGTTTAGTGTTTTGTTGGTGGGAGTTGAACGGGGAGGGGGTCGGGGAAACGGGAGTTTCCCCGTGGCGGAAGTTGGAAACCGATGGGTTTCCAAGCGCACTCCGACAGTTGTCGGAGGAGCAGTGAAATCTCCCACCGTCTCCACCTCGTAAAGAGAAACAAAAACAGCCCATTTTGGGCTGTTTTTGTTTACAGAAGAAGTACTTGAAAATTTTTGGATATTAACCAATCTTCGGATACGCCACTTCCGAAGTTTTACTTCGGAAGTGGCGTATCTATGAATGCGCGTATCTAAAAAGTATTTATTTGACTATTTTGGGGGAGTATGATATATTGGTAACACTCTGATTGGGACGTTAGTCCCAGAGGCCGGTTGTTTGCCAAGATAAGAGGTGAAAAATGGAAGCAGTGAGTTCGGATCTCGGATTTCGGATGGAAGTGATTCACAACGGGCGTGATCTGGCGACGAATTGGCACGATTACTCGGATGGGTCCGAGGTCGTGGCTCGGTTCGCGCACATCGGACACTTCAGGCACGATCCCAAAGAGTTTGTGCTGGGGGTGGCGGTTGTGGAGAATGAGGACACCAACTTGGCGAAGATGGTGATCCCCATTTCCGTGGATGGCGTGAAAAATGTCTATCTGCGCTCTAGCAAGGTTCGCGCCGAGGATGGCCATCTCTTTCAACAGAGGGTCGTCGTCAACAAGAATACACAGGGGGCGGCGGCGATTTTTTATACCAAGCAGCCGGATAACAATATCCGATTGCTGGTCTTGAACCAAGATCGGCCGGGCGAGATCGCGCTTTGGGAGGTCGCAGTGACTTCCCAGAACAATCAGTTCTTTGTGGTCGCGATGAAGACGCGACAACTCACTTGTTGCCGTGATGGTGACGTGGTCGTGATTCCGGAGCTGCGGGAGAAGGGCAGGGAGTGGCCGCAGATGACGCGATTCCTGGAGGAGTTGTTCTTTTTGGGAACGATTCAGAGAGAGGGACTTCCGCTGTCTTCTGATTACAAGAAGGCGGCGAGACCGGACCTGACTGGACTGGCGCCGAATGTCGGGCAGGTGCTCTGGTTCTCCCCGATGAGCGGCGTCGGCGCCATTGCTACGCAAAACGGCGAAGCGAAGGCGTATTTCACGAACATCGGGAGGAGGGACGGAATGGCGTTTCTCATTCCCGGTGAGCTTGTGAAGTTTGACGATCTCGTCGTGCCGTTCGGAAGAACGGAATTCAAGTGGGAAGCGCTCGGCGTCGAGCCCCACTCGGTTTAGTGGTTCTGTCCCGTCCCGTTTAGAGGTCGCGGTTGCGAAGCGCAATCTACCTCTAATGGGATGGGGCTTTTTTTATTTTTTAATATCAATGTGAGATTGCCCCGAAAGGGTTCGTCCCCCTGCGGGGGATCTCCCGTAGGGAGACAATGACGAGGAGAGTGTTGCGTTTTGGGGTGTAAAATCTTATGATTTTACATATCTATATGGTCAGGGAATTACAGGATTATCTTAAAAAAGTTACTAGGAAAGAGTGGTTTTTGGATAAAACGGCCGATCAAAAGTTCGGCGATTATTCGTCTAATGTCGCTTTAAAATTGGCTAGAGAACAGGGAAAGCCGCCTTATGAAATTGCTAAAGAATTGGCGTTGGAAATCAGTCGCAAAGATACGGAAAAAGTTTTTGAACGCGTAGAGGCGGCGCCGCCGGGATTTGTGAATTTTTGGGTGGTGCGAGAGTTTTTAATAGGGCGATTAAGTAAGATTGTTTCACCCGCTTCGCGGGTTCGCAATGACGGGGGAGGGGCGGGGATTGCCGGGAAGGGGAAAATTAATTTGGAGTTTATATCTGCCAATCCGACGGGGCCGCTTACAATGGCTAACGGACGAGGGGGATTTTTAGGTAATGTTTTAAGCAATGTTTTAGAAAATGCGGGGTATAAAGTTGTCTGCGAATATTATATCAACGACGCGGGAGTGCAGATTAAAAAACTGGGAGCGAGCGCTCTCGCCACTCTCGGTTTGATAGAGCCGAGCGAGGAACATTATCGGGGGGCCTATGTGGCGGAGCTGGCGGAAAAATATAAGACAAAGATTTTGAAATTATACAAAGGTGAGATTGCCACGTTGAAAACTCCTCGTCCCCCTGCGGGGGATCTCCCGAAGGGAGACAATGACGGAATAGAGGAAGGAAAGATGACGGAGGAGATTGGGAGATTGCTGGCAAAGGATTTACTGGCACAAATTAAAAAATCCGTGAAGGCGGCGGGAATAAATTTTGATAAATGGTTTTCGGAGAATAACGGATTGCGTAAAAAAGGAGCTTTGCAGAAGACTTTGGAGGTTCTTAGGTCGCGGGGGATGGTGTATGAAAAAGATGGGGCGACGTGGCTAAAAACACAAAGCGGAGAAAGTGAAAAGTTGAATGCGACAAGTAATACCAAAGAAAGAGAGGGGGAGGATGATAAAGACAGGGTGCTCATAAAATCCGATGGGGAGCCGACATATTTTTTGTCTGATCTTGCCTATCATTATGATAAGCTCGTTTTGAGGGAATTTGATAAGGCGTTTGTGATCTGGGGCGCGGATCATCATGGTTATGTGCCGCGGCTCAAGGCGGGGATGGCCGCTCTGGGGATTGATCCAGCGAGATTTGATGCCATCATCGTACAGTTGGTGCGGCTCGTGCGCGGAGGTGAGGAGGTTAGAATGTCCAAACGAAAAGGCGAGTTTATTACTTTAAATGATCTGATTAAAGATGTGGGGCGTGACGCCGCAAGATTTTTCTTTTTAATGTATTCTCCGGATACGCATATGGATTTTGATCTGGATTTAGCTAAAGAAAAGTCATTGAAAAATCCGGTTTATTATGTCCAATATGCTTATGTGAGATGCAAAAGTATTTTAGTTAAAGCGAAAAGTGAAAAGCGACAAGCGCAGATAAAAGATTTGGGGATTTTAAATACGGAAAGCGATCTCAGTTTAATTAAGAAATTAACGCAGTTTTCGGATGTGATGCGCGAGACGGCGCATGATTTTCAAGTAAATAGATTAACGAGATACGCGATGGAGTTGGCTAGAACCGTTCATAATTTTTATGAAAAAGAGAGAGTGATAGTGGAGGATAAAAAAATTATGATGGGAAGATTGGCTTTGATCTCCATTGCCAAGACGGTCTTTGAGAGATTGTTTAAGATAATAGGGATTTCCAGCCCTAAGAAGATGTGATTTGACATAAAATATATGTTAAAAAATTTAAAACAATTTAATTTGCCGGAGATAGAGGAGAAGGTTCTTAAGTTTTGGACGGAAGGCGATATTTTCAATAAGTCTGTTAAACAGAGAGAGGGTGGGAAAAACTTTGTGTTTTTTGAGGGACCGCCGACGGCAAACGGCAGACCTGCGATACACCATGTTTTAGGCCGCGCTTTTAAAGACATCATTCTTCGTTATAAAACTATGCGCGGATACCATGTGCCGCGCCGCGCGGGCTGGGATACTCACGGACTTCCGGTGGAAATTGAGATAGAAAAAGAACTGGGGCTTAAATCCAAGCAGGAGATAGAAAAGTTCGGCATTGCCGAGTTTAATGAACGGGCAAGGGCTTCGGTCTGGAAATATAAAGACGAATGGGAAAAACTTACCACTCGCACCGGTCTTTGGCTGGATTTTAAGAATCCTTATATCACTTATGATAATGCGTATGTAGAGAGCCTGTGGTGGACTTTCGCGGAAATAGCTAAACGCAAATTGTTAAAGAAATCGTATCGGGTCGCTCCATATTGTCCCAGATGTCAGACGACTCTATCCAGTCATGAACTGGCCCAGCCGGGCGCGTATCGTAAAACCGCGGACCCGTCGGTTTATGTGAAGTTTAAAATCAAAGGTAGGAAGAATGAATATCTGCTTGTCTGGACGACGACGCCGTGGACGCTGCCCTCTAACGTGGCTGTGGCTTTAAACTCGGGACTTACATACACGAAGTACAAAGCGGGTGATGAATATCTCTGGTCCTATAACGCGCCGCCCGTAAATCTCGGAGTAGAAATGGAAGTTGTGGAGAAGATCTCCGGGAAAAAACTTATTGGTTTGGTTTACGAACCGTTTTATGGAGTAATCGCGAGCAATGCGAATAAGAAAGGAGAATTTTATAGAGTGCTTGCGGCTGATTTTGTGGAAACCGAGCAGGGAACGGGACTGGTCCACATCGCCCCGGCTTTCGGCGAAGACGATTTCAGGTTAGTAAAAGAGAAATTGGATATAGAAGCGAAAGAAATTCCATTTACCGTGGAGGATAATGGCAGGATGAAATCGGGGTTTCCGGGTGCCGGTAAATTTGTAAAAGAAGCCGATAAAGATATCATTGCGGATCTTTCAAAGAGAAATCTGTTGTGGAGCGCGGGAACTCTGGAACATGAATATCCCTTTTGCTGGAGGTGTTCAACACCTTTGATGTATTTCGCGCGTTCCTCGTGGTTTATAGAGATGAGCCGTTTGCGGAACGATCTTTTAAAAGAGAATGCCAAGATTAATTGGGTGCCTGAATATCTGAAGGAGGGGCGTTTCGGCGAATGGTTAAAAGAAGTTAAGGACTGGGCGATATCGCGCGAGAGATACTGGGGTACGCCGCTCCCTATCTGGGAGTGCGAGAGCTGTGATGCAGTGAAAATCGCGGGGTCTTTAAATGATTTGGATAAGTACGCCTTTTCCGGCAACAAATTTTTTGTGATGAGGCATGGGGAGGCGACTCATAATCTGGAGGAAACGATAGCCGCCGGACCGGAAAAGGGCAAGAATAAATCCGTTCTCACGGAGCGGGGAATTTTTGATGTGACTTCCGCGGCTAAGAATATTAAGAAAGAAAAAATTGATTTTATTATTGCTTCGCCTTACCACCGCATAAAGCAGACGGCCGAAATTGTAGCGCGAGTTGCCGGAATAAAAAAGATAATTTATGACAAACGCATCGGCGAGTTGAATTGCGGTATTTTTAACGGCCGGAAAATCCAGGATCATAAAGATTTTTTCGGCGGCAATCCGCTTAGCGAATTTACTAAGGCTCCGCCGAGCGGAGAGAGTTTAGCTGATTTGAAAAAGCGGATGTTTGGATTCATTCTTGATATCAATAAACAATATGCCGGTAAAAAGATTTTAATAGTAAGTCATGGCGACCCGCTGTGGATTTTAGAGGGGGCGGCGCGGGGGATGAAAAACGAGGATTTGATGACGCTTGACTACATACAGCCCGCGGAGTTTCGCAAGCTGGAGCTGCATAACTATCCCTACAACATTAAAGGAGAGCTGGATGTGCACCGCCCATTCATAGACGAGATTTATTTGAAATGCGCCAAGTGCGAGGCGCGTATGAAAAGGGTGAAGGAGGTTGCTGATGTCTGGTTTGACTCCGGCGCCATGCCTTTTGCCCAGTGGCACTATCCCTTTGAAAATCAAAAATTGATTGATGGCGGAGCGCAGCTCCGACGCGCGCGAGCTGTCGGTCTTCCGACCGAAGCATCGGGATATCCCGCCGACTATATTGCCGAGGGTATGGATCAGACGAGGGGATGGTTTTATACGCTTCTTGCGGTCGCGGTCGCTTTAGGGCGGAAAGCGCCTTATAAGACGGTGGTTTCTTTTGGTTTGGTTCTGGATAAAAACGGCGTGAAGATGTCTAAATCCAAAGGCAATGTCCTTGACCCGTGGGCGATGTTTGCCAAGTATGGGGCTGATGTCGTGCGGTGGCATTTTTATACCATCAATCCTCCCGGCGAGGCTAAGCGTTTTGACGAAGCTGATTTGTTGAAAGTATTCAGGAGATTTTTTGCGATTATTTATAACTCGTACATATTTTTGGAAACGTATGGAACGCGCGGCAGTTCCCAGATGTCAGACGGGAAAGTTGAAGAAAAGCATGTTTTGGACAGGTGGCTTCTGGCTCGTATGAACGAGACGAATAGAGTTGTTTCGGAAAAGTTGGACAGGTTTGAGGTGGGAGAGGCGGGAAGAGAGCTGGAAAAATTTATTGATGATCTCTCTCGCTGGTATATCAGGCGCTCCAGGCGCAGGTTTCAGAAACCGGAACCGCGAGATTTAGAGGCGGCTTCACGGGTTTTGCGCAACGCTCTAATTTTTATCGCGAAGACAATGGCGCCATTTACCCCATTTTTCGCGGAGGCGCTGTATCGGACATTGAATAAAGAACTAGGAATAACGAATAATGACCAAGATTCGGTGCATCTTCGAGACTGGCCGGAGTTGGATAAGAAAATGTTGGATAAAGATCTTTTAAGCGCGATGGAGAGCGTGCGTAAATTCGCAACTTTAGGCCTTGCCGAGCGGGCTGCAGTGGGAATAAAAGTGCGACAACCGCTTCAAACTTTGCGAATTAAGAATAATGAATCAAGTATTAAGCACGAAGAGGAATTATTGGAAATTCTAAAAGACGAAGTGAATGTCAAGGAAATAGTTTTTGGAGTAAAAATAGAAAAAGAGGTGGAGTTAGACACGGAGATAACGCCGCAGCTTAGAGAAGAGGGATTGGTGCGCGAGTTCACGAGAATGGTACAGGGCTTGAGGCAGGACGCGGGCTACAAACCCGGGGATGGAGCCCGACTATTTGTGGAAACGACGGGAGAAGTTTTAGCCGTTTTAAACAGAAATATCGCTCTAATTAAGAAAGAGACGACGCTTGATTCTCTGGAGTTTAAGAAAGTGGAGAAATTTGACGTGGAAATTGTTTCCGAGATTGATACGATTGCTGTTTGGGTCGCGCTGAAGAAGTAAGAGGATATCCGCGCCGGCTATATTATGAGCCCGAGCTTGTTTTTAATGTCGGCAATTTTTTTGATGGCGATGGCAGAGGCCTTGTTTGCCCCGTCTGTCAGGGTCTGTCTTATGAGCTCGTTATTTTGTAAGATATTCTTTTTATTTTCCCGATAATTTTTGAAATAGTCGCTGACTAGATCAGACAGAGCGTGTTTAAACTCGCCGTAATTTTGTCCGCCGAAATTTGTTTCCAGTTCTGCTATGGGGCGTCCGGAGAGGGTGCTCATGATTGAAAGTAAATTGGAAATACCGGCCTTATTTTCAAGGTCGTATTTTATTTCCGAGCCGGAGTCGGTTACGGCGCGTTTTATTTTTTCTTCCAGATGAGCCGGGTGGTCGTCTATGAAAAGACAGCCGTCGGGGTGAGATTTGGACATCTTTTTTGTGGGATCGTCCAAGCTCATCAGGCGAGGGGTGGATGCGAGAAGCGGCTGTGGTTCAATGAATGTTTTACCAAAATTCTTATTAAATTTGCGCGCCAATGTTCTTGCGAGCTCCAGATGCTGGATCTGATCATACCCAACGGGTACGAACTTGGCGTTATAAAGAATGATGTCTGCTGCCATTAAGATGGGGTAGGTGAAGAGTCCGACGTTGGCGTCAACTTCCAAGGAGTCGTCATCTTTGATATTCGCCTTTTCTTTAAATTGCGTCATGCGGCGCAATTCGCCGAAAGGCGCAATGGCGCTTAAGACCCACATTAGTTCAGTGGTCGCCCCGACTTCCGACTGCAGGAAGATGGTGGATTTTTCGGGATCTAGTCCGGCGGCGAGATAGCTGGCAACGAGATCTTTGATTTGCGCTTTTTTTTCCTTAGGAGTGAAATCTTCGGTTAGAGAATGATAGTCGGCAATGAAAAAATAACAGTCGTATTTATCCGAATTTTGCAGCTCAACGAAATTTTTAAGCGCGCCCAAGTAATTGCCCAGATGCAATTTGCCTGACGGCTGAATGCCGGAAATTAAAACGGGTTTAGCCATACCGTTTATTGTAGCTCGCGGCGGGCTAGACTTCAATAACTACGGGGAGGACCATGGGGCGGCGTTTGGTTTTGTTGTAGAGGAATTGTCCGATCTGGTCCCTGATTAATGACTTGAGATAGTCGGGGTCCATGGGTTTATCATTTGCCATGCGCCCTAAGATATTACGGAGACGCTTTCTAATTTCATCTAATACCTCCTGATTTTCTTTGAGATAGATAAATCCCCGGGAGATGATGTCGGGGTTTTTGACAAGGCGAGGCATATTTTTGGTGACAGTCATAATAATCACGACCATGCCTTCTTGGGCTAGTATCTTTCTGTCGCGGAGCACAACCTCTTCAACATCGCCGACTCCCAACCCGTCTACCATGACATAAGACGCATCAACTCTTTCTTTGGTGATGTGGGCGCCTTTCGGGGTGAGCTCTAAAACCTCCCCGTTATCCATAACGAGCGTGTTTTCTTTGGGCACGCCGACTTGTTGGGCCAGTTCGGCGTTTACAGAACGCATGTAATAATAGCCGTGAACAGGGAGGAAGTATTTCGGTTTCATTATTTTAATTACCGCTTTAAGTTCTTCCTGCGGAGCGTGACCGGAAGAGTGGATGTCAATGATCTTAGAGGTATAAACTTTGGCGCCCTGGCGGGTAAGGTTATCTTTTAATGTCTGAACGCTTCTTTCGTTCCCGGGGATGACAGAGGAGGAAAAAATTAAAGTATCGCCGGGTTTGATGAAAACAAAGCGGTTGTCACCGTTCACGATTTTCATAAGTCCGGCGTTGGCCTCTCCCTGCGCGCCCGTTGAAAGAACAAGAATATGTTCGTCTTTGTGTTTATGCACGTCTTCTAGGGGGATAATTAAGTCAGGTTTGACCTTGATATAGCCAAGATTCTGGGCTATTTGAACATTGGCTTTCATAGAGAAGCCGTTAATCGCCACATGACGCCCTATTCTTTCAGCGATATGCAATATTTCACCGATGCGCGTAACCATAGACGAGAACGTGGCGAGAATAATTCTGCCTTTAGCGGTTAAAAAAAGCTTTTCCAGGTTTTTTTCTACTTCGCGTTCGGAAACGGAGAATCCTTCAACTTCGGCGTTGGTGCTGTCCAACATTAAGACGTCAATGCCAAGCTTTCCTGCGCGTTCAAAATTATCCAAATCTTTCGGCTTGCCCTCCTCGTCGTAATCAATGCGGAAGTCGGCGCAGTGCGCGACGTTTCCGGCGGGAGTCATAAATACCACTCCGGTAGTGTCGGGGACTGTGTGGGCGACATCAAAAAACTCCGCAGAAAAATATTTCCCGAGAGTAACCTTGTCTTTATTTTTCACTAAAACGAAGTTGGGCTTGGGGGCGTTAGGGAAATCATCTTGACGCTTAGCGATGATTTCTTTAGTGAGCGCAGTTGTGTAGATGGGGGGATTGCCGATTTTACCCATCAAGTAGGGGATGGCGCCGATATGGTCGTAATGCGCGTGGCTGATAACGACAGCTCTGATATTGGCCTTTTTTTGTTCAAGATAAGAAATGTTGGGAATAATGTAATCAATACCCGGAGTTTCTTCCTCGGGGAACTGAATGCCCATGTCCAAAATGACTATTTCATTTTTATATTCCAGGAATGCCGAATTGCGGCCGATTTCTTCCAGGCCGCCCAGGGGCACGATGCGTAAAACATCCTCTCCGGACTTGATGACGCGCGCGCCTTTTAGGTCATCCTTCGGTGCGACGGCAAACTTTGATGTTGCTTTTTTAACTGCTGTTGAATGTCTGATCATTTTTTGATTATTATTTTTTGTAATTTTCTATTTAAGTATTCTAATATTTAAAGATTTGGTGCCCCCCAGAGGATTTGAACCTCTACACTCTTGCGAGTCCACGCCCCTGAAGCGTGTGCGTCTGCCGGTTTCGCCAGGGGGGCTTATATTTTACGAAGTACGTGCCTGCGGCAGGTAAATCTGCCATTTCACCACCTGCCCAGTTTATTAAAATAAATTTTCCCGGCTCAAGCGAGGTATTTACTCAAATTGATAAGAGTATAAACGCCAGAGATATAAGAAATTACTAATTAATATAATTATAGCAAATAATAGCAAAAATAGCAAATTTGAATGATATTGAAGGCTCTAAATCAGGAAGAACGCTTAAAAACCCGTTTAGTCTTAAGATACCACTCTGTAACATGATCAAAGCGGCTGCTTCTCGTTGTGATTACAAAGGGACTGATGCCATAAACACTATTGGACGCTACATAAAGATAGCGCGGGGAGAAAAGAAAGGCGGCGGGATGGTCGGCTACAATCAAGCTCTGAACTTTGGCAAGGTCAATGCCTCGTGACGTAGGATCGGGATTTTTGCGAATGTTTTCCAAAAGCGTGTCCACTTTGCGGTTCTCATAAATGGAAAGGTTTAATCCAGGAGAAGTTCTTTCCGATGAATGCCAGAAGGCAAGAATATCGGGATTGTTTTTTAAGACATTGCCGAACAGAATCATGTGATAATTGCGCGTCTTGATGACTGTTTCGTTAATTTGGGCTGCGTCCATGGGGATGATTGTAATCTTCACCCCGATTTTTGCCCAATCTTCTTTGAGGAAGTTGGCTATTTCCACGAGTTTCAATTCGGGTATCTGTGGAACGATCAGATTGAATTCCAAAATAGTTTTTATTTTGCCGGAAGTTTTTTCCCGGACTCCGCTGTCGCCTAGAACCCAACCCGCGGCGTCCAGAACCTTTTGCGCTTCTTCTATGGAAAACACCTCTTTTTCGTAGATGGCAGGATCAAAACCCTCTACAGTTTCCGGAATCGGACCATCTATTTTTTTCGCGAGACCGCGGAACATGGTGTCCACGATGCTTTGTTTGTTGCTGGCTAAAGCAAGGGCTTGTCGCACGGCGGCATTATCAAGACCGGCGTGGGTGCCTCGGTTAAAGAAAACGGCGTAGTAGCGGGTGGTATCAAAGATATAGGAGGAAAAACCGGCTTTGATTCCCGAAGTTTCCGCAAGACCGGAGCCGCCGAAACCGCTTATTTCCAACCGGTTGAAAGCGGAGAGGACTTCGTTGAAGTTGGAGAAAAATTTGACGCGAAAGTTTTTAATAAAGGGCGGATTTCCGACGAAATATGGATTGGTTTCCAGATAATAATCAGTGATGAAACCGTCTTTGCGTTTATCATATTTTCTGAACGCATAAGGGCCGTTTCCCACCGGTTCCAGGTTGAAGTTGGAAAGCCGGAGATTAGCTCCGGGAATGCTGCCGAAGATATGTTGGGGAATAATTTGCAACTCGTTTAAGTTATCGGCGAAGAAAGCGTAGGGAGTTTTAAGCGTGAAGCGTATTTCCCGTTCGCTCATGCGTTCGGCGACTATGCTCTGCCAGGTGAGAAAAAGAGGGGAGCGGTTTCCCAGGTCCTGAATAGTGTCCAGAGTGAAAATCACATCATCCGAAGTAAGAGGTTCGCCGTCGCTCCACTTCAGGTCTTTTTTTAAGATCACGGTCCAAGAAAGGCCGTCAACGCTCGGTTTATATTCCTCGGCGAGAGAAAGCAGTCCCTCCCAAAGCAGGTTGGCCAGATCGCGGTCAATGTCGTTTATTCCCAGGAGTGCCGGATTGATAAGCACCGGCTGGCCGACCATACCCTCAATATATTCACCGCTTATAACGGGAACGGCTTTGGTGTTTTTATAAAATAAGCTCATGCCCAGAGCAAAGGAAGCGATGATGGCGAGCGCGATGGCAGAGAAAAAAATCCGCTTTTCCAAAATGGAAAAGTTTTGAACCATGTTTTGTAGGCGGTTAAACATGCGCAGTACCGAAAGTTAAATCAAAAGATGAACGACGCTTAACGCGGCGAAAGCTACTGCCAAGATGATAGTGATGATGAAAATGAACTTTTCCAAACCACGGCGCGTTTGATAAAAACCTCCCGCGTCGCCCCCGCCGAAGATGCCGGATACTCCGGAGTCTTTTTCCTGAAGGAGGATCAGACCGATTAAGACTATGGAAACTATAATTTGAGCAATGCTTAATATAGACATATTAGTTGTTGTTATCTGACGGCGGAACCGACTCTTGATGCGTGAAAATCTTTGCGCTCCAGCCGGATATCATGTTGGCAACGCTTAAAATGAGCGTGCCATAAAGCAGGGTATCTATCCCGTTTATTGTAATATATGGAGATATAAAGTCAATGACGTAGAGGAGGAAGGCATTGATAGCAACAGTGAAGAGGCCTAAAGTGATAAAGATTAAAGGGGCAAAGATCATTTTTAAAGCCGGACGCACGAAGATGTTTACGGCCGTGAGTAGTCCGCCGACAACCGCCAGACTTTCCAGGCGGTAATCAACGGCGAATGCGGGGAGAAAATATCCTGCCAAAACCAGCCCCAGAATGTTGCCGATAAAATATGCGATCAGGCGTAAAATAATTCTCATAGCAGGTTTTTTAAAATACTGACGCCGGTCATTTCCTCCGGTTTGGGTATATCCATGATTTCCAGAATGGTCGGGGCGATGTCCGATAGAATCCCCACTATTTCTTCCTCGGATCTTGCCACGGCGCTATCATCTTTGATGCTAACAAATTCTTTGCCGACGATATAGACGGGAACGGGGTTCGCGTCATGTTTTGTTTCTATAGCTCCGGTTTTGGGATCAAGCATTTCTTCAACGTTGCCGTGATCGGATGTAATGATGAGGGTGGCGTCTTCGTCTAGACAGGCGTCAAATATCTTTCTTACCTCCGCGTCAATTACTTTTATGGCTTGGACGGCCGCATCAATGTTTCCGGTGTGGGCGATGACATCGGGATTCGCGAAGTTTGCCAGAATGAAGTCGCTGCCGCGTTCTTTAACGGCCTGGACGACGCGCGAAGCAATTTCTTTAGCCATCATTTCGGGATGTTCGTCGTGGCGGGCGATGTTTTGAGAGGGGATAAGGATGCGGTACTCGTTTTTAAAATTTTGTTCTTCCAGTCCGTTGAAAAAATAGGTGACATGGGCATATTTTTCGGTCTCGGCGATGCGTAGTTGGATTTTCCCCGCGTTCTCCAGAACCTTGCCCAGCGACATTTCCACGCGATCAGCGGGGAAAGCTACGGGAGCATTAAAGCTTTTGGAATACTCGGTGAATGTCGCGACAAACATTTTTGAGGCGTTTAAGACGGGAAACTGCGAAAAACCGGGATTGAGGAAGCACTCCGCGAGCTCGCGGATGCTGTCTTCGCGAAAATTGAAGAAAATTACGGAATCGTTTTCTTTAATCGCGCCGTCGCCGAAAAATGCCGGAGAGATGTATTCGTCGTTAAGATTATTTTGATAATTATTTTCAATCCAGGAGACGGGGTCAGGCGCGGGCGCGCCGGATCCGGTTAGGGCGCGGTAGCACTTTTCTGTGCGGTCGTAGTGTCCATCGCGATCCATAGCATAATAGCGGCCGGAGATGCTTTGTGGGGCGACACCCAGTTTTTTTAAAAGTTCGGGGGCGGACCGGGGCGGGCTGTCCTTGCCGTCGGTAAAAAGGTGGAGATTGATTTTGAGATTTTTTTCTTTACCGAATTTAAGGAGGGCCTCCAGGTGTTCTAAGGAAGAGTGAACGTTTCCGGAGGTGAGAAGTCCCACAAGGTTCAGCGCGGAATTATTTTTTTCCGCGTGGGAGGCGGCTGCAAGCAGAACTTTATTTTTGAAGAATGAACCGTTTTTAATAGCGAGCGAAATGCGGGGGTAATGCTGGTAAAGTATCTTGCCGGCGCCGATACTTGCATGCCCCACTTCGGAGTTGCCTTCTTCCCCCCAGGGGAGGCCGACGGAAATACCGGATGCCTGCAGGGCTCCCGTGAGATAATTTTTTTTGAAGTAATTGATGTTGGGCGGTGCCGCGATATGGATAGGATTTGCGGCGGATTTTTTGCCGATGCCCCAGCCGTCTAAAATGACGAGCACGACGGTTTTCTTCATAATTTTATTATTGCTGATAAAGGTGTTTGAGGCAAAGTTTCGTCGTGAAAATATTTGAGGAGCAAAACTTTCTGTGGCGGGGTGTGGGGATTTTAAACCGCACAGGATTTTGACTTTAGTTGATAGTTGTCATATTTTATTACTAGCTAATAAGTCCTTTGACAAGGAGGTTGGGGAAAATGAAGAAACAGGTGGAACAGGCGCCTTTTGTGAAAGTGATGAAGTTCGGCGGGACATCGCTTGGATCGGGTGAGATGATTATCAAGGCTTGTGTTATTATCAAGGCCGGTCACATTATTGCCGAAGTGAGAGAAAAAGGAAAGATCGCCGTAGTCGTTTCGGCGATGGCGGGAGTGACAGACAAGATTCTGGCCGGTGATTATGCGTGGATTAAGAAATTGCATCTTGCGGTGGCGAAAGAACTTGGTGTTCCGCGACCGATGAAGTTTCTTCGAGAACTTAAACTGGCCATTGAGGGAGCCAAGAGACACGAGAAAACTAAAAGATTTGAAGAGCTTTCTATGGATTACGCCTTGAGTTTCGGCGAGAAGTTGTCCGCGTTGCTAGTTGCTGACTACTTGCTTTATGAGTTGGCAATTCCGGCCGAGGATTGCGATGCAAGCGAGTTTGTGAGAACTGATAATCGGTTTGGAGGCGCAGCGGTGAATTTTCCAGAAACTGAAAAGCTTATCAAGAAAAGATTCGGCGGTGCGTGGAATGTTCCGGTAATCACGGGATTTATTGGCGCGACAGCCGATGGAGAGAGAACTACTTTGGGACGGGGCGGGTCGGACTATACGGCTGCCATCCTCGGCGCGGCGCTCAAGGTTTCGGAAATTGAGATTTGGACGGATGTTTCTGGAATTATGACTGCCGATCCCCGTATTGTGCCTAATGCAACGACGCTTTCTAGAATTAGCTATGAAGAAGCGTTTGAGATGGCAAATTCGGGAGCTAAAGTGATTTATCCTCCGACGATGATCCCGGCTTTCATTGCGAGAATTCCTATCCGTATCAAGAATACTTTTAAGCCGACTGACGAGGGGACGCTGATCGTTGCCGACACTTTGGGGGAGATGGGATCTGGTCCTGTGAAGAATGTTTCAGTGACGACTGAGGTGTGGGTTCTCAATGTGCGTGGGCCTGCCCTTGCCGGTGTTCCCGGGATGTTGAATCGCGTGACGAATACTCTGGCTCAAAAACAGATCAATATCGTTTTCATCTCGCAGGCGGCTTCGGAACACACGATTTCTCTTGCGGTACGGGAGGTGGATGCGGAAACAGCAATTGCGGCTTTGAAATTAGAATTTGAGGATGAATTTTCCCAAGGAAAGATTTGTATTGATGAGAAATGTGATCAAAGGGTCGTGTCTATTGTAGGTGCGGGAATGCGAGGCGTTCCTGGAGTTGCCGGACAGTTTCTTTCCGTTTTGGGAGAGAATGGGGTTAACATCTCGGCGATTGCGCAGGGTGCTTCAGAGCAAAGTATTTCCTGCGTTGTTTCCGGACGTGATTACGAAGATGCCGTACGTAAAGTCCATTATGAATTGATTGAAAAGAAAGTTGATCTGGGAGTGATTCTCTTCGGACTGGGAGGCGTGGGGTCGGCTTTTTTGGAAAATACGCGAAAGCTTCGCAATGAAAATGTTAAGGTGTTCGGTTTGGCTGATAGCCGTAAGAAATTTTTGATGGCGTCTGGTCTGAACTTGGAGGCGTGGCGGGTAGAGGTGGAGCAGTTTGGACAGAAGAACTGGAATTTCTATGATTTTTTGGAACACGTAAAAGAAATGCCTGCTAAGGAGATGGTGTTTGTGGACTGTACGGCGAGCGGGGATATTGCCAAAAGTTATCTTGAGATTGTGGAATCGGGACTGCATATCGTTGCCGCGAATAAACTGGCTAATGTCTTGCCGATGACGGATTACCGGATGCTGCGACAGACTTTGGAGAAACGGAAGAAAATGTTCCGTTATAGCGCGAATGTGGGCGCGGGACTGCCGATCTTGAGCACGATCTGTCGGCTGATTGCGGCGGGCGATGAGATTACAAAGATTGAAGGAATTTTTTCGGGAACGCTAGGATGGCTGTTCAGCAACTTTGATGGCAAGCGACTATTTAGCGAACTTGTTGCCGAAGCCAAGGCCAAGGGCTATACTGAGCCGGATCCGCGTGAGGATTTGAGCGGAAAAGATGTAGCGAGGAAGCTTTTGATCTTGGCGCGGGAGACGGGAATGAATCTGGAGATGAAGGATATTGAAATTCAGGACTTGTGTTTGCCTGATAACTATTTCGCGGAAAAGATCGCGGAAGCCGAGAAGAGACATCTCGTGCTTCGTTATGTGGGGATTATTTCGCAACTCGGCGCCTTTGCGGAACTGCAGATGTTGCCCAAAGATCATCCTTTTGCCGGAGTGTCCGGTCCGGATAACGCAGTTGTCGTCTATACTAAGAATTATCCTCGGCCGATCGTAGTTTGCGGTCCGGGCGCGGGCAATGCCATTACCGCCGCTAATGTATTGGCTGATGTGATGGAGATAAAGTAGAACACGTAACACGTAACACGTAACATGGAACATGGAACATGGAACATGGAACATGGAACATGGAACATGGAACATGGAACATG
>CAYHUD010000004.1:0-9251 GCA_964360025.1 uncultured Candidatus Saccharibacteria bacterium | reverse complement strand
GAACACGTAACATGGAACATGGGACAAAAATGGGAGTAAGCCCTCGACTTCGGTCGGGGGATTTTTTATTATGTGAGAGAAAAGGATATGCAATTATATGAATAGAAAATCTATTACTCTTATTGGCATGCCTGGGGCGGGGAAGTCCACGATTGGGAAAATTTTGGCGGGAATGATCGGGTTTGATTTCGTGGATCTGGATATTTTGATTAAAGAACGCTCCGGGCGGAGTCATGCTGATATTTTAGAAAAAGACGGTGAGGCCGAGCTTTTAAGATTGGAAGAAAAATATACTTTGGAGCTGGATTTTTATCCGCAAAAAGGCGGTATTATCTTTTCTCCCGGAGGGAGCATAATCTATTCTCCGGCTGCGATGGAAAAAATAAAAAATGAGAGTCGGATTATTTATTTGGAACTGCCGATTGCGGAGGTGCAAAAAAGACTGGGTGCGGAAATGGACAAGCGGGGGATCGTAGGGTTGAAAGAAAAAGGGATTGAGCGGCTTTTTCGCGAGAGGGTTCCGGTTTATGAGGAGGCGGCGCATTATAAGATAGAGATTCAAAATTTACAGCCGGAGGAGGCGGCTCAGAAAATCAATGAAATTTTGGAGCACGAATAAAAAGGCAAAGCCGGTAAGTTTTAAAGAAGCTTTATTTCGGGGACTGGCCTCGGACGGCGGACTGTATATGTCGGAGAAATTTCCGCGAAACTCGGGTGGTTTTGAGAAAGCGGCGGGATTTTTTACGGGACTCTCGAAAAATACTTTAAAAAAAATTATTAAAGACGTTTTTAATTTTTCGGCGCCGCTTGTGGAATTAAATAAAAATCTTTATGTTCAGGAGCTTTTTTATGGACCGACATTGTCGTTTAAGGATTTCGGCGCGCGTTTTATGGCGCGGGTCGCGAGCGCGTTTTTGGCCAAAGGCGAATCGTTAAACATCATTACGGCTACTTCGGGAGACACGGGCGGGGCCGTTGCCGCCGGGTTTTACGGATTGCCCAATGTGAAAGTTTTTGTCCTCTATCCCTCGGGGCGCGTGAGCGATCTGCAGGAAAAGCAGATTGCTACATGGGGCGGGAATGTTTTCGCTCTGGAAGTTGCTGGGGATTTTGATGATTGCCAGAAATTGGCCAAGCAAGCTTTAAGTGATGAGGCTTTAAGGACCAAGCTCAATCTTTCATCGGCCAATTCAATAAACATCGGCCGTCTTTTGCCGCAGATGTTTTATTATTTTGAGGCCCAGCGGCAACTGCGTGCCTTATACCCTAAACCCCATACCCCAAACCCCGTTTTCGTTGTGCCGAGCGGCAATTTCGGCAATTTGACTGCCGGACTTTTTGCTAAGAAATCCGGACTGCGCGTGAAAAATTTTATTGCGGCGGTTAATCGGAACAGTGTCGTGCCTAAATATTTCAAGACTGGAAAGTTACAATCGCGGAAGACAAAAATGACTTATTCCAGCGCTATGGATGTGGGGACGCCGAGCAACTGGGCGCGTATTGCGGCTTTATATAAAAATAAAAATGAGATGGCGCGCGATATTAAGGCGGTTTCAGTGTCGGAAAGTGAAACATTGCGGACGATGGGCGGGGTTTATAAAAAATACGGCTATATTGCTGATCCGCATACGGCTGTGGGTATCGCGGCGGCGGAGAAAATCAAGGGCGGCCCGAAGATAGTTTTGGCCACCGCGCACCCCGCCAAGTTTAAAGATATTGTGGAGCCGACGATCGGCGGAATAGTGCCTTTGCCCGCCACATTGGCAGAAGTTTTATTAAAGCGCAAGAAGAGTATTAAAGTTGATGCTGATTACGATGATCTGCGCGATATTTTATTAAAAGAAGGAATCAGGTAACGGGGTGGACAAAACTTTTATTTTTCTGTAGAGTTTTATTAGAGTCAGTTATTAATAAGAAGTTAATTATTAAGTTTTATGGTTCCTAAAGAATTCGTTTCCCCCGTATTTGAAGCATCTACGGAGAATTTAGCGAACAATAATAAAAATGTCTTACGAAACCCTGGTGTTTTATGGGGTAATTTTAGCTGCGGGAGTTGCGATCGGCTATATCAGCCGGCAGGTCTTAGCGTCTAAGGTTGCCAAGTCGGTAGAAGGAAAAGCGAAGGCGGAGTATGAAAAAGCCCGGGAAGAGGCCCGTGGTTTGGTTGTTGAGGCCGAAGAGAGAGCATCCGGTATTTTGGAAGAAATAAAGAAAGATGAACGCGAGAGGAAGGTTCAGCTGGACCGCGTAGAGGAGCGTTTGTTAAGGCGCGAAGAAGGTATTGAGCGCCAGTTGAAAGATGTCGCGTCCAAGGAGTCCCATGTCGGCGAGGAGGCGGCGCGTCTTGGTAAAGAGAGAGTTCAGGTTGCCGAATTGCAGAAGAACATCAAGTCGGAATTTGAGAAAGTCGCCGGTCTTTCCGCGGATGAGGCGAAGAAGATGCTTTTTAAGAGAGTAGAAGAGGATTATGCCAAAGATCTGGCGCAGTCCATACAGAAACTTGAACAGGAAAGGCGGGAGGAGATTGAGAAAAGAAGCTTGGAGATTATTGTCACCGCTATGCAGAGATACGCGCGGAGCCATGTTGCCGACGCGACTACGAGCGTTTTGAATCTGCCCAACGAAGAAATTAAGGGCAAGATTATCGGGCGCGAGGGAAGAAACATTAGAACTCTGGAGCGTTTGACCGGAGTGGAGCTGGTCGTGGATGAAGCTCCGGAGAGTATTCTCATATCTTCTTTTGATCCATTGCGTCGCGAAATCGCAAAATTGGCTTTGGAAAAATTGATTAAAGACGGGCGTATCCAGCCGGTGAAAATAGAGGAAAAGGTGGAGGAGGCGAAAAGCGAATTAGAAAAGAGAATGATGGAGATAGGCGAGGGCGCCGCTTATGAAGTGGGGATAGTGGATTTGCCGAAAGAAATCATCAAGCTTCTGGGTAGACTGCATTTCCGCACGAGTTACGGCCAGAATGTTTTGACACACTCGGTGGAGATGGCTCACCTTGCCGGTATGATAGCGTCGGAGCTGGGAGCGAATGTTGACGTGGCAAAGCGCGGCGCTTTGGTGCACGATATCGGCAAGGCCATCAGCCATGAGGTGGAGGGAACGCATGTGGAGCTGGGCAGAAAGATTTTGCAGAAATATAATATTCCCGACCCAGTTGTGAAAGCTATGGAGGCGCATCATGAGGAGTATCCTTTTTCCACGACAGAGTCATTTATCGTTGCCGCGGTGGATGCGCTTTCCGCAGCGCGGCCGGGAGCGAGGCGTGATACGGTGGAGCATTATTTGAAGCGACTCGGCGATCTAGAAAAAATTGCTTCCGGTTTTCCCGGAGTGAAAAATGCCTATGCGCTTTCAGCGGGGCGTGAAATCAGAGTGTTTGTGACACCGGAGAAATTAGATGACTTCGGGGCTTTTCAGCTGGCTAAGGATATTGCCACAAAGATACAGTCGGAGTTGAAATATCCGGGGGAGATAAAGGTGAATGTTATTCGCGAAATCCGGGCCGTTGAATACGCCAAGTAAAGAAAATTTAATAAAATAAGCGATTTCTTTGTCGTGTTTCGTCGAAGTGCCGCCAAGGGCGCATCTCCTCAACACTTCGCGAACTCGCTTATTTTATTCTAATTTTCTTAAATATAATGTATTTTGTTGGGTCTCCTAGCACTCATCGCTTGTTTGCTTGAATAAATCTGCTATAATTCAACCATAAGCAGCAAAAGGTCGATGTTTATGAAGTTTTATCTACTTAATAACCTTTTATGAAGAAAGCTGAATTTGCTGATGCGTATATGCAGGCGGTAGGTTTTGAGACCAAAAAGAAAGCCCATGAGGCCGTTGACGCTTTTTTGGATATGATCATTAAAGCATTGGGTCGCGGAGAAGAGATTTCTTTTCCGGGGTTTGGAACTTTCCGAGTCGTAAAGCGCGCAGCCAGAATGGGTGTCAATCCGAAAACAGGCGAAAAGATTCAAATTGCCGCTTCGGTGAAGCCGAAATTCCGTGCCGGCAAGCTTTTCAAAGAAGCGGTCAAATAGTTCTGTTGTGGAAAATAAAATAAAACACTCCCCGAGGGGAGTGTTTTATTTTTAACCGGCAAGCATTTTTTTGACCAGGTTGTTTATTTCTAAAAACTTTTTGTACATTTCGCGGATCTGCTCAAATGATTGTCCGACGAGATTTTCAATGCGTCGGTAGTCGGGGATGATGTGCACGGAGCCATTTGTTTTGCTTTCTCCCAGAATGACCGGATATTCATTGAGCATTTTTAATATAATTTCCGTGATTTCTTCATCCAGAGCAATCGCGATTCTTCTGCTTCCCAGAGCGCTGTTTAAGAGTGGTTCAATCGCCGCGTTGGAAATCAGCTTGGCATTTCTGAGTTTTTTAAGATCAAGCACTATTTTGTCAAAGCGCGCGTTGCCGATTTTAAGGATCATTTTGTTTTTCAGGGCCAGATCAAGGCTGAGAATTTTTTGCGAACCGGGAGTATAAACCCTTTCTCTCCAGACGCGGATATCCTGCGCTAAGACCCTGATTTCCTCATAGGTTGTGAGATTGTCCGTTCTTTTCCCGGCGCTCTCATAATAAGCGTCAAAGTAGGAAAGCATTTGGGAGAGGTTTTGATGTATGCCCTCGGCGTCAAAATTAAAATCCGCAGCGACAAGCTGTTCAATCTCAAGCTCTTTCAGTTTATTTTTGAGAGCTAATGCCTCCGCTTCGCCCAGGGCGATGATTTTGCGTAGCGTGTCTTTCCCGGCGGCGATTTTTTTATTTTCCTTTTGGGAGTCGTCGGAGGAGTCTTTGACGTCGGCAAGTTCGTTGATGCTCTCGCGCACATCTTGAATGGCGGTTTTAAGCGGCGCCAAAGAAGCCGCGAGCGCTGGAGCGCTAATCGCGGCGGAGGCGGCGAAAAAGATTGTCAGGGCGGTTTTATAGAACAATCTCATTGAACAATTTTTCTATTTCTTCATCAGAAGACGGGGCGAGATCCATATTGTTAAGTTCTCTTTGAAGAATGGTGCCGTCCAGGTGGTTGGTGTTATCGTCCAGTGCTTCTATGGCAAAAGCCACAGCGTCGGCGGTATTTTTAAAATATGAGGCCTCGGCTATTTTTATCGCAGATTCGGCCATAGCCGCCTCGGCGGCTAGACTTTTCCCGTTTAACCCCCCAGCCATAAGCGGAGAAAGATCGCTGAAGTGGAAGTAGGAAAATCCTCCCAGACCGGCGAGAATAATGAGAACTCCGAAGCTTAAAGAGATGCTATAGCGGAAGCTTTCCCAGAAGTGGGGGAGGATGAGTTTTTGGCTTTGTTTGGCGGCTAAAACCAGGACGCGGGTGCGGTTTTTAAAATCAGAGTCGGGAGATATTGACTGAAATTCCCGAAGTTTTCTAAGCAGTTTGTCCATCCCGTTTAGAAAATTAAAAAACTTATCCCTCGACTAAAGGGCGTGGTAATTATATCAAGAATTTTTATGGTTTTAAACATATCTGTAAATTTTCTAACGGGATCCATTGTTTTTTAAAATATTTTTTAGATTTTGGACGGCGCGGTGTTGCATCAGGCGGACGGACCCTTCGCTTTTTCCTAAAATATCGGCAATTTCTTTGGGGGACATATCTTCCACAAAACGCATGATGATGATGGAATGCTGTTCTTCTCCCAGATGATGCATGGCAGATTTTATTTTTTCCAGATCCAGGAGAGAATCCAGCGTGTCGTCTGAAACATTTTTTATTTCAAAATTCTCATCGGCGACATCGTCAAACTGTATCGCTGGCTTTTTAGTCCGGAAGCTGTCTATCGCTTTGTTGCGCGCGATCTGATAAAGCCAGCTGGAGAAGGGAAAACCCTTGTGTTTATAGCGGGGAATGTTCTGCCAGGCGGAGAGAAAAACTTCATGAGTGAGATCCTCGGCTTCCTGTTTGGAGCTGGTTTTGAGATAAAGGAAGCGGTAGATGCGAGGCATATAATGGTTATATAAAGCCCCAAAAGACAAGGAATCACCGCGTTTTGCTCCGAATATTAACTTTTGTTCGCCCTCTAACATAGATAACGATAAATTGTCTTAGCAGTTACTTATATATTATATATAACTCTGGTATTATAAGATAAAACCCGCGTGTGCGGGACATATCAATACTATATCATAAACACTGATTTATGGCAACGGAAAATAAGATTTTATCGGTACGGGATTTGGAGGTTGTTTTTGATGGCCGGAAAGCTTTGACGGGCGTAACTTTTGACGTCTCGGAAAAAGAAGGGCTGGCGATTATCGGACCTAACGGGTCGGGGAAGTCCGTGCTGTTAAAAGCTCTGATTGGCGCCCTGCCTTATAGGGGGAGCGTGGTCTGGGCTCCGGGCGTCAAAATCGGATATGTGCCGCAGAGGATTGATTTGGAAAGGGATCTGCCGCTTACCCTGCGCGATTTTCTTTTTTCCAAAGCCAGGATTGATCGCATCTCTGAAAAAGCAGTTTTTGAGACAATGAAACTTGTTAAACTTGATGCGGGGTTATTGGATGTAAAATTGGGGGGACTGTCGGGTGGGCAGTTTCAGAGAGCGCTTATTGTTTCGGCATTACTCGGCGCGCCAAATGTTTTACTTTTTGACGAACCGACTGCCAGCGTGGATTTGCCCGGCGAGGAACAAATTTATGATACGATTCATCGTTTGCAGGACGAGCGGGGACTGACTTTGATTCTCGTATCCCATGATTTAAGTTTGATTTATAGCAAGGCGACGATGGTTCTGTGTCTTAATAAGCAAGTTGTTTGTTTTGGGGTGCCGCATCATGTTTTAACCGACGAAAATTTGCACCATTTATACGGCGAAAGAGTGCTTTATCACCATCATCACGATAAAAATTAATATGACTAACGACTACTATCAACTGATACTGATGCTGGCTGTAGCCGCCGCTTCGGGGCTTGTTGGAGTTTATGCCATGATGCGCAAGATGACTCTGGCGTCGGATGCCATGTCGCATATCGCTCTGCCGGGTCTGGGAGTAGCGTTGCTCTTAAAAATCAACCCGCTGATCGGCGGAGCTATCGCCCTGTTTTTGGGCGCGATTATAATTTGGGCGATAGAGAAACGCACGATGATTTCCACGGAAACGGTTATCGGAGTGATGTTTTCCGCATCACTTGCCATCGGCAGCTTGCTTACTCCCGAAGAGGAGCTAATTGAAGCGCTTTTTGGAAGCGCCGGAGTCGTGGATTTCAATTTTCTGGTTGCGGGTCTGTTTCTTTCTTCTCTGGTTATACTTTTTATTTTGATGAATAAAGAACGGCTGACTTTGGCTTTGATATCACGCGAGCTTGCGACGGCATCGGGAGTCAATGTATCGCGGATGAATTTATGGTTTCTTTTAATTTTTGCTTTGAACGTGATTCTAGGCCTGCAGTTTTTGGGGGTGCTGCTTATGGGTTCTTTGATCATAGTTCCCGCCGTCGCCGCAAGAAACTTGGGGACGAGCCTGGGAAACACCCTTTTTATATCTTTTGTCGTCGCTCTGCTTTCCGTTGGTGGGGGATATTTGCTTTCTCAAAACTACGCGATAGAAACCGGTCCGGCGGTGATTGTTGTGGCAACAGCTCTTTTCTTTTTGAGTTTTTTGAAGAAAGCTGTTAGAATGTAAAAAATGTTATAAGGCGAGGGCCGCCGTCGCTAAAAGCTATGGCGGGCGAAGGCCCGCCTGCATGGCAGATAAGGCCATTCCGGCGAGGCGAAGCGGGTATCGTATAATGGTATTACAGCGGCTTTCCAAGCCGCGGACAGGGGTTCGATTCCCCTTACCCGCTCAAAATCGTACACGATTTTGAGCGAGGCTCGCTCATTTTTTAAAATGAGCGGCCCGCTCTCAAGCATGTATTTGGTTTATATTTACAAAGTTTATAAGAAGAAAGTTTGGGGATTTCTTTGTGCGACTCTTGCAGTAATTGGCATAATCGGTTAAAAATAAGGGTAATGAAAAAATCCACAAAAGCTGTCGTGTGGACGGTTGTCGCTGTTATTCTAGCGTTTTTTTTACTGCGTTATTTAGTCGTGGGGCTAAAGACGGTCCCTTCCGAGTTTCAATCGGCGCGAGAGCGGAGCGTTGAACTGGCATCAGAGATTGTGGCGTTTTCCAACGAATCTTTGAGCGGGCTTTCTAAGATTGCCGAATATGACGCGGCATGGAATTATACAGATGCCTTGATTTTAGTTTCGGGCGAATTGATTAAGACCAATGAATTAAATCAAAAGGCGATAGCTCTTTCCGGGGAATTGGCGAAAATGGCAAGCGAACTTGCACGAGTGACTCCTTCTGGCGGCCGAGAGGCGGCAACGGAGGCGATCGGTTATGAGGTGGCGATGGTCAGTCGCCTCATCGGTTATCAAGCTTCGCTTAAAGAATTATTCGAGCTTTTGCGGGCGAAATTTACCGGTAAAATTTTTGATACCGACGACAAGGTTAAAAGCTTGTTAGAAAATATTAATGGGAGCGCCACGGCTATCAATGAACTGAACAGGGCTTTTAACGAATCGTTGACTAAGTTTGACGGTATTTATAGCAAATAGAGACGGATCTAAATCAGATTCATTTCTCGTTTTAGGGTATTCAGCGCATCGGGGAGATTTTCTTTGGGAGTCCAACCGAGAAGTTTTCTGGCGAGCGTGTTATCGGCACGGGTGTCGCGCGGTTCAACGCGGGGGGGAAGATAAACTATTTTTCCGCCGATGATTTTTGCGATGGCATTCATGCTGTAGTTTTTCCCGGGACCGATATTTATTACCTCGCCCTTGCCGACTTTGTGGCTATTCATAGCCAGCATGTTCGCGCGCACGACGTCGTAGACGTGGCTGAAGTCGCGAGTTTGTTCGCCGTCGCCGACAACCGTGAGCGGTTTTCCCGCGGCGCGCTGGCTTAAGAAAACGCGGATGGCGGTCATATAAGCGCCGGTAGAAGCCATACGTGGTCCGTAGACATTGAAATAACGGAGGGAAACTGTTTCTATGCCATAGAGAAAAGAAAAGAGGCGGCAATATTCCTCGCCGATATATTTTTGGAGACCGTAGGGGCTCATCGGTCCGGGACGCATATCTTCAGTCAGGGGAAGTTTTTTGGCATTGCCGTATGCGGAGGAAGATGCGGAGTAGACCACTCTTTTTATTCCCGCGAGTTTGGCGGCCCAGAGGACATTGAGGGTGCCGGTGACATTGACCTCGTTTGGTTCAATGGGGTATTCAATAGAG
>CAYHUD010000003.1:0-59394 GCA_964360025.1 uncultured Candidatus Saccharibacteria bacterium | reverse complement strand
AAAAAGCGTCTCTGTCACAAAAGCCACAACTGGAGATTTTGACTCCGGCTTAACCAGGGATTTTTTTGCCGCTTGCGGCAAAAAATTAACCGGCTGTTCACTCTTTGCTTTTGGTTTAACACCGCTTAAAGCCACCTCCGTAAATCCGCTATTTACATCGTCCACGCTCTTAAATAAATTCTTGATACTATCCCAAATCTGCCCCAACACACTTTTTTCCGCCTCCAGTTCTCCGGGTTTTACCTCATTTTTAAGCCGCTCCACTTCCTTAAAAAATAGATCCACGACTCCCGCGCCATATTGGACCGCTTTCGGAGCAAGGCGTTCCCAGTAGTCGCTAAGAACGAGCTTTGAGGAGTCATCTAGCGTGGGTATATTTGTATCTGAAGCCTTATCACTATTGGCGTAATAAACTAGATGATAATCTCCGTTTTCGCCGTCACGTTTAAAACCGTAGCGACCTTGTCCTATCGGCAAAACATAATCAGGTTTCGGCTCTGTGTATTTTTCTATATCAATCGTGTCTTTGCTATAAAAATTTCTGTTGGAGTAATTCGCCATCGCGTCAAAATACTCATCCAGCGAATTCAGGGCAACCGGTTTCTGTAAATACAAATATTGCAAAAGATTGGTATTCTCCAAATTAAATTGGCCGGTCCACAGTTCATAGGGACTGCCCTCTCCGGCGATACCGACCCCACCTAGAGCCACATGCGGATCATCGCGCGTATGGTCGGGCACGCTCGCGTCTTCAATCAAATGCAAAACTTGACCCAATCCCCTGAAAGCTCGATCACTATCCCCGGCAAGATAGTCGCGCAGAGCCCGCTCCCAGGTATAGTCCGTGGTTTCTAAAGCATCCGGATCCGTCATCTGCGCGTAAAAAGCGAGGGTACTGCTTTTAATCGGATTATAAAAAGCGGCAGTTTGTGCCACGGGGTCTCGCGCCCATTCTTTGGAGCTTAACCAGCCGCCCGGGATCATAGTCAGGCCCGTATTATGCACCGGATCATAATAGTGGTTAAACCAGCGCGGAGCGTCATCTTCTTGAAGCGATCCGTAAATTATCCGCTTCGCGTCATCCTCGACAATGGCCTTATCGGGGAAATTTTGATTATAGAATCTAATGACTTCTTTCGTAATTCCTTGATGCGTCTGCACTTCATAAGCAAAAACCTGACCGGGAAAGATCAGGTTCGCTAAATTAATAAGAACAAACGAAACAAGAACAATAATAAACTTTAAAAAATTTCTATTTTCCATATTTTTCCATTTCGAACAAGAAGAATTTCCTCTCTTGCTTCTTTATATACACCTCGATACCAAGCCTTACCCTCATAGGGCGTATCATAAAACTTCATCGTATCCACGGCATCCGCCATTTCCACAAAATTATCTTTTGACTCCTCTAAATACCTCAACCACTTCTCGCGGCTTCCTTTACTATCCAGCGTAAAATAAGTGCTGGCTTTTTCGGCATCGCCTTCACGAAGCGCAGCGGCAAATAATTTCAAAGTTTCTTCCGGCGTCTCCCCGCCGATCTTATCATCCAAAAACACTTGAAGATAATCGTTATAGGCATTGAGCGCGCGCCTTGACATCCAGTAGTCATACAATCGCGGCGAAGACAACCCTATAAGCCCCAAAATCAAAACAAGTAAAAAAATCCAAAAAAATCTTTTTGATTTTTTTACTTCCGCTTTAATTTGTTCCGGCGCGCCAAGATCCATATAAAAAATAAAATCGGATGATCCGATGATTATTCCTAAACTATCAATCCATTCGCCGAGTGTCAACCCCCACACCAAATGAGTTTCTTTCTGAATATATTTTTGATTCCCAAAACTCATTATAGTGTAGGGGTAAATACCAAACCAACACATTTTCACAACCCCGCAACTCTTGACACTATAGAAGACCAGTCTTATATAATGTCGTAATATATCAAAATAACAAAATAATATGCCGAGAGGATTTAGTTCAAAAAATAATCACACTAAAGAAATTATTCTAACAATCGCACAAGTCGGGTGTTTTTTGATCGCGGCCACATCACCCTATTTCCTACACAATATCGTAAAACGCTATTTCAAGACAACAAACCAAAAAGGGCTGCGAGAAAAAGCTAGAAGATTATATGATTTAAAAAGAAAAAGGATAGTTAACTTTGAAAAATTACCGGATGGATCTATCAAAATAACTCTGTCGCAAAATGGTCAGAAACTATTACGTCAATACAAACTTGACGAAATGAAACTACAAAGACCAAGAAATTGGGATGGGTACTGGCGCGTAATTATTTATGACATTCCTACACGACAGAGACGAGCTAGTAACGCCTTCCGTCTCAAACTGCGACAACTAGGACTCTATCAACTACAAAAAAGTGTCTGGGTTTCTCCTTTTGAATGCTCGGCGGAATTAGATTTTCTTTGCGCCATTTTCGGACTGAATATGGAAAGTGTCATTTATTATTTTAAAACCAAAGAAATTCCTAAAACCAAGGAGTTGAAAAGCTTCTTTAAACTCGCCTAAATCCACCCCTTCCAAAAATCCTTCTCTTCCCTTTTTGCCTCTTTTTGTCCCTTCTTACGACATTATAAAAGATTAATCTTTTATAATGTCGTAAGAAAGATAAAAAATCATCTACTAAAAACTTTCAAATCAACCCGCGGATTCAACCCAATCCATTAACGCTTCAACACGGGCAATCAGCTGGTCATCATTCATACCATAAGCGGCTTCGCGCGCGTCCTCCAAAGCAACCCGAGCCGCCTCCAGATGACCGGCGCGGCGATAAATATCTACTTGCCGAAAAACGAGCTGGATGCCGGCCATGGCATTGACCATGGGGGTATTTTCTCGATTCATCTTTTCTTCCTCTGCCCGACTCCACCGCATCATCATCTCCTTAGTTTCCGCATCTTCCAAACCGCGTGTTTTTAACGCTTCAATCATCACCTCATCGCTCACAGAAAGTTGTTCCGGTGTAAAAAATCTTTCAGACATATAAATTATTTAGCTAAATACTCTCCAATATTCAAAATCGCCTTCACCGCGTCTCCGGCGGCGATATTATTTTGTTTATAGGGCGTATCGCAAACATCCCCCACCGCCCAAATGCCGGGCGTTTTAGACATCATCGTCCGCGCATCGACGACAATAGCCCCAAATTTATCCAGCTCCACCACGTCTTTCACAAAATCGCTGTTCGGCACCGCTCCAATTTCCACAAAAACTCCCTGCAATTCCAGTTTTTTGATCTCGCCGGTTCTTGTGTCTTTATATCGCAGACCATTCACAAAAGAGTCGCCTAAAACCTCCTGCACTTCGGCTTTAGTAATTAGCTCCACTTTCAAACTGGCTTTAACTTTATCTTGAGTCACCGCATCGCCCCTCAACATCTCACCTCTTTCCAAAAGATAAATTTTCTCCGCATAAGGCAAAAGATCAATCACTGTTTCCAGTCCTGCGTTTCCTCCGCCCACAACCGCAACAACTTTCCCCTTGAAAAGCGGCGCATCGCAGGTAGCGCAAAATGCCACGCCTTTGCCGTCAAACTTATCTTCTCCGGGGACCCCCATCCGCCGCCTGCGGCTTCCCGATGACAGAACCAATGTCCTCGTTTCATACTCGCGCCCCTTGTTTGTTTTCACCCTAAACCCCCCCTCAAGCTTAGAAACCATAGCGACGCGATCATCGTCCACTATTTCTATGCCGTCATAAGCACGCAAATGCTCCTCCAGCGCCTTCGCCAGCTCCAAGCCGGAAATACTCTTAGTCCCCACCCAGTTTTGGATATCGTCGGACACAATAGACTGCCCGCCAAAGCTGTCGGTGATAAGCAACGCCTTCATTTTTTTACGAGCGGCATAGATACCGGCAGAAACTCCGCCCGGCCCTCCGCCCACGATAATCGTGTCGTACATATCTGGTATTTACGCCGCCTTTTTGCCACCCTCAAGCCCCAACGCCTTCTCCAAATCAGCGCGATTAAAGCCCACAAAAATTTCCCCGTTAATATCAATCACCGGCACCCCCAGCTGGTGCGACTTCGCGACCATCTCCTCGCGGGCCACATCGTCTTCCACCACATTATGCTCCTCATAAGCCACATTATTTTTCATGAAAAAATCCTTCGCCATCTTGCAATAAATACAGGTCGGTGTTGTGTAAATTTTCACCATAATTTATTTCAACTCTCTTATTTTGTAATCAGACGACTATTTTAATTATACTGATACAATACCGGCATTCAAGTGGTTACATATTAAATAGAGATTATGTTTCAGAAAATCCAAGCTTTTCTTTTTACAAACGGCGATCTGCGCCAAACAATAGCCAAAAACACGCTCTGGTTGTTTTTAGGGCAGGTCCTCGGCCGCGTCCTCCGCGCCGCCGTCGTCATCTATGCCGCGAGAGTCTTAGGCGCCGGCAGCTGGGGAGCATTTTCCTATGCCTTGGGCATCGCCGCATTCCTCACCATCTTCTCCGATATCGGCATCAATGCGCTCATTACCAAAGAAGCCTCGCGCAACCCCGAACTCAAAGACCGGTATCTTTCCACCGCCTTCTTCGTCAAGCTCGTACTTCTTCTGATTTTCACTCTGGGAGTTATAATTTTCTTCCCCTATCTTACAAATATCCCCGAAGCCGCGGCCATCATGCCCATCCTCATCTTTGTCTTTGCTTTTGACACTCTCCGCGATCTTGGCTCGGCGCTCTCCCGCGCCTTGGAAAAAATGGAGATAGAGGGCGGAGTCAGCATCTTCACCAATCTTGCGATTACCGTCGCCGGATTCTTCGCTCTCTATTATTTCGGTACAAGTTACTCTCTTTCCCTCGCCTATGCCGCAGGAAGCGGTGCCGGATTCATCGCCATCTTCTATATTCTGCGCCATCATTTTCGAAACATTTTCAAAAACTTCACACCCTCGCTCATCAAACCGATTTTTCAGACCGCCTGGCCGTTCGGACTTCTCGGACTTCTGGGAGCCATCATGCTAAACACGGATATTATCATGCTCGGCTGGATGCGCACGCCGCACGAGGTCGGATATTATTCGGCCGCGCAAAAATTAATTCTGCTCGCTTACGTCCTCCCCGGACTTTTGGCATCAAGCACCTTCCCTGTTATGTCGCGCCTGGCCAAAACCGATCCGGCAAAATCCCGCGAACTTCTGGAGAAATCCCTCAAACTAATCACTCTCGTCTCCGTTCCGCTCATCGCCGGCGGACTGCTCTTGGGCGGATTCGTTTTTAATCTGCTCTACGGACCGGAATACGCATCCGGACTCCGAACTTTCCAAATCCTTCTTTTCTCTCTTATCGTCGTCTATCCCGCAACCCTCCTCGGCAACGCGCTTTTCGCTTACGATGAACAAAAGTATTTTCTCAAGTTCGTCGTCATCGCCACAACAACCAACGCCCTTTTTAATTTCGCCCTCATCCCCGCCTATGGCATAGAAGGCGCCGCTGTTTCTACCATCTTCACACAGATAATTACTAACACTTTTATTTATTTCAAAGTTAAGAAAGTAACCGGAGTTTTCAGCTCCGCTAATTAGAAAGTTTTAAAGCTCGGAAAGCATTTTCTCCGCCTGGGATTTCACCGCGGGATTAATCGCTATCGCCTCCTCTAAAACTTGCCGCGCTTCGCCTATCCTTCCCAACGCCTTCAAAATCTTCGCCAGATCAAGTTTATAGCGTCCGTCAGCCGGATAATTCTGCACAAAAACTTCATACATATCAGCCAAACGCCGATAATCTCTTTTCTGTTCATAAACTGCCGCCAAAACCCGATCCGGATAATTAACCGTGCCAAAACCTTCTATTAAAAGCTGATCCGCCCTCTCCTGATCTCCAGCTAAAATAGACACGGCCGCGAGATTAAGACGCGCGCCCGCAAAACGGGGCTCCAGATTAAAAGCCTTTTCCAAAATCTCCACAGCTTTCGGATAATCTTTAGCGCGCACATAAGCATTCGCCAGTTCAAAATAAATCTGCTGTTTGCGCGGCGCCAGCTCCAGAGCTCTGCTTAAAACCTTAATCATGTCATCCAGCTCATCCACGCGATTTAGAACTACGGAGAGTATCAAATATGCCTTGGGATCCAGCGGATTTTCGTTGGCCACAGCCAACGATTCCTGATACGCCTTTCTCACGACTTCCATTTTAAAATCATCTTCAGCGCCGGATGTCGCAACCGCCTCGGAAAACCTCATAAACTGCTCGCTTCTTTCCTGGTGTCCGATTGTATCATAAGAAAAAGCTTTATTAAAAAAATCAAAAGCTATTTTAACATTTCCGCTCGCGGCCGAGTTAAAAGCTTTAATTAAAGCCGAGTTTGATAAAAACGGCTTTAGATTAAAATAGTAAAAAGCAAAAGACATGGGCAAAAGCGCTACTCCGAAAACCAGCGCGGCTAAGTAATCTCTCTCCTGTTTTCCACTTAATACCACCGCCTCCTCATCTCCCGCCGCAAGCTTATTGATATAAGCCAAAAGCGCAAAAAAGCTCAAATAAGTGGCGATATTATCAAAAACAAAAAGATTCTGGAAAAAATACACAGCCATAAGCAAAGTTATAAAAGTCGCCTCCAAAAAAGAAGTTTTTTTATAAACATAGCTTTTCCATAAAAGATATAAAGCTGCGGCAAAAAGCCCCAGATAGCTAAAAAGACCTAAGACTCCGGCATTTATCAGCCAATCCAAAACAATATTATGCGAGCGGTCAAACCACGGCTCCTCGCTGTAAAGCTCCGGCCTGAAATATTTGGCAAAAACCAAATTATAATTTTCCGGCCCCCACCCTAAAACAGGATTTTCTTTAAATCCCTCATACCCCATGCTCCAGATATAAAAACGCGCCTCAGCAAAAGAAAAATAACGGAAACGGTTCAAAACCGGACTGTTAACCACAAAATCCGTGTTTCTTAATAGATAGAATCCAAAAGGCATAACTATTAAAAACAAAAGTCCGCCCAAAACAAAGCGACGCAAAACCAGGCTTTGACTCTTGCTTCGTCCATAATGAATAAGATAAAGCACGGCGGCGACAAACCCAGCGCCCACGAGCGAAAGTATCGCGCCTCTCGTCGCTGTAAAATAAATACTGAAAAGCGTCAGTAAAGAAACGGCTCCATAAAAGTATTTCATCGCCTTATTTCGGGAATGCAGCCACAAAATTAAGGCAACACCTAAAATAAATGTAAGGTAGGCGGCAAGATAAGAGGGGTTGCCGATAGTGCCGTCAACTCTCACGCCGCCCTGCGGGGAGGCAACATATCCCAACCTCTGGGCCAAAACAACAGCGTTCTCTATCACGCCCACAATCACGAAAATATTAAAAAATATTAACCAGTCCTTTTTCGTAAATACGGTGCTAGCCACAAAGAAATACGCCGCAAGGTGCAAATAGGTCAAAAGACCCTCCATACGTTCAAAGTTAGACCAAAAGCTCCGCGTCGGATTAACTCCCAAAATCGTCGCCAAAGAAACTACAAATATAAAAACTAAAATAGCGATGGTTAAGACGTTTTTTCTAGGCCGATATTCCTTAAAAAATATCGCGAGAGGAATCCACGCCAGAAAAACCAGCTCTACGATTATGCGGAAAATAAACGCCTTACCCGTGATATACGGAAAAAATAAGCTCTTGGAAATAAAAAGCGGAATTAAAGGCACAACAAACAAAGCTATCTTGATAACCCACAAACTGACGGATTTATATAAACTGTTAGACATTATGTTTGCCCGGGGAATCCTTGAGACGCCGGAGTTTCTCATTGAGAAGCTCTGTGTGTTCGCTGACATCTTTTAAAGTCAGACCTTGCGATTTCAAAAGATCCTCATTGAATTTTCTGTCCGCCTTCAAAAAAGCCGCAACTTCTTTCAATCCTATACTATCAGCAAAACAAAGGAAAGCGTCCAAATCCTTGGGAAAACAGTACCCTCCCCAACCCCGATATCCGCCATGGTTCACGTCCAAGTGCGAATCCCCAATCCTGTGATCTGCCGCCATGCCCATCCGCACATTTTCATAATCACCCCCCATTTTCTCCGCCGCCTGCGACAGAGCATTCGCCCAATTCACTTTAAAAGTAAAATAAACATTTCCCGCATATTTGATAATTTCCGCCTCCATTGCCGTGATCCGCACCTGTTTATATGTTCCCACCCCCCACGGCGACATAAAGGGCGCACGCGGCAAAAGCGCTAAAACCAAATGCGCCGCATCCATGCTTTTCTCGGTAAAACCCACAATCTGCCTGTCCGGCCGCATCATGTCTTCCCAAGCCCGCGACTCCGTCAAAAACTCCGGATTAAATAAAACTTTAAGCTTCGGGTGTCTCTTTTGGAGCATTTCCGTCGTTCCCGGCGGCACGGTGGACTTTAAAACTACAACTTTCTCCGGTTTAATTTTTTTAAAAACATCCTCCACGATAGACGTATCGCAAGAACCGTCATCTTTCCGGGGACTCGGCACAGCCACAAAAATAATATCCGCCTTATTAAAATCATCCTGCATCCTGTGTTTGGGATTTTTAGTATACAAAAATAAATCTTTGCCGCGCTCGTATCCTTTTACTTCAGAAAAATACCGAGCTAAAGGCCCACCCACCATTCCGACGCCGATAATTCCAATCTTTAATTTCTTGTTCATATTTGTATTTATTAAATCTTAATCCACCGACGAAAATATAACCAGCGTAATGACATTTCTGTTACTAAATAAATAAAAAACGGCCCGATGGTTTTCGGACCGCCAAACTACTATTTCATCTTTATCCAGATGCCCACACCTTCATCTTCAGACACAGACACAAACCCTGCCGCCTCGGCGATCTTGATAGACGCCGTGTTCTGCATCTTGATCTTTGCTACTAATTGTTCCCCGGAAGATATTTGCGACAAAAACATTTCCGCCGCCGCCACAACCATTTCCCTACCTAGTCCTTTGCCGCGCTCGCTGGGAGCAACGGTCCAGGATAGCTCTACTGTGCCGCCATCACTAGCCGGATTTCCTAAAAGACCGTCCGCTCTTACCGTACCGATGGCAACTCCGTCTTTCTCTGCAATCAAAATCTTACGATGAGGGTTCTTCAAACTTTTTTCCAACCATTGCAAATGACTTTCCCAAACAACTTCATCAGTCGTCAGAGAATTGGCTCGCGTCTGCTGGTCATTACGCCAGTCAAAAAGCATACGCGCATCTTCAATTGTCGCCGGGCGGAAATTCATATTCATATTACTTCCCTCCTTCCACTAGCTCCCACGAGAGCGGCGTGCCGCGCGGAATATCGCGCATCGCCTTCTTACCCAACACATTATCGTAATACTTTGTTTCCAAGCCATCGGCGGGACGAATTGAACGAAAATTCTCTGCCGTAAACTTTTCGCCTTTTTTAATGTCTTGAACTACAAAAAGCGATCTCCGATAACGGCGATTCGCCTCTTCTTGAGGCGTCTGCGGCCCATACTTCACAACCCCTGCCATCTCTTCCTGTAAACGGATACGCCGCACCATTTCCTTAAATTCCTTAACATCTAGAGAAAATTGATCGTCCAAAATCTTAGGGTCGTGCGCCACAACCAGATGCTTTTCAATAATTGAAGCACCCATCGCCGTCGCAATAATCGGAGCTTCAATACCGCCCATATTCTCCGAAAGTCCGGCAACCACATCAAAGCGGTCCCGCAGATCGGCAATAGTCCGCAGATTTGTCGCCTCGGCAATGTGCTTGGCGCTATAAGAAGTAAGACAATGCAAAATGGCTATTTCTTTAACACCGCCATCGCGCAATGTTTTTACCGAGAGTTCTATCTCGGGAAGCGTCGCAAAACCGACAGACATAATCACCGGCTTTTTTGTTTTAGCGATACGACGGAGGAGTGTAATATCCGTGCACTCATATGCTGCCACCTTGTAACAAGGAACGTTAAGTTTCTCTAAAAAATCCACGGCTGTCGGATCAAATGGTGTAGAGAAAAAAATCAGACCCAACTCTTGTACTACGCGCTGCAACTCCGCATGCCACTCCCACGGCGTATACGCTTCTTTATACAAGTCATGAAATGTCTTACCGTGCCAAACTTCGGGATTATCTTTATTCTTTTCTCCGCCAACAAAAAACCAAGGCTGGCGCGAATCTATCGTAATCGTATCCGGCGTATAGGTCTGGAGCTTCACCGCATCCGCTCCGGCTTCGGCCGCCGCGCGGATAATCGCAATAGCGTTTTCTATTTTTTGCTGGTGATTAGCGGAAACCTCCGCCACGATAAATGCCGGATTTGTCCCGCCTATTCTTCTCCCGCCGATTACGATTTCCTTCATAAATTCATGAGTTTATTTCCTGAACTTGTAAGTTCCATTTCTGATTTGTTCCACCCCGCGCTGTTCTTTAAGCGACATTTCCCGATAGGCGTCGCTCTGTCTTATTTTCTCAATCACCGGCCGCCATCTGATAGGATCGCTATTCAAAAGAACCTCTTCAGCCGAACGCAGCTCTATTCCCACCACTCGAAGCGACTGCAGTTCCGCAATATATTTTATCATAGCTTCAATCCGCGGCAAATGCCATTCATTAGAGATCAAAACTATTCCATCAATTTCTTTCTTTTCCAACATTCGCGAAAGCGCCATGAGCTGTTCAAAAGTATTGCGCGAATCACTTTCCTCGCTAATAACATTTTCCTTTACCCCTTCGGCCACAAGCGCTTCTTTCATTAACAAAGCTATCGCCGGACCACCCTCCGCGCCGATCTGTCCATTGCCGCCTGAAGCAATGATATTCCAATCCCGATGCTTTTCCCACAAACAAGCCCCAGCTAAAACACGCAGATGATTTCCCGCGTTATCATCTATCACCCATTCGCCAGCCTCATTCTTTTTTAAAGCTCCGCCTAATATTGCAATAGTTTTTGTCATATTCTCCTCCCTTCATACATATAACTGAGCCTGGATTATAAAGGTTCTTATCATATAACTCAACCCAAAGTATAAAAGTCCCGTCATGATTACGATAAAAAATAACCCCTGGCAAACCCAAGCCAAGGGCAAATAAAACCTATACCGACCGCTTCCATGCTACAACAAAAAGACCGACCAACATCAACAAAGCTCCTGTCAAATGATAGATATCCAACTTGACCTCGTTGAAATACTTCGGAAGAGTCCTTCCCAAAACCAGAGCAATGGAAAAAACCAAAATCTGTCCCGTACTCAAAATCACCGGGGGCAATGCCGGATTCGGGGCCTCCACAACGGCTCCAAACAACAAAGCATTCGCCAAGGCTCCAAAGGTTACTCCCGTGACCAAAATGATAGCGGTACCCCACGAAGGAACAAGACCACTGAAGACGATTTTCTTCGTCGCTCCAAAAATCACAGCACAACCGAGAGCCATGGCAAGACAATACCAAAAAAGAATGATTTCGGATTTCATACCGAAATTCTTCTTCATGAACGGAATCATCAGCCACGCGGGAACGACGCATAACATTGCAAAGATCGAATTCCAAAACCATCCGTCACTTTTCATAGAACACTCCTCCGACACATCCAAGAAAACCGACTTACATAATATAATAACTAGATTATTTTGTCCAGAGAACTGCTAGATAAAATTCAAGGGGTGTTTGCTAAGAATTATTCAAAAATTGTCCGCAAAGGCCGGGCATTCGAGCAACGATAAATACCGCTTTTGCCAAAATCGGCTTCCACCCAAGAGCGCACAAAAACACCGCAATCGCGCCATCTATATTCACGGGCAAATTCTTACCGCTCTGCGCTTTAAGCTCACGTTCAATATCCTTTGCAATCACAATATAATCCTCTCCAATACCACTCGCGCGCATCATCTTAAAAATTAACTCCGCGCGCGGATCAATTTTATATATGCGGTGTCCGTATCCGGGTATTCTTTTTTTGACTGCCAAGCATTCGGCAACAAAATTTTTGATATTTAATTTTTCATTTTTAATTTTGTAAAGAATTTCCATACACCCCTCTCCGGCACCGCCGTGTGTATCATTAATTTGCAAAATACCCGCCGCAACAGATTCAGAAATTGTTTTTCCCGCTCTCGCGGCTTCAATCACAGCAACCGCCGACGGCGTTTCCGAGCCATGATCAATCGTCAAATTCAAAATCAGCTCAAAAACTTTAAGCTTGCCCTGAGCTTGCCGAATGGGCTCGCCATCGTTCGGACTCCGCTCCCCAAACATCTCAAAAATCATCTCCGCGAAATCCTTTTTCTGCGCAACCTCCAAATGCTTCTCGTCCCCAAAAAACGCCTCGTTATTTTTATGTATGATAGTCCTAGTCATATACATTATCTTATATCTTACAATCTATAAATTATTAATAAACAATCGCGCGAGATTTGATCTATTGTTTTAGGCGGGTTTATGTGACTCGCTAATTTAATTCATTCGCTTATTCGCGCGAATAAGCGAATGAATTAAATACTAATCCGGCGATCTCATCGAAATTCTCCGCAACTAGAACACCAGCCGCGCGCAAAATCTTTCTTTTCTCCTGCGGCGTCCCCTTATTACCCTCAATTATCGCCCCCGCGTGTCCAAACTGCACATCCGAAGGCAAAGACATCGTAAAATCTCCGGCGATAAAAGCCACAACCGGCTTTTTTATTTTACCAGACGTAACCAGCTCCGCCACTCGTTCCTCATAAGTCCCGCCTAATTCTCCGAAAATCACCGACGCCTTGGTTTCAGCATCGTTTTCCAACTCTAAAAGAATATCGCCAAAATCACTGCAGATAATTCTCTCTCCTCCGATACCCATCGCCCACGATACTCCCAGTCCGTTATTTTTCAAATGCAGCCCGATTTCCGATGTCATTCCGCCCGACTTGGAAATCACGGCGATATTTCCGGGCACGAAAACCCTCCCGGGATTCCCTCCGCCAATAGAACCTAATTTAATTTTCCGATGCGGACTAATCAAACCGACTGAACTCGGACCCACAACGCTCGCCCCGTGTTTTTGCGCCAAGCTATAAATTATCGCCGAGTCCTTAGTCGGAAGCTTTTCCGCTCCAATTAAAATAAATTTTATTCCCGCCTCAAGCGCCTCCGCGACAGCCGCCTTAGTAAACAGCGGCGGCACGAACTGGATAGACCCATCAACTTCCCCCACTGCCGCGACCGCTTCTTTAACGCTATTAAAAATAGGAATACCATCCACATCTTGACCACCCTTTCCCGGCGTTACACCGGCGACAATATTGGTGCCATAAGCACGCATATGAGGCAAAGCCGACCGTCCCTCGGATCCGGTCAGTCCCTGTCCGATAATTTTTGCTCCCTCTTTAAGCAATATCATGTTTAGTAGAGTACTCCGCCGCCAGTTTAGTAATAATTTTCGCTGATTCCGCGATAGATGTCTCCTCGCCGTAAAGATGCAAATCAAAATCTTTTATGGCGCGGAGCATTTCAAACGCTTCTTTATCCCTCGGCCCGCCGCGCCGAATAACTATCGGGAAATCAAATTTCTTGCCCAAATCTTTTTCCGCTTTTCTAAGTCCCTCCATAAGACCCGAAAGCGTCTCATAAATATCCGTAAAGTTTGCAATCGCGCCCACAACCCACAGCCCGGCAAGTCCCTCGCGCGACATCACAACTTTAGCCAACTTCTCCACCTTTTCTTTCGGCGGATTACCGGAATACTCCGTATAATTGGCGGGCTTCCCGCCAGCGACAAGAAGCGCGTCTAAAGCCGTAAGCGATCCACCCCCGCCCGATGCCAAAATCGCGATATTCCCCGGCAAATCAAAATATGCCGAACCCGCCGTGCCGCGATAATCATTTTCATCAATTTTCTTCGCCTATATTTCACGAATCGTCGGAGCCCTTCCCGGAACGGAACGCGGCGGATATGCCCAGTCCTTGTGCCGCCCCGCCGCCGCATCATCCAGCTTCACCTTCGCATCCAACGCCATCCAGCCGAACTTCGTCTGCACGAGCGGATTAATTTCCAAAAGCAAACAATCGGCGTCAAAAAATAATTTCACGATTTTCCGGATCAATTCTTCCGGTAATTCGGAAATCGGCAATTTAACATCCGCGTAATTCTTTGGATCCAAAGGAAAAGTTTTAACGACCCGTTCCTCTATGCCGGTTCCCCCCTCGCGCGAGAAAACTAGAACCGGTCCCCGCGTCTCCGCAGAATCATACGATACTGAAATATAATACTCCGGTCCGTCATACTCTGCTTTTTCTTCAACTAAAACACTTTCTATTTTCTCCTTATTTATTGTCTTATCAAAAATACTGCTCAATTCTTTTTTAAAATCCGCCGCATTATTTACGAAAATTATTCCACCGGCGTCTTTTCTTTTTCCCGAGAGCGTCTGCGCTTTTAAAACCAACGGTATTGCAACAGTTAAACTATCTTCGCTGGATTTAATAAGCTGGGATCTCGGCACCAGAATCCCCGCCCCCTTCAATAAATTTTTCCCCTCAAATTCGTAAAGAATCATATTCCTATATAAAACACTATGCGATTTTAAATAGTTACGCCCCCGACGCACGCGCGCCGGGGGCTAGAAAACTAGAGAAGCAATTCCACGATGCGGGAGGTTGCCCCCGCGCAAGTTTTGGGTTGCGGACGAGAAACGCTAGAAAATTGGACAAACCGCCCGATCCCCTCCGCAAACTCCGAAGGCGTTGAAACTACCTTCAAGAGATCTCCCTTGCGGATTTCTTCGGGAATCTCTCCGTAGATTTGTCGCAAAAGCGCGCCACCCATACCACCGCTCGCCCCCGCTTCATATCCGAGGAAGATCCCCAAACGCCCGCGCTTCGGGGCCAGGAAATTCTCGGTGCTGATGATGCTTGTGACAACATCCGCGGCATAGCTCGCTTCCGACATCGGAATCGGAACCGCGGCATCGCAAAAGACAAGATTGTCCGGCCACTCTGTGCCATGCGCCACCGCATAGAGATCAGCTTTTTGAGTATCCCGCGGATGAGGCCTGAAAAGAAGCGCAAACTTGCGATTGAGGTTCTGCTCGGCGCATTGCTTCATCGCGCCAACCGTCAAAGCAAAAGAATCGCGATTGATGTCCGGGTTGGTTCCCGGATATTCCTTGTCATAGTCCTCCGAAACATCCCCAATATAGAGAACGGCCACAGTATCCGGATCAAGACCAAATCGGGCGCGCCCGGCAAGCCGCAACTTCTCTCCGTCTTCCTGAAGTAGGGCCTCCACATTCGGCGTCCCGATCTTCAAAATCTGATCACTTTTCAATTCCGGAAAATGACGACAAATCATCATTTCCGCAAAGTCATCATTGCAGATGACACCATCAATCGCATCCATTTTTTCGCGATTCTTCCGAAACACGGCTCCGATTCCGGACCACCCCTCTACCATAAAGAAAATCTTCGCCGCTCCCAACGCGGACTTACCGCCATAAAGCGCGATTGTTTCGGGTCCCTCATCGGCCGTGACCGTTCCCAAGACGGAGTGAATCGGCATCCTTCTCGCCAAAGCCATCAAACTCAAAAGAAGTTGTCCCTTCTCATTCGTAAGGTCTTTCCAACCCTGGAAATCCCTATCAAACCATTGTCTAGCAACTCCGGACGCGAGAATGGTAACCGCCCGCGAACGCGAATCAACCAACAATCGGGAGAGAATGGGCTTCACCGCGCCATAAGCTCCGGGATTATCCATCGTAATCAAAGTATGCCGATGACTCATTGAGTGCCCAGTTTCCAAATGCGCTAACAAAGAACCTTCCTGCTGCATTTCTGCCTCCTTTCGCAGGAACGGCAAAACTATAGCACGAAGCTTCTCGTGAGTCAAATGCGGAAACAAATCCGAAAATTGTTCAAAATTAAGATCTTTCATCAATAATAACTGCCCTCTTATATGACAAGATTATCACAAAATCTATTAAAATAATTACGCCCCCGACGCGCGTGCATCGGGGGCAAAAGCAAATCCTAGAAACCAAACGAAATCGCACCCACTCCCAAAAGACCCATACAGGCATAAAACCACTCCCAGCGATCAAACCTCTTATGTTCCTTGAATATCACCCACCCGACAACTGCCGGAACCAACGCTTCAGACACAAGAAAAACGGGTTGCACGATAATCTGCGGAGCCAAACTATAGGCCCAGTAAGCCAAACCTAAACAAATCACAGTCCCCAAAGCGACGCCGAACATACACAGAACATCGGCAACCCTTAACACACCCTCCTTTTTTTGGCTTGCGTCCGGGTCCTTGTAGAAATAAAGGATGCACAAAGAGGCGACGAACGCCCCCACATACCAGCTTGAAAGAAACTGCCCCACCTGCAGCTCATGAAAAGCCGAGTAACGCTCAAAAAAAGTCGCTACTCCCCAGAGAATACTGTAAAACAATGTATATCCGAAAAACGCCAGGATCTCCTTCTTCTTGTAAGCGTGAAGAGCCGATAGCACCGCAAAGAGCAAACACAAAATCACTCCGGCTCCACCAATCGGCGTCAGAAACTTTCCCTCATGGAGTATCACCCAACTGAGCCCCATGGCAATCAAATCGTCCAAGAAGGTAAACAGCGCGGCCCTAGAAAGGGAGATGTCAATTGCCTTCCAATAGGCATAACAGGCGAATCCATTCATGAATCCGATTCCCAAGATGACAAGCGTCATCAAAGTGAAATGCAAGTGCCCCATAATCACGGCAAAACTTACCGCAAACACCGCGCAGAAACAATACTGCAAACACAAACGCTTTGTGCGCGAATGAAGCCCTACAATCTTTTTGACCGCCCAACGCAAGACAATATGAGCAACTGCGATATACAATAAAACAGGAACTACCCAGTGAACTTGAGACATCGCGCCTCCTGCTTAAATTGCAAAGAACAAACTCGCCCTAAATAATACTTTATTTTACTAAAATCGTCAAGAAAGAATTTCTTTATCTTTCAAAATAGATTTTTTATACCCCTCATTTCTCACAATAGTTTGATTGACTAGAAACATTTCCGGCTTTCTTTTTTGTAAATCCAAAATATTATCAAATCCAAAATCAGATTTTGCGGGATATAACTCCCCAAAAATATTTTTCACCAGCTCAAAATCTTCGGGCCTGTCCACGGTTATCCTCATATCATGATGGTCTTTTTCAGCCATCACATTCCCCACGCGAAAACTATCCATATGATTTCCCAGATAAGCCGTCACGTGTTCGTGTTCCGATGGCAGCTGTGCTTCTTTAAACATTCGCTCCAAAGTCGCAAAAGAAAAAATCTCTACGTCCATTCCGTCCGGATAGGTCGGGGGTCGCACATTGGAAACATAATCATAACGATCGGCGTTTTTAACATAAAAGTCCACGACTCGGTCCACGACCGACGGATCATGCAGAGGACAATCGGAAGTGATGCGCAAAACAACATCCGCCCCAAATTTTTCCGCCGCCTGATAATAGCGATCCAAGACGTCATCTTCTGAACCACGGAATACTGGCACACCCAAAGCTTCCGCCGCTTGCGCTATCTTTTCATCTTCAGGATTTATAGTTGTCGCAATCACGATATCACGGAACGACCCACATCTTCGCAAACGCAAAATCAAATGCTCTAGCATCGTCTTTCCTAAAACTTCTTTCATTACTTTTCCAGGCAAACGCGTTGACCCCATCCGCGCCTGTATGATACAAACGATCTTCATATTAAATTTTAAAAATAATACGATTCAGCGATATTACCCATTTGCTTAGGTAGGTCCTGCTTCCACGCCGGATTGCCGTTGTAATACATATCCTTCATCGCATACGTCAAACGCGAGAGCGACTCATGACGGATAAAATAAGCCGTTGCCGCCTCCTCCTCGGCGGTTAGAACTCCGAATTTTTTGTAATTCTCAAAAAATATCTTGCGGGCGGCAGAAACGGCTTTTTTGATATCTGCTGATTTATTAAAAATTACATACTGCCTAATCAGCCGGTGGGCCGCGAACGCCACTCCCCTCATCCGCTCGAGATAACGCAGGGAATCAAAGTCTAAAAACGCCGAGAGTTTATTACCGTCAGTCAAAATATTGTGCGGATGAAAATCAAAATGAACTATCTGTCTGGGAAAACTTTTAGCCACATCCGCTGGCGTTTCCCGGATCGCCTTCAAAATCTCGTCTTTAGCGGCGATCAGTTGCGCATCAAAGTCGTCGCCGGTTTTTTTATAGCGAGCTTCCGCGAGAGAAAAAATATCCCGCCAAATACTTTCGGAAAATTCCCTTAGTTTGAGCAATTGATCGCCCATTTTAAACATTTCGGGATCAGCAATATCCGCAGGCATTTCAGAAAGACATACATCCATCTTCCCCATATTCAAGGCGCAACTTTCTAACTCCGGAAGTGTCCCGCGATAATGGTCGGAATCTAAAAATTTGAAAACAGCAAAATTATCCTTTGCATCCAAAAGTTCCGGCGCTGGAATCCCCTTCCCGGAGAGCCAATGTATGGCGCGATGAACCGCGGCAATTCTGCCAACATCGGATGTCTTCGGATAACGCCGCAACAAAAAATATTTATTATCCCCATGCTTTGCCGCCAATATTCTAAAGTTATTGCTATTGATCTCCGCCTCTGCCACCTGCGACGTCTCAAGGACGGAATCCGCCAATTCACCGAATAAAGACAAAAAAGTATTTTTTAAGTCCAAAAACTCCCCGCCGGTTCTCGGGTTATAGTCAATTTTCCATTTGCTATGATTATTGGGTTGAAATATCGGAAATTGCATAATATGATTCAAACTAATTATTCATCCCTTATAAAACAAGATTTTACCAAGAAAGGTTATATTTTATATGCCTAAACGACCGACATCAATTATCTTCGACTGGGCTGGAGTTTTCTGCACTCCCGGCGAGCCATTTTCGCATCCGGGTCTATCCTCCGAGCTGGGTCTGACCGTGGATGAAATGGGCGAAAAAACCCAAGAGATCCAACGCGCTTATTATCGCGGCGAAATTTCAAAAACTGAGTTCTGGAAACGAATTATCATTTTTTTCAAACTTAAAAGCTTAACCGAAAAAGAGTTGTCGGCGGCATATCTCGGGTCTTACCGCATTTATCCGGAAATGCTAAAGCTCGCTCTAAATTTAAAACAAAGATATAAAACCGCTCTCCTCTCCAATATGACTCTGGAAATGATGTCCGATATTACAGAGAAATACGGCGTAAAAAACATATTTCACTATACTTTTTTTTCAAACGAAGTCGGCCTCATGAAACCGGACAAAGAAATTTTTAACCTAGTCCTCAAAGAACTCAAATCACTTCCGGAAGAAACTCTTTTTATCGACGACTCGCGTACGAACGTGGAGGCCGCCTCCAAGCTCGGCATGCAAACTATTCTTTTTACTTCACCGGACAAGTTTCCCGAACAACTTAAAACGTTGGGGATCAAATAGGAATTACCGGCAAAGTTAAATTATCGCGGCCGGTTTACTGCGAGGCTTAATCATCGGCCCCTCCAAAGTTTCCAAAACACGATTCGTTTTTACCGCTTTTCCCATCACCTCAAAAACCTTCTCTAAGCGCTTCAAAACTTCGCTCACGTCGTCATGCTCGTGGGAATAATTCATTAAATTAGAACAATTGGTCAATATCCCCGCCTTGGCCGTTTCCTGGATGAACAAACTCTTAAGCGGCAAATTATCATTCCCTGCTTCATCTTTAAAAATAAACAGCGGGTGAGGGGCGATGCCGGATGCTTTCGTGGGCACTCCAAACGAAGAGGCCAAACGCGCGTAACCGTCGAGGATTATCTGGCCGGTTTCCCACAATTTTTTCTGCACATTATTCCCCACCATAAAATCTAAAGTGGCGAGCGCCGCCGCGATGCTCGGAAGATAACCCGCGTAAGTGAATGAGAAGAAAACATCTGTGGCGCTTAACACATCCATAATCTCGCGTTTCCCACCCAAAACCGAGAGAGGTTCGCCGTTGGAAATGGCTTTGCCGTAACAAACCAGATCGGGTTCTATTTTAAAATATTCTGCTGCTCCGCCCATAGCCAATCTAAATCCGGTTACCAGTTCATCAAACACCAGCACGGCTCCATTTTTATGAGCAAGCTCCTTCACGCCCTCCAAAAAACCCGCCGCTGGAAGCGCAGAGCCGGTGGGCTCCAAAATCACCGCCGCAACTTGACCGGGATATTCAGCAAAAATCTTTTCCAAACTCGAGAGATTGTTATATCCAAATTCATGGGTCAAATCCTTAACCGCCTGCGGCACACCGCGGCTACGCAAGGGGTTCGTAGCGATAGTCCAGTCCGCCCAGCCATGATAGCCGCATTTCGCTACGTGATCGCGTCCTGTGTAGGCACGCGCCACGCGAATAGCAGCGGTAGTCACGTCCGATCCATTCAAACCAAAACGAACCATTTCCACGAACGGCACAAACTTGGAAATTTTCTCCGCGAGCTCAACCTCCAAATCACCGGGCAAACTAAAAATTGTTCCCCGCTGTCTCTGATCGGCAACTGCTTTTTCTATGACCGGATGCCTATAACCCAAAACAGACGCGCCCAAAGACGATGCGAGATCAACATATTCGTTTCCATCCACGTCCCATACCCGGCAACCCCGGCCTCTGGCTATCGCGTATGGCGAAACTCCGCGAACAAATTGATCAGGCGCCTTTGAGAGCGTCTGCGCCGCGCGAGGAATAACTTTCTCCGCCTGAGCCAATAATTCTTTTGATTTATCGGTTTTTCTAATCATATTAAATAATAACTTTTTTACCGGTTTTACCGGATTTTTTAATAGCCGTGAGAACCTCTACTACCCGTCCGCCCTCTTTAACTCCGCAAGTCACATCTCGGGAGTCAGTTGTGATTTTGCTTAAAAAATATTTCAGTTCACGGAAATACATGTCATTTCGCATAATCTCCGGCGATGCCTCTTTATAGACCGCTTCTTCAAACGTTTCCTTTGTATGATCATTATATGACAAAAACCGATTGCCGGCGAAATCCCATTTCGCCCAGCCATTTTCAAATTGTACTTCCAAATTATGACGTTTGGGTTTACTGAAATAATCCAGCTCTAAAGTCGTCATAAGCCCGGAGTCGTGTTCCAAAATAGCGCTGGTATAATCCTCAGCTTCAATCCCCAACGCGCTGATATTGCCATAACACGCGTCAAGAGATACAATCGATCCGAACAAGACACTCAAGTAATCAACGGCATGGCTTCCCGAATCAAAGATCACCCCTCCACCGAATTTTGAAGCGGCATAAGTCTTCCGATAGTCAACGCCACCTCTGGACTTGCTTAAATCATGGCCCATAACAAGTCGCGCGGATAAAGGCTTGCCAAATTTACCGCTCCGGACAATTTCTTCCAACCTCTGAAATCCCGGATGGAAACGAAAATTGCAGGCCACCATCGCCGTAAGTCGTCTTTTCCGGATTATTTCTTTCAAAGCGGCGATACCCACGACAGAATGCGAAAGTGGTTTTTCTATAAACAAATGCAAACCCGCCTTGGCGCACAAAAGCGCTGTCTTTAAATGCACGTCTGTGGGGTTACAGATAAAAGCGACATCAAACTCCCGCAGAATTTTTTCGTCCAAGCGCGGCACAACGCTGATACCGGCATCAGATATCTTCTGCGTATCAATATCATAAGCGGCGAGATTTTTAAATCCCAAGTCCTGTAAATTGCGGCAATGTCGGGCTCCAATGGATCCAAACCCGATGATCAAAATTTTAAGATTCTTTTTCATTATAAAATTATTTCTTGACCGTCGTTATCGGCGCTTTCTTTAAAAGCCAAAAGTATTTTTAAAACAGCAAAGGCATCGCCACCCGTGCCGCGCGCGGGCTTTTTACCCCTTGCAAAATCAACTACATAATTGATGGATTCTTTCATCATGCTTCTCGGCTTACCCTCGATAATCATCTTCGGCGACAATTCAAAATATCCTCTATATTTACGACTAGGAATTTTCTTCTGATATTTAACCGTGAATCCCAAGTCCCCGATAGTTAATCTCCCCTTGTCTCCAAAAATATCCAAACCGAAATAATCAAAATTCTTGCTTAAAGACTGGACAGTCACCATCGCTCCGCTTTTAAAAAACAAAACTCCGTCAATGTTGGGGTCGCCTTCTTTGCTTGATGTCTGATTGTTATATTTTCCCCACAGCGAAACCGGATCTCCCAAAAATATCCTGATCAAATCAACGAGGTGAGTGCCGTTATTCATCAGTCCGTTATAATAGTAGGCATTTGCCTGAAATACGGGGCCCAAAATGCCATCCTCTACCTTTTTGCTCCACTTCCGCAAAATTCCGTCAAAATGTCGCTGATGATTGACGAAGAGCTGGGACCCGCCGCGGCGACAGGCATCAAGCATCATTTTAGCGTCACGTTCAAAATACGCGATCGGCTTTTCACACAAAATAACGGGGACCCCGAAACCAGCCGCGAGAGAAACTTGCTCCGCGTGATATTTAGTGGGAGTAGCGATAGAAACTATATCCGGTGCCATCTCTCTAAACATCGTCTCTGCATCCGTATACAATTTAACTCCGGAAAATCTTCGCCCCGCCGCGCGCAACTTCTTTTCATTAACATCAACAAAAGCAACAAGGCTCACATCCTTATTGACGGCAAAAGCCGCGGCGTGCGTGCCGGGCCTGACTTCGCGGCTATAATTTTCCTCCTCCGCTCCGATATTGCCGCATCCGATGACGGCAACTCTTAATTTATTCTTATCCATTCTATTTAACCGCAAACCTCTTCTTATGTTTCGGATAATATTTCTTATAATAATCCTCGCGGAGTATCGCCATCCTTATAGAATCATAATAAGAACTATTCCTGTAGATATCGTCTTTCAAAGTCCCTTCGTAGACATATCCCGCCTTTTCATAGGCCTTGCACGCTCCCGCGTTCTCGCTTGTTACACCAAGATAGACCCTATTCAAATTCAAACGATCAAAGCCATAAAAAGTAATTAACTCGGTAAGCTCCGTGCCGTAACCTTTACCCCAATAATTTTTATCACCGATGATTATCCTCATCTCGGCTTTTCTTGCCGTCCCGTCAATTTCATAAAGACCGACCAAACCTATCGGTTTGCCGGATTTTATATCACAAACCACAAAGACGGTATTCTCTTCGGATTTCAAATTTACGGCCATAATATCCACAACCTGCTCTTCAGTCTTAGGTCTTTGTCCGGTAAACATATAGTAAGTCACCTCCGGATCGTTAAACCATTGTGAAACAAACTTAATATCTTCTGTCTGATATGGCCGCAGTATTGTTTTCTCGCTTTTTAAAAAAAATTGTTTATTCATCCCGTTAGAGATAGGACGCGGACATGATAAAGCCGCGTTCTAGATTATTAATTTTTTATAAATTGATATTTTGTAATTAATAGCATAAATCTCACTTGCGTCCGCTATCTCTAACGGGATTATTCTTCAGTTCATGAAACGCCCCGCTCCTTATATTATTAACTATAGTTGTATCAATTCTGTTTTTATTAAGGGCTAAAAGCTCGGGTTTTCTCTCAAAAAGACGTAAAATATCAGCTAATCCGAAGATTTTCCCTTCCTGATGCAATTCCTTAAAAATCGCCTCAACAAGCCGGAAATCCTCCTCATAATCCACAGTCAATCTCAAACCGGAAAGATCGCTGTCGTTTTTTACGCTCTGGATCTTGTATTTATCCGGATTTTCCATAAATGTCGTCGTAATCCACTCCCGATGCAAAGAATCTTTGACGTCACGATCCAGCTTTTGGAGTCCCTGTTTAGAAATTATTTCCACATCCATGCCATCGGGATATGTCGGCGGATATGCATTAGTCACAAAATCCAAAGCGCCTTCGCTTTTTCTATAAACCCCAACTAACTTATCAACTATCGCGGGATCTACCAGCGGACAATCTCCCGTAATCCTTACAATCGCATCAACGCCAAACTTTTCCGCCGCCCCCAAAAGACGACTAATCAAATCCCGTTCACTGCCACGATAACATAGCAAACCGATTTTCGCGGCAAATTCGGCCAATTCATCGTTTTCCGGAGTATCCGCCGTCGCCAAAATAACCCCGTCTATTTTTTGAGCAAAAGACAAACGATAAACAGCCCACTCTACCAAGGTCTTTCCCAAAATCCAAAGCAGGGCTTTGCGCGGCAAACGCTTGGAGCCCATACGGGACTGAATAACGGCAATTATTTTTTTATCGTCCGCTTCTTTTTTCATAAACTGCAAGCTCTGCCTTATTCTCATCAATTTTCTTTATAGCCCGCATAAATAAATCTATATGTTTTTTATTAAGCGGTGTCCGGCAAATTCCGACATAGAGAAGCTCTTTCTCATAAAAATGCTCCGTAACCGGACAAATTCCTTTCTTATATTTAAATTTATCCGCTCCTCTTTGATAAAAAGGCAAAAGATAAAGCGGTTCCACATAACCCTCGCCCAAAAGGAAACCCTCCGCGGCCATAGCACGCGCAAATGTCTTCCGGCTAAAACCGGCCTTTTGAATAAAGAACTTAAACGGATACACATAATACACATGCGTGCTCTGCGCCATAACTTTCCGCGGCTCAAGCCAAGAAATCTTTTTCAATTGAGATGATAAATAATCAGCCAGCTCCACGCGTGGCCGATTTAATTTGTCCAGCTTCTTAAATTGTTCTATGGCAATAGCCGCGTGGATCTCACTCAACCGATAGTTGTTTCCCAGGATATCGGCGTAAGCATCCCCCTCTTTACCCAAATCGTGAACCACTACCTCTGCGTGATTCCGGATTAATTGCGCGCGAAACGCGACATCCTTGTCATTGGTAACCATTACCCCTCCCTCTCCGCACTGTAATGTCTTATGAAAATTAAAACTAAAAACTCCGGCATCGCCGATCGTTCCCAAAAATTTATCTTTGTATTTAGCCCCGATGGACTGCGCGTTATCTTCCAGTAATTTTAATTTATATTTTTTAGCCAAACGCAGGAGTTCTGGAAAATCAGACGATCCGCCGAAAAGATTAACTGTCATTATAGCCTTCGTCTTCTTTGTTATTAGCTTTTCAACCGATTTCGGATCAAGGCAAAACGAATCCGGATCAATATCGGCGAAAACCGGGGTCGCGCCGTTCAAAAGAATAGCCGTAGCCGTGGCGGACATTGTGTAAGGAGTAGTAATCACCTCATCTCCTCGTTTCACGCCGACAGCCGCGACAGAGGCCTCCAGGGCAGTTGTCGCCGAATTAAAACTCACGGCATATTTTACTTTGAATTTACGGCACATCCTCTGCTCCAATTCTTTTACATACTTACCTCCTAAAAATTGATCACCGGCGCGCCCGACGAATTCAGACAGAATTCCGGTTTTCATAACTCTCAAAGCCGCACGCGTTTCCTCGCGGCCTATGGAATTATACGGCGGCAATGGTTTATTTAAAACTGGCCGGCCACCTAAAATTGCTGGTTTATTTTTCATAATATTTAAGATAAGATTGCGCGTAATATTCGTTTAGCAGAATTACAATCATTGTTCTTACGAGGCAAAATTTTAGTTTCAGTAGCAAAATTTTGAAAATAAATCTTCAATTCATCACTACTCGAAACTACCCCCAACCAAGGACTTTTCTTTAAAACGGCAAGGGCTCGAGAACCAAAAACATCTTCAATAATCTTACCACCCAAATTATTTTTACTACCCAAAAATCCCAAAAAAACTGCTCGTCTACCCCTAAATGGCGCCAAATGATTTTCGGTGCTAATTATGCTCAAAATTACATCTGCTGTATATGTAACTACCGCAATAGATAATTTATCACCAATAGCCGGAATTAATCTTAGATTAAACGGCAGAGGCTTATTATGCACATAAGACAAAATTTCAAACTTATTAGGATCTCGGGGATGTGGTCGTAAAAGCAAAACAAAGTTCTTCTGTGGATAAACTTTTGCAACACCAATCATAGCCTCTACCGTATTCTGTAAAGTCTTTTTATTTAAATACCCATCTATTGTTCTATCATCCTTATAGTCTTCATAAGTATCGCCTAAATATAAAGCCACAAACTCTTCATTCTGGACTCCTAAAAGATTGCGTCCTGTTTTACGATCTTTTTTCGCACTCAATAATTCCAGGTCCTCAATAACAGGAGTTCCTGTGACAAAAATTCTACCCCTGAGATCGGGAAGGTGAAAGCTAATAATTTCTTTAGCCAAACCATCGTTACAAAAAATACCATCAATATCCCCCCTGTTCTTTAATAGGTTTTTAGTTTTAGGAGCAGACGTCCAGCTATAATGCAGCACGAAAATCTTTTTCGCGCCTAGCAAATCCTTGCCATCCCTAACAAGCATCATCCCCGGGCTATCATAAGCATCCAAAGTTGAAAGAATAACATCAAAATTATTGCCAAGTTCACGCCCACTCTTCCATTCCTTGTCGTTTTTAAAATGTTCGGCAAATGACCTACCAGAAATATTATCTGTCACCAGCGCAATTGAATCACATCTTTCATCCTTTCTTAAACCGTCGATGATAGGCAAAAGCGCTTTAAAAGCCAAGGGTTCCGACGCCCCCAAAACAACTCTTTTTCCTACCCCCATATTTTTATTCAAAGTGAATACGAGGGTCTTTTGATGGATATCGTCAGAGTTTTTCTTAATCTCCATCACCACTTTGTCATAAATCTTACCGCGATATTGTAACCCATCCTTTCTAATTTCTAAAACCTTAAAACCACTTTTTTCAAAAACCTTACGCGCTTTCGCGTTGTCTCCCACCACCCCCAGCTCTATTTCATTTAAATCCAAAATATTAAAAGCAACCTCAATCGCAAGCTTAGTCGCCGCAGTTCCGATACCCTTCCCCCAATAATTTTTATCACCGACCATTATCCCATAAACAGTTCTCTTCTTATTCCAATCCACAATCGGACCCAGCTTAACATTGCCGATGTGTTTATTATCATCCCTGTCAAAAATACCGAGTAAAATAGTGTCGGAGCTTCGACGACAAGTTTTTATATATTCGGCGACGCTTTCCTTTGTGGCACTCCATGTCTCCAGATATTTATTGACCTCGCCGTCATTTAGCCAACCGCAATACTCCGAAGTGGCTTCCTTAAGAGTCAACTCACGAAGATATATTCCCTCTCCAAAAAGTTTTTTCTTCAATACATTTTTCATGCTCTAAATAAAATCCACCAATTTTCTTTCTTTAAACCCTAGAATATATTCGTACAGCTCGTCAAAAGGCAAGTCGTGTTTCACGGCAATATCCAAAATAGAAGTTTTCCCATCAAAATAACGCGGCAGGCAATTCATCAAATGATTCCATTTGGACTGGTCTTCGGTTCTATTGCCGGATACGGAAGGATCTGTCCCCGGCTGTTTATAAAGATTATATTTGGGATTGGAAAGGGCGATTAACCCCGTAAATTTTCTTTTCAGAAAACAATTCTTTTCCAAAACATCAACGATAGCCAAAATAATCTTTTTAGTTTCCTGAAGTTGCGCCTCACGCATTATAGAAATATTATCGCCGTCCGAATGATACTCCGGATAAAAGAAATCTTTGGATTTACAGCGCGATAAAGATATCATCGGCACCTCAATCCCCGGCGCCTCCCATACCGTCTCATCATTGCCCACGATTTTCCTGAACGTGTCGCTCCAAAATCCGCGGCTTTGGAACTTTAAAACATTACGAGCGGCAATATCTATCAAACTACTACCCGTAAAACTTTCCTGCAGGGCAAAAATAGGATTGTCGTGCCCCACCATTTCCATAAAAATTCCGTATTTGAAATTTTTAATCTCCCGCTCCGGCTTATCAGCAAGATAAAAAACCGAACCCATATGCTCCGGCGCGATAACCAGCCGATAGGTATATTTCGTTTTCCGCTTCGCCAATTCTTTCATCACATCAATAAACACGGCATATCCGGCAGGCCCATCATTTAACTGCGCCGCGTGGCAATTATGCGCATTAAAAATAACAGCATCTTTCAACCTGCCTTTATGTGTGTATTCCAGAGCCTTCATCGTCCCCGCGCTATGATGCGTCTCTAGAACCACCTCATACAAGCCGTCATCTAACGACGCGTAAAAATCATAAGGAACGGAAAATCCCCACATCTTCAAATAAGTCTTATAATAGAGATCGCAATGATAAACAATATTTTTCGGCGCTTCTTTTTTAAAAAATAAATGCTTCTTTAATTCAGATAAAGAAATTTTACCCCTAAATGATTGCGAGTACCCGATGACCCCCAAAGGATGCTTCTTGCCGTCATAAATAAGCTTGCCGTTCTTTCTGATCTCGGCTTTAACCACCTCCCAGTTCTGCGGGACCACCCAGCCGTTATGCTCGCGTCCCGATTTGTATTCATAAACTTTAAAAAACAACTCTTTTTGGAGAATCGTATTTTGCTTATCGGTTCCCGAAGATACGGGCGCAACCGGAAGTCCGTCTATTTTTTTTAACAATTTTATTATCTCCATAATCTATTTCTTTAAGCCGCGCGCTCCGTAAACTGCGCTAAATTGCCTGGATTTATCAAGCTCCGCAATGGGAGTATAAAAACGATCACCTAGTTTTATCTCATCTTTAACATCGCGCCCGCTCTCATCTAAAACACGCCCCAGCTTAAGCAAGTTTCCAGTGGTCGCCACAAAAATCGCATCTTTATTCCTCCTTACCACTATTCCCGAAGTAAACGGGTGATATTTTTCTTCCGCTTTAAACAAAATAGCATCTTTTAAAAAAACTCTCCGATCCTCGCAGAAAGTTGAGGCGCCGGGATAAGGATCATCAAAAGCTGAAATAAAAAGAAAAAGGTCCTTCCCGCTCCAGCTCCAGTCAATCAGTCCCGACTTCATTGTAGACAAGAAGGGATAACAAGAACTATGCTCCTCATTTAATTTCAAAAACTTAAAATCCTTGCTCTTCTTAATTTCGCCAAAAAATTCTTTTAGAAAATTGAGTTCGCGAGAAACAATATATTCAAAAAAATCTATCGGCTTTTTAAGAGACGCGGGCAAACGATATTCTTCCCTCTTCACGATCTCGCCCAAATGAAATGTCTCTTTCCCGCCATTAATCACCTGCAAATTAGCGCAACCCTTTCTATTCTGATGTAGAATCTGCCAAGTATAGTGAGCGCCGCCGCGATAACGAGGCAAATCTACCCCCATAAAATCCAACAGGTGGTTTTTAGAAAATAATTTAACTGTTTTCAAATCAAAAATCCAAGCGGCGCCAAGCGCGATGCCTAGTGTGTTTTTTGTAACTTCATTTATCAAGTTAGCATTAGTATTAATATTCTCCGCCACAAAATATTTTATTTTTCTCTTTTCTAAAATCTGTTTTAATGTTTCGCCATTTTTACGAACCACTTCGTCCAAATGCCGCTCCGCGGTAAAAACAACCAGCTGAAAATCGGGTTTTTGCGAGACAAAATCAGCCAGCTCTGAAGTCAGCCGCGATCCTCCAAAAAGTATAATTTTATTTATCTTATTGAATTTCATTTAAATAGACCTTATAGCCACACCCGAGTTAAAAATAAACGACTTAACTTGCGTCAGATTAGAATCAGAGAAATGGAAAAGCGATGATGCGGCAACAGCCGAGGCTCCGGATTCTTTAATCGCCGCTACGCAGTCAGCTCTCGTTCCAGCTCCGCCATTGGCAATCACCGGAACCCCCACCGCATCGGCAACCATTTTAATGCATTCCAGTTCATAACCGGTCATCGTCCCCTCACGATCAATAGAAGTGAGTAAAATCTCTCCCGCTCCTAGCTCCACAACGCGCTTCGCCCACCCCAGAACATCGAGTCCCGTCGCCTTTGTCCCTCGCTCTGTGAAAACATCATACTTTCCCAAAGTTGTCTTTTTAAAATCAATAGACACAACAACACACTGACTGCCAAACATTTTTGCCGCTTCTCTGATAAATTCCGGCCGTTCTACCGCCGCCGTATTAATAGAAACCTTATCTGCTCCCGCCCTCAAAACCTCTCTAATATCATCCAATGTTCTAATCCCACCGCCCGCCGTTAGCGGCACAAAACAATTTTCAGCAACATCACGCAGGGTATTCAAAAGAAACCCTCTACCCGCGCCCGTCGCCGCGATATCCAAAAATATCAACTCATCAGCATCTTGCGAATTATAAATCCGCGCGGTAGTTTCCGGCGCTCCCACATCACGCTCACCCTCGGCCCCGAATTTTATAGGTTTTACCATCCTGTCGTTTTTGAGCAGCAGGACGGGAATTAATCTATTTTTTAGCATAAAAGTTTATGGATTAGGATCCCACAATTTCATATCCCAAAGAGGTTTATCTGTTTCTTCCTTAGAAAAATCATGTGCATAAGGAGGAACGGAGTGAGAGGCGGCAATCTTCCTCCACTCATCTTCGTTTATATCCAAAATCTTCAAAAGATAGTTCAAACTAGCCGGCTTCTTTCCTTCGTATTTTTCAATCAATTTGACCGCCTCATCGCGCGTCATCCTGCCATTTCTAATATCAATACTTGTGAGGTGCGTCGTCCGCGCATAACCGCGCTTAATAAACTTTAAATAATCTCTGTGCCCCTGAAGCTGATATTCAATCTTTTCATAAGGATATTGCGGCGGCACCCCCTCCACATCATCTCCCAACCAACCTAGCTCGCGATTAATAATTTCGTAATTACTCATCACATCCCAAGGAATGTAAGAACCTAAACATACCGACTTCATTTTTAATGGGGCTAGTTCTTTAAATGACGGGAATCTATAGGGATCCAAATCGCGCACGATAACTGCCCCACCCAAAAATCCCGCCATATCCTCGGCGCTGATTCCTAAATTTACAAAGCGATGAAAGCGGCGCTCGTCCACCTCTTCTTTATCCGCATAAGAATAATAAGCGGTATATTCCGCCGACGGTTCTCCCCAAAAAATAAGCGGCACTCCAAACTTCAGCGCAATCTGCACCGGATAAGCGAAGCTTCCCGCATGCGCGTGCCAATCAAAATCTCCCTTGCGCCGCAGCGCTTCCCGCATCAGAAGCCGTACCGTCTTCCAGTCGCTTCTGAATTTCATATAATCCACGCCCAATTTTCTCATCGTGCGCTCGTTGTTTTCAATCGTCCGCGGACGGTAAAATCCATGATCAAAACTTACAACCAACGGTTTCAACTTTAATTCTTTGACGATATACCAGAGCGTAAAAGTAGAGTCCTTGCCTCCAGAAAAGGGCAATATACAGTCATAGACCCCCTTGCCTCTATACTCATCGGCAAGAGCTAAAAGCTCTTTTTTACGCTCATCCCAATCTATCAACTCTTTTTTGTATTCAGAGTTGCGGCAAATGTTACACACCCCATCCACGTCAAACTGAATTGTTTCATGCGTCTCTGGCAAAACACAACGTGTGCATCTGCGCAAACTATTCTTAATAAAAGTGTGTGAAAAATCCTTAATCATACTTTTATATAACTAACCGTGAGAAAAAAAGGATACACAACAATGTGCGCGCCGGAGGGAATCGAACCCCCGACCTACTCAAAGTAAATGAGTCGCTCTACCACTGAGCTAAGCGCGCATGCCCCATCTTAAATTTAATCAAATATCCCAACTTTCACAAATTACAACTAAAATCAGCGGCATACCGTACTACAAAAATTCTTTAAAACCAAAAGACCAAACCTCTGGCTCTTTTCAGGATGAAATTGCACTCCAAAAATATTATCCTTCCTGATGGCGGCGACAAACGGCTCACCATGATCGGCTGTTCCCGCAACAACGCTCTTATCATCGGGTACCAAATGAAAACTATGCACAAAATAAAAACTTGGTTTATCAATACCATCAAAAAGGGCTCTACCGTTTTCAGTCGCCACAACATCGTTCCATCCCACATGCGGCACTCTAAACCTCTTCTCGTCCACCGCAAACCTTCTTACTCTTCCCTTAATCCATCCCAGACCATTCGTTAACTCTCCCTCCTCGCCTATCTCGCCTAAAACCTGCATTCCCAAACACAATCCCAGAAATGGTTTTTTATTCTCCAAAACTTCTTTATTTAAAATATCTATCAATCCATAACTGCGAAGATTTTTCATGCAATCAGGAAAAGCACCCACCCCCGGTAAAATAATATGGCTGGCTTCGGCAATATCTTTTGCCTCGCGCGAAATCACCGACTCATATCCCAAAAAATCCAGGGCGTTCTTCACAGAACCCGTGTTCCCCATCCCGTAATCAATTATGACAACTTTTTGCTTCATAAAATTTTATAATTCTTTTCAAAAATCTCCATATCCGCATCAAAGACTTTTTGAGAAAAATATTTTATGCCTCGCGATTGATTTACAAACGAACCTACTAATCCCTGTTTAAAAAAAGAGGTGTTTAATTGTTTGTCTTCTGGATAACAATCAAACTGCTGCGAGGGGTTAGCGGGTTGTTCCGTATCAATATAATTTATACCAAGATTTTTTAAATACTCCATCTGACGATAAAATAAAATATGGTATAGAGGCAGTGCGTCGTATTCCGGATCATCGGCGCTGGAAAACGCAAAGGCCTTATCGGCAGAGTAAACAAAGTAATAATAAGCTATTGGTTTATCCTCGTATTTCAACCCAATAAGTACCGCGTGGCCATTTTTAATTTTTTCAAACTGGATATCAAAACTTTCCTGAACCCGCGTAATGCGTCCTGCGCATTTATGATGAAGAGCAACGTAATTATCAAATAAGGGGCGCGAAAGATGATCCGCATCAACAATGAAAGTTTGAAAGCGCTTATCCGATAAAATCTTCTTTACGGAACGCTTATAACGCGAATGACATTTCTGCAATAGCTCTTCAACATTCTTTCCCTGCGACAAGTCAACCATATAAGTCAATATGGAAACATCCAAATAATTATATGCCTGTAAAAAATTGAAATGTCTCTCGTTATTTTCTAGAGGATCAATCGAAAAACATATTTTGGCAAGATTACAGCTTCTTGCAATATCGTCAATCAAAGCAAAAATCTTCTTTTGAACATTCACATCGTGACATAATGGAGCAAAGACATAATCGCCGTCCATCGCAATTACCAAATCTTCACCCTGTCGAATAATAGGAAGAAAAACACAAGCAACCGGCTCGTTATTTACGACATATAAAAAACTTTTGTCAGAATCTAAATTGCCAGCGCCTCGTAAAATAGCGAGATAATACTCAATCGTTGTCCTAAGATAGCGCGGGCTCGAATGGTGCTCGGCAACATATCTCTCCCAATAATGCCAAAATAAATTAGCATCTTCTGTTTTGTAAATTATGCGCGATGCTGTCATAAATTTTAAACTTGCGAAAAATAATCTTTGACGGCTTTTACAACAATCGCCATTTCTGAATTTTTGAGCTGCTGATGCAACGGCAAAGTAATACAAGAATTATGATATGTTTCCGTATTCGGTAAAGAAAGATTTTTATAACCAATACTTCTATAATAAGGGTGCGAATAAACAGCCGGATAGTGAAAATTCACCCCCACTCCTCGCTCCCGCAAAAAGTTATATATAGGAAGGCGATGATCCGGATTCTTAACTCTCACGACATAGATATGCCAAGACGAAACACTATTCTTGTCTCCTAATGGCAAAATAATATCTTTGCAATCACCGAAAAGCCTCCGATAACCGGCAACGACTTTATGTCTTTTTGCCACAAATTCATCCAATCGAGACAACTGCGACGCTCCCAAAGCTGCCTGAAAATCCGTCAAACGATAGTTATAACCCAATTCCGTCATAATATTAAATCCATTTTTATCTTTAGCAATACCATGACTACGTAAAAGAAGAAGTTTTTTATAAAACTCTTCGCTGTTGGTTAAAATCGCACCCCCTTCGCCCGTTGTGATGGATTTCACTGGATGAAAACTAAAAACCGTCATATCCGCTATGCCCCCGATCTTCTTCTTTTTATAACTCGCTCCCAAAGCATGGCAAGCATCTTCAATCACAACCAATTTATGCCTCTTGGCAATCGCTAAGATTTTATCCATCTCACAAGGAGCCCCCGCGAAATGCACTGGCACTATCGCTTTAGTTTTCTTGGTTATCAGTTTCTCAATCTTATTTTCATCAATGTTATAAGTATCAAGCCGGATATCGCAAAAAACCGGCTTCGCGCCAATAGCAACAAGCATATTAGAAGTGGCGACAAAAGTATTCGGAGTCGTAATCACTTCATCACCCTCTTGAATCCCCGCCACAAGGTAAGCCAAATGCAACGCTGTCGTGCCGTTAGACACAGCGACGGCATAACGCGCTCCGCAATATGAGGCCAACTTCCGCTCAAACTCCGCTACTTTCGGGCCTTGTGTCAGCCAATCAGAATAAAGAGTTTCTTCTACCACCCGCGCGTCTTTCTTGTTAATATGTTGCCTACCATACGGAATCATGTTTTTGAAATCAAAGACGACTTCGTCATTGCCAAAAACTCTGCCTTCGTCAGCCACGCTTTATTGGTATCGCTCGCAAAAACAAAACCATGAGCCAATTTCTTGCCTTTAGTGATGTGTTTTTTAAACTTTTCTTTCACGTTAAAAATTTCTGACTGTTCGGGTAAAACTACAAAATATTTCTCCAGCTCCACGGCATGCCGCGCCTCGGCGTCAGTTAAAAGAATCTCGTGCAATTTTTCTCCCGGACGAATCCCAACAATCTCCTGCTTGGCTTTCGGAGCAAAAGCCGAGAACATATCGGCGACTTTCATGCTAGGAATCCTCGGCACGAAAATTTCTCCGCCTTCCATGTTAGATAAAGCAAACAGCACCAACTCAAAACTCTGCTCTAAGGTAATCCAGAATCTCGTCATTCTGTCATCGGTTAGCTGAACCACTGCCGGATTAGGATTTTTTAACAAATGCTCCACAATACTACCCCTGCTTCCCACCACGTTACCATACCGAACACAACTAAACCTCGTGCCTTTTGGCGATGGGGAATAAGAATTGCCATTAATAAACAATTTCTCCGCGCAAAGTTTAGTGGATCCGTAAAGATTAACCGGTTGCGCGGCCTTATCCGTTGAGACCAAAAGCACTTTCTTCACACCCTGATTGATGGCGGCATCAATTACATTTTGACTTCCTAAGATATTCGTCTTCACCGCTTCAAACGGATTGTATTCCAAAGTCGGCACCTGCTTTAAGGCCGCGGCATGCACGACGATATCCACTCCGTTAAAAGCCCGCTCCAATCTCGGCAAATCGCGCACATCACCCAAAAAGAAACGCATCCTGCTATCTTTAAGCTCGGCCTTAAGCTGTGATTGCTTTAGCTCGTCACGACTGAAAATAATCAACTTCTTTAAATCAGAGGTAGCTAAAAGATGTCGGCAAAAATTACTACCAAAAGAACCGGTGCCGCCCGTTACTAAAACCGTTTTACCTTTTAAAAAATTTATATTCATCTTTTATCTTATTCTCTATTCAACTCGACTAATATTGCTTTAATTAAATTTTCCACATTCTCTTCTTTTCCAACTCCCGGATCAACACCGGATACTGTTTCTAAATATCCCCTAAAAGTCGCGGCGTCAAAACTTTTCAAATAATTAATTATATCCTGTCCAGAAACTTTATATCCGTCAATGATTTTTAAAAACACCTCTTTCGCTGACTCTACATTGTAAACTTTAAATAACGCCTCGCAGTCACGATACCATGGATAACCAAAGGCCAAAGCCGGTTTTCCGCGAAGCATCGCCTCCCACCCCACAGTACCGGTGACAACCGCTACAGCGCGCGCGCCTTCTATTAATTGATAGGAATCTGTCCCAAAAGGCGCGATTTTCACATTTTTTATCCCAGCCATCCTTCTATAATAACCGGCGTACCTATTGCTAGAATAACTCATTCTGCTTCTCGCATACCACTGCGCCGGGTGCTCTTTAACATAAATCACCCAATCCTTGGGGAGCGCGGCGGAAAGTATTTCCACCATTAAAATCTGATCAACAAACATATCGCCCAGCGGACTACTCGTCGCCTCCGGCTGGTAGCAAAGCGGAACATAAACATAATTTTTACCTGCGTCAAAAAATGACTGCACGCTCTCATATTCCGTCTTCAGATTCTCCTTGCCGATTTTGGATATAAAATGAATAAGTCTTCTAAAAAAGGTGCCGTCTTTTAGAGTGTTCTTGGAAAGCTTCCACAACCGGCGGACATCGTTTTTGAAACCCATCGTTGTTTCCTTAAACTTCTTGGTATAAATGGGTGTGACATCGCGATTTTTATCAATCTGTTTTTCATAATATTCACGCACCTCTAAGCTTAAATCAGCAAGGGCAAAATTTTTACCTTTATTTTTTTCCAATTCCTGCTTCAGCTTGCGGCTACCCAGAAAAACATCATTATATAAAATAAGCCGATTAGCCACCCAGGGATTATCAAACATTATCGTTTTAATACCTAAAAGTTTGGCCAGAGAAAAAATAATATAGTTATAAACGGTGTGCGGAAAAGCGGGGAAGATAATCACTTCCGGTTTATACTCTTTAATCACGCCGTGCCAATATCCCAGCATGGAATAATAAATATGCCGCCGCTCATCAACACATAAAGTATCAAATTTTTTATTCATCATCGTTAGGATCACTGACTCCGTCTTGTACATTTTCTCAATTAAATCTTTCCCCGGAGGCGGAAATTCGCCCGGATCAACTCCTAAAGCTGGCATTCCCGTCCAAGCCGAAAAATGCTCGTGAAACACTCCCGAGGTAAAATCCTTCTCTCCGCCTGCGAGGCCTACCCAATAGACCACCTGATAAGAATTACTTTCCAGTTTGGAAATAATTTCTTTCATCATCGGACCCCTATCGGCCCAAATTAAAAAAGCATTTTTACTCATTGGTTTCTTATATTATAAGCTTTATAAAAATATGAGTCCTTATTTTGAAGCAATGCTTGCGGAGCTCCCTGTTCGGATATTTTACCATTTTGAAGCACTATCAGCGCATCGGAGTTGGTGATAGTTGAAAGCCGGTGAGCAATCACAATCACGGTCATTTTCCCCTTCAACTCGCGGATGGTTCTCTGAATTTGTTGTTCCGACTCGTTGTCGAGCGCACTTGTCGCTTCATCAAAAATCAAAATCTGCGGCTTTCTCGCCAAAGCTCGCGCGATAGCTATCCTCTGTCTTTGTCCGCCCGAAAGCAAAATGCCTCTTTCGCCGATATTAGTTTTAAATTTATCAGGAAGCGTTTGGATTGTATCGTAAATATTGGCCATTTTCGCCGCGTACTGCACGTCCTCGTCGGAAATCGAATCATCATAAAACCTGATATTATCAGCAACGCTCTCATTCATTAAGAAAACATCCTGCGAAACATAGCCAATTTTTTCACGCCACTTGGCGATGCCGATGCTCTCTACGTTTTTACCATCCATTAAAATCTCTCCGCTCGTCGGACTGAAAAGTCGCAGGATCAAATCTACAATAGTCGTTTTACCGGCACCCGACGGCCCGATAATTCCGACCATACTCCCCCTCTTAATGGTAAAACTCAAATTCTTTAAAACATCTTTTCTTTCTTTGTAAGAAAAAGATGCCGCCCGAAACTGCAGAGAATCGTTAAAAATAAACTCCGCTCCATCGCCGCTCTGCTCACGATTAATATTCGCCGTCTCCTCATAATCCAATATTTTTTGAGCATAATGAGTGATGGAACTGGCGCCCACGAAAAGTGCCTGCAATTGATCCAAATAAACGAAAATCTGCTTGCTAACATACATTACGACCAGAAATCCGGGCAAACTAAACTCTGTGGTCTTATAAGATATCGCGAAAACCACGGCCAAAAAAATGACGCTGATCGGCTCGGTTAAAGTATTTCCGAACATATTAGCCAAAGCCGATCTGATGCGCAGATTTTTTATTTTCTTGAAGTAATCGCCCATCACGCGGATTACCGACCTCTCGGAAGACATCGCCTTGATTGTTTTCATACCCAGAATGCTCTCATTAACATAGTGAGCGATTTGTTTCGTGGTTTGCTCGTCTTCCGCTGATATTTTTTTAACCCGAGAAACAATCGGCCGAAACAACGCCAAAAATATTCCTCCGCCGATGGCAAAAGTCATCAGCGTAATATAAAAAGAAATATTTACAGCAATGAAAGTGTAAACAATCAGATTGGTGACGATCAGAAAACCGCTAGAAACAAGAATCATGAGTGATCTGGTATAGGTCACATCCGTCATCAGAACCGTCTCCAAATGTCCGAGTTTCTGTCCCAAAAGATAGCCCCAACTTGAATCAATCATGGCCTTAAATAATTTATTCCTCTTCTTCTCTTCGTAATCGGCCAAGATTCTTCCGTTGATATATGAAAACGAAATAGATAATACGGCTTTCAAAACAAACAACACGGCCACGAGTATCAATAAATATTTCAGCGTAAAATCAATGTTTATATAATAGAAAATATCTTTTATCGTTTTAGAGACAACATCTGTCGTCTCGACTTCTTGGCCCAAAGCGAAGGACAATAGCGGCACGAGAGCGTTGATACCTATTCCGCCAAAAAAACCACCCACAAAACCGAGGACGGCTAAAACCGCGATATGAGATTTATATTCGCCGAAACTGCGGTAAAATAAACTGAAAAATGATTTCATAATCAAGAATTATGATCCTTTTTTATGGACATAATAATCTCGTCATAAGAAATGCCGTCATAACACAGCGCTTTTTTATCTGTCCTCACATACGAAAATCCCGCGCGCTCATAGGACTTTCTCGCGGCCTCATGCTCCGAAACAAATCCCAAAATAATTTCCTTGAGTCCCAACTTCTGAAACGCGTAGTCAATAATCAACCTTGTCGCCTCCGTGCCATAACCCTTTCTCCAATAATTCTTATCTCCGACAACAATCCCAAAAACGGCTGTCTTTTTATCCCAATCAATCGGCTCTAATTTTATATTGCCCATGTGTCTGTCATTGTCTTTATCAAAAATACCGAGGAGTAAAGCGTTAGGGTCTACATTACGTTTTGCGATATAAGCGCGCACATCTTCCAAAGTAACGCCTCTTACTTCCAGATATTTATAAACCTCCGGATCATTTAACCAGGAACAATACTCCGGCGTGGCATCGAAGGCGGCGAGCGAGCGCAAATAAACCCTCGGGCCAGAAATTGTTACTTTTATCTGGGGATTTAACTCCATATAATATCAGCGCTTTCGCGCTTCTTATATGTAACAATCTCCAAGACCTTTTTGTTATATATTTAACAGAAAAAATATGGGCGCGCTTCAAGGCAAAAAGATTCTGATATTCCAACAGAGGGGCTGGGGCAAAACCATCGGCCGCTTTTTGGCGAAGAAACTTTACGAAGAAGACGTTCGGCTTTCCGCTCTGACATTCAAAGAAACCACGCATCAGCTGATCGTCAATCAGCCTGATATTCAATACGAGCATATCGTTTTCGGAGACGAAATTATGGGCAACCCGCAAAAATATTTAGCGGGAAATTTTTACTCACTGAAAGAAATCTGCAAAGAATTGGGGGTAAACTCCGTCTGGCCCCTCGTCCATAGCATGAGATTATTCGTCAAATCATACGGCGATAAATATTATTACGGATTTAAACAGAATATTTCCGATGAACGGATTGTGGAATATGTTATGGCTTTTTATAAAAGTATTAAATATTTCTTTGATAACTTTAACCCCGACATCATCATCTGCCCCACTTTCGGCTCGCTCCCGCATATCATGTTTAATCTCTACGCGTTAAAGCGCGGTGTTCCCATGATTGCCATCACGGACAGCAAAGTGCCCGGATATTATATTTTTGTTGAGGGATATCAATATGATCGCGGACACTTCTTTGACTACATTGATACCTTAAATAACCAGAAAATAGAAACGCCGAGCAGAAAAAGAGCGCAGGAATTCATCCGGAGCTTCAGAACCACCTTCCAATCCCCCGTTGATGCCGAACAGAACAATAATCTCCATCAAAAAACTACGGGAGAAAAATTGAAAAATTACCTCAGCTTATTAAAACAGCTCCTCTTGTGGTATATCAAAAAACCAAAAGACGTACTTAAGTTAGGCCCCACTTTCGAATATCGTTCACCTAAAATACTGATTCGCGATCATTTCGCGGAAATAAGTTACAGAAAGTTTATGGAGAACTACAAATATTATCCGTTGGAAACAATTAAGAAATACATCTATTTTCCTCTGCAATTCCAACCCGAAGAAACAATCGACGTCCGCGCGCCGTTTTTTTCCAACCAGATAGAAACTGCCCGTCTTGTGGCTATGGCGCTTCCCGACGATTACACATTAGTCGTCAAAGAACATCCGGCGATGATCGGCAAACGCCCGCCGTCTTATATGGAAAAAATCGCGCGCACTCCCAACGTCAAACTGATTGATTACAGAATCCCCTCCGAACATGTTATAAAAGGTGCGGCGCTTCTCATAAGCCCCAGCAGCACTACTATCGCTGAAGCGGCTTTTCTGAATATACCAGCCATCCAATTAGGAGATCTGGGAACTACGCTGAAGCTTCCTAACGTCACCCGCCACACGGATTTAACAACTTTATCAGTCAAAATAAAAGAAATATTGGCAAAAAAATCACCCACCAAAGAGTACGAACGACGTTTGGAAAACTTCGTAGCGGCGATATACGACACGGGCTTTGACTACAATTACATCAAGATGTGGGAGCGCGGTGGTGAAAATATACAGGCATTATGGAATATTTATAAAAACGAATTGGAAAGAATTTTAATTAATAATAAAAAAATAATATGATTAACGTCGCTCAACCCTCTTTCGGTCAAGAAGAAATAGATGCGGTCGTCAAAGTTCTGCAATCGGGAATTATCGCTCAAGGTCCCCAAGTTGCCAAATTTGAAAAACAATTCGCCGCTTTTTGCGGCGCGAAATATGCCGTAGCGACGAATAGCGGCACCGCCGCTCTCCATGCCGCTCTTTATGCCTGCGGCATCAAAGAAGGCGATGAAGTAATCACGACCCCTTTCACTTTCGTAGCCACCGCCAATGCTATTATTCAGCAGGGAGCGACACCGGTCTTTGCCGACATTGATCCTGTCACTTTCAATCTTGACCCCAAATCAGTTGAAGCAAAAATCACTTCTAAAACTAAAGCCATCCTGCCAGTTGATATCTTCGGCCATCCCTACGATGTTGAAGCCATAGCCAACATTGCCAAAAAACATAACCTGAAAATAATTGAGGATGCCTGCCAAGCTCACGGCGCCACATATAAAAACAGAAAAACAGGAACTCTGGGAGACGCCGGTTGTTTTTCTCTTTACGCGACAAAAAATATAACCACCGGCGAAGGCGGCATGATCACAACCGATAACGAAGAAATAGCCGAAAAGGCCAAAATGTTCCGCCATCACGGGCAATCGCAGAAAGTCCGCTATCAATATTTTGATATGGGCTACAACTATCGCCTGACGGACATCGGTGCCGCCATCGGTCTTGTTCAGCTTAAAAAGCTTGCCGGCTTCAATCAAAAAAGAATTGAGAACGCGGCGACGCTAACCAAGGCGCTACGCGGCATCCCCGGCATCGTCACTCCGACCGTTAAAGACAGCTACGAACATGTCTTCCATCAGTACAGCATCAGGGTTACCAAAGATTTTCCGATAACACGCGACGAGCTCTCAACGCATTTAATATCCAAAGGAATCGGCAACGCCATCTTTTATCCCAAAGTTTTACACTCATTCCCTCATTTTATTCAAACGGATAATAAACAGATTTCACTGCCCGTAGCCGAAAAAACAACTCAAGAAATATTATCTCTGCCGGTCCACCCCTTAGTTTCTCCTGAAAACATTCAATATATTATAGACACCATCAAAGCCATCAAACATGCCTAAATTAAATATCGCGGTCATCGGGTCCGGAAATATGGGCAAACATCACGCCAGAGTTTACTCTGAATTGCCCACTGCTAATTTAGTGGCTATTTGCGATGCCAACGCGGAAAAGGCCCAATCTCTCGCCAAACAATACGGATGTCTCTCTTATGGCGATTATAAAAAAATGTTTAAAGAACAAAAAATTGACGCCGTCTCCATCGCCGTTCCGACATTCCTGCATCACGAAGTCGCCATGTACGCGCTGGATCATAACGTTAATGTTCTGGTGGAAAAACCGATCGCTATCAATCTCAAAGAAGCCGATAAAATCATTAAAAAAGCCCGGAGTAAAAAACTGACATTAATGGTAGGCCACATTGAGCGTTTTAATCCGGCAGTCCGTCGCCTCGCGCACTTAATACAGAACGGAAGATTGGGCGACATTATCTCCATCAATATCAGGCGCGTCGGCGGTCTGCCGCCGCAAACAAAAAACGCTAATGTCATTATGGATCTCGGCATTCACGATATAGATATCGCCAACTTCTTATTGCAAAGCTCTCCCGTTGAAATTCACGGGTTCAAATCCAAAAGCATTATCGCTGATCAGGAAGACAACGCGCTGATCTTGCTTAAATATCCCACAGCTACGGCCTTCATTGAAGTCAACTGGGTCACTCCGGTAAAAATCAGAACGCTGGACATCACCGGCACCAAAGCATTCGCCCAGATGGACTATATAAATCAAAAAATAGTTCTTTATGAAAATAGTCATCTCGCAAATAAAAACGAATATAATAAAATGCAATATAAGGACTTCAACGAATTTATCTCCAAATTCTGCCTAACCGACTCTGTTCAGATCGGCGTCAATAAAGCTGAACCGTTGAAATGCGAACTGGAGGAATTTATTTCCGCCATCCAGGAAAAACGCAAACCGGCAATCACCGGAGAAGATGCTCGCCGGGCGTTGGAAACCGCGTTAAAAATATAAACTCTATGACAAAAACAAAAATTGAAGTTGACTCACAAGCCCTTGATTACAGAATCTATGTCCATAAGAATTTCTCCAAGTCCGACTTTGATGCCTGGGTTCTTAATCGTCTCCAGCTCAAAAATGCCTTGAGCGTGTTAGATGTCGGCTGCGGCACGGGGAAACATCTCTTTGATATCGGGGGCAAAATCGGACCGCAAGGAGCGGTTGTGGGTATAGATATCAGCGATGTATCTCTTAATAAATGCAAAGAAAGAATAAAAGAAAAGGGTTCTAAAAACATTTCCGTCATACAGGCGGATCTTGCGGAAATATCCGAAAAAATTTCCGGAGCAAAGTTTGACAGAGCCCTGTCTTCTTTCGCCATCTATTACACTAAAAATCCCCAGAAAACATTCGGGGATCTGTACGCGGCCTTAAATCCGAGCGGTCTTCTTTTTATCTGCGGACCGACGGAAAAAAACAATTCGGAATTTCTGGAATTGGTAAAAACAGCCGGCGGAAAACTTTCCGAGGATTTCCTGCGCTGGTCACATTTCTTAGAACACGACGCCTGCGACATACTCCGAAAATTATTCAAAGAAGTAAAAGTGGAATACTTCAATAATCCCGTGGAATTTCCCGATGCCGACACGCTTCTTAAATATTGGAAAGCCACTCCTTTATACGACGCCTCCATTGAAAAACAGATGTTTGATTTAATTTCCGAAAAATTCAGACAAAATAAAACCTTCACCTCCAACAAAGTAATCATCGGCATCACCTGCAAAAAACATGATTAAAAACTGCTCCTTTAAACTTAGCCACTATCAGGAATGTCTGCAGTCGGCTCTGAAAATGGGTTATATTTTTTTAACATTTGAGGATTATTTACAACGCAAAAATAAATTACCGAAAGGACAGAAAATCACCCTGCTTCGTCACGATATTGACCACAAACTGTCGCTAGCAAAAAATCTCGCCGCCATTGAGGGGGGTTTAAAAATCCGGGCTACTTATTTCATCCGCCTGCACGGCGACTACAATCCGTATAACTTTTCCGGTTATGCGATTATCAAGGATTTGACGGCAATGAATCATGAGCTTGGCCTACATCATGATGCCGGTTTCGCCCGCCTATTCAGCGAAAACGCCGCGTCTTTTTTTAAACGGGATAAAGAGATTTTTGAAAATATAATCAACAAAAAAATATCCGGCATATCCTGTCACGAACCCAATAACAGCAATGATGAGTTTATGGTAACCGACAAAAACATCCGGCAACTGGGTTTAAAATATCAGGCCTACTCCCCCATTTTCCTTAAAGATATGAAGTATATATCCGACAGCAGCGCTCGTTGGCGCGAAGGATGTATGTGCAACTTCATAGAAAAAGGAACACCCAAACTGTGCGTGCTGACCCACCCGTTGTGGTGGCATAAAAAAAATCCGGTAGAAAATTATTAAAAAATAACATGAACTATTTTACACATCCGACAGCCGATGTTTCCCCCAAAAGCCAAATCGGAGAAAACTCCAAGATCTGGCACTATGTCCAGATCAGAGAGGGTGTTCGTATCGGGAAAAACTGCATCTTAGGAAAAGATGTCTATGTGGACTTAAATGTCCAAATCGGCGATAACGTCAAAATGCAAAACAGAGCTTCCGTTTATCACGGGACTACCATTGAAGACGGTGTTTTTATCGGCCCACATGTCATCTTAACCAATGACAAAAATCCCCGCGCCATTAATGCCGACGGCACACTGAAAACAGACGACGGCTGGACTGTGGGAAAAACATTAGTTAAAAAAGGTGCGTCCATCGGAGCCGGGTCAGTCATTTTGCCGGGCATTACCATCGGTGAATTTGCGATGATCGGCGCGGGATCTGTAGTTACAAAAAATGTCCCCGATTACGCCCTCGTCTACGGCAATCCCGCGCGCATTAAAGGCAGGGTGGATAAAAACGGAACAATCACGAAGCGCCTCTCCTAATTTTCATAATCCATGGCTTCTAAAATAAAAATTGTCTATGTCATCGGCACCAGACCGGAAATCATCCGTTCCGCGCGTGTTATTAATTTACTCCGCAAAGATAAGGATATTGATTTCCGGCTGGTGCACACGGGACAACATTACGATTACGCCATGAGCGGGTCATTTTTTAAAGAACTGGGCTTGGGAGCGCCGGACAAACAGTTCAGCGCCGGATCGGGCGGTCATGGAGCGCAAACCGGAAAAATGCTTGCCGATCTAGAAATGTTTTTCCAAGAATTTATTCCCGATGTCGTCATCGTCTTCGGCGACACCAACTCCTCTTTGGCCGCAGCACTCGCCGCCACCAAACTCCATATCCCCATCGCACATCTGGAAGCCGGATGCCGTGAGTGGGATATGAGCTTGCCGGAAGAAGTGAATCGCCGCCTCATCGATCATTGTTCCGATCTGCTTTTCGCGGTTTCGGAAGCGTCAGTAAAAAATTTAAAAGACGAGCGCGTTTTAGGCGCCATCTACAATACAGGCGATCCGCTCTACGACATATTTCAAACCAACATTGCCACGAGTAAAAAACTTCAATTAACGAACAAGCTCGGTTTAAAAACCGGAGAATATATTCTGCTCACCACCCATCGCGCCGGAAGCGTAGACAACCCGCTGCATTTCAAAAACATACTGGAGGCGCTCAACGTGATCAAAAAATATCGCGTAGTTTTTCCGATTCACCCCCGCGCCAAAAACCAACTGGAGAAGCTCAACTACCCCCGGGAAAAACTCTCCAACTTTCTGATCATTGATCCCCTGCAGCATCAGGAAATACTACACCTCATATCTAACGCGAGGTTAGTTGTCACCGACTCCGGCGGACTACAAAAAGAAGTTTTCTGGGCCAAAGTCCCCTGTATTACATTACGCGATATCACGGCCTGGTCGGAAACAGTGGACTTAGGTGTTAACTTTTTAACTGAAACCGACAAGAAAAAAATAATCGGCACCATAAAATACATTGATAAAAATCACGACCGGATCAAAAAGATGTTTATCAAAATCAAAGATCCGTACCACAAACCCCAAACCGCCGAAAAAACAATTGCTTTAATAAAAAAGTTTTATTATCGTCATCACTCAAAATAGTCATGAAAAATCAAATCCGACCGCTTTGTCTCAGTTTTTGGAGTCCGCCCACGGTACGCCCCCAAGCGATACTAATCGGCAAAATGATTCCTGAATGGATCGCCCAAAGCATTGAGCCGGTGATTTTAACTTATGCCAATCAAGGTGATTGGGACATCAAAGCGCCGATCTATAAAATCGAGCAATTTAAACTGAACAGAATCATGAATCGCATTCCCCCTCTGCGCGCGTATTTCCGCTATCGCTATCAGCAAAAGCTGGTAAAAACAATCGCGAGGATTATCAAAAAACACGATATCAATATTGTTTTTTCTTTCGCCAACCCGCAGGAAAGTAATCTGATCGGCGCGCTTGTTAAAGAAAAAATAGGAGTCCCCTTTATATCGCATTTCAGCGACCCTTGGTATGACAATCCCTGTGTCACGATGTCTCCCTGGCGCGCCAAGCGAGTATTGAAACAAGAAACTAAGATCATCAAAAACAGTGACGCGGTTGTTTTCATCAACAACAATATGCGGGACATCATTATGAAAAAATATCCCCGCGAATGGGCGGGGAAAAGCGCCGTCATTCATCATTCCTTCGCTCCCACCGATTATCCTTTAAGTAGTAAGCAGATAACTACAAATAAGGATAAAAATAAATTCATCTTCAGCTATGTGGGTGTATTTTATAAAGAAAGGAATCCGGAAATAATTTTCCAAGCCTTGCAAAGAATAATTCAGAAAGACGGCCATCTCGCTTCTAAAATTAACTTTCAGATCGTCGGCTGTGACGGCGGCTATACCGACTTCCCGATCGACGCAGTAAAAACATTGATTGAAAAATATAAATTAGAGAATATTGTTTCCCTGATTCCGCGGGTTGATTACCACGAAAGTCTTAGGTATATGCAATTAGCGGATTGTTTGATTTTAATTGATGTCCGTTATAAACAAAGCTACTGCCTGCCCTCCAAGCTGATTGATTACGCCGGCAGCGGCAGCGCTATTTTGGGAATCGCCAATCAGAATAGTCCGGTAGCCGATTTCCTGCGTAAGCTCGGCGATCAAAGCTTCACCTACGATCAAATTGACGGACTCTCTCTGCATATACGCGAACTGATCACGGGAGAAAATAAAATTAATAAAAATATCGGATTCCTCAATCAATTCAATGTCACATCCACAACCCAACAACTTTTAGGACTGTTCACGAAAATGCTTTCAAAAAAATAGTCTTGATTTATGATCACTAAAATACTTAGAAAACTGAGAAAGATTACCGTGCGACTTTGGGAAATACCGCAGATTTTGTGGCTTAATATTCTGATCCGACGCGCCCGCAAAACCAAAAGACCAGTAATCTTAATGGAGCTCACCACTTCTCACGATATTTTTTGCATCTACGGAGTACTTCAGAGTTTATATAAAATGAATGCTCTCGTCATTTATTCCGGAAAAGATAACGCCCGCCGCATTGCCGACGAACAGATCCCGAAAGAATTCCATCCCGGAGAATACTATTGGATTAACGTCGTTTGGACCAATTGGCTTGCTCAAATTGACTTCTATTTAAACACAATCCTCTCTTACGATATTAACGTTCCCGAAACAGCGCGTTATAAAATAAATTTCCCCCACACTATCACCTCTAAAACAAAATATGATGTTTTTTCTCCGGCGATTGAAAAAATATCCGATACGGTCATTACCGGTCCGGCTTATGAGCGTGATTTTTTGACATATTGCCAAGATCATAATATCAAAAAACTGCCGACATTTCATCGCTTGGGCGGACCGAAATCGGATAATCTCTTCACGCGTAAAATAAATAAAAAAGAATTTTTACGAAAGATCGGCCTTAACCCGGAAATCCCCACTGTATTTTATGGCCCCACTTATAACCAAGACGCGAGTATTTTCACCTGGCTGGAAGACATCATGAAAATTCCCCAAAAAAACAATGTCAATCTGATTATCAAAGTCCACCCCGGGGCTTATCTTGATCCGACTAATAAAAAGAGCAGTGGCGGCATAGATTGGGAAAAATTTTTCAGCGCTGAAAATCTCCGCAAAAATCATATTTATAATGTCATCGATCAGGACTCCGCGGAGTATGTAATGGCTAGCGATATCACTATTACCGATATCAGCACTATCTGGATAGAATCTTATTTTTTAAGAAAAAAAATGATCTTTTTGGATATTCCGGCATTCTTTAAAACCCACCAGATGAACTCTTTAGGCGACTTCAGGGAAAAATACGGGTATCTGGTAAAAGACGTTACGGAACTGCATAAAACCATCGCCGGAATGATATCCGAAACAATTCCTCGTAAAGAAAAGTATGATATAGATGACTTGCTTCTCTATAATAAAGGTCATGCGACAGAAGCTACGGTTAATAAAATAAAAGAACTGTATGAAAAAAGATAATCAACAAAAGACAATAGTTTATACCTACGGAGTTTTTGACCTCTTCCACAGCGGACATATTGAGCTTTTAAAGGAGGCCAAAGCGTTAGGCGATCACTTAATCGTGGGTTTATTTACGGATAGCGTTGCCACCGATTTTAAACGCGAACCCGTTATTTCTTTCAAAGATCGGGGGGCAATGCTCAAGCACTGCGTTTTCGTGGATGAGTTGGTAGTTCAAGATCAACTGACACCGGACAAAAATATTCTTAAATACAAACCCCATATCTTAGCCAAGGGTCCCGGCGCCGGATGGGACGAAGGAAAAAAAACTCCCGGCGAAGAAGCGGTCAAGTCCATTGGCAGTAAAATCGTCAAACTGAGCTATCATCCCGGAATTTCCACCAGTGAAATCATTAAAAAAATTAAAAACAGTAAATAAATTATGATTATTGTATCCCATCATCTGCTCCACACGACAAAAGTGAAATTTCCCAAAGATCGGGTAGTCATGAGAATCAACGTGGCCTGGATCCGAGAAAAAAAAGAACTGATCGATCTTTTAAAAAAAATAAAACACGATATTTATCTGGATTATCCCCAGGGCAGATCCAAACCGCCTCGTCCCACTCTCACGCTGAACGAAGTGATTGAGTTGATTCCGCTCTATAAAAACATCAAGCATTTCGCGATTTCCAACGTAGAAGATCCGAAAGCAATAGCGGTGATAAAAAGCCAACTTCCCAAGAGCATTAATCTGATTCCCAAGATAGAAACAAAAAAAGGCATTGAAACTCTGGGAAAAATCATTGACAGCATTTCAGCAAAACACATTATGCTGGATAAAGAAGATCTCTATATTGATATTAACCGCGATCACAAACTGTTTGAGGATTTGATCGATCTCGCTCGCAAAACATGCAAATCTAAAAACACGACGGTCCTCGAACTCCAGGGTGTCGTTTTCGCCCCTCATAAATAAACTTATATCAATTAAAATCCCCTTCGCGTTGCGGAGGGGATTTTAATTTCCTCAAGAAAATAATTAAATTTTCGCCAAAATACCGGCCACTCTTTTCTCCCAAGTATGATTCTTTACAATCTCATAGGCATTTTGAGCTATTTTATCAGCAGAGTCCGGTTCATTGAAAAGCCATAATATACCCCTCGCGATATCCGTCGCGTCATTCGGCTTTACCAAAACCGCGTTGTCTTCATTTAAAACCTCCCGCACCGAGGGCAAATCGGTTGCCACAATCGGCCGACCGGAAGCCATATACTCAAACATTTTAAGCGGCGACATAAAATATGAATAATGCTGATTCTTGGGAAACGGCATCACTAAAACATCCGCCGCTTTCTCATAAATCGCTATCCTGTCTTGCGTCGTGTGATCGCGTAAAATCACCCGGTCAGATATCCCCAATTTCTTTGCTTCTTCCGTATAATAATCCACCTCTCTTTGCCGGCCACCGACACAAACAAAAACAATATCAGGGGGTAACTGCTTCATTGCCAAGAGAACATCGCCGATACCCTTCTCCATACCCATCGTTTTAAAACGCCCAAAATAACCGACGATTTTTTTATCCGCCGGCAACTCCATTTTCCGTCTCGCCTCTTCCCGGGAAATATCCAAATCAAAGACTCCTAGGTCCACCGCGTCATGCGCCACTATTTTAATACTGCCTTTACAGCCGTATTTCCGGACATAAAATTCCTGCAGATGCTCGGTTACAAAAACATAAACATCCACAAACGGCACGAGTGCCCGCTCGATGTACGGATCTGCAAAACTATTGCCAAAAATAGTATGCACTTCATAAACAATTTTTAATTTAATCCTAAAAAATAATTTATTATAAACAGACATCGTAAATAACAGCCGCGGCTCACGGCAATAAACCGCATCAATCTTATTTTCTTTAATAAATTTCAAATACTTCCACGCCAAAACATAGCTCCGCGCCGCATCCATATTCACGACCCGCACATCGCTCCCCGAAGAAACTTGTCCTGAGCTTGCCGAAGGATCAATTTTCCGCCCGCCCAAAACAAACTCCCCCGCGAGTTGCTTATGAAACTCTTTAGCCATCGCAAAAATCTGCAGCGTATTGGCGCGCCCCGAGGGGTAAATTATAGATGTCGCGTATAGTAATTTCATAATCAGTTAATGAATCCGATTATCTTTCTCGCCCTATTACTCCAAGTATATTGCACGACATCAGTCTTGGCTTTTTGTGCAATACGCTCGGCCATCGGCTCATCGTCTAAAACCGTCTTAACCCCTCGATAGAGGGCGTTAACATCATCAGGTTGCACCAAAACAGCACTTTTTTCGCTTAAGACGTCTCTTATGGCCGGCAAATCAGTCGTCACTATTGGACGACCTGACGCCATATATTCAAACATTTTAAGCGGGGACATATAGTAAGCATAATGCCTAGTATAAGGAAACGGCATCAGAAGCACATCCGCCGCCCGCTCATAAAAAGCGACCTCTTCCCGCCCCACTCTCGGCAAAAATATCACCCGCCCCGAAAGCTCCATCCCATCAGCCTTACTCTGATAATAAATAATATCTTCTGTCGTTCCGCCCACCGCCACAAAAACAACACTCTCATCAAACATCTTTAACGCCCCCAAAATCTCTTCAATTCCCTTGCCCATAGACATCGTGCGGAAAGCACCGCAATACATCAATATCTTTTTATCTTGAGGCAACTTTAATTTTTTTCTCGCCTCCTCTTTAGAGATATTAATATCAAAAGTTTTCGGATCAAAAGCATCCGGCACTACCGATATTCCAGAGGCATCAACCCCTCCTTTTAGAAAAACATCGGCGATGCCCGAGGTAACAGCCACGATCCGATGCAAACGCCTGCTCATAAATAAAAATAAATTACGCCCTCTTTCTGGCACGCGGTGGCACTCAAAAACCACCCTAAATCCCAGAAATGAAAGTAAAGACGGAGCCAGATCGCGGCTATAAATAATAGTTTTCCGGTTCAAAAAAACCGCCCGTAAAATCGCGAAAAAATAAAAACTGATAAGCTGCGCCCAATAACCGGCAAACTCAACTGTCGGCAATTTTTTAATGGCGAAATTATTAATCAAACTATATTCTTTAAAAACATCTCCCCCACGCGCTTCTTTCTTATCAGGCAACCACAACTCCACCCCGTTAGAGGCCGAGGCACGCTGCGAGCCCTCGCGGCCTCTAACGGGGTCCACATCAACCCCTTGTCGCGCGAATTCTTCGCACATCTTGGTTATCTGATAACCGTGCGCTTTCGCCGTAGGGATTTTAGCATTAACAATATAAATAATTTTATTCATTATTCGTAATTCAGTATGTATTCTTCACAAACTCCCTGTGCCACAAAGCGAAAACATACAAAAGCCAGATTCTCGTTGCATTATCCTCACGGCCAGACATATGTCTTTCATAAAGACCCTTGATATACCGCTCGTTGAAAAATCCCAAATCCAACACGCTCTTGTCAAAAACTGTCTCCCGTATGTTGGCGGAAATTTTTTTATCTTTAATCCAAGCGGCAAGCGGTATGCCAAAACCCTTTTTATGGCGATATAAAATCTCATCAGGCAATATTCCCTCCATTGCTTTTTTAAAAATATACTTCGTCTGATTCCCTCTTAATTTATAATCAAACGGTATCTTTGCGGCCAGTTCCACCATTTCCCGGCTGGCAAAAGGAGCCCGCGTTTCAAGCGATGCCGCCATAGAAGCCCTGTCCACTTTGGTAAAAAACATATCCGGGAGAAGCGACCGGAATTGGCTGTAAAGCACGGCCTCTAAAGGATCATTGCCGTTATACTCGCCCAACTGCGTTCTTCGCAGCTCATGCACATTAAAATCCTTTATCGCCCCACTCATTGTTTCTCCATAGAGTTCATCGCGTGCACACGCCTCCGTAAAACCGGCATTCATATTCAAAAATACATCCAGTGCGTCGCCGCTCTTACCCGCCTGTGTCTCCAGTAATTTCTTCAGTTTATGCGCATAACGGATCAAGCCCTCGCGACGCCCGGTATCAGGCAGTAACCGGCCGATCTGTCCCAAAAATTTCCGCAAAAATTGCGGCAGTTTATTATATTTCTGGGCAATCTTCACGGCTCTAAACCACTCATATCCGGCAAAAAGCTCGTCGCCGCCATCACCCGTTAAAGCTACAATCAACTTCTTCCTCGCCGCTTCGGAAACATAATAAGTGGGGATAATAGAAGCGTCGCCAAACGGCTCGTCAAAATGTTTAACCAGTTTAGGCAATACCTCTAAAACTTTCGGCTCTATAATAAACTCGTGATGATCAGTGCCGAACTTCTTCGCCACAATACGAGCGTATTCCAACTCGGAAAAATCCCGCTCTTTAAACCCGACAGAAAATGTTGTAATCGGACGGTCTGAATTCTTAGCCATCATCGCCACAACAGCGGAAGAATCCACCCCGCCCGAAAGAAGCGCGCCCAGAGGGACATCGGCAGTCATCATGGAACGCACTGATTTTTCAAAACATTTTCGCAATTCTTTTTTAATCTCATCTTCAGATCCGGTAAATTTTTCCCTAAAACTCAATGACCAGTAACGCCTTGTCTTAACTACTCCGTTTTCTACCGTTAAAACAGTCGCCGGTTCCAATTTCTTAACGCTTTTGAAAATCGCCCGCGGAGCGGAAACGCGGCCATAAACGAAAAAGCCGTGCAGAGCCAAAAAATCAATTTCCCGAGGAACATCCGGACACTCTAAAACGGCTTTCATCTCCGAAGCGAACAAAAATTGCCCATCGTCAAAATAATAATACAGGGGCTTTTCCCCGACGCGATCGCGAGCCACAAGCAACTTCTTTTTTCTTTCATCCCAAAGAGCGATGGCAAACATTCCATCCAGATACTCCACAAAATTTTCGCCATATTCGTCGTAAAGATGCGCGATGACCTCCGTATCCGATTTCGTATAAAAAGTATAACCCTTAGACCGGAGGGCCATCCGCAATTCTTTATAATTATAAATCTCGCCGTTAAAAACCACCCAAACATTTTTATTCTGATTGTGGATCGGCTGATCACCCGTCTCTAAATCAATAACCTTTAATCGCCTCGTCCCCAGTCCCACATTTTCGTTAAAATAAAAACCCTCCCCATCGGGGCCGCGGTGGATCATCGCGTCAGTCATTCTTTTCAACAGTTCCCTGTCCGCGATATCTCTAAACTTAAATTGTCCGGCTATGCCACACATATATATAAAATAGGGTTTATGGTTTAGGGTTTAGGGTTTAGGGTTTAGGGTTTAGGGTTTAGGGTTTCAAATACGATGGCTCGCCACAATTCTCCGAGGCGTTCCGGACCTTTGCTAAAATTCTCCTTCATAAAAGCACGGTTAGCTTCCCCCATTTTTCTGCGCGCATCGTCATTTTTTAACAAAAACAAAATCCGTTCCGCCAGCTTTTCTTTATCGTTCATCGGGACTATAAACCCGTTCTCGCCGTCTTTGATAACTTGAGCGGCGCTGGGGAAATTTGTAGCAATAACCGGCAAACCGCAAAATCCGCCCTCTACCAACACCTTCGGCATTCCTTCGGATAAAGATGGCAAAACCAAAAGATCGACGGCATGATAATAGTTGATAAGATCCTTGTGATCCAAAAGCCCCAGCAGAAATACCATGTCATATAACCCTGGCTCCTTTATTTTTTGCTCCAGATTCAGCCGCTCCGGACCATCTCCAGCCACAATCAACACGACATCACTGTAAGATTTTCTAACCAAAGCAAATGCCTCCAATAAAAATGGCAAATTTTTTACGCAGTGCAGCCGTCCAGCAAAAAGAATTAATTTTTTACCCGCATAACGATTTTTGATCTCGGCAACTTTGACGCTGTCAAAAATTTCCAACTGCGCCTCGTTAACAGGGGTCGGTATCACCGCTATCTTGGACTTGGTTATGCCGCGCCGCAAAAGCTTGTCGCGAATAACTACGCTCACCGCACGCAAAATGTCAGCCCTAGGCGCGGTAAAATAGGACAACCAAAGCAAGAAACGGTTTATAAAACGCTCGCGAAGCCATGACTCGTTCTCCCAAAAATCTCCGTGAAAATTAATCTCCAGTTTGACGCCGTATTTTTTCTTCAACCATAATCCGATCAAACCGAAAATAAACGGGTCCTGGGCTACGATTAAATCTATCCGCCGCTCTTTTTGGATATTTTTAAACATCCTTAGGGCATCAAAAAAGAACAGCAACTTGCTGCGGGAATTAGAAGGATGCGCCCGAACATTGGAAGCGATTTGATATTCACCCAAACCGCTGCCCCGTTTGGTGTATACCAAAATATCAATACTCTCGGCGTAATTCCCATAAGCCGCGTGCCGTAAAACGGCATCGCCCAAAGCCGCCCCGCCGACCAGCGTGCGGTCCGAACTGATCATAAAAATAACCGGTTTATTTGATGGCATAGAAATAATAGCCGGCGGTAGTTGAGCGTTTATCCATCCCCAAAATCTTATCCAAAAAGGCAGCCACAACATCCCAAAACCTTCCCAAAATATGGCGATGAGGTATAAAAAATGACAGAGCCATAAAATATCCACCGCGTTTCACAATCTCCACCTTCTGAAAATCTTTCAGCAAAAACTTCAGCGTATCGTCAAAAAATCTCCAATGATCCTCGTAAATTCCTTTGCGCGCATGATAGGGATAAATAGAAGGAACATAACCAAAAATCTTACCGTTCCATTTAAGAATACGGTGGATTTCAGAAACGGCCCGGATCGGATTCTGCACATGCTCCAAAAGAGAGTGACACAGAACCGCGTCCACGCTTTCATTATTCAGGGGAATATTATGAATGTCACCGACAATATCAGGGCTTGATGTGGCATCTAAATCAAGCGTCTTATAATCGCAGTTCTTAAACAAATCCTTATAAGGAGCCAGCCATTTTTGGAAACGCTCGCCGCCGCCCGCGTCTAAAACCACTTTCTCTTTTGCAATCTCCGCGATTTTCTCGTCTATAAAATTTTGTATTTTATTCATGGGATTTTACTAATTCAAAAAAATATCCCAAAGGGAATCTCTCCCTCGCTTTTGGCCTCATCTTTAAAAATAACCAATCCATAAAATAATAAACTGGAAAAATTATCACACCCATAACTTTAGGCAATGCCGGTGCCAAATTATTAAAATTCACAGCAAACGGCCCCCGGCCTATTTCTTTAATTATTTCTATCTTAAACCCCCCCATCGCAAAAATTCTCGCCAAAGCTTCTTTGGTATAACGAAAGAAGTCAGAGGGATCGGGATGATAATTTATGAGAAATGGTACAAACCCCAACACTCGTCCTCCCGGTTTTAAAATCCGATATGACTCTCCGATCAAATGCCTGTGATTATAGATATGCTCTAAGATATTAAACATCAACACATCATCCACGCTGTCGTCGTCATAAGGCAAACAACTTGTTTCTAAATCTATTCTCGCTCCTGATTGCTCGTCGCGTCGCAGGTCAATGCTTGTCACCTCCGCGTCTTTAGCCTCCAAAAAACCCAAATAGCTGGGGTTCTCTCCACCGCCCACATCCACCACCTTCCCGCTCACGCTGTATTTTGTAAGCTCCAGATTCATGAGCGTCCTAAGTATCGTTTTGCCGCTCCGTAAACCCTTAATTATTTTGAAAAACATAAATTATTTTTGTTATTAGTCGCGCCAAACCATGATCACGCTCTACGATATCCCGCAAACCAACGCCGAGCTTGCTCCGATCTTCACGCGTCATCTGATAAATACCTTTTATTTTTTCAGCTAACTCCTTGAAATCACCCTTCTTATACATTAAAACATTTTTATATTCGCGAAGCACATCCAGAAGCGCCTCGTTGCAGGTTAAAACAGGCACTTCGGCCGCCATCGCCTCAAGAATCGCCTTATCCAGACTTCCGGTGTAACTCATATTCACAAAGATATCGGACGCGCACAAATATTTACTTATACTCATATTAGGAATACCTCCCAAAAATTCAAAATTATCGCCCAGCTTATACTCGGTGATTTTCCCCCGCAGTTCCTGAAGATACGCATCCTCGCCCGCCGGCGGCTTGCCAATAATTTTTACCCCCAACTTTATACCTTCTGACGTCAATATCCTAACTGCCTCAATCAATGTCTTATAGTCTTTAACCGGGGAAATCCTGCCGATGGAAATTATTTTTAGCAAGCCGTCTTCCCGCGCCTCGCGCGTCTCGCACCGAAAACGCCCCATATCAATTCCCTGTCCCACGATATACAGCTTCTTGCTTGCTAAACGAAAACCGCTCGCGGTGGAAGTAAAAACAATATGCGCCAATTTTTCCGCCCACGACAAGGTTGAAGAGACATGCCCGTGCGCATACCACATGGCTATTTTCTTACCCCAGAAACGCCAGAAAAATCCGCCCAGAAGAACATATATATGATCCATATGCACAAAAACGGCATCATAATTACGCCGCTCTTGCCAAATCAAACGGTAAAAGTTCAGAAGGTAGCGCAATCTATCCCACGCTCCGCTTACCCCTTCTTTCAAATTTTTCTCCTTTCCCAGCGAAAAAATCCGCACATTTTGAGGCAATACATAGTCCCGTTTTTCCAAACAAATCACGGTAACGCTTTTGGCATTCGCGGCAAACTCTTTGATCCAGCCGCACATAAATCCCAAAACATCGTCATTTTCGCTGACCTTCTGAGTTAAAATAAGCAGATTCATATCAATAAAAGCCGCTATAAAAGGCTTACTTATAGAACTACTCTAGAAAACCGCTAGTCACAAAGATTTGATAGCATTTTCTACGTCTTGGATCATCCTTTCCACAGAAAATAATTGCGCCCTAACCCTAGCTCCCTCTCCTAAAGATCGCGCCAATTCCCGATCTTCATGCAACCGCATAATTGCCTTCTTGATTGCTTCTTTGTCGTTATATCCGACCAAGAGACCATTCTCGCCATCTTTGATTATTTCCGGATTACCGCCGACGCTTGTCGTCACAACAGGCACGCCCAAACTCATTACCTCCACTATCTGATGGGAAAATCCCTCGTAAGCGGTATTTAAAACAAAAACATCCGCCGCTCTAATTTGTTCAACCAACTTATCTTTAGGCAACGATCCAATCAGAAAAACTGTACTTTCTAATTTTTGATTTTTGATTTTTGATTTTTGATTTTTTTCTTCCGGTCCCGAACCGACAATTTCCAATTTTATCTCCGGAATATCTTTACGCAACTCCGCGACAGCTTCCATTAAAACATCAAATCCCTTCCAGGGCACAAGCCGTCCGGCGGAAATAATATTGTAAGTCCCGTTAGAAGTAGCTTCGCGTAGCGAAGCGTTAGTTCTAATGGGAGGCAAATCAACTGCGTTATAAATAACTTTTACTTTTTCCGGATTTATACCCCACCCCACAGCGATACGCTTCAAATATTCGCTGGGCGCTATGATAAGCGTCGCCGTTTTAACAGCAAACTTCTGAAAATAACGGAGTGTCATCACAAAAAATCCGTATTTCTTTTTTCTGAACTCATCCATTATATCCTTAACTCCAAACCGCAAAACTCCCTGCTCCCATGCATAATCGCCGGTGACACGCATCACCATTTTTTTACGCAACAACCGCGCGGCAATGGCGGTAATTGTCGCCGCGCCAAAAGAAGAATCTGTCGCAAAAATCAAATCGCTCTTCCAACCCAAAATTAAAAGCTTATACAAAAAAATTAGGTGTCTTACCCCCTTAGGAAAACTATACGAAGCTGTAAAAATTCCCGCGCCTCTCGGCGCGCCGTAAGTCAAAACACTAACCTCAAAACCGCGCGAATACAGCTCACGACGCAAAAGCGCCGCATAAGTCGCTGATCCGCCGATTTCCGGCGGATATATTCCCGATACTATTAGAATTTTCATTAAAAAATTTATCGTCATTGCGACCCCGCATCGCGGGGGTGGCAATCTTACTTTCATGTTAGATTGCTTCGCAGAGCCTCGCAATGACTTTTTTATTTAATTAATTTTTGAAATATTTTTTCCATCCTGCGCGCAATCGTCTCCCATGTATAATTCTTCAAAACCAAAGCTTTACCATTGCGAATAATGTGTTTTTTAAGTTCATCGTTCCCGAATAACAACAAAATCTTTAGCGCCAGATCCTTTGGATTATCCACCCGCGCGAAAAGTCCCGTAGCGTGCGTCAGTCCCACCATCGCCGGATCCCTCAAAAAATCCGGAATACCACCGACTTTCGTACCGATAACCGGAAGCCCCGCGGCCATCGCCTCCAGGAAAGAATTGCCCAAACCCTCCGAACGCGAAACCCGCACAAAAACATCGGCGGATTTCAAATGCTTTTCCACCTCACTGGGCGGCACATGGCCCAAGAAATTTACAAAACCCTCCAGATACAAATCCTTAACAAGCTTTTTCAGCTTCGCCTCGTCGGGTCCCGTCCCTAAAATATTACAAACCACGTCCTTCATCTGCCCATCGCGCAGCTCGGCGATGGCTCTGATCAACGTATCTATTCCATTTTTATAAACCAATCGCGAAGTCGTGATAATAATTTTTTCTCCCTTCTTGCGCTTCGCGACTACACCCTTAATTCCCGAAACCGCAACGCCATTCGGCACAATTTCTACGGGACATCTTGCGCCATGCCTCTCGGCAAACTCCGCAAGAAAATTACTGATCGCCTGAATATAATCCGCTTTCTTAAAAATAAGTTTCCACAAAGGATAGAAAACAGAAACCCGCCTCAAAATATGTTCCTCGCTGTCACCTTCCTGCAATGTCAAAAGAAAAGGAATGCGCGGATGGCGTATTTTAAACATCATCGCCGCCATGCCGCCGTAAGCCGCCATCATCCCCCACACAGCTGAAAACGGCTCTTTTTTATGCATGGCTTCCGCCATCCGCCAAGCGC
>CAYHUD010000002.1:0-69393 GCA_964360025.1 uncultured Candidatus Saccharibacteria bacterium | reverse complement strand
ATTGTAAGCAAAAAGATCCGCCGAAAGTTTTATATACGGGTCATAATTCTTTAATTTCGAAGTTAAATATTTCGCAAATTCATTTATGATTTGGTTTTTAAAAATTATTTTTCCTTCAGGCGGAAAATCAACGTCTTCGTTCTTAGAAAAAGCCGGAAAGCGGATATAGTCAAAATTCACTTCGTCAAACCCGCGGCTAAGAATGTCACGCGCAAGGGCGATATTGTAATCCCATACCTCTTCCGACGCCGTGTCCATCCAGTAAAGTCCTCTTTTTGTAGTCCACAACTCTCCCGTTTTTTTGCTTTTTAGAGCCAGGTCGGGACGGGCAAGCGCAAGCTTTTGATCCTCAAAAACGGCAATGCGGCCGATGATGTAGACGCCCTTGTCGTGAAGCATCTTTACGAGAGCGTTGATGCGCGGGATTCTTTTTTCCTCAGCTTTGGCGGCTTCTACCGCCCTAATATCCGTATTGTAGGTGACGATTCCGGAAAAATCTTTAATATCTATAACCAGAGAGTTGATTTCGGTCGTGTCAATCAGATCCAGAAGCTGGGTTAGTTTCTTATTGTTGCCCGCGGAGTAGCCCGTCGCGTAGATAGCCTTGATGATTGAAGGTGGGTTTAAGAGTGGTTTCTGCGGCGCGATGTCTTCCCCTGAATTGAGCAGAGACACTATTTCCTGGGAGAGATTGGCGACGCCGTCGGGCGTAAGGATGCTTGTGGTTGTGGAGCTAAAAAATAAAAATATTCCAAAACCGAAAAGAGCCGTAAAAATAAAATAAAGGGCGTAATTTCCCCGGCGTTTTTTTGATTCCCGCATGGTTTTAGTTTACATTAATTTTGTTATACTGAAAACAATCCCGTTTAGAGATGACGGTATTTCACAAGATCTATCTCTAACGGGATATAAATAAAAATCGAAAATAATCCCGCTTAGAGGTGACGGTCTCTTACGAGCCCCGCTTCTTGCGGGACATAAAATATGTCTCTGGCTTTATATAGAAAATACCGGCCTAAAAAGTTTGCTGATCTTGTGGGGCAGGAAGATCTACGGACCGTCCTCCAGAACGCGGCGCGGGAAAATCGTTTCGCGCACGCTTATCTTTTTTACGGCGGCAGGGGCACGGGCAAGACCACTACGGCGCGCATCATAGCCAAGGTGGCGAATTGTGAAAAGCGTTTACAGGATGCGGCGCAGATGCAGACAGGAGAGCCGTGTAACGAGTGCCGCGCGTGCGTGGAGATTGACGTCGGACGGGCGCTGGACGTGATAGAGATAGATGCGGCCTCTAACCGTGGTGTGGATGATGTGCGGGCGCTAAAGGAGGGTATCAAACTCTCCCCCACCATGCTTACGCGCAAAGTTTTTATTATTGACGAAATGCACATGTTGACGCGCGAGGCCTTTAATGCGCTTTTAAAAACATTGGAGGAGCCACCGGCGCATGCGATGATGATTCTCGCGACTACAGAATATGACAAAGTTCCGGCGACGATTACTTCCAGAGCGCAGAGGTTTCATTTCCGCAAGCTCCCTATCGCGGATATTTTAACAAAGCTTAAAATCATAGTCGGCCAAGAAAAATTGGATATCAAAGATGACGCTCTGGAGGTTATCGCAGCTACGGCGGAAGGAAGTTTGCGCGACGCGGAATCGCTCTTGGACCAGATTGCTTCTTTTGCCGAGGGCGCAGACGCGCAAAGCGTGTCGCGCATCATCGGGCGGGTCGGTTATAAAACAGTCGCGGATTTTGCAGAACTGCTTTTAGCTAAAAATTTACCCGGAGCTTTGAGTTTTAGCGCGGGCTTATATAATGAGGGGCATAATATTATTGATTTGAATAAAGAACTGATTATTTATTTGCGGCGGGTTCTGGCTTTAAAGTGCGGCGCGCGCCTAGAGGAGCTGTTTGCTCGTGAAGTGACGGGAGATGAATTAAAAAGAATTAAGGCGGCAAGCGTTATGGCCGATCCCAAATTTTTGACCGGACTGATGCGATCTCTCATCCGCGCTTGGGGCGAGGCGCGCTATAGCCCCCTCGCGATTGCGCCCTTGGAAGTAGCGATAGTTGAGAATTTGAAATAATCGCGAGCAAAGCGAATAAAGAAGAAAGAATTAGGTAAAATAACGCAAGTAAAAAAAGGACCCCGTGTTTGGGGTCTAGATCCGTTTTGGATCGTCAGATGAGACGAAATCTTTGGACTTCTCTTGTTGTCGTCGTAATGACAAGGTTTTCGCGGAGAAATTTCAGGATATCACGGCGGTCGTCCCGTGAACCCTTGGTTTTCCAAAGATCCAGTAGAAAATACGTTCGGAAAGAATATCCGGCGGATACGGTAGCGAAAGCTTGCGCTTCATTACCCGCGAAATAAATGTTCTGTACTCGTCGGTCCATCAAAACCTGGACTAGTTCTGCGTTGAATACAGTGCAGAGAGAAACGATAGACCAGTTATTGGCACGCGCAAACTCCAGCATGGAAGCCAATTCCGGAGTTTCGGGCGTATTCTCGCTGATAACGAGCGCGGAACGCATAGACACTCTCCTTTCCTAGCGTTTGCTTTAAGCTAGCAAGGTTGGATTTATTTAGCAATACGATGTATAATATGGAGGTTAGTATTTTGCCGGGTCGTCTAACGGTAGGACAGCGCCCTTTGAAGGCGTTTATCTTGGTCCGATTCCAAGCCCGGCAGCAAAAAAACAGAATTCGCATTTTCGCCAAAATTCGGAGCGTCACGAAGCGACGCGACTGGGGTTTCCGTTAGAATTCGCCAAGGGTTTTGGAAATCCAAAAAAGCGGACGGGACGCGAGGCGGGGGTTCGGTAGTGGAAAAAGGGATGCATATTAACTGGGCGAAACAAGCAGCAAAAAGACGCACGGAGTTTTTAAAATTTTTTTTGGATGAATTGAAATTAGAATTGTGCGAATCAAAAATAGTCAAATAGATTATTTTTATAAAAAATAAACCCCAATAGTTTGGGGCGTTTGTGTTTTTATTTCTGCATATATGGTTGGCACAGCTTCCAAATGCGGGCGAATTGCCCTCGTTGTTTTTGCGCTGTTCTTGCGGCGTTCCTCAATAAAGAGGCGAGGCGGTTACGACCCTTCGCCCAATCTTTTTTCTCCTGTCTTTGGAGTTCAACAATGCTGTGTCGGTAAAATTCCTCTACTACATCATAACGTAGGCGATGAAGATGTTCCGCCAATGTTTGAATAGACTCCCCCCAGTGCTCAATAGTTGTAGGATGTCTTGGAATAGGCAAATACTCCCAAGTAACTCCTAGCGACATCTCGCCGATAGCTTCTTCTCGTCTTTGTTGAGCATGTTGTTTGCAATAGTAATGGTCGCCACTGAAATTTGTGTGACAGACCTCGTGGGCAAGCTCACCACATCCGCAGTATTTCTGACTGCTATGTTTAGGCATTATCGCTCCTCCACTCAAAGAACTACTTACATAAAAATAGCCCGTTTATCGCGCAAAATCAATTAGAAGTTTGCAGTTTTTGGAAAATGGTATAGAATATATAAGTTATGGAGAAAGTAAATATCTCTGCGGAAAAAAGGGGTTTTGATGTTTTATTCAGTTTGGCGCTTGCCCTCATCCTCTCCCCTCTTATACTGCTGATACTTTTCGCGATGCTAGTGGAAAATATCTTTATTGCCGCGTCCCGCGGCGGTATTTTTTATACGGAGACGCGGATTTCAGAGGGTAAGCCGTTTAAAATATATAAATTCAGAATTTTTAAGAACGCGGTTTTGCGGGAAAAAATGGAGACCGGACAGTTTGTGCATACGAAAAATCTGGAAAAAGATAAAAATAACCTGACTTATACCGGAAGATTTTTAAAACAGATATATATGGACGAATTTCCCCAGCTGATCAATGTTTTGAGGGGCGAAATGAGCCTTGTGGGGCCGCGTCCCGTAAATGCCGTGGATTACGAAGCGTTGGTTAAAAACGGCGATTATAATAGAATGGTGATCAGGGCGGGTATCACCGGAAAATTTCAGATATATAAAGGAGAAAAGCGAGGACTAAGTCAGCGCGAGGCGGATGCATATTATATAAAGTTTTGCCGCGAAAATCCGGGATGGCTCGTAGTTTTATACGACATCAAAATTTTACTTTTAACCGTTATTACTGTTTTGCGCGCGGAAGGCATATGAGAGAAATATATTTTGTCACGGGAAATAAAAATAAATTTGCGGAGGCGCTCGCCGTTATCCCGTCTTTGTGCCAGCTGGATATTGATCTGCCCGAAATCCAGGAGATTGATCCTAAGCTGGTTATCAGCTCTAAACTTCAGGAGGCTTTGGGCCATAAAAAATCTGGTTTGATCGTGGAAGACACGGCGTTGTATCTGGACTGCTTAAACGGTTTTCCCGGACCGCTGATCAAGTGGCTGAGAAAAACCATCGGCAATGAGGGAATATTCAATCTTGCTTATAAAATGGGGAATGTCGGAGCCGAGGCGAAAACAATGATCGGATATGCCGAAAATGAAAAAGAGATACGCTATTTTGAGGGAACATTGCGCGGGGAAATAGTTTTCCCCCGGGGAGACACTAATTTCGGCTGGGATCCGATATTTCAACCCGCAGGCCATGAGAAAACTTTTGCGGAAATGGCGCCGGAACTGAAAAATTCCTTGAGTATGCGCAGAAAAGCCTTTGAAGAGCTTAAAAAACACCTTGCTTTTTAAAATTGTTTTGCTTAGTTTTAGTATAGTTCTTATTTTTACCGTGGAGGTGAACCCTAATGGTAGACCAAGCGGGCCATAGTCCCAATTCCTCAAATCTTTCAGGGGTTTCTAAAGACGACTTGATGTCCGGAGCTCTGAAGCTCTTGAGTTTGATAGATCCGGGGCGTATCAAGTCGGAGAAACGGAGCGGACCGTTGCTTGTGGAAATAGCCGGAACCAGTAAATCGGGAAAAACAACAATCAGGGAAGCCCTTTATACTTTTTTCCGCCGGGCGAAATTTCAGGTTCACGCGCTTCCCGAGGCTGCAGGAACGATAGAAGTGACGAGAGCCGATCAATTTCTCTATACTCTGCGCGCCGGAGTTTATAATCTGACGAATCTTTTGGATCGCCTGCACGACCCCCGGTATCATATCGTGCTTTTTGAGAGATCGGTTTTTGACAATCTTTGCTGGTGGGACGTGATTTCTAGGGAGAGATTGATCAGCGAGGAAGAGCTTCAGGTTATGCAGGGCTTTTTCTCCCAATCCAGAATTACCAATCTTCTGGATGCCGTGGTTTATCTTACTTGTCCCCCGGAAATGGCTCTGACAAGAGAACCCTCCATCGTTTCGGCTCCCGGAAGAAGAATGAATCCGAAAACGCACGGTATTATCACCGACGCTTTTGAAAGAACAGCTGAGAATTTTCAAAATAGATTCCGGGCGTTTTTCAAATTCAATAACGATCTGCAAAATCCCATGGATGCGGCGAGGGCGGTAGGCGATTTCTTGGTTGGTACGCTCCTCAAGCAAAGAGAAGAGACAAAAGAAGCCTAAAGAGTTTTCAGAGTTCGCGGGAGCGGACTCTTTTTTATAAAAAAATCCCGCTCTGGCTTTTGGAGCCGGCGGGTTATGTATCGGGCTAACTATTTTACTTTCCGCGGGAAGCCCGGTAGGCGGCTTCTGCGGCGCGCTTCATGGCGCGAAATTTGTTTTTGGCCGCACGGAGAGCTGACTTCAGCTCGCGATTGGCCGCCGCGCGACTTTCGGCACAAAACTCGTGTTCTTCGCGCATCTTGACGGCGACGTCGTCTGCGACTTCCCGCGCCTTTTGCGGGGCGTCCCGAAGCTTCGTTTCCAGGAGTTTCTCGCTGGCGTTTTTCAAAACCAGCGCGGCTAGTGCCCAATGCTTTTCGCGGGCGGCGCGATGGCTTGTGAGCCAGTTTTCCCAGGCGGAGTGAACTTCCGCGCGATACTCTTCACAGAGCTTACGAAGTTCCCCCGCATAGACATCCTCGGGGCTTGGCGGGGAGACTGACTTCTCTACCGCTCCCGGATTTTCCTTGTCGGCAGGATCTTCACCGAAGCAAATGCCGGAAATCAAAAACATTCCACAAAGAGCTGCTACGAGGAACCTCAGCTTCATAAGCGTTCCCCTCCTGACTTAGCCCGTTATTGGGCAAAATTATTATAACATAAAAAGGTCGCGGCGCGCAAATTACATTTAATAACAGTTAAAAAAATAGCCCCGTTTAAGGCGGGGGGTTATCAAGGCGCACGATATTGCCCACAGGCAAATTAATCTTCCAGAGCGAGCCGCTTTCCACGTGCAGGGGCGGCGCGTTGAAAATCTGCAAGATTTTCTGAAGAGTGTTTTTCTCGGTAACGACAATGATATTCACTATCCGGGGATCAAGCGGAAGACAATTTTTATCGCAAAGACCGTGGAAGCAAAGCTGGGGGAAAATATTCTCTTCGCGCAACCAATCAATGACTTGTTCTTTTTCCAATCCGAGTTTTGCGGCTATGATTTCGGCGGAGCGGATTTCTTGCTTGGTCGGCGAGGTAAAAAGCAAGGTGTTTTCCTTTGTGAGTTTCGGACGAGCTTTGTTTTCAGAAATGACGCATAGTCCCTTCAAAATGTACGCCACATTTTCCATTTCGGCTTCACCGCGCACCGTAAGAGCGGAGGGTAGGCTGTCATTGGAACATCCGCGACAGACAAAAAATAAAGTCAGCTCCTGGGGCATGGCGATACCTCCTTATTTTATCAACGTTCCTTTAATAAAAGCTTGGGCGCATATCAACCGGGCTGTCAAAGCTCGGAAAACATCGTTTTACTTTTTATTTTTAGCGGCTTTAATGAATGCCGCAAAAAGTGGGTGCGGTTTTAAGGGACTGGATTGGAACTCGGGATGAAACTGGGTGCCTAAAAAGAAAGGGTGTTTGGTTTTGGGAAGCTCCGCGATTTCCATCAGTTTTTTATCAGGAGATGATCCGGAAAATACAAGTCCGCTTTTTTCCAGCCGTTCTATGTATTCAGGATTGACTTCGTAGCGGTGCCTGTGGCGTTCGGAAACCGCGTCTTTTTTATACGCGGCGTATGCCGCAGTCCCCTTTTTTAAAAAAGCCGGATACGCTCCGAGGCGCATCGTGGCGCCATAATTTTTGGCAGCTAAATTAATTTTCTGCTCCGGTAAGATATCTATTACGGGATGGGGAGTTTCCGGATTAACTTCTGTGGTATTCGCGTCTTTAAACCCCGCGACATAGCGCGCGAACTCTATCGTCATAAGTTGCATGCCGTAACAAAGGCCGAAATAAGGTATTTTATTTTCGCGAGCGTAACGTATTGCCCGTATTTTCCCCTCTACGCCGCGCGAGCCGAACCCCCCGGGAACAAGCACTCCCGCCGCTTGATTTAATATTTTTAAATTCTTTTTCCAATTTTTATCAATATCGGGATCAAACATCTCGGCGTCTATCCACTCTAAAACCGGTTTTATTTCAGCGGCATAGGCGGCGTGTTTTAGGGCTTCAATCACCGAAAGATAGGAATCTGCCAGAACAAAACTTCCTGTTTTGAAATATTTACCAACCACCGCGATTTTTAAGGATTGATTAACCGTTTTAATGCGGCGCGTCAGTTTTTCCCAGACCGAAAAGTTATGCTGACGAGAATTCAGAGAAAGTTTTTTGAGCAAAATCTCGCTCAAATTATCTTTCTCAAAATTAACAGGAATTTCATAAATACTTTCAATATCCGGAGCGGAGATGACGTCAATGTCCCGCATATTGCAATTAAAGGCGATTTTCGCTTTGCGTTTATCGTCCAGTGACACGTGGGCGCGCGCGATGATGATATCCGGCTGGAGTCCCGCGGAATGAAGTGTGCGTACGGCGTATTGCGTCGGCTTGGTTTTAAGCTCATTATCGCGCCCCAAAAGCGGAAGGTAGCTTACTAAAACCAGAGCAACGTTTTCGGGGTGCATCTGCCGCAACATTCTAATTGCCTCCAGAAATAAAATGTTCTGATATTCCCCCACCGTGCCGCCGATTTCAGTGATGACGATTTCCGCTTTGTGATTTTTTGCCGCTTTTTTAATTTTATTAATAACCTCCAGAGGAATGTGCGGTACCACTTCCACGCACCGGCCCTCATACTCAAGATTTCTTTCGCGGGAGATAACCGACTGATAAATACTTCCTGTTGTCATATAACTGCCCTTATCTAGTTCGCGTCCCAGAAAACGCTCGTAGTTGCCCATATCCTGGTCGCACTCCATGCCGTCTTTTAAAACAAAAACCTCGCCGTGTTCGGTGGGGTTCATCGTACCCGCGTCAACATTTACATAGGGATCAATTTTCACCGAAGTGACTTCAAATCCCCGCGCCTGGAGTATTGCGCCGATCGCCGAGCTTGCCACGCCCTTCCCCACTCCGCTCATCACGCCGCCAACAACGAAAATGTATTTGGTCTGTTTTTTCATGCGGGTTAAGAGGTGTATTTTTATAGTAGCATACAACTTTATCGGAATTAAAATAAAAAATACCCGAACGAGGAGGTCGTCGGGTAGAGAGAATGGCTAACTTCTCCAAATCTCAATCCTGTTTTTGGGACTTGCAAATAATTCTAACCAGACGGGGGTGATGGCTTTATTGCAATCCTCTAAACAATCAGTGGGATTACAATGAGCTGTCAGCATTTCGTATATATCCCAAGCCCCGGCAATTCTTTAATTATATCTTGCGGCCGCATCGCTAGCGTGGCGATCTATCCAGTCGCCCCACGTATTTATTCCGCTCACAAACGGGTGGATGGACTGAAGAAAGGTTAGGGCTTGATCGTAGTCGTACTCGGCTATCGCAAACACTTTTTCGCGAACTTCTCTGTTAAAAGCGCGGGATTCTTCGTTCTTGGATTCGATGTTGTTTTTAATTTTTAGGCACTCACCTCGGGGAAAAGCAGTGAGGAGCGGAATCATATTTTCGTGGAAGTGGCCGCGTTCTACATATGCAATGAGAAGTTCCGGCACGCCAAAGAGATCTCGGAAAAACCAATCGGCGACTTCGTCGTTACGCATACTGACATTTCTTAATTTGCGATCAAACAAAGCAACCGACTTTTTTTGTTCCAAATTAAATCCGTAACGCAGGCATTGATTTTCATCGATGCCACAAATAACCGCTATTTCGGCATGCGAACGCGCGCCATCTAACCCGAAAACCCGCCAGTTTTTAGTTACTAGACAAGGAATAGTCCACGCCTGCGACATAAGACGACTCCTTTCGAGAATCGTTTGTTTCAAGTTACTGTAATAAGTATATCAATAAATAACATCAATTAAAATAAAAAAGGGGCCTCGGACGCGTCGTGCCACGCGCCATGACTGCGAAGAGAACTCCGGCGGCGAAGAATGCGATAGTCATCATACCCATCCATCCGAAGATGATTAGCAAAGTCAATACTTGGGAAAAAGATAGCTTTACTTGTTTTTAACAGCTAAATGCTTTATCGCGTAATCCAGGCGGGAGTTAATTTTCTTTCCTGGGTTAAATATTCCGGTGGGATCAAAGATGTTTTTGACGCGCAGAAAAAGAAAATATACCTCATCGCCGAACATTGCCTTAAGATACGGCCCGCGAATCAGCCCGTCGTTATGCTCCCCCGTCATTGAGCCCCCGTATTTGAATACAAGTTTATAAACTTCGTCGGAGAGCGTCGGTATAATATCCCGATTTTCTTTACGAGTCATGTCCATAAGCGGGATGATATGCAGATTGCCGTCGCCGATATGCCCCGCGATTGTATAGTTAAGGTTCGGGTATTTATCTAATATTATCTGCAGCTGCGGTAAAAAATCAGAAAGCGACTCTGTTCTTACCACAATATCGTCTATAAACGGCGCGGTGCGTTTGTTTTTAATGTGGTAGCGAAGAAGATTGAAGCTTTCGCGGCGAATCGTCCAATATTTTTTAGATTCTTCTTCGGTTTTTGCAAAACGTGTTTTGACGTTTAGCGCGCGAACTTCGTGCTCCGCCGCCTTTGCCTTCTCGTCTACCTCCGCCTCGGAGTCCCCGGTAAATTCTGCGAGAAGAATCAGTTTGGGAATACCTCCGGTAATAAACATCCAGAATTCGGGGATAAAGTTCCAAGCCAGAGAAAAAATGTTTTTTGGTTTTATGAGCTTGATAAGGCTAAAAATATACCGCAGGGCAAGCTTTAAAGTGTTGTCATCGAAAACCTCAAAGCTTTCCGGCTTATGAATCATGACTTTATTTACTATTTCCGGCAAAGTTTTCAAATCTTTAACAAAAATCGTAAGAAGCTTGGAATGCGGCGCGGGTTTTACCAGCCGGAAAGTTATTTCCGTGATGATTCCTAAAGTCCCCTGCGAACCGACGATGAGCTTAGTGATATCAAAAGTTTTGCCATCCCAAACATTCCATAAATAATATCCTGCGGAATTTTTAGAAACTTTGGGCTTTGCAGCTGTAATGATTTCCAGATTTTCTTGAATTAAATTAAAAAGTTTTTTATAAATCTCGCCTTCTCGCGTGTTTAATTTTATTTTTTCCTCCAATTCGGGCGGAGAAAGCGGTTTGAAAACATATTCTTTGCCGTCGCCGAGCACCATTTTGATTTCCCGCACATAGTCTTCGGTTTTCCCGTAACGAAGCGTCTTTTCGCCTCCGGAGTTATTTCCCACCATCCCGCCCAAGGCGCAAATATCTTTTGATGCCGGATAACTCGGCAAAAGCCAACCCTTTTCCAGGGTCGCTTTCTCAAAATCACGATAATAAACTCCGGGCTCCGCCACCGCGTAACCGTCGCCGATTTCTTTAATGTGATTAAAGTATCTTGTGAAGTCTAAAACGATGGACTCGCCGATCGCGGCTCCGCTCATGTCCGTCCCCGCGGAACGCGGAGTGAGACCCACGCCCTTGTTTTCGCCGGCGAATAAAACTAAATTTTTAATATCATCTTTATCCTTGGGAAAAACTACCGCTGTAGGGCGGATTTCAAACAGACTGGCATCGCGGCTGTATGTTGCGATTGTTGCCGCATCATCGGCAATATCGCCGCTTAATACGGTTTTTAATTTTTCTGGGATCACAAGATATTGCCTTAAGTTTATCTTTGTCTTAATATATAGTAAAGGTCTTGAGCATTTATTAAATAAGCATTACAATTAATTCTATGAAAAAATACATTGTAGCATTGGCATTATCAAGTTTGTTGGCGTCTACGGCTCTTGCCCAGACATCGGGTTATGGTTTTACGGAACCACTGCGAAGCGGCGGTGAATCGGATTTGGAGAAAAACGATGACAGGGATAACGCGCGTACCAACGTAGAAGCTTTGCGTCGCGAAGCAATCAAAAAGGCGGATGAAGCGCGGGAACTTCTGAAACAAAATACCGGTAATTTGCGCGGAGTGGCTAAAGAAGAAATAGAGGTTCTGCGCGAAAATCTTAAAGTAGAAGCGCAAAAGCTTCGTGATGGCGTGACATCCACTTCATCGGTTTTTAAGAAAGAAGTTCGTGATCAGATTAAGGATAAAAGAGAGAACCTGAGGGATGCTATTTCTCAAAAAAGAGAGGAGCTGAAAGAAAAGGTGGAAACAGAAAGAGCGGAGCTGAAAGCAAAACTCGCGAAGATTCGCGACGAAAGAAAGAAATCCGTTGTGGAAAAAATTGACAACGAGATTAAGAAGCTAAACGAGCGCATGGTTGATCACTTCGCCGATGTGGTCTCCAAATTGCAGAAAACTCTTGACCGGATTACGGAGAGGATGGATAGAGCCGCTAGTCGCGGACTGGATGTTTCTACAGTCAAAACTGCTCTAAGCGAAGCCGATAACGCCATCGCCGCTGCCGAGGCCGCCATCAAAGACCAGGCCGCTAAGACATATACCGTCAGCATCAAAGAAGAAGGAACCCTAAAAACGGATATCAGCGAAGTCAGAAAGCAGTTAAATGAAGATTTGCGCAAAGTGCGGGACTCGGTTTTCGCTGCAAGAGAAGCGGTAAGGAAAGTTGCCGTAGCTTTAGCTCAGATTCCCAAACCGGCCGAGACAGCAACGACAACCGCACAGCAATAAATTATAAAATTAGCATAAACAATCATGTTTAAAAAACTCTTAATCTTAATCATTGTTCTTGCCGCTGCTTGGTTCGGGTGGAAGTATTGGAGCGAAAAACGGTTAGCTAGCGAACTTACCGCCGACGAACAAACTATTCTTCGGGATACGGGATTTGACGATACGGCAATAAATGATTTGGACAAAGAATTTCAGCAAATAGACGCGGATCTGAATAGTTTATAAAAAAGAAACCCTCGGCTCCCGCCGGGGGTTTTGGTTATCAGAACTCGCCGCGATTTTCATAGCCCCTCTTTTCGCGATATCTCTTTTGGGTATTGCTTTTGTCTTTCAAAACCGCGTGCGCCAATTTAATCATCTTTCGAAAAACCGGTCGGGGAAAATCCGTATCTCCCCCGGGACAGTTGGAACTGCGGTGGAAGATCTTTAGCCGTCCCCGAGGACCGGAAGCGAAAGACGCCTCCCACCACTTACGCGCAAGAATGTCTTCGCATCTCACTCTCACATTACGGACTAAGTTCATATCCCGCGCGACACTCATAACCGTAACCACAAGGGTTGGATCTTCTTTTGTCGTCCGCAAATCCGGAGGCGGCGCTCCTTCGTCTGTTTCACACATCTTCGCACCTCGCAAAGCAAACAGAGGAAGGAACTGCATTAAATCTACATTTTTAAACTCCTGTTGTCAAATATCTATTTATGTGCTATAATTACAGGGTCAGTAGGTAGATGATTGCTCTGCCAACTTATTTTTATAAATCGGTGGGCGGGGAGGAAAGTCCGGACACTTAGCCCTAAACGCGCAAGCGTCGGGCAAAGGTAGCAGATAACCTCTGTCGTCCGCGAGGAAGAGGTGCGAACAGTGATGCTCAAATCCGAAAGAATTTGGGGAGCCCGATCTCAAGCTAGTCGGCTTAATCCAGACATAGAGATAAAAAATCTGGAGTGAAACAGCTAAATCCTTACCAGAGTGCAAGACCGTACTTTATGGCTTTGCCATGAAGGGAGTCGCTAGAGCCGCCAAGCGATTGGCGGCCCAGATAAATAATCATCTACCCTAAATCAGCTTCGCTGATCGGGTATACAGAATCCGGCTTATTGCCTACTGACAACAAAATCGCCCGCAAGGGCGATTTTGTTTTATAACAATTTTTCAAATTCCTTGGCTAACAAATCAATATCCCCTCTTGATCCCTTAACGAGCGCTTCATCCCCGGAGATTTTGATCGGATGAGCGCCGACAGAATTATCTTTAGAAACTCCGGCCATCATGCCGGATTTAGATGAATCATAAAAAAGTTCCGCCCCGGAATGATTTCCTTTTGATCCATAATAAAGCCTGTTTATTAGAGGGTTCGTGTATGAATGATCGATGTAATTTTCGAAGTCATTATATTTTATTGAAATTGTAGCAACATCAAAATCCACCCCGAGCTTAATAAGCATCTCAATAAGTTGTTGTATGCTGCCGCCCGTCTCAATGTGTTCGGTCACTAATAGGGTTTTACCAAAATCACGGGCGTTTTTTTCTAAGAATTTTTCTATCGCCGCGGAGCGACTTACAAACCCCGGTTCTTTTTTGGGATCCAGGGGTTTGCGCCCGCTGGCTAAAAAATATAAATCGGGTCCGTTTTTAATATCACGAATCGTCCCTTCGGTCTTAGCCAGCTTTCTAATCAATAAAGACGGCAACCTCCCACCGGCATCGTCGCTTAAAATAGTATCGTAACCGGATAATTTATCCCTAAGTTCAATGACTAGTCTTCCGAGGTCTCTTAGGTCATTTATGGGATCAGATTCGTTGCGCTGGAAGTCATAGTAGCCGATGACTCTAAGGGTGTCGAACAACGCAAGGAAATCAACTTTGTCTAAAATCTTTTCCGCTTTTTCGTCAGGCATCCTTTTGGGAGCGGCTTTGATTTCTTCCTCAACTTGAGAAATTTTAATTTTTTCCATGGGCGTATTAACGTTCGTCTAATATTTTATTAACCATGGCGTCGGCCTTCTTGTTTTTCTCGCGGGGGATATGAACAAAAACAACTTTTTTAAAGTTTTTGATTTCATTATGGGCGTCCGTAAATAAAATTTTAAGATGCGGTTGTTTTACGCGATATTCACCCGTGAGTTGTCGCTCTATCAGCTCGGAATCCATGCGGACTTCTATTTCCGCTAACAATGATTTTGCTTTGCCTAGCTGGGCAAAAACTTTTTTAAGCGCCTCAATTACTCCGCGATACTCGGCTTCGTTATTAGTCCCGTGCCCCAAATACTCGCCGTAGGGCGTATCGTTTATTGTATAGCCGCAAGCGGATGGCCCGGGATTGCCCCGCGCTCCTCCGTCGGTATAGATAATGATCTTATCCATATTATTCGCGGATTAACTTCCAGGGCTTGGGATCGTCGGCCGAAAAAGAAAATCCTGCCGCGGCTTTATGTCCCCCGCCGCCAAACTGGGCGGCGATTTTAGAAACATCCACCGTGCCATCGGAACGCAGAGACACTTTAATTTTTCCGTCCGTCTCATGCCAGATCAAACCCATGGGGGGTTGAATTTTAGAAAGCACATGTCCTATGTTTGACTGAAAAAACGGGGAGTTTATTATTAAAATTTTGTAACCTTTAAATTCTGCTTGTTCCGCGTCCTTTGTCGTGATTTCATTAACAAGTTTTTGTTCATATTTTAAAAGGGCGGCGCCTTTTTCAATTATTTCCCTCCGGCCTTTCGGTTTTTCCAATATGGCGGCAATCGAGCTTCTTATTTTAAAAGTAAACTCCACCGAACACATAAAAGAAAAGACTTCTTTGCTTTTGGGTATTTTAAATCTCCAAAGATCATTATCTTCAAGATATTCCAGTAACTTAGGCACGGGTTTTTGCGGATGAAAATATTTCCAAGCAAGAACGCATCCCGAATTTTTTATGGCGAACGAAGGTTCTACGGTCAATTTTGCCGCCTCTTCTCCCGTAATATGGTGATCAATGACTGTAACGCGTTTGTTTTTATCAATCAGTTTTTTAATTTCTTCAATTTTGGGCGTCGTGTCTATGAAATAAACTTCTTTATTCTCAATCACTGCCTCCGGCATGGCGCCGGGCTTGACCGGCAGATATTCGGCTTTGTCGCCAAACTTTTTCCATGCCGCCCAGGCGCCGCCGAAGCCGTCCTGACAATTTCCGTGATAAATTATGACAATGTTTTTCATTTTAAAATTATTTATTTAACGCGATAATACCGGGAAGTTTTTTTCCGGCCAGAAATTCCAGCATGGCGCCGCCGCCCGTTGAGAGGTGGGAAAATTTATTTTGCAGGTGTAAGGATAAGACGAGCTGTGTCGTCTCTCCCCCGCCGATGACAGAAAACGCCCTGCTCTGGGCAATGGCCTCAGCAACAGCGTTTGATCCCACGGCATATTTAGCATCTTCAAAAAGACCCAGCGGGCCGTTCCAGATGATCATCCGGGCCCTGCCGATATATTTTTTGAAATTTTCTATGGTTTCCAGGCCAATATCCAAAATCTTGTTTTCTTCAAAAATCCAATCAACCGGAACAATAACTTTTTTATCAATCAGTGTTTTTTTCATCGTCTTTGCCAGTCGAGCGTCATGCACGGAATCGCCGACATTTACACCGCCCGCCTTAAGAGCCGTATTTCCCGGACCGCCACCTAAAAGAAAGAAATCCGCTACACGCCAGAGATTTTTTAAAACACCCAATTTATCATCGGTTTTTCCGCCACCCAGAATAACGACCAGCGGATGTTTTTTGGCGCGCATAATCTCTGACAAGACAGCGACCTCTTTTTCAAAAAGCAAGCCGGCATAAGATGGCATATATTTTGTAATCCCCACAATAGAGGCATTTTTGCGATGAGAAACGGCGAAGGCGTCATTTACATACAAAGTCCCGAGCGAAGCAAGCTCGCGGGCGAATTTCGCGTCATTTTTCTCCTCGCCTTTATGAAAGCGTAAATTTTCCAACAGGAAAACCGAACCGGGCAAGGCGCGTGAAATCTTTTCGCGCATATCCGGAAAATCAAACCCCTCCAGAAAGTTTATTGCAGTACTCAATTCGCGCGACAAAACAGGAATACAGGCAGAAAGCGTGAGCGAAGGATCGGGCGCAATATTATCAGCTTCTTTGTGTCGGCCGCGATGACTTAAAATAATCACTCGCGCTCGCCGATCCAAAAGACATTTGATGGTAGGGATGGAAGCTTGGATGCGCAGAGAATCCTGCCAATTTTCAACATTGAAATCTACACGCAAAATACAAATTTCCCGTGAAAGGTCTTGTTTGGCAATTTTAGATAAAAAACGCATAAAGTTAAATATGATAAAATTATATTATGGACACGGGAAAAAAGACAATCGCTATTCTTGGCGCGGGGTTCGGGGGGTTAAAATGCGCGCTGACAATCGGACGCAAATTACACAATTTGAACTTGGCGGATAAATATCGCGTAATCTTAGTGGATAGAAACGCCTATCACACCTACACCCCGACTCTGTACGAAGCCGCCACAACATCAAAAGAAACCGCCAGCTATCTGGAACTTAAAAATATAATTACGTTCCCAATCACTGAATTAATTAAAAATTTGCCCGTTGATTTCATAAATGACAAAGTTACCAAGCTTAATCTTCTGGGAGGAAGTCTTACCCTGGCAGATGATCCGGAGCTGCAATTTGATTATCTGGTTTTGGCATTGGGTGCGGAAACTAATTATTTCAATATTCCCGGGCTCACGGAAAATTCTTCAAGCTTTAAGACATTTATGGACGCAATCAAGCTGCGCGATAAAATCTTAAATTTATATCTCGGTGGCAAAAAAGATTTAAAAATCGTCGTCGGCGGGGCGGGATCCACCGGGGTAGAGTTGGCGGGCGAACTTCAAGAATGGCTCTGCGAGCTTGAAGCTAATTTTAAAAAAGATTGCCGTTTCAGAGTAAGCATTATTGGCGCGCAGCCCGAGGTTCTCTCCGGTTTTCTTCCTAGAATTTCAGAGCTGGCGGAAAAACGCCTGCGACATCTAGGTGTTTCCGTTGTCGCGCCGGCAAAAATTGCTTCCGCGACCGCAAACAATGTGATATTGGAGGGCGGCAGAGAACTGCCTTACGATATTTTAATCTGGACCGGAGGAGTAAAGGCCTCATCTTTTTTGGGGACCCTACCCTTGAAACTGGATGGCGGCAGAATCGTCGTTCCCGGAGAAATGGAGTGCTTGCCCGAAACTCCCAATTTGCAACTTTTCGGCAAAGTTTACGGTATCGGAGACGCTGTCTGTTTTTATAATCAGGAAACCAAAAAGGCAATGCCGATGGTGGCGCGTACGGCCATCCTGCAGGCAAAAATCGTGGCCCATAATATTATAGAGGAGATAAAGCTGGAAAATAAAATAATTAAGGTTGCCAAGAAAAAAGTGTTCGCGCCCCGGGAATATCCGTATATTATCCCCGTGGGAGGAAAATATGCGATAGCAAAAATCGGTAATTTTGTCTTTTCCGGATTGCCAGCGTGGATTTTCAAAGGATTGGTGGAGCTTAATTACCTGCTTTCCATTCTCCCCTTCTCACGCGCGATCAAAGTTTGGCTTAGGGGTCTTGTGATCTTCATTAAAAACGACCGTCTGGGATAGCCCGTATTTATAATTGCCTTAAAACACCGCCATCAATGATAATGGGGGTGCGGTTATTGTTGTGGCCCAAAAGATAGCCCGCCGCGAAAGAGGCCGATATAATGAGAATAACTGTGATGATATAGAGAGTTTTTAACCAATTTGACATTGGGATAAAGATAGAATATAATGGCTTATATAGCAACATGGCATCTACTAAATCTACTGGCTCAACTAAATTAGGCCGAGATTCGGCGTCAAAACGTCTCGGCATTAAAAAAAATCACGGAGAAGCGGTTAAACCGGGCGAAATTATAATTCGCCAAAGAGGATCTAAGTTTCTCGTAGGTGTGGGTGTCGCCCAGGGCGCAGATGATACGCTTTACGCCAAAAAAGCCGGCACGGTCATGATAGCATCTACAAAGAAAACAAGATTTGACCGTAATGTCAGATACGCAAAAATAGTGAAAATAGTTACTCCTTCCGCTAAATAAAAATACCCCCTTGAGGGTATTTTTATTACTCCGCAGCCGTAACTACGACTTTAATTTTTGATTTAACTCCCAGACCCAAACGCACACTGATATCATATTCACCCAACGCTTTAATGGCCTTTAAAAGCTCTACTTCCGCCGTACTATAACCCCGCTCACCCAGGGCTTTTTTAATATCATCGCGAGTTACCGACCCAAAAACAGAGTTGCCCTCGGCTTTTAAAAAGAAGAGCAACCGTTCTTGGGCAATATTCAAAGCCAAAGCTTCCTGCTTCTTCTTTGCCGCCGCCGTTGTTGCGTCCCACTTATTCTTTTCAGCCATCATCCGGGAAGTTGCCGGCGCGGCAAGATTTTTAGCAATTAAAAAGTTCCGCCCGTAACCGTCCGGCACATCTTTCAGCTCATATTTCTTTCCGACTCCTTTTACGTCGGTTAAAAGAATAACCTTCATGAGCGGGGCTGTTTGGCGAGCATCTTCTTAATCAAGTCATTCATTATTGATTTGGCTTTATCCAGCTGGGGATCGCGTTCGGCTTTAATATCCTCTTCCGAAAGCTTTACCTCATAATCCGGATTAATGCCATTTTTGTCTATCATGTCTCCTTTAGGAAGCAGCCAGTGGGAAATAGTCAATTTAAGACTGGAACCATCCTTCAAGCGACGGAGCTCCTGCACGGTGCCCTTACCGAATGTTTCCTCGCCCACTAAGACCGCGCCGATATTATCACGCAAAGCTCCCGCTAATATTTCCGAGGCAGAGGCAGAACCCTGATTGACGATCACTACGATAGGGATCGGCTTTAGGACTCCATTGCCATAGCTTGTATAAACTCTTTTATTTGCGGGGTCGCTATACTCCTGAACCGCAACGACGGAATTAGGATCCATAAACCAGCCGGCGATATTTACCGCCACCTCCAAGAATCCGCCCGGATCATCCCGCAAGTCCAGAATCATGCCGTTTAAGCCCGGCGGCGCCAGAAGTTCCCGCGCCGCATCCAGAAATAACTGGGGGGCGTTTTCGTTGAAACTTCTGATGCGTATGTACCCAACCTCGTCGGGAAGCCGCTTGAAATCAAGAGTGGGAATAATTATCTCACCGCGAACAATCGTAAAATCACGCGGAGTTTCCCAGCCGTTTCTTAAAATGGCGAGCGTTACTTTAGTGCCGATTTCCCCTCTTATTTTTTTAACTGCGTCATTTACTTTGATACCATTTGTATTTTCCTTGTCTATGGCCAGAATTTTATCACCGCTTCTTATTCCGGCTTTTTCCGCGGGAGAATCCTTAAGCGGTGCTACGATCAGCAACTGTTCATTTCTAATGCCGATCTCCGCTCCAATGCCGCCAAATTTACCGTTAACGTCCTCGGTAAACTTTTGGGCGTCTTCGGGCGGGAAAAATACAGTATTGGGATCGCCCAGAGAATTAACGAGTCCGTCAATCGCTCCATAAACCATCAGCTTTTCTGTAGTGGACGCGCTTCTCAAATAATCACTTTTGATCATGCCCCATACCTGCCAGAAAACGCTAAAATCGCCCGTGGTTTTAAAATCGGGGTCAACATTGACGATATTTTTGACTAAAATGGTTTCCGGATATTTTATGCCCAAGCCGTATCCGACATAAACAGAACTTGAGAGGACGACCAAACCAAGGAGGCATAAGGCCAACCAAACACGAAACGGATTATTAAGAATTTTTTTCATTGTTATTAGGATATTCTACCTAAATTATTGTTGAAAATCCATCGCGGTTAAAGAGTGATATCTAGGGCCGGAATGCGAAGGCTGTGACTCCATCAGATCCAAGCTTTCCGGAATAAAACTAAAATTGACCTTGTTTTCCAATGGGGGCGGCGGCGTATCAAAGTTGTTCAAACGAGCAAGCGTAATGTGGCCAGAGAACTTTCTGTCACCCTCCCCTAGTCGTACCTTTCTCTGAATAAGCTCTTCTTCTAAGATATGTTTTATATCGCCGAGCAAAGACGAGCTTTTAAGAGAAGCAACGATCCAGACCATGCGCGGGGACCTTTCCTCTGGTCCATACACCATATCCTCAAATCTTATCTCCGGAGCCGCTGTCCGCGGCATAACCGAGGACATCGCCCCGATAATTTCGCCGATGCTTTCATCCGACTGCTGGGATAAAAATGAGACGGTGATATGCCAGTCCTCGCGGGCGACAAAACGCGTGCCTTGAGGTAATTTCTCTCGTAAAACCAATAACTCGGCATCAATCTGTTTTTTAACCGACTCGGGCAGATTGATGGCGATGAAAACACGTTTCTGTGGCATAGTTTGGATTTATATTCATAATATCATAGAATTAAGTCATGAAATCATTCGCCGACACGGGGGGGAAATATCTAAAAAAACTCGCTGAACGGAAAGAAGAATCCCATGTATACAAAGAATTCCAACTCGTGGGTCTGGAAGTTGCCGATATCCTAAGCGATCGGGCGCATAAGTCCCTATATATCAAGCTGGCAAGAGATCTGGGAAAGGACAAACTTCTTATTGTCGCCAAGTCGGTGGCGGAAAGGAAGGATGTTAAAAATAAAGGCGCTTATTTCATGAAAGTATTGCATTCGCCACAAAAATAAGGTAATATTGGCAGGAATTATGGAAATAGTAACAATCGAAAAACCAGAAGATGAAAAATTTCTGCGGCATAAAACCGTTCTTTTTGATTTCTCCAAGTTCTCGCAGAAAGAAATTAACGAACTGGTAAAATCCATGCGTTTCGCGATGAAAGAGGCGGACGGTATAGGACTTTCCGCAAATCAAATCGGTCTTAATATAAAGGTATTCGTAGCTCAGGTCGCTAATAAATTTTACGCGGTTTTCAATCCCGAAATAATCCAAGAATCAGAGGAAAAAGATACGATGGACGAGGGTTGTTTAAGCGTTCCTCTAAAATACGGCCCAGTAGAAAGATCTTCGCGGGTGACGCTTAAGGGGTTTGATAAAAACGGATCTCCCATCAAACTCAAGGCCTGGGGTCTTCTGGCAAAAGTTTTTCAACACGAAACGGATCACTTAAACGGTAAGCTTTTTATTGATAGGGCAAAAGAAATGTTCAGTGTTGTTGTAGAAAAGAAATCCCGTTAGAAGCCGCGATCGGCTCGTGTTATAACAAAAACATCATGAATCATATGCATAGAAATTATAAAAATAATCGTAGATTGGCGTTAATCGCGATCTGCTTCTAACGGGATGAGATACGTATTTTTCGGGACGCCTAACTTTGCCGCAAGGATTTTGCAAGACTTAATAAACGCAGGAATGCCGCCCGCGCTTGTAGTTGCCAATCCCGATAAACCAGCGGGGAGGAAAAAAATTCTTACCGCTCCGGAAACAAAAGTTCTCGCGCAAAAATATAATATCCCAATCTATCAACCGGAAAAACCTACGGCGATAGCGCCAGAATTATCCGGCGAATGGGATTTTTTCATCGTTTGCGCCTATGCCAAAATTATTCCGACGGAGATTATCAAAATCCCCCGCCGGGGGGTTCTAGGCGTTCACCCCTCTCTTCTACCCAAATACCGCGGTGCATCGCCAATCCAATCGGCGATACTCGGGGGAGAATCTAAAACGGGCATCACGCTCTATCTTCTTGATGAAAAAGTAGATCACGGCGATATTCTGGCAAGTAATGAAATACCGATAACTCCGGGTGATACCCATATCACCCTCTCCGATAAACTCGCGAAGCTCAGTTCGGAGTTGTTGATAAAAACCCTGCCTGATTTTTTAAACGACAAAATAAAGTCCCGGCCGCAAAATCACGACGAAGCAACTTTCACGAAAAAATTCTCAACAAATGACGGGTTGTTAGACCTAAAAAAAGACGATCCCGCGATAATGCATAAAAAAATTCGTGCCTTGAATCCCGAGCCGGGAGTTTACGCGTTTATAGAAAAAAGCGGCAAACAAATCCGCACAAAAATTCTGGGGGCGAACTTAACTGATGGGAAATTAACGATCTTAAGAATCCAAGAAGAAGGCAAGAAACCAGTTGCAATTAATCTACCGATATTTTAAGACCCTAAAATATTTTTGATTTTATTTTCCAACTCCGGCAGCGGAGTTTTTGCTTTAATCAAATAATCTTCCACGCGCAGACCCATATCTTCAATCCATTTTTTCTTTCCGGGAACATTGCTGAAAATAATGATGGGGATATTTCGGCAATCGCAGTCGGGGTGTTGCAGCTGTTTTAGCAGTGTAATCCCGTCCATGCGGGGCATAACAATATCTAAAAGAATCAGATCCGGCTTTCCGTTGGCGAGCTCCTCCAGGGCCGCATCTCCGCTGCCTGCGGAGACGGCGTCATATCCTTTCTTTTTAAGAAAATCAACGATGGATCCGGCAATAAGAGTTTCGTCTTCAACAATTAGAATCTTTTTAGCCATAAAATTAATATAACATAAAATCAACGCGTAACGGCAATAATTTCATCAAGCTCGGGATAAATAGCGGAAACCGTGATACGTCCTGTTGCCGGATTGCGGGCGATCGCATAAACGGTATCGTAATCCGAGACGGAAACAAAGTGGGCGCCCGATTCTACGGGGTCATAAGGCATGCGTGAAAGATACGCGGGCACAAGGCACGGGGCGATATTATAATTATCTGCTCCCATGGCCATACGCGTGGAACTGGCCGAGGGTGTTCCCGCTAAGCAAGTAAAAACCCCGCGGTTATCGGCCGCATTCTGACCAATGGCGTTAATAATAGTATTCAGATCGGCTTCGCGCCTATCATTTCTGGAAACGGCGAGCTGTTTTGCCGGATTCAAAAAATAAAGCGTCGCACCAAAGATAACGGTCAATATCCCGAGAGAAATTAGCAGTTCAAATAAAGTAAATCCCCTGTTTGTTTTCATCCCGTTAGAGTTCGATAAATAAGTTTTTAATTAAAATAAGTTGCGTGTTGTCTGATGTGGTTTCCATAAATGCGTGGCCTGTCGAACTCTAACGGGATTAATGCGATACGACTTCTTCAAAACTAACACTGGCAAACGAGCTGTCAACTGTCAGCCTGAGGTTGGTTGTCGCGCCGAATACGGAGGACGAAGTTTTAATAATCCTGTTTGGTCCGCTCGTTTCTACGGAAACAACAGTGCATTGATAATCATAAATTTGCAAACTTTCGTTGCCCGCATAAAGAGAGTTTTGCGATAATTGGAGCCGGGCTCTATCCAGACAGGCCCGCGCCGCGGCAAAACTAGCCGCCTTGTTCGCAAAATCAACCTTGGAGTTGCGGGAAAGAAGTCCGGACGTGCCTACGGAAAAAGCGGCAGCGATCGTAATTGCGGAAAATATCAAAGCAACAATAATTGCTATATATCCTTTTTCGTTTTTAGGCAATAAATAATTACGTCGCATATTAATTATCTGATAATTTTTACAAAATCAATAGTTGTAGAGGTGGCGGCGTTGGTTAAGGTCATAACCGTTCGGACGCGTGTTTCGTTAGGGCTCGCCGTATGCGTGAAGCTAAGTCCCGACACTGTTATTCCAGTGGGGGTAAGATTGATCGCGCCCCCTCCACCCTCGCTGACACGAAGAACTCCGGAAGATAGATCTACAACAATAGGATTTGAGGCATAACTGACTTTATTTACAGAAAGGACTGCTCCCGAAGAACCCGCCGTGGGATTATTAACAGCTGCCACGCTCTGTAAGAACCAATCGATTTTTTGAATAATAAACTGTTTTTGATCTATCAAGTCAATATTCCTTAAACTACTCTCACTGTGCCCGGCAATATTATATAAAATTAACAAAAAAGAACCGATAATTACGGAGAGAATTCCGGTGTAGAGAATTGTTTCTATCAGGGTAAACCCCCTGCGCGAATTAAATTTCATAGTTATGGTCCGGCTGTTATTATTCTTAACGAATCATTGCTGCGCACCGACATAAAAACCTTATTATCCACAAAGTCTATGCCGCTCCCCGATTGCGGAAAATTCAAATAAGCGTATTCGGTGATATTGTCCGGGTCGGTAATATTTAAAATCAAAAATTCTTTATTGCTGTTTGTCGTGGCTAAAAATGCGAGTTCGCCCTCCACGCAAACGATATCGTTGGGGTCGCCCAAGACACCCAAGCGGTCGCGAACATACCACCCCGAAGACAAAGTCGTTGTCGCTCCGATAACAATCATTTCATTTTGAATATTGCCGTCAAGGATATTAAGAGTTCCTCCGCCCGCGGAGCTTTCCTGGATAAACAGACTGATATCTTCCGTCGTTCCCGGAATATCGTAATTCGTAACAAAAGACGGATTTAGGGGATTAGAAATATCATAAACCCAAATATCGGGGTCCGACTGCTGGCTCGTAAAATAAAGACGATCCCCGCTCGCCGTAAAATCATAGATATTGCCGCCGGTCGAAATCTCGGAAATAATCTGCGGCGATACGGGGTTTGAGACATTTAAGAAGGTCAGCTCATTTGTAGCGGACTCGGTTCTGCCGATAGTCGCAGTATCACTAAAAACGTAAACCGAAATGGCGTCAGCACTTCCGGGTAAATTATAAAATCCAGCTTGATTGATGTTAAGCGGATTGGAAATATCAAAAATAATCAGTTCCTTGGAGTCGTTTGGCGAGGCGGCGTATAAGTAATTGCCTTTCAGAAAAAGCGAGTTAATACCGCCGCTTCCGATATCCAACGATCTCACCATATTGGGTTGGATCGGATTACTTACATCAAAAACAAAAATGTCATGCTTGGCCCCGGTAGCCGCCGTCCCGCTCACATAGACGTAGGGCAGCTTGACCACAACATCGGTCCCGGAATTTCCCGCGCCGATGTCACCGGAACCGATACTTTGTGGATGAGCCCAATCGCCCGCAAGCGGACCTATTTTACACACCCCCTGAACAGGATTACTCCACCGCATCAGTTGTTCCACTATTTCCGTTTCTTGATTGCGGAAGGGACCGGATGTCCAAGCAATCGTCGTCGTCGCTATTTTAGTATTGGAATCTAAAGAAGCAATGGAAACAGTTCTTGTAAAATCCCCCCTCGCGTCGCTTGCGCCCGAAAATGTCCATTCCCCGTTTACAAATTTTAATCCATACACGCCGTCCGTAAGTTCATTCCACGACCTGTTAGAGATGGAGCGCACGGCTTCGCGCCCCTCTACGGCATATTCTCCGGCGTTGATAGCTTTTTCGGCGTCAACAGAGGAAATTTGCCCGCCGCTAAAGGCAATAGTAACGGCGCCCACGACAGTCGTAAAAATAGCGACCGCGATAAGAATTTCTATTAAACTCTGACCTTTTCTGGAAGATAAAAACATATTTATTCTATTTTTCCTTGCGTATTGATGTCTATATTATAAACCCCCAGGGAATTAGAGAGGGTAATTGTGGAGTTGGTCGTGTTCGCCGAAAGCGGATTAAAAATTATCTCCGTCGCTCCCGTTACCGTAACCAAAGACGACAGGGAAAAGATCTGATCTTGGGATTGATTCCGTAGGGCGTAACTATTTCCCTCAAAAACGGTGACATTGTTTAATCCTACATAAACTCCGTGAGCGGAAGCATTTTTATTTGCCAGAGACGCGGCGCGAGCTAATTTCAGATAGGACAAATAGTTATTATATTCAGTTCTCAGTTCAATCTTTTGATAAAACTCCCAATTAATGGGCGCCGTTGCGCCAAAAATAATCGCCAAAATTCCCAAAGTGACTACCACTTCAATTATTGTAAATCCCTTGTTCATTTACACGCCCTGCGTAATGCCGTAAATCGGAGTAATAACCGCGATAGCCACGAAACCGACAATACCGCCCAGAATAATCAGCAAAATCGGTTCTATGGTTGTAGAAAGGTTTTTGGTGGTATTATCAATCTCTTCCTCGTAGAAACCGCCGAGATATTGCAGAGTTTCGCTTAAATTTCCGGTTTTCTCGCCGACAAAAATCATCTGCGAAAGCATGGGCGAAAAAAGTTTAGGGAATTGTTCAAGGTGTTCAGAGAGCTGTCCGCCTTTACGCACCACCTCCCCGGCTTCTATAATCTTGTCGCGATAAATCAAATTCCCCAAGGTATTTCCGGAGGTGCCCAACGACTCCACTATTCTGGAACCGCTCCGCAAAAGAATGGAGAGCGTGCGACAAAAACTGGACATGTTCACGGCGCGCGATAATGAACCGACAATCGGAATCATCAACAAAAAGCGGTGAAAAAATTTTTTAACTCTTCGAATTTTAAGAATCAGCCAAAAGATGATTATTAGAGCCAGAATGCCGAGAGCGATAGAAATAGTGTATGCCTGGGCAAAATTGGCCACCGCAATCAAGATGCGAGTCGGCAGCGGCAGCTGAACGTTTAAAGTTTTAAAAACGGGAATAATTTTAGGGAAAAGAAAGAACACGAGAAAACTGATGATAGAAATAACACCAATAACGATAATCGCGGGGTAAATCATGGCTCCCCGTATTTTGCTTTGCAGTTGGCTCTTCTTGCTAAGCTCTTCAGCCAGATAGGTTAAATTTTCCGGCAAAGTTCCGCTTGTCTCCCCTATTTTAACGATATTCAAGAATAGATCCCCAAAAGCATTTTTGTGCGGCGCGAGCGCGGCAGAAAGAAACTGTCCCTCGGCAACACCTCTAGACGCGCTGTCCAAAATACTAATCATCGCGCCGGAACGCGTCTGTTTTTTTAAAAGCTGAAGACTGTCTAGAACCGAGACCCCGGCTTTAGCCATGAGCGACAGATGTCGCGCAAAAAGTATTTGCTCCTGAAGCGATACGCCGAAAAACGCTCCGAAAGACAGATCTTTCCGCCACCAAGCAGATTTTTTAACAGACGGCTCCGGTTTTACGGATTTAATTTCCGAAGTCGCCGCCGGGGGTTTAATCGGCTGTTCTTCAACGGGAGTTTTGATACCGGAAATATCCTCTTTTTTTAAGATCTTTCTGGGAGGCATTATTTAATTATACCACACGAGACGGTTTACTCTCTGATAACGCGCAAAATTTCTTCTATTGTCGTCTGCCCCTGCAGAGCTTTTTGAAAAGCGTCCTCAAGCATCGGCCGCATGCCATTTTTAACGGCAATTTTTTTGATTTCCGCGGCATTGACGCGGCTCATAATCGCCTCGCGCATTTCGTCATCCACCAGAAGCACTTCATGGATACCGATGCGGCTTTTATATCCGGTGTCATCACACGAGGGACATCCCTTCCCTTTAAAAAAGGTTTTATTATCCCCCAAAATTTCGGGCCTAATAACCTGCTTTAAAGAAGCAAGCTCCGCGCCCGTTGCCTTGAGCTCAACCTTACACTCATCGCAAATGCGACGAAGAAGCCGCTGGCCGATAATCACATTGACGGTTGAGGCAATAAGAAACGGCTCCACTTTCATATCCAAAAGCCGCGGGAGCGCCGTCGGGGCGTCGTTGGTGTGCAAAGTAGAAAGCAATAAGTGACCGGTTAGGGCGGCATTTACGGCGATACCGGCGGTTTCTTCGTCTCTAATTTCGCCCACCATGATGATGTTCGGGTCTTGGCGCAAAATTGAGCGCAGTCCGGCGGCAAAGGTGATACCCGTTTTAGCGTTAACCTGGATTTGATCCACGCCCTCTATGGAATACTCTATCGGGTCTTCGATTGTAATAATCGCAACCTCGGGAGTATTTAATTTTTGTAAAACAGTATAAAGAGTCGTTGTTTTTCCTGAACCGGTGGGGCCTGTGGCCAAAATCATACCATAGGGTTTCGTAATGGCATCCCGGATTCTCTCTAAATCAACGCCTTCAAAACCGAGTTTCTCCAGAGTAAACTCTTCGGTTTTGTTCGCCAGAATACGCATAATGCAGTTTTCGCCGTAATAAGTCGGGGCGATGGAAATACGCACGTCCACATAACCCACTTCTTTGATCGGCGCTTTGAAACGGCCGTCTTGAGCCGCCTGATGCTCGTCAATACGCAAACCCGATAATACCTTAATGCGGGTAATAATCTCTGACTGAAGCGCTTTGGGGAAAACAAAAATATCATGCATCACGCCATCCACGCGAAAACGGATGCGCATCCTTTCCGACTCCGGCTCAATATGAATATCGGAAGCGCGCAATTCGTAAGAATATTGGATTAAAAGATCAACGAGTCCGATGATGGAGGTCTCACTGCCTCGCAAAAGCTCGCTCTCAATCGCTTCGCGCGTCGGCGTACTTCTGGTGATGTCTGTTTTTGGTAAACCCCCCGGAGATTTTGATCCAACCGGTTCTTTAATCTCCTCCGCTCCGCGATCCTTGCCGCTAACGGTCTTTTTAAACAACTTTTTTGCCTTAGAAAAAAAGCTCATTGTAAATATTTTTATTTATTATGTTTCTTATCCAGCCCATGCTCTTTAATAATAACATTTGCGGTTTCCCAGTTCAGGTTTTTGAAAAAACCCTCTAAATATGCTTTGCGATTGGTGCCGTGATCCATAAAATAGGCGTGCTCGTAAACGTCCAGAGCCACGAGCGGGATAGCGCCCCAGACTGCGCCCACATTTTGCGCGTCGCTTCCATATATATGTAAGCGATTATCTTTAAAATCAAAGGCCAAAATCGCCCATCCCCTTGCTGAAAGTCCCGTCGCCACCATCCCTTCTTTCCACGCTTCCACGCTCCCAAACTCTTTCTCAATCATTTTTTTTATCAATCCGTCATTGCGAGGAGGAGTCTGCGACGCCGCGGTCACCGCCTCCGGCGGGACCCCGCCTTCCTTATTTAAAACTTGTGGCGGGGCAATCTCCCCCAGGTGCCCAAAATAAACTTCGTGCAGTTTCATTCCATTGACGGCGAAAGTTTCCTGGCGGCGAAGCTCGCCGTAAGCGCTGTATACTCCATTTGCCTCGGATTTTTCCGCGGTTTCTAGCTTTTTTTGGATTTCGTTAGTTTTTTTAACATAACCCTCGTAAAGCTTAAAGTGCTCCTGAATAGATTTTAAACTCATCCCCTTAAGGTCTTTCGTAATTTTTAATTTTTCCGGCTGAAATTCGTTTTTCATATATATTTAAGTTTAGATTTGTTTCAATCTAAAAACAAGGTCGTTGACTAACGACGTTTTATTTAGTAAAGTAATGGTGGTTTTTACAACCCAAGACAGGAGACTGCTAATGCCTAAACGCGACTCCTTCTTTGATGATCGTCTTCTGGATGAGAACTTTCTCCGCCATTTACTACTGATTCTCGTCTGGTCTTTAACTAGCTCTTTGATAGCTTTTGGATTACGCTATTTGACACATCATGAATCGTTAGATTTTTCTGACATTTTCCTTTTTTGTGCTTTTTCGTTACTCGTTTATCAGATCTGTGACCAGTGGTTGATTTACGCGAGAAAAGAACTCTCAATATTAAGTGACGTAGTCTGGGAAGTGAACGAAATAGAAGAATATATTAGGACAAAGTTCAGTTACAATCCGACTCTGTGCGTTAAACTTACAGAAGTAGGTTGTTTTCCTCAAAGAGTAGCGTTTGTAGACGTTCCACAAAACTCTCCGTGGGTATCAGCGCTTACACCCGGGAAACAAGTAAGATTTATGCGTAAACGCGGGTTTTTTCTGTTATTCCCCGGCTGGGAAAGGGCTTATGACATCGGACCCGTCTGGAAAAAAACGACTTGGGAAAAAACTTGGCTCGGCAATTTTGTTTGCTCCGCCCGTCAGGTTCCTTTCAAAAACGCCGCGTGGTGCGACTGCTCCTGTCCGGGCAATACAGTAGAAGAAGCCTACAAAGAATTGGTTCAATTTATGGGTCGGAAAAAGTTGCCGCCACTCTCAGAGTTCACCGAAGAAGTAGAGACCTATAACCCACCAGAAAACGACCCCCGGGCCAACGTTATGAGAGAAGCCGCGAAAAAGACTAGCCCACATAGCCCGGAATATCCGGAAGCAATCCAAGAAGCAATACGGAAAACAAAAATAGAGGAAAACTAAGTCAACGAATGTTTTACGGAAGAAATAAGCCGATTGCGCGCGTCGCTATCGGTTTTTTTTGTTCTCGTTATCTATTGTCTAAATCCTGTTTTCCCGGTATAATTGGTAATATTCAGAAGCAGATTGCGGGATCGTCTAATGGTAGGACATCGCCCTCTGAAGGCGAGTATCTTGGTTCGAATCCAGGTCCCGCAGCCATGACTAAACAAAAAGCCCTTGAATTGTTAGAAATTTATGGACGTGCTTGGGTCACCAAAAATCCCGACCTAATCGTTACAATTTTTACTGATAACGCCGCGTATAACGATCCGCATGAGCCGGAAAACATCGGCCGTGAGGCTATTCGCGCTTATTGGCAAAACAAAGTTGTTGGGGAACAAGACAATATTACCTTTGACTTAAAAAATATCTGGCTTGAAGACAAAACTGTTATCGCCGAATGGCATGCCTCCTTCCGCGATATCAAACGCAATTTGCAAGTAACGTTAAAAGAAGTGGCTATCTTTGAAACCAGTGGTAACTTATTCAGCTCTCTCCGAGAATATTACCAATCCACTAAAACGCCGCTGTAAAAAGCTTATCAGGAGACACAGCCACATTGCATAAACCCAATCGATTGTTACGGGTAGTTGATAAAATAGTGAAATTGTTGTAGAATAACACCATGAACACATCAGACGAACGATCGCCGAATACCGAGGGTAATTTTGCCGCGCTAGGCGTAGCGCCGATGCTTTTGGATATCCTCGCTCGGCTTAAATACGAAACGCCGACCCCGATCCAGACCCAGGCCATACCTGTCGCCATTGAGGGCAAAGATCTCGTGGGCATCGCCCAAACAGGCACGGGTAAAACTCTGGCTTTCGGTATCCCGATGATCCAGCGACTGGCTCAAAATCAGGGACGGGGCTTAATCGTGCTCCCCACCCGCGAACTAGCTTTGCAGGTGGATGAAGCTTTAAAAACCGTAGGCGCGGCGCTAAACCTTAAAACCGTGGTCTTAATCGGCGGCATTAACATCGGATCGCAGTTGCGGGCGCTTACAACCAATCCACATATTGTGATCGCGACTCCCGGACGCCTCATTGATCACCTTCAGCAAAGAACGATCCGATTGGATGCGGTAAAAGTTGTGGTTTTAGATGAAGCCGACAGGATGCTGGATATGGGCTTCGCGCCGCAAATCCAGAAAATTTTTAACGCTCTTCCTAAAGAAAGGCAGACGATGCTTTTCTCCGCCACAATGCCTACTGAAATTATGAAGATCGCGGCGACACACATGAAACTGCCAGTGCGCATAGAGGTGGCTCCGGCGGGAACTACCGCGGAACGCGTGACGCAGGAGCTTTTTATCGTTTCCCGCGATCAAAAGATGCCCCTGCTTGAAAAACTGCTTCTGGAACACCTGGGGTCAACCTTGATTTTTTCACGCACCAAATACGGCGCTAAAAGAATCGCCCATCAGGTTCTTGCTATGGGGCTCACAACCGCCGAAATTCACTCTAACCGCTCGCTAAATCAACGCCGCGAGGCCCTGGACGGATTCAAGACAGGAAAATACCGGATACTTGTCGCGACTGACATCGCCTCGCGTGGTATTGATGTTTCGGGCATTGAACTTGTCATCAACTACGATCTGCCCGGAACTCCCGACGACTACGTGCACCGTATCGGCCGCACAGCTAGGGCCGGAGCCGGCGGTCACGCCATCAGCTTCGCGATGCCGACCGAGCTTAGCGATATCCGCATGATTGAAAGATTGATCCGCAAACCCCTGCCGGTTTCCCAACTTCCAGCCGATCTTCCCCCTCCCCGTGCCGGTGTCCTGCCTTTTTCACCGGGCCGCGAAGGTTTTGGCGGACGACGTGGCGGTGGTTTCGGCCCGCGCCGTCCCTCTTCTTCGTCCCGTTTCAAACCGCGCCGTTTCGGTCCGCGCCGTTCGTTTTAAATAATGAAAAGTAAAAAATATCCGGAATCGCATGAAAATCATTTCGTGGAATGTTAATGGAATTCGCTCGGCACATAAAAAGGGTTTTTGGAAATCCGTAGAGACAATCAATCCCGACATCGTTTGTTTACAGGAGATCAAAGCGCAAAAAAATAATTTAGAAGAACTTTTCCCGACTGGTTTGTTTACCACGCCTCAATATCATTTCTATTCCAATCCCGCTAACAAACCCGGCTATAGCGGCGTAGCGGTTTTAACCAAAAAACAACCTGTTTCCATTAAGGATAGATTGATCTTGAGCAGGTTTGACGAAGAGGGGCGTATTTTAGAATTAAAATATCCAGAATTTACCTTAATCAATCTCTATATCCCCCATGGTGGCAGGATTAAAGAAAACCTGCCCTACAAGCTGGAGGTTTATAACCAACTTTTAAAACACTTAAAGGAAATTAAGGAAACAAATATTATTCTTACCGGGGATTTTAACATCGCCCATACCGAGATGGATTTAGCTAGACCGAAAGAAAATCAGAACAATACAATGTTCACCCCCGAAGAACGCGATAAAATCAGCGAGTTGCTTTCTATGGGATTTGTGGATTCTTTCAGAAAATTCGATAACAAAAATGGAGGTTATACTTGGTGGCCCTATGCTTACGAAGCACGCGAAAGAAACCTTGGTTGGCGCCTGGATTATATTTTTGTCTCAAGAGCTTTTTCCTCAAAACTTAAAAGCGCCTTTATTCTACCGGGGGTGCGCGGATCTGATCATTGCCCGGTTGGAATAGAGATAATCTAATTCTGGAGATCTTTCTACCCCAACCATTCACGCAAACGAGGATGCTTAGAACAAATCAAAAGATTGGAACACCAATTTTCTAAACCATATACCCTACCGGCGCGAACGGCGGCAAAATACAGGAGAACCAAAGCGTAGACAATATGCTCGTCAACTAGAAAAGAGTGGGCGCCGACATAAGGGAAATCCAGGATCGGGAAATAATATAAAATCATCATAAGAGCTCCCAAAACAGAACTTAAGCGAACAAAAACCCCGAGGATTAAAGAAACACCGAGAAGCGTCAGCCCCCACTCATTCATAAAATCCGTGATCGGCAGCATAGAGGGGCTGGCGAGCCACGCGTAAAATGCTGTAAAAGTTTTGGCGCTTAATAAATATCCTTTGGACGTCCACTCCGGATTTAAAATCTTGGTAATACCGGCATAGAAATAAAGAATGCCGAGCGCGAACCGCAGAAGACCCAAAATCATTTTTTGACTTTTTCCCATTTTCTAAGATTGTACAAACTTGTTATGCAACCAAGCAAATATCCACGCACCAACATATGTATACACTACTGCCTGCAAAAATCCTACCAAAAATCCTGTTGAAGTAATAGCCACGTCTCCGGCAAATTTATCAACATTAACGAGGTGAACAAGCCAGCCAAATAATTTTAGAGAAAAGTCCGGCCAAAAAAATACAAATACCGCGCAAACAATATAAATAATGCCCATCGCCGCTCCTGCCGCTAACGAAAATTTTTGTTTATTTAATTGCATATTTTTAATTGATTATAAATATATTATATCATAATATAAGTTTTCCTATCTGCATACCGCTGATAAAAGCGTCTTCGGTGGAGGCCACATCGTGATCGTTTGCAAGATACAAACCGGGGGCGGGGTTATGATTTACATAATCGTCACCCAAAAGCATCAGAGCTGGATCCCAGGATTTTGCCGTAATTACTTGCCAGCTATCAAAGTATTGGCTTATCTTGTTTCCTTTGGTATAAAAATAAAGAAATGTCCCATCAGTTTCTTTGGAAATGGCGGCTTTCTCGGTAAGTCCAAAAAAGTTATATCCCCTAACATCATATTGCGGTTTGATTTTACCCCGCACGTGCATAAAGGAGCAGTTTATTGTCCCTTTGATTTTTTGGGGCGCAATAAGCTTATTAGTCACAGTCATGGGCGTAGCAAGAACCAATCTTTTAGCGCGATAAACATCTCCGCTTTTTGCATTTAATTCAAAGCCGTCTCCGGTTTTTGAAATACCAAGGACAGAATCTTTGACGAAGGCGTCATCAAAGCCGGCCATAATTTTCGGAAAATTCATTTTAAAAGAATACGTTGGCACGATCATGGGAATTAGACATTGCAGGAAAATAAAGGTCGGAACAGTTCTACAGTCAACGAAAAACGACCCCCACAGCGCCTGCTCTAAAAATTCCCGTGTCAGCTTCTCAAGGCCCCTTTCTTTAATATAATCCCCTGCTTTGCCATGATAATATTTACAGAGCACCGGGTCGGCTTCAATCAGTTTTTCGCGGGATTCATCAAGCGATCTAACTCGCATGGCATTGAAATGCTTACGAAATTCACGGAGGTCGCTCCAGAGACGCAGGAGCGCGCTCCCGTGCCGCATCATATTCCAAAGAGAAAGGTGATAATCCTTGCCGTTTTCGTGGAAATGATAATCTCCGAGATCCATTATACGGACGCTCTCCACGTAGGGTTTAATATTCCTACAGTCTTCGGTGATATAATAGGCGCCATAATTCACATCACCATCGGGCGAGGTGAGCACTCTTCCGCCGATATCCTCTGAAATTATTTTAAACTTTTTACCGTTCTCAAAAAGACGTTTGGCGCAACCCAAACCAGACAGTCCGGCTCCGACGATGATTATTTCTTCTTCTCGCATGGATGTGATATTAATTATATATGATTATTCACAAAGCCGAAGCGAGCGACACAACGACAATTTTAAAATTAGTTAAAAAACTGGTTGATCTCCACCATCGGTTAGACGAATACTATAAGGCGGCAGCGGAGTATAAGGATCTGGAAGAACGTATCGCTGATTGGTTTGACGATAAAAATATCGCGGTATTTATCGCCGAGGATAACGGAAGTGTCATCGCCTATATACGCGGCGGAATAGAAGAGGCGCCGTATTACGCCAATGTTAAAAAGATCGGGGTTTTAAATGATGTTTTTGTGGAAGAGGCCTATCGCCGCCAAAAAATTGCCGAGGAACTTTTTTTACGCCTTGAGGAGTGGTTTAAAATGAAAAATATCAAAAATATTGAGCTAAGTGTTGACGCGCGCAATGAAACGGGAATCGTCCTATGGAAGTCGTTGGGGTTTTTTGAATATAAGTTAAGGATGAGACGCGATATATAGTTTTGTGCATAACAATACGCAAAGCTATTCATCTTTTATGAGGGGGGTGGAAAGTTCAGAAAGCTCAATAAAAAAACAACCTCCGGTCAAGTGAGCGAACTGCCCGAGGGCAACGAGTCACTTGAGAGAGGTTATTTACGATCCGCCTTGCGGATCGTATCCTAGTCCAAGCATGGGCACTACGAAGGTGCCACGGTGCGCTTGGAGGGGAATAGCAGAATCCCCGGAGGAGAGGAGGAAAAAGAACTAATTTTAGGTCGGATGGTCACTGGGACCGAGGGGGCTATTGGGCCTCTCTAGGCCACCCCCCGCTTTCCGCCTACCAGAGCGTACTTGCCGGAGTTCACCCGTCAGTCCTAGCTTTCAGCACAGCTTGCCGCTACGCCTAGACCACCCAACGTAAAAGTAAGTATAGCAGAGCGGTATTTTATTGTCAAGGCCCATCATTTAACCAACGTCTCCCTTTGTCTCCATTCTAAATGTCTACTATCTCAAACGATCGTTCGCGTTAGTAGACAGTTAAAACTCATCAACCAAAGACACTTTCCGGCTTTTCAAGTCGGCAAAAATAGTTGCGAAAGTTTGAGAACTATCGTTTCCATCAATAGGTCGCCGCAGATGGTGGAGCATTGCCGACACAACTTCCGGCAACCTCATGGACTTCTTGATTTTGGCCTTTACCGTCATCATCCTCGCGACGCTGTTGGGCGAAAACCGAGCACGATCTAGTTGAGAAAAAGCTTTGTGTGTGGGGTGATTTGTATGATAGAAAAAATCTTCAACCGCGTACACGCTCATCTCTTCATAGAATTTCTCCACGGAGAAGATCACCCCGCTTCCAAACTCTCCGAAAAGATAATGAAAAGCAGAAGCTGAAGCATCACTGTCCAAAACCACCAGAGCATCTTCAAGCGAGGACTGCTCTAAAAGCTTTCGCGCTTCAAAAAAACGCGGGGTGTTTTTGTCATTCAATGTCCGTTTTGGGAACGGCGTCATACAATCAACGGAAAAGAAAAAATTCTTGTTCCAAGAAGCTGCGTTGCCGGGAAGTTCCGGCGGAGTGCAAATGGCGCTGAAAATCGGGCGACCATCCTCGCCCATCGCCCGCACCAGAACATAGTCATCAGGCCGCCGCCAGTTCTCTTCGTCTTCGTTGTGGACAATGAACGCCCCCGACTGGTTGCGGATGGCAACAGTCGTGCAGCCGGATTCCCCGCCCCACATCTCCGGATAATTCAAAAGAAAAATGTCCATGAAAACCGTCTGCGAACCATTAGCCATGCCCAGAAGCTCTTGAATCGCAACGGAATGCATTTTATAGAGACGAGAATAGAGTTCTCCAAGAAACTCCGCGTGATTCTTTTTGACCCTATCCAGCTCGTCCCGATAACGCGCGATATTGCGATGAATGACGTCTTTACACAAACAACCAATCTGCATCCCGCGCACAAAAGGACGCGAGTCCACGTTAAGCTCTCTCATTATCGCCCCCTCTCTAGACTTTCAAATAACGAGTTATCGCTATACTAGATGATATCGTACCCAAAGCAATACCCAAAAGCAATGTATATCCGAAAAGACCAAAAAAGTTACCATAAAAATAGGCAAGAAGGTTCATCTCCGGAATAAAAACCGCGGCGTAGGGATTTACGAGATGAAGCATGGGGATGCCCACGGCAAAAACCATAGCTGCCGCGACGGATCCATACAAAACACCTTCCACAAGATACGGCCCGCGGATATATGAGTTGGAGGCCCCCACCAGACGCTTGACGCCGATCTCTTCACGATTGGAATATATCGCCAGTCGAACTGTATTAAAAGTAACGATCAGAGCAAGAAGGGCGAGCGCAATCGTAACGACAATGCCGACTAAATTAGCCGTATCCGCAATTTTAATCATCCTTTCTATTGCCAACTGATTCTGACTGAAAGTTACTTTATCAATAATTGACTTGAACTGATCGTTTTCTAAATAAGCGGCGATGACTCCGTATTCTTTGGGGTCTTTGGCTTTAACGTTCAAAGACGCGGAAAGCGGGTTATCGCCCAGCTCCGCAAGAGCTTTGGAAATAGTGGGGTCGTCTTTATGCCGCTCCTCAAAAATCTCAAGCGCCTTATCGCGGGAAAGATATTCCACGCTTTTCACTTCGGCAAGCGCTTTTAACGAACGTTCTATTTTAATAATCTCGTCTTCGGGAGCGGTAGTTTTAAAATAAGCGCTAATATCAATTTTATCCTGCAGAGAAGTGATGGCGGTATTTGTAACCACACTAAACAAAACTAAACTCTCAAAAACAATCAACGTCAGAACCATAACCACAATGGTCGCAACCGAAAGCAGGCCGTTGCGCCAGAATCCCTGAAACCCATATTTAATAATTCTAAAAAGTGTCGTGATCATATAATATATTTTCCTATTTTTTCATCGCGAATAACGCGTCCGTTATCAAGAGAAATAACCCTCTTCTGCAGTTTATCAATAATATCCTTGCTGTGGGTAGCGAGGATGACAGCTGTACCCAGCTCGTTAATCTTTAAAAGCAGGTTGATGATTTCATGCTCGTTAATAGGGTCAAGGTTGCCGGTCGGCTCGTCGGCGATGATAACTGACGGCCTATGGATAAGCGCGCGCGCGATGGCCACACGCTGTTTCTCTCCACCCGAAAGCTCGTGGGGAAAACGCTTGATTTTTTCCCCCAGTCCCACGATGTCTAAAACTTTAGGCGTCAAATCGTCAATATCTTCCTGTTTTAAACCGGCGACTTCAGCGGCAAAAGCCACATTTTCATAAGCGGTTTTTGTGGGCAATAATCTAAAATCCTGGAAAACGGTACCGATCTGGCGCCGTAAAAAAGGAAGCTCGTTCATGCGCAGCTTATTAACCTCCTTACTGCCAAGAATAATCCTGCCTTTTGTCGGCTTTTCCTCGCCAATTAAAAGCTTGACGATGGTTGACTTGCCGGACCCGGAACGGCCGACCAGAGAAACAAACTCGTTATCGTCTATCTTAAAAGTGACGTCTGTCAGGGCCGCCGAGTCCACGCCATAATCTTTTGAAACATTTTGAAAAGCAATCATACCTATTATTTTAACATACTAGTTTGATTAGAGCTCTAATTCGGCTTCAATAAATTTATCTAAATCTCCGTCTAAAACTTTTTCCGGTTGGGAGCTTTCCGTTTTAGTTCTATGATCTTTAACCAGATGATAGGGGTGCAGAACGTAGCTTCTCAACTGGTTCCCCCACTCCGGCTTGACTTGAGTGCGAAGCGCGCCTAGTTCGCGCTCGTGCCTTTCCTCCAGGATTTTAATAAGCTTGGCTTTTAAAATTTTCATCGCTTTATCGCGGTTCATCTCCTGGTTTCTTTCCGCCTGCGATTCAGCTGCGATGCCCGTCGGCAAATGCACCACTCTCACAGCCGTTTCTCTTTTGTTGACATTTTGTCCGCCGGGACCGCTGGAACGGGTCGTTTCCAGTTTGATGTCCGCCGGAGGAATAATAAAATTTTTATGTTCCACCTCCGGCAGATCGGGAACTATTTCCACAAGCGCAAACGAGGTGTGGCGCATCTGTTTGGAAGAAAAGGGAGAAATGCGCACCAGACGATGAACGCCCTGTTCCCTGTGTAAAGTGCCATAAACAAACTCACCCTTTATTTCCATAGCCCGATCCCCCGTCTGAACGGCGCGCCAGCCGCGACGTTCGGCGTACTTGGAATACATTCTAAAAAGCATATTCGCCCAATCTTTAGCGTCATCACCGCCCACGCCGGCATAAACCGTAAGATGGGCGTTTAATTTATCGTATTTCCCTGTTAGGGGTTTTAGGGGGTGATTTTCCATATTGTAGCCCGCGCCTTCGTCCCACATTTAGTGGAACTTCGGCGGGGCAAAATTTGAGAAACAAATTTTGAGCCGGAGGCGAGGATCGAACTCGCGACCTGCTGTTTACGAAACAGCCGCTCTGCCACTGAGCTACTCCGGCATACTTTTCCACATCTTCAAAAACCTACCTTATTTATTACATAACCTTAAGTTATTTTATCATAAAAACCTTGTAAAATCCACTACTCTAACCGACCAAAAGTTTAAGCCCATAACCCACAAAATACGACACTGCCGCCGCCACACCCCCAATAAAAAACATTTCCAACCCTGAGATGAACCAATGCTTTTTGGTAAAAATAGAACGCAAGGCTCCGGTCACAAAAAGCGCGACGCCTGTCGAAATAACCGAGTAAAAAATAGTAATGCCATTCGCGGAAAGGATGATAAAGGGCAGAAGCGGCAAACTTCCAATAACTACGAAGGCGCAAAAAGTAATAACGGCCGATTTGATGCTGGATTCCCCCGGAAGCATTTCTACTTCATACCTCATCATAAAATCAACCCAAAAATTCTTGTTGGAGGCGATCGTTTCCGTCATTTTTGTCGCGGTTGCCGGATCAAATCCCTGCCTGGTTAATATTTCCCTCACCTCTTCCCGCTCCACATCCGGCTTTTCTTCCACTTCCCTGATTTCGCGTTTTTCTTCTTCGCGAAAAAGAGCGGCTTCGGAGCTGCTACCCAGATAATTGCTGGCCGCCATGGAAAATCCATCGGCAAACAAGTTGGCGAATCCTAAAACTATAACAACGAGCGGTGAAAATCCCGCTCCGGAAGCGCCAGTCACAATAGCAAACGTCGTAATAATTCCGTCATTCGCGCCGTAAATAAAGTCTTTAATATAAACACCTAAAGTCGCGTGATATTCCCTGTGAGCCATTTTATAAATCTTATGCAAATTTAATTATGACAAACGAGCCGATAAAAATTAAAAGGGCGCCGATGAAAAAATAAACATTCGGCACCGCGCGAAAAAAAATATAACTGAACAGTACAACAAAAATCGGGTAAGATATCTCAATAATTGATGCCATGGATGCGTTTAAGCTTTTAATGCTGGCTAAGATTAAAAAATTAGCAAGAACCACGAGAATAGCTGCGATAAAAATTAATAATAAATTAGCCCTACTCGAAGAAAACACTTCTTTAAAAGAAGTGAGGCCAAAAAACGTCAGCACCGACATAATGAGTACGGTGATGATGGAATTAATAAATAAAATTGTCATCGGAGTAGTGCTATGAAGAACCTTTTCGCTGATCGCGTAAAGCACTCCCCAAATAACTGCCGCGCTTATCGCATAAACAAAACCTATTTCCATGATAAGAATTCTATCATTTAGAGCGGGTAACGGGAATCGAACCCGTGCCTTAACCTTGGGAAGGTTACATACTGCCATTATACGATACCCGCAAATTATTAAATGCCACGCAGAAGAACGATAGTACTCGCTCCCGATTTTGCCGCCTCCAACCAAGATTCAAAACTGACGTTTTCGGACCTAAAAATATCTCTTAATACTTCCCGCTCCGCCTCCGGCCTTAAAACCATCTCTCTGAAATCGGCGATGCTTAATCCATATAAATCACGCGCGGCTCCTTCAAGGTTCTGATTTTCCACCGTAAGCAGCTTTTTGTCAACAGATACTTCCGCTCTCTCCGCTAAACGGCTTTTTAATTCCACCGCGATTAACTTCCTTTCAATAAGCTTATCTAACGTCGCCTTCTCCACCTCACGGCGCAAATTTTCCGACTGTTCACCTTCAACCTTCCCTTTGTTGTAAGTATCCAGCGCGCGGGAATAGAAAAACTCCGCCGACTGCGCCATTTTATCAAAATCTCGCGCCATGATGAACCCGCCATTCACAACCGCCACAGGATAAAGACCGCCCTCGGTAACGGAAAATACCGCAACTCCGCAAAATACCAAGAAAACCAGTCCGAAATAAAAATGATGTCTGTGCATGGTTGTTTATTCTTTGGGCACAACTACAATTAATTTCTCGTTCGGTTTCGCATAATTAAACTGCGACCGCGCCTCTCGCGCCAAATTTTCCGTGTCTCCCAGATACTCAATTTCCTTTTTCAAATCGGAGTTTTCTTGGATCAGGGCGCCGTTATCCGCGATAATTTTTTGATATTCCTTGTTTAGGGCAACTTTTTTTATCTCCAATTTATATAACTGGATAGCGGTGGCAAAAAATATGGCCGTGGCGCCAAGCGCAATCAAAAACTTCATATTTCAATTATACACTGCCCACAAACAGTTGCTAGTAAATAAACCTAAGCGAAAAAATAAGACTCAGCAGGACAGCAAAAAGTTCTCGCTACCGCTCAAATCCCCAGCGAGGATTTTCGCTGGCTTTCGTCGCTCGCTCTTCCTCGAAGACTCGGAAACCGTGCCCGCTCGCTCCTCGGGCCGCGCTATGAACTTATTCGCTGTTCTGCTACATAGAATTTTATACGTCTTAACACGATTTCCGCTTAACTTTGAAGCTATTTCTTCAATAAATCCTTAAAAATATGCGCCGGGATTTTAATCTGACTTTTTTCCGCCATTTCTTTTAATTTTTCTTTGCCTTTTTTCTGCTTTTTCCATAATTTCATTTTGCGGGTGCGGTCACCGCCGGTTTTCCCGAACACTCCCAGAAGCTTGCGCATAGCGGGAATGGTTTCGCGGGCGATAATGCGTCCGCCCACCAATGCCTGAATGGCTTGAGAGAATTGTTCTTTGGGTAAAAGATCTTTCAGCCGCGCGACCATCACTCGCGATTCGCGCTCCACGTCACTAGTCGGAATAATGCGCGTCAACCCCGGAATAACATGCCCCGCGACCATAATCTCCACCTTTTTAACATCGGCACTTTCATAGCCCATAATTTCGTAACCGAGTGAAGCAAACCCCTGCGTGCCCGACTTCAGCTGATCGTCCAAGTCGCGGATCAAATCAGCAAGCGGCAGACGCGAAGATACGATAATACGGCTGCCGAAGTTTTTTGTTTCAATGCCGCGGAAACGAAAACTTTGGGCAAGCTGTAAAATCGCGCCCAGATATTCCACGGGCGCCAAAATTTCCACTTTAGCAATCGGCTCCTCCACTCCAAGATTTTCCGTAGGAAAGTCTTTAGGATTTTTAACAATTTCCCAACCTTTACCCGTCTGCACGCGATAAGCAACAGAGGGAAAGCTATGGACTGTTTCCACGTGGAACTCCTTGGAAAGACGCTCCGCTGCTATTTCAAAATGCAGGCGCCCCAAAAACCCCCCCTTGAATCCCCGCCCCAAAACCTCACTCGCATCCGGTTCTATTTGAATCGCTGAATCATTAAGACGCAGCCTGCCAAAAGCGCTTTTTAAATTTTCATAATCATCGCTTTCCGCCGGATAAAACGAAACGAAAACAACAGGCTTGGGTTCCTTAAATCCCGGCAAAATTTCCGCCGAGAAATTTTCGGCGATGGTATCGCCGATTTTTAATTTATCGGGATCTTTGAGGCCGGTCGCGATATACCCAATCTCGCCCTCGCTAAGACCGGCTGAGCTTTTAAGCTTGGGAGAAAAAAATCCGAGATCTTTGGGTTTGAAATTTTCCCTGGTTGCTAAAAGCGCATATGGCGCGTCATCTTTACCCAACATTTTAAAATTGCCGTTAAAAACACGCACGGCGGCAATAATACCTTTATGTTCATCGTACATAGAGTCAAAAATCAACGCTCGCGATAAATGATTGCCCGCTATTTTCTTTGGCGGCGGGATTTCTTTGATAACTTTCGCTAAAAGCTCGGACACGCCCAGCCCTGTTTTACCGGAAACTTTTAAAATATCCGTCTCCGGGATTTCTAAAAGCTCGGACAATTCTTTAAGCGACTGCGCGATAAACTCTTCCTGCGCCACATCCACTTTATTAATAGCGCCGATTATTTTAAGTCCGGACTTTTTTGCCTGTTCAAAATTAGCAAGCGTCTGCGCCTGAATGCCTTGAGTCGCGTCTACGAGTAAAATAGCGCCCTCCACGGCTAAAAGAGCGCGAGATACCTCATAACCGAAATCGGAATGCCCCGGAGTATCAATGAGGTTGAGGATGTAGGGTATAGCGCCTAGGGTATAAGACATACGAACCGGCGCCATTTTAATAGTGATTCCTCGCTCGCGCTCAGACTCCAGCTGATCTAAATACTGTGGCTGCATAGAGCGCATCGGCACCGTGCCTGTAACCTCAAGAAGCCGGTCAGCAAGCGTGGACTTGCCGTGGTCAATGTGAGCAATAATTACGAAATTTCTGACATTTTCCATGTGCTCAATATTTTAACAGGTTTTTTGTTAATTGAAAAGAAAACCGCCCCATGCTTGAGGCGGCGCGATGATGACGAATACCTATTTACTGGCTGATTTTTTTCAATCGTCGGGCGTCACGAGCGCAGACGCGTCCCGCGAGCAATCGCGTTTCTATGGCGTCGTGCAGTTCTTGCAAAATCGGCTCGATAGCCGCCAGGCGCGGGGCGACCGGAGACAAGCGCTCTTTTTCGCTAATCAACCGCCTCAGATATTCCTCGCGGTAGGGGTCATAGGACTGTTCCTTAACTTCTCCAAGCGGCGCCTTTATCCATCTCGCCGCCGGGCAATACGGCGCCGTGTAATCTAAATACTTTGCAAAATACCCCACAGCAACAACCGCGGCGCCACTACTAACCAAACCAATAGTAATACAAACTAACGCCAAGCGTCCATCCGATACGTCCAGAGAAGAACCTAGTCGCAATAAAAAAATGCCTAAGAAGGAATATAGCACAGCGCCTACAGCGCACACGTTTAATAGCAACGCAAACTCCCAAACCTTCATGTTCTTTTTCATGCCGACTTCCTCTACCAGGCCATCAAAGGACTCTAAATATATTGCTACAAAAAGATTTTTAAGTCAAATGTATTTCAGAGAAAAACGTGATAAAATAAAGGAGATAATTTATGAATCCCAATCAAACAGAAGTAACACTCGCCCGAACACTTGGTCTCGGGTCTATCGTTTTATTAGGCATCGGTGCGCTTTTGGGCGGCGGTATTTTTACGCTTCTTGGCCCCGCGGCGGGGATGGCAGGCCCGGGACTATTTCTAGCAATGATCCTCGGCGCGGGGGTCGCGTTTCTGAACCTCCAGATGTATATCGCTCTTGGCACCACTTTTCCCGAAACCGGAGGCGGATATCTGTGGGTTAAGATGGGTCTGGGAAATTTTCAAGGATTTTTAGCCGGATGGATGAGCTGGTTCGCACATGCCGTTGCCGCCGGACTTTACGCGCTTAGCTTCGGCTACTACGCGCATGAGTTTTTTAAATTTATGGGTCTCAATCTGGGGTCGGCCCAGGGAGTGGAGGGGAAAATTTTCGCGGTTATCGTGGTGATTTTCTTCGGATATCAAAACTGGAAAGGAGTAAAATTCACCGGTAAAACCGGCAATTATATCACGGGGGCATTAATGGGTCTTCTGGGTATTTTTATTATCGCCGGACTAATCAAAATGATCGTCAATGGCGCAGAAACGATTGCTAATTTCTCCCCAGTACTTCCTAACGGCATTCTAGGAATAGTCGCCGCCGCCAGCTTTTTCTATATTGCTTTTGAAGGATCGGAAATACAGGTGCAAGCCGCCGAAGAAACAAAAGATCCCCAAAATACCATAAAACGGGGGTTGATACGCTCCTGGGCGATAGTGAGCTCTATCTATATACTCATCGCCCTAGTTCTCGTTGGCACGACTAACTGGCTGTCGGTCGCCGACCTCGGCGAGGGCGCAATAGCCAGCGTAGCTCAAAATTTTCTGCCGCTGGGACAATTTCTGATGATCATCGGCGGTTTATTTGCCAACCTAGCGGCCTTAAACGCCACGATATTTTCTTCCAGCCGCGTTTCTTTCGCGCTTTCCCGCGATAAAAATATTTTATCGCATCTTGCCATTATTCACACAAAAAATTTAACGCCGCATATCGCCGTCATCGCCTCCACAATACTCATAGCCGCGCTGGTTATTATCTTCCCGCTTTTTGATATCGCCGCCGCCGCTTCCCTGCTTTTCGTTTTGCTTTTCCTCCAGCTAAACCTCGCGGGCATCAATATCCACTACAAGTGGCCCAACACTAAGTGGTTTTATAAAATACCGTTTTTTCCCGCGATCCCCCTTATTGCCTCCTCGCTCTATATAGTCCTCGCCATCACCATGCTCCGCGTCAACCTTAACGCATGGTTGCTTACCGCCTTCTGGATACTTCTGGGACTTGTAAATTATTTCGCATATACGACGCCCAAAAGCCGCGCCCGTTTTGAGGATAAAATAGTTTACGAGGGATCCGTGCGCATCGGCCCCAAATCCGGAAAACGCATCCTGCTTCCACTCTCCCCCAATCTAAACGCCGACGAAATAAAGAATTTGGCTGAATTTTCGTTTGCTTTAGCCAGCGAGTTTGACGGCGAAGTCGTGGCTGTAAGGGTTCACGAGATTCCGCCGGTTCTCACTCTGGATCCATCAGTCCTTTCCAATAACGAACTGGATAAAGAGAGGGCTCTGTTCGGGGAATTACAGATGCAAGCCGACGGATTTAACAGGAAAACAGGACCCGAAGTAAAAGACATCAATTTTCACGGACTGATACTTGTGGGGCGCGATACGGTGGAAGTGCTTCTGGATGTGATCAAAATGGAAGAATGCGACGCGCTTATTTTGAACTGGAGCGGGGTCACCTCTGAAAAGGGCGTGCGCTTCGGGCCGGTCATTGACAGACTGCTTCGCGAGGCAAGGTGCGATATCGTGGTTGTTAAAAATCCCAAACCGATAAACTCCCTGATGTTTGCGACCGACCTTGGCGGCAAAAGCCCCTACTTAGATTTAATAGGAAGCGTCATCGCGGCAATTAAAAAACACTATACCACAAAAACTTTTTTATTCAGCGTCCTTGCCAAGCACACCCCCAGCTACCTCAAACCTGATTTTTCCTTGGCTATTAAGGGTTTGGGGTTAAAGAAAAAAGATTTTGACGTTACTTCAACCTATAATTCCGGTTCAACCGTCCGGGCGGTGATGTATGAAGCAAAAAAAGAAAATGTGGATATGCTCATAATCGGCGCCTCCAAGCCAAGGTTTCTACACGAAATAAGATTCGGCGGAACATCGGAGCTGATCTCCAAATATTACAGAGAGGGTATGATCATCGTGCGCGGACACGAGGGACCGACGGAAGTAATTTGGAAAAAAGTCGTAGATTACTTTAAAAACAAAAAATCCCGCCCATAAAAGGTGAGACGCTTTGTTATCCCGCTCCGTAGAAACCTAGTATAGATACCAGGTGGGCAGCCTCATTGATTCCGCCACGGCGGATCAAGATTCGGCCAGCCCTAATAAAAAAGTTTGATAAAGAATCTTCGAAGCGGGATACTATTATTATATCAAATATAGAATTTAATAAAATGGAATTTATCGTAGAAATAGAAAAATCTAGAATGCGGTTGGATAAATATCTGACAGAAAAGGTACCGGGAATTTCACGCGTAAAAATACAGACCGCGATTAAAGACGGCGCAGTTACGGTCAATAATTCCCGCGCCTTAAAATCTAGCCAAAAACTTAACGCTAGCGATCGCGTTTCAATACCAGAAGAAATAATTATGACACCCACCGAAGAAACCGGTATCATCCCTGATTCTAAGATAGCTCTGGATATCGTCTACGAAGATGATGACGTGGTTGTCATCAATAAACCGGCCGGGCTCATGGTACATCCCACGCTTTCGGTGCGTTCCGGGACGCTCGTCAATGCCCTCCTTGCTCGTTATCCCGAAATTGTGAATGTGGGCGAAAATCCGCTGCGCCCGGGTATCGTGCATCGCCTGGATAAAAACACCTCGGGATTAATCATAGTGGCTAAAAATCAAAACTCCTTTCTTTTTTTGAAGGAACAGTTTCTGTCCAAAAAGATTCAAAAGACCTATCTGGCTATCGTTTGTGGCGTACCGCCTAAAAATGAGGGGGAAATAAACTACGATATCAGACCGTCAAAGATGAGCCAGATGAAAAAGGTAGCCGTAAAGAGGTTGAGCGAGCCGCAAATCAAATCTCGCCGCGAAGCCAAAACTCTTTATAAGATTTTAAAAAACTTTAAGGGATTTACCCTAGTAGAGGCAAAACCACTCACCGGCCGGACGCACCAGATTCGCGTGCATCTCTCGGCAATCGGGTGCCCGATCTTAGGCGATCATCTTTACGGCTCAAAATCAGATCTAGCCGCGCGACAGATGCTTCACGCCGAAAAACTTACTTTTACGACGCCTAACGGTAAAGCATTATCTTTAGAAATTCCTCCGCCGGAAGATTTTAAAAAAATCTTAGAGACGCTATCCTCTTAATTAATGATCTTGCGATATCGGTGGTAATTTTAATAACTTCGTGTAAATACTCAAACCATGGAGTTTTTAGATGCGTTGTATAAATCCGCGGCATACGCCCAAAACGACACAGCCAAATAAGCCAAACGCGGGGCGCGTGAAACGAAGAAGTAGCACAAATAATCCTACCGTTGCCGTGTTTTAAGACGATATCGTAAACAGCTTCCGTCTCGGTTACGGTATCGTAACCCTCCGGATTAAGAAAAATTTTTTGAGACACAACTCCTTCTTCTATTAAAAAATGCTCCATTATTGCCGCCAATGGCCCGCAGTCTCCTGTTTTTTCTTTCATTCCTGCGCCCAAGATAATGTGGGCATCAGGGTATTTTTTAAGCGCGCGCAGTCCTGCTTTGATACGCGCTCGAGCTACATAATTAGGCTCACAGGTAGAAATATTGAATCCATAAGCGTAATCAACAATAAATGTTTGTTCCGATTTCATAATCACGCTAGACATTTCTAGACCATTCAGCGCGGGAACCGGCCCGCAACTTCGCGTTTATTTTATTATTCTAAAATACCATCCAGATTAACGTCGTAAAGAATTGCTTCGCCAACCAGACGATAATTTACAATCTCGTCTTTTTTAAACCATAAGCTAATCTCTTTTTCGGCTTCATCAACATTACCCGATGCGTGAACAAGGTTCCTAACAGCCCGACCCGTAACATCTGAAAATTCATAGGAGTCAATCGTGAAATCACCGCGAATAGTCCCAACGTCCGATGTTAGAGGTTCTGTGCCGCCGACGAGCTTCCGCACAATGCCAACAGCATGGATTCCCCGCCAGACCATAGCCACTACCGGTCCCGCGGACATATACTTCTTAAGATTTTTTAAAATAATCTCCGTCATTTTATAAGGATCTTCAGTGGGTGGCTTTTTACCCTTTTTTCTATATGACTCAATAGTTTTTTCTCCGGTAATGCGGCGCCACTCGGGATTAACCAAATAATGTTTTTCTATCATGGCGGGGGTGGGTACTACCATTTTCACACCCGCAAGCTTTAATCCGCTTCTTTCAAAGCGGCGAATAATCTCCCCGATTAAACTCCTCTGTATGCCGTCCGGCTTAACCATCACCAGTGTTTGCTCTTCTTTTAATTTCATATTATTTTGATTTTTTATTTTTAATTTCTAAACTCAATTCCTTAAGCTGTTCTTTGGAAACCTCGCTCGGGGCGTCCATCATCAAGTCCCGCGCGTCTCCGGTTTTGGGAAATGCAATCACTTCACGGATATTGGGTTCATTTTCCAAAATCATCACCAAGCGATCAACTCCCGGAGCGATGCCGCCATGCGGCGGAGCTCCGCTTCCCAGGGCATCCAGCATATGCCCGAAATCGCTAATAATTTTTTCTTCGGTAAAACCCATAATTTCAAAGACTTTTTTTAGCGCTTCGAGGCGATGATTTCTAATACTTCCCCCGCCAACCTCAAAACCGTTTAAAACAATGTCGTACTGCGTAGTCAAAATTTCGCCGATTTTTTCTTTTTTCATCAAAAACTCCTCATGTTCCGGTTTAGGTTTGGAAAATGGGTTGTGGGTGAAAGTCCATTTTGTTTTCTCTCCGCCGGAGGCGGATCCGCCTTCGGCGGAAAAAAACGGAAAATCCACTACCCAGCAAAAAGCGAGTAAATTGGGGTCTTTTTTATCTTCTCTGATATCCGGCCTATCAGTTTTGTATTTTTCTATTGCTTCAGCGTAACTAATGCGCGGGAAGGGAACCTGTTGGATGCGTTTTCCGGGATAAAGATTCTTCACTACCCCAATCATCATTTCTTCTACAAGACCCATCACGTCGTTTTCCTCAACATAGCTCATCTCCAGATCCAGCTGGGTAAACTCCGGCTGACGGTCGCCTCTGGTGTCCTCATCTCTAAAACACCTTGCTACCTGAAAATAACGCTCAAAACCGGAGGCCATGAGAAGCTGTTTATACTGCTGGGGTGACTGCGGAAGAGCATAAAATTTGCCACCATACAGACGAGAGGGCACCAAATAATCCCGCGCCCCTTCCGGAGTGGATTTAGAAAGGATCGGCGTTTCAATCTCCACGAAATCCCGCTCGCTTAAAAAATCACGCATAAACTTCAACATCTTAAAACGGTTACGAATATTTTTTTGCAAACGCGGACGACGCAAATCAATATAGCGATATTTCATGCGCACATCCTCGCCGATATCATAACCGGACGACGCCACTTCAAATGGCGGTGTTTTAGCTTCATTTAAAACTTCAAAACTTTCAACCAAAATCTCGTATTCGCCTGTCAGAATATTTTTATTAACCATCGCCGGCGGACGCTTATTGACCTTGCCTTTTATGGAAACGACCCATTCGGAACGCAAAAGATCTGCTTGCGCGTAAAGTTCTTTACCCACAAAAACCAGCTGGCACTCGCCGCTACGGTCACGCAAATCAATAAAAATAATTTTGCCGTGATCGCGCCGAGCCGCGACATATCCAGACAAAACAACATCCTCCCCTTCTTTTAAAATAATATCTTTGATTAAAGTCCTCATCCTCATCAGATTATCAAAAAAACCACCTCGCCGCAAATAAAAAATCCGCCCCATTTCATGGGACGGCGTCCTAGAGATTGTTCCAAATCTCTCTGAAATCCTCAACTCGCATCATACAACCAACCCTTCTTCTAAACCTTCTAACCTTGACCTTGGTTGGGAAACCGAAGAATCCTCCATTTTCAGCGGGTGGTTCATAGAAGATGTTGCCGTGCTTGATAACCCTGCCCAGCATACCGCGCAGCCACTCGCGCCCACGACGATGAAGCTGAAAATTATGGTGGGCAAGGCTTTTCTTTTTGCATACAGGCAACTCCATATGTCCGACAACTTTACCGCTATGAATTTTTCTTTCCACCTCATACAGACTCGCGCCATAAATCTCGGCTCTGTACATCAGCGCATAGAAAAGCGGAAATAATCCCCTATAATACGGCAAAATCCCACCGTGAAAACCGAGGGTGCCGATTTTCGGAATCCGCAAGAACTTCTTAGTCAGAATGTTGGTATAACCGACAAGCAAAATAAGATCCGGTTTTTGTTCGCGGAAAAATCTTCTGAAACGCGACGACTCAACATCGGCTGTTTCCGATATGCGTATGCCGTATTTTCTCGCCAACTCGCGGCCGTTTTGAAGCTGTCGTTTGCGAAGTATTCTTTTTACGAGCAATGTGAGACAGTAAAATGTTCTTTCTACCAACCGATAAATAACAAAACGAAGTCCGGCTTTCCTTAAGAGGCGCCATTCAAACGTGAGGGTTTCAAGATTTTCTGCTTGGTCTTCAACGATGATACCCCCGATATGCTCATGATGGGCGGCAATGACACCACCCAAAAGAATATCTGTAAAAGGCGTAAAACCGCTGGTTAATATGTAAATGTTCATTGACCCCTCCCACAATCAAGGAGCTTTAATATAGAATGTACGCTTGAATTGAATAACGCAAGTCACTATGATAAGGTGGTAACAGCAAAAGAACATTGATATTGAGGGCGGATTTATGTGGATAGCCGCAAAAAAGCTGCTGCTCTTTGCCGGAGTTTTCGGCATAATCGCATCTGTTTATTTTGGTATTGCCGAGTATACCCTCGGCCGCTCGGCAAAAACGCTGTTTCTTCTGCCGATTGACGCTCAAATACCCTTCATCCCCGAAGCTATATTCGCATATATGAGCTTCCATCTTTTTTGCTTTTTGCCGGTATTCATCTCCTCCGTGTCCATCTCAAAATCTATAGAAACGATATTCGCCGCCTGTATAGCTTTTACAATAATGTTTGGTTTTTACCTAATTGTCCCCTCCGCATATCCCAGACCGGAAATTCAAAGCTGCGACTCTTGGTCGCACGCACTTCTCGCCTACTATTACGTAGCCGATCCACCCAATAATACATTCCCCAGCAGCCATGTTGCCATCACAGCGATCCTGATCCTCCAAATCTCCCCATATCTCCGCCGCTTCTATTGGTTCTTCGTTTTTTGGGGCGCAAGCATCATCGTTTCCACATTACTAGTGAAGCAACATTATGTCGTTGATGTTCTTAGCGGCATAACTCTCGCGCCCATCTCTATTTGGATGGCGCGCCAAGTACTAGCGCCGAAACACCAAAATACAACCTAACTCCGGGTACCCTCCGGAGATTTTTTATAGAGAAATGTGAATCGTGCCGTCGCGATCCGTGCGATAAAGCAAAGCTCCCGCTTTCCGAATGCGTGAAATCGTATCTTCAGTGGGATGGCCATAACTATTTTTACCGACCCCAATCACCGCCACTTTAGGACTAATTTCCGCTAAAAAACTCGCCCCAGAAGAATATCTGGATCCATGATGAGGCACTTTTAAAATATCCGCGTTGATGTCGTATTTTTTCATAATCTCGGATTCTATTTTAAACCCGATATCTCCTGTGAAAAGCGCGCGGACACCACTGCTTTCGGACAGCAAAACAATAGTGGTATCGTTTAATTCTTTACTTTTTAATTTTTCCGGAGCCGGAGACAAAACATTGATTTTCGTCTCTCTGTATTTAATCTCATCACCCTCATCAAGTATAATATAAGGAACATTGCGCTCTTTAAGTTCGGATATCAACGCTCCGTAAGCAGAAATAGAAGCGCCGCGGCCGCTTCCCAAAAATGCGCCCACTTCATAAGTGCGCAAAACATCAATCAGACCACCAAAGTGGTCTAGCTGGGGATGAGTCATTAAAACCAAATCAATGTACTTGTCTCCGACGCCAAATATCTTCCCCAGAGAACTTATAACTTTAGATCCGGGACCGCCGTCAATCAAAAGACGCATAGTCTCGCCACGCCCGTCTCCGAAAATTATAAGCTGGCTATCGCCTTGGCCAACATCCAAGAAATAATATTCTGTTTCTTGAGGCGCCGAAAAAGCAAGGACTTTATACCACAAAGAGGCATTGAGCAGAAACAAAAACAAAACTATTTTTACTAAATCTTTGGCGTTGAAAAAATTGGGCATAGTTTATATTTTTCCTATTTCAAGGACTTCCCTTCTTTTAACATGGGCGATAACAATAAACAAAATCACGTAATAGATAATCGCAAAAGAAATGCTCAGATTAATTTCGGAAAAATATCCAAACTTACTAAAAAATTCTATAATCATAAGTTCATAAGAGAGGATGGGCGCCACAATAAAACCCAAGAGCCACGACAAATAATGCGAAATGAAACCGAAAATTCCCATCAAAAAACCAAAAAACATGGTCCACGGAATCAAGCCCAGAATTAAAATGTTGGATACAATTCCGCTTAGAGAAACAACACCGAACTTCATTATTAAAATCGGGAAAACAGCGAGCTGGGCGGCGAGCGTAGTTTTAAAATTTTCCCGCCAAGCTAAAAATCCGGGCTCGCGCTTCAAACGAAAAACTTTACCGATAACCGGCTCCAGATAAACAATGCCTAAAAGCGCGGCGAAAGACAACTGAAAACCCAAATCAAAAACCAAAATCTTGGGATTCTCCAAAAGCATAAAAAGGGCCGCGATCACCGCGGCGTTTTTAAAACTATAGACACGACCTGTTTGATTGGCGAGAAGCGCGATAGCGCCCATAAAGCCGGCGCGCGTAACCGAGGCCTCGGCTCCGGTCATAATCACAAATAAAAAGATAAAAATTAGGGATATAAAAAAAGTGGCGCTGCGGGAAAAAACTAACGCGAAGAAAAACGCGACGCCTTTGGCGATGACGCTGATGTTATATCCCGAAAGAGCCACAAGATGCGTAGTACCGCTACGAGAAAGAGTCTCTCTAAACTCGCGCGAGTAATCAGCTTTTGAGCCTAAAACAAGCCCTCCTAAAAATAAAGCTTCGTCATAGGGCAACAATGCCTTAAAAGTATTTTCAGCTTTTGATTTGATTTTCAAAAGTGATGCCTTAATGGGGTTACCGGCGTTAATTCCCACAAGAATTATCTTAGGGTTGCGCATTGTTCCCAAAATACCGTCTTTTAAAAAGTAATTTTTGTATTCTTCTTGAGGCTCTTGAATTTTTCCTTGCAGAGACAGCCGGTCGCCATACTCATAAGAAGGATATCTGCCGGCATATAGTTTAATATTTCCCACAAAAATATCCTGGCCGTTTTCGGTCAGTTCCGACTTTCGTACCACGCCCTCAAAAGAAACGTCTCTATTATAAATAATCTCCGCGCTTTTCGCCCCGGCATCATCTGCAAAGTAATAGCCGCACCCGATGAGCATAAAAATAGCTAACGCGGCGAGGTGTTTTTTATTTAAAAAATAAAGCGCGACGCCGGTTACCAAGACAAATACCGCGACCAAAAAATATCTCCCGGCAAGTCCGGCGGTAAAACTTCCCAGCGCAATACCTAGAATAAAAAACAGTGCCGCATAAAAAGCGGCATTATGAACTGGCATATCAGAATACTATTTTAAAAAAAGAAGGCGGACAAGCTCCTACTTGTCCGCCCTTTTCCGATTTCGAGCTTCGTAATTCTCCTTTGTAATTACAAACATCTCTCCACGATCGTCAAACCCCATACGTTTTGCGGTCACGTCATATCGCATTTTCATCCGACTCCTGATGTCGGCGGCGGTGCTAATCGGGTTATAAGGATACGCATACCACTTTGACTGTTCGGCTCTAATCATTTCTACTCTTTTAAATCCTTTTTCAAACACTAGATCCAACAAAATCGCGACAAGCATCCTCTCCCACTTAATCCCCCTTAAAGATTCTCTGGTGAACTCATAGAATTCAATATGAGAGTTTCTTAACCCCTCCTGCGCGGCCGCTTGAAGTTGTTTGATGATAACTACCTCTTCGTCATAAGCATCTATATTGAAACCAATGCAGGCGATCGCGCGAGGTCTTTTCCAAAATCCCATCGGCGCGAGAAGGATTAAATTATATTCCGCATCAAAAGCTATTCTGCGAAAATCGTTCGGACAATTTTTCAAACCCCTACGAAGCGTCGCAATAGAATAGTTGGGCAATTTCAGCGGATCAACTTCTTTCTTAACAAACCTCTCTATATATCCGTAAAGATCAATTTGTAACGGTTTGCCACCACCCCAGAACTCGTCAAGGAATTTTTCCGCTCTTACTCTGTCTAAACCAACATCCTCTTGCCAACCGAAAAACTCACTGATCGTCTGCCACCACTTCATCCCTCGTCTCCTCAAAGAACAATCTAGTGTTCAACCGATAATACAATAAAATCCATTAAATTGCAATTATTAAAATTCTACAACAATCTTGGCAAGGCCGCCTTTTTTAAAAGGGTGTTTGATTTCCTTTGTTTCCGTAACAAGATCGGCTTTTTTGATAAAAGATAGGGGCGCGCCGCGGCCAGTTAAAATCACCAGCTTGAACTTTGCCAATATACCCCCAAAGCCCCAGGGATCACGGATCAAATCAATAATCTTCGGAGTCCGCGACATCTTGAGATAAACAACTTTGTGCGAAGAAGAAATCTTGGCGCTACGATCAAGAGGGACAAGCGATTCATCCAATATCTGGGAAACATCGTAATCGCTTACCGCGGCAGAGTGTATCACCGCGTCATATTGGCCATAACGAATTTCTTTTTCCATTAATTTTAAAAGGTCTTCAAACGTGCTAAAGGCGGTAACGCGGATTTTAGAGACGACGGAGTCCAGAACCGGCGGATTGGATGCCAAAAGAGTCACATCGGAACCAGAAAAACTAAGATGGCGAGCGATCATCTCACCCGTCCGACCCTTGAAAATGTTCCCTATCGTTCTTACTTTATCTATTGGAACCTGAGTTGATCCCGCCGTGACTAATACACGCATGTCGGTTCTCCTTTATTAAACATCTCCCTATTTATTTAACCTGGATCGGGATACGGGAGTCACAAATGAACCCGCCACTAACCACAGATAACTCCCCCTCCTAGCATCTCTCCTTTAGTATTATAAAATACAGCTGATTGGCCTGCGGCCACATAACGCACCGGTTTCATAAAACCCAGCTTCCACCGACTACCATCTTTAATCAGCTTAGCCCCGCACAATGGCTGGCGGTAACGTACCCGCGCCTTAACACGAATAGCGGATAAAGAACGTTGAATGATGGGGCGTATAAAATTCACGGCGGTTAAACAAACTTCTTTACTATATAGAAGGGGGTCTTTGTCACCCACGGCAACAGTGATGGTATTTTTACGCGCATTTTTAGCAGATACATAAAATGGTCCGCCTCCGCTTAGCCCCAAACCGTGACGCTGACCGATGGTATAAAAATACGCTCCGCGGTGACATCCGATAACTTCCCCTGCAATATTTAGGATATTGCCGGGTTTTTCCGGAATGTATTTCCTCAGAAAATCAAAAGCGGAAACCTTGCCTAAAAAACAAATTCCCTGCGAGTCTTTTTTCTCCGCGGTCACAAGATCAAATTTATGAGCCAGCCGCCTTACCTCTGGTTTTTTATATTCTCCGATCGGAAACAAACAATGCTTCAGCTGTTTTTGTGTCAGCGTCCATAAAAAATAAGACTGATCTTTATTTTTGTCTTTTGCCGCCAATAAGCTACGAAAATTGTTAGTATTTCGTAGCTGAACATAGTGCCCCGTCGCCACATAATTGGCGCCCAAAGCTAGCGCTTTTTTAAAAAATAAGCCAAACTTGATTTCTTTATTGCACATCACGTCCGGATTGGGCGTAATTCCCTTCTTATATCCGGCAATCATATATTTCACAACCAGCTCCTTATATTCATTCTCTAAATCAAATACATAAAAAGGAATATCAAGCTGCCCCGCTACACGTCGAGCATCTTCGGCATCACGCTCGCTACAACCGTCTAGGTTATAGCACTTAATATAAACCCCGGTAACGTCAAATCCCCGCTCTCTTAAAAGAGCGGCCGCAACCGAGGAGTCCACGCCTCCCGACATGGCTACGAAAACTTTTTTCTTTAATCCACGCATAGGGTTTGTCGCTCTATTCTAACACTTCCCTATATTTTTGTCATCTATGTTCTCCAAAAGTTATTTCTTATCCGTTTCCAAGACCTCTTTAACTTTAGCGACAACATCTTCCATTTTCCATGCGCTCTTAACCATATAGTAAGCGGGTTCATCTTTAGCCACCCTTCTCATTTTCTCCGCATCGGCCTCTAAATTTGTTAAAAGGATGATGGGCACTGTTTTACCCCAAGAATCTTCTCTTAATTTTTGCATGACGGTCGTGCCGTCAATTTTGGGAAGTAAAATGTCTAAAAGTATCAGATCAGGCTTTTCTTTTAAAGCCATGTTCAAACCCTCTTCGCCATCAGTGGCGATAAAAACCTCAAATCCCTCATTCTCCAAGTTATCTCTTAAAACTCCGGAAACGGCCGCTTCGTCTTCCACGATCAATACCGCCAATATTTTCTTTTGCGTTTCTTTCATAATTTATTTTTCAATTTTTTCCAAACCTTTTCTAAGATAAACTTCCATTTTCTTAAGATTATCTCTCAACTTAGTCAGACTATATTGGTCATCCGCCGTAGTGGGAGTTTCCAATGCTTTCTGTACGGACTTAACATCCTCGCCGATCAATTGAAATATTTTTGATATCTCCGAAGCGGTAAAAGAGACTCTAAGCGACAGCTTCTTCTGTCTTCTTTTATAGAACCATATACCGCTCCCAAAACCAAAAACTAAAATTACAAGCAACAAGATTCCGGCTCCGCCCTTGCCCAACTGCAATGATCCAAATTGAACAATCGGCTTGTCTTTGACTGTAATCGTTCCGGAATCCACGTCTAAAGAAAGGGCTCCTCTCAAATCCGAGCTCTGGGCAATGATTTTATATTTACCGTTTTTTAACTGTTCGTCAAAAGCAAACTCCCAATTTCCCAAAGAATCCACTGCTGGTTTTTTGTCAGCAACCAACTCAGTTCCAAAATAAAGCCGCAAGGAAAGCCTGGTTCCAGTCACGGCCGTGCCCCGTATCACGAGCCCCTGATTTTCATCGGAAAAAAGCTGTTTAGTCACAAAAGTGATGACTGGCTGTGGGATAGGGGTGATTTCCAAATCCACCATGCTTTCTATTCCATTTCCCGCAAAGTCGGTGGCCTTTACAATAATCCGCTTTTTACCGGGTGACTGCAGAGGCAAAATAGCCGACTTCTTAAACCCGACGGATGAAACAACTACAGCACTACTCTCACCAACTTTAATCTGATATTCATCCAATCCTGAAAGCGCGTCGCTTGTTTCAAATTGCAAAGTGGGAGTCGGATTATCCGTGGAATTACCCTCTAAAACCTTGATTTCAAAAGCGAGCGGTGGTGCGGTATCCACAGCCAAGCGATAGTGGGCGGCGGGTCCCCAACCAACATTGTTTTTAAAGCGAACATGCAGATAAGAAGCCCCATCAACCGGAGCGGGAAAGGCCTTATTGTCAAACAACCCCTCGGATTTCGTAGGCGCGAACTTGGGAGCTTTATCAATCGCCGTTGCCACATCCGTCACATCTTCCGGCAATCCCCAGCTGGCGACAAACGGACCGACAAAGTTGTACCACCTTGCTTCTTCGGGAAAAAGCGGAATGACAATCACGGGCTTGATCGGGAGCTTGCCCGTAGGAACAGCCTTTCTTACTATTTGAGTCGGCACAGGAATAACCTCCGCCGCCGGTTTTGCCACAGGAGCCGTTTCGCGCGCGGTAGTAATGACAAAAGCCGAGTCCAGTATCTTAGATAAAATATTTGTACCGCTGCCGTCAGATGCCGCAATCGCGGCATCGGTTAAAGTTATGGAGCCACTGCCGCTTCCCTTGGCGACGAAAGTAATCTTTAAAACTTGAAGCGAACTTCCGGATACGCCATTAGGCGTTCCTCCGGCAAGGGAAATAGTGCCGTTAGTATTGGAAAACTCAGGGTCTTCCAGCCAAAAATTAAAGATGGATCCTTCTTTATCCACGGAAACAACCTCCAGATTGCTTGGCGGGAAATTAATGATAGTCTGAGCGGCATTAAGACTAGCTTCATCGCTATTGATTTTGAGATTCATGATCACCTTTCCTCCCACGCCGGTTTCAAAACTGGAAGGCGAAAAAAAGAACGACGCCGCTTCAGCCGAAGATGTCAAAAGCAACCCCGTAGCCACCACCATGAATCCGATTATCAATGTACCTTTTTTCATTTTATTAAAGATTCATCCACCCCATAATCCGAATATTGCTAAGCACTCTCTTTTTTTACAAAACTCTTCCCTTGCGAATATTCTTTAATTTTATCAATAACCTCCTCAATGGGGTGCTGGGACTTGATAAAATAATCTTCAGCGCCCAATGCCAGAGCCCTTTTGATATCGGCATCACCTCCTAAATTAGAGAGCACAATCACCGGAATCAATTTCCACTCCGGATTTTTCTTCATTTCCTCCAAGACATAAAAACCATCCTTTTGGGGCATTAAAAGGTCTAAAAGCACAATCTGAGGCTTGTGTTTTTTAAGCTGTTTTAACACCTCTTCGCCGTCTCTCGCGACATCAACATTATAATCTTCGGACTCTAGATTGTCTTTTAGAGCCATAATCAAGAATTCTTCGTCTTCGGCAATTAATATCCTGGGCATATTTTTATTATACACTCTGGAACGTAGGGTGCAAATAATAGCTGGGCGACCTCCGCAATTTATAAAATCTACCTCATCCTAATATCACCCCCGCGGAATACGGAGGTAAAATATAGACCCCCTCCCGACTTCCGACTCAAAAGTTATCTTAGCTCCGATCCTCTGCGCCAGCATTTGGGCGAGATTAAGACCGAGTCCGGTCCCGTCCGGTTTAAAAGTTTTCGCGTTGGCGGCACGATAAAAACGCTCAAAAATACGATCTTGCTCCTCTTTGGGAATGCCGATACCCGAATCTTTTACAGAAAAGATAAAATATTCGCCTTCTTTTCGTATATCAAGCACAATTTCCTGTCCGGAAGAGGAATAATTGATGGCGTTAGCCACAAGACACTCAAGAATAATGCCCAGAATCTGTTTATCCGTGTTAATGGAATAATTCTCTTTGCCAATAACTTCTGTCTTTAATTTGACACCTCTTTCTTCCGCGGCCGGTCCCAACATTTCTTTAATATGTTTTATGACATCCGCATAAGCGATCTTTTGCAACCAAATTTCACTCCTTTCGCTTTCAATCTTCGGGGTGTTTAACATGTCGCAAACAAGCTTAATCATCCGTTCGTTAATGGAATAGATCTAGTCAAGATACGCGACTTGTTTTTTATTAATCCGACCCAAAACTCCCCGTCGCAACGTTTCAATCAGCCACTTCGTACCTGAGAGCGGGGTGCGCAATTGATGCGAAGCTAAAGTCAAAAGATCGGCACGAGCTTTCTCCAAAGCCTTTTCCTCTGAAATATCCCGCTCAATACCCACAAAAAACTTGGCATTGCCGTTTTCATCCAGAACAGGAGAGATGCGCGTATTCGCGAAATATAATTGACCATTTTTCTTTTTATTTTGAATTTCCCCACGAAACGGCTTCTTGTCCTCCTTAATCGTCTTCCACATTTTTTCATAAAACTCGCGAGGCATTAACCCGCCCCAAAGCCGCGGTGTTTGGCCCAACATTTCTTTCATAGAATATCCCGTGATTTCTTCGGCGGCTTTGTTGGCGTAAATAATTTTCCCATCGAAGTCGGTGATGATGATATGCTCTCCCGCGGAAGCCACAGCCTTATAAAACTTTTCTAATTCTTCTTTGTCTAATAATGCTTTTTTCTGACTTTCAATTAATTCCTCTCTTTTTCTTAGACCATTGATTAACCTTGTCGTATAAAAAAATATGGTTATGAAAAATATAGCCATAAAAATATATGCGGCTAATAGAACCTTTAGGTCACGATCACGCATCGCAAATGCTTGGATGACATCCTGCTGAACTACGACACCCCACCCATATTCCGCAACCGGTCCAAAAGCAGAGAGTCTATCTTCTTTTTCAATCGGATTAAAGAAAACATCTGCGCCGCTCTCGCCAGCTAAAACCCTTTGCACAACTTGCACGGCGGAATAATCAATGATTTCTTCTTGAGATGGATATGTGGGATTGGCAACGATCTGACCCCTTTGATCAACGAAATAAACGAAACCTTTTGACCCCACTGTTATTTCTTTGGTCCACTCCAGAAAGGTATCCAACTTAACTTGTAAAACTAAAATGCCGATTACAGAATTTGCGACGTTTTTAATTGGCACGGTTACCGCAACTACGTTATATTCTGGAATGATTTTTCTCTTATTAAACCTCGGAAACATAAGGCTTCCATTCTTTTCTTTAGAAACCCCTTTATACCAATCACGCCAAGCAAAATTCTGCCCGATTAATTCGGGCGATGGTGGGGTATCCGCTCTGAATGTACCCATGGGATCAGCGATAAAAACATGATCAACAACACCGGACTTAAGAAAACCCAAACCGATATGTTTAACAGCTTCGTCCCACTCACCGGCTTCAATGTGCTCCCGCACATCTACCATGCCCGCCAATAAAACGCTGACATCAACCAAACCACTAAGTCGTTCCCGAAGCATGGTGGCGGCAATAGATGCCGTAAGTTTTCTCTGAAAATACAAACTCCGCGTCCAATCTTTTTTTAACTCAACATAACCATAGAAACCAATAGCGAAAGCGAAAACAGCTAGTAAAATAAATAAAATCAGCGGCAAAATGTCTTCTGAAATAACGAAAAATGTCCTTAAATTTATCGGGCATAGGCGTAATTTTAAGATGTCCTCGATATATTATATATTATAGCATTTAATATATCCTCCAGTTCAACATATTGACGATAAACAGTCCTCTGCAGTATAATATTTTTCGTATGCTGAATTATGATGATTTAAAAATTGGGACGGCATTTCTCTACGAGGGCGAGCCATATGAAGTTCTGGCCTACGCTTTTTTAAGAATGCAACAAAGAAAACCGGTGGCGCAGGTGGAATTTAAAAGCCTTTTAACGGGCAAAATTTTAACTCGTAATTTTCATCAAAATGAACGTTTTGAAGAAGTGGAAATTGAAAAAGAACCGATAAAATTCATCTATAAAAATAAAGGTGAGTGCTGGTTTACACCCAAAAATGACCCCTCCAAGAGATTCTCGCTTAAAGAAGAGGCCGTGGGGTCTGCGGCAAAGTTTCTAAAAGCCAATACCGATGTTACGGCAGTCAAGTGGGGTGATAAAATAATTAATATTGAAGCGCCGATCAAAATGGACTTGCTAGTAAAAGAAACTCCGCCGGGAGAACGGGGTAATACCGCACAGGGCGGATCAAAGGCCGCGGAACTTGAAACGGGAGCTACCATCCAGGTTCCTCTTTTCGTAAATACGGGCGACCTGATCAAAATCAATACGCAAACGGGAGAATACGTGGAAAGAGTGGAAAAAAGTAAATAATCCGGCCCTTAGGCGGATTATTTTTTTTCTTCCATGTTTCTGCCGGTAGCTTTCTTAATCAAATCTTTAATGCTTTGGATATCGGGAGATGCTTTCTTCGTCTCTATTGCCGCTCTTACTTCCGACTTCTCTTCAACTTCGGACTCCGCGGATTGATCTGACACCAGATCTCTTAATGAAATAAATTTTTCTTCAGGCGCTTTGCGCTCTGGTAAAACCACAGCCGGTTCCTTGACGGGTTTTGCCTCTTCGTGTTTTTCGGAAATCCCCGGATCAAGCGGTTGAATTTGTTTTATCTTAATCTTTTCCATATCTTCCAGGCAGTAGATAGGGCGACCCTGCGTGGGCTTAAAGGGAACCTCTATTTTTTTGCCGCACATAGAACAAACGGCGGGGAAAAGCTCTTTGGCGCTCTTTTTACTTTCAGACTTGCGCTCCACCTTATCCCCCATGCCGGAAACCACCACCTCGCTCCAACGATTGATTTCTCCCTCAATTTCTTGGATGGGCTTGGCATATCCCTTACGTGAAATTTCAATAATTTCTCCGGCTGTTAATGCTTCGGCATTAAGCTTGAAAGGCGGGAGTGTTTTTGCTGAAAAAGGACGGCAAGTAACCCCGCCGACCATCATTTTTAGATAAATATGATAATTGGGAATGTTTACAATGTCCTGAATAACAAACTCCGGTTCAAACTCCGGCTCTAAAAACTCGGCATCCGCCGCTCCCACGCGAAATATAATCATCGTGCCCACGTTACCAAACACGGCGTCCCTAACTCTCGTAGAAACATCCGTAACAAGCTGACCGACATATTGGTGAGCCAGAATAAGATTGAGACGATATTTTCTGGCTTCGGATAGAATACTCGCGAAAGAATCGGTGGCGAAGTTCTGAAACTCGTCAACGTAAAGATAAAAGTCCTGGCGTGTCTCTTCCGGAATACGCACGCGCTCCATAGCGGACAACTGCACCTGCGTGATAATCATTGCCCCCAGAAGCGCCGAGTTGTCCTCTCCGATCCTGCCCTTGGACACGTTAACGAGAAAAATCTTTTTTTGATTCATCAAATCAAAAATGTTGATGGTGCTTTTTGCCTGCCCCACCACGTTTCGGACGATCGCCGTAGAAAGAAATTGACCGACTTTGTTTTGAATAGGCGCAATCGCCTCGCTTCTGAACTTATCCTGCCACTCCTCGTATTCGTTTACCCAAAAAGCGCGAACTACGGGGTCTTTCAGGTTGGCGATAATCTGCTGGCGATAATCTTTATCAACAAGCAAACGCGGGATGCCTAAAAGCGTGGTATTCGGGGTATCCAAAAGAGCCAAGATGGCGTTATTTAAAATATATTCCATTCTTGCCGACCAGACATTGGACCAGATCTTGGTAAAGATGCCCATGAGTCCCGAAGCGACTAAATGCTTATACTTGGGATCCGGCACCTCCAAAACGTTGAAACCGATCGGGAAGTCCGTATCGGCCGGATTAAAGTAGACGACGTCGTTCGCGCGCTCTTTGGGAATTTTATTCAAAACGCTCTCAATCAACTCGCCGTGCGGATCAACCACGCAAACACCGTCGCCGTTTACGATATCCTGAACGATCAGGTTGTGCAGTAAAACGGACTTGCCGGTTCCTGTTTTACCGATGACATACATATGCTGACGGCGGTCTTTTCTCTGAATACCAAAAAGTCGCTCTGCATTCCTGAAATCAGTGCGTCCGAAATAAACCACATCCTTTGTAGATTTACCCTCGTCGGCATTAAATTCTCTATCCATAAAAGCATCCATTTCCTTTATTTTAATTCATTCACCCGTTAATTATAGCGCGTTTAATTCTTTCAGGAATTTTTCAAACGATGATAAAGCAAAGCGGGCGTCCTGGGGCAAGACCGCAAATCCCGGGGTGTGCACAATATCGTTTCTTAAACGATGCGCTCTCCAGAGCCGCTCTAAACTCGGCACCTCTTCGGGTAAGATCTCCTGTAAACGATCGGCCAGATGATCACCTTCGTAGCCGGCATTCTTTAAAACCGAGTCCACTAGGGCGTCGGCCTCAATAATAGCCAAACGCAAACTTTCCAGCGTGTCTGCCGAGGCCTTCTCCATAATACGCGCCCAAGCCGCGGCAATACGCGGATCTTTAATAACGCCCCTGCGCTTCTCCGGTGGCTTCTCAAACAGATGCAAGGTCGGACGATAAGGCCAGGCCCTAGCTATCGCGTAGATAATGCCGTATATAAGGATGATGTCAAAAACTATAAAAATCGGCTTGATGATAACATCAATAATTGCCAAAATAGTCTCGGTCGCCGCGAGCGCTTCGGAATATAAAAGCCCCAAAAGAGCCCCGCCGAAAATAGCGATAAACACCAGAAGGATGATTATTTCAAACCAAATATCTTTTGCCGGTTCGGGTTTGTTAAATGGCGGCGGAGGCATATTATTGGAATTTCTCTATAGCTTTTTCATCGCCGTAAATAGGCAGAGCGGCGCCGGGACCACCCTTCCGGCTTTCAATACGCTCCATATGCGGAGCGGTTAAAACCAAATGAGTTGGCGGATGATAAAGCGTGGCTAAAACTTCGGTATTAATTTCCGTACTTTGAGAGTGATACCAATTAAACGTGTGGTTAGACAGAAGCCATGCAATAAAGGTCTCAGACGGTGTTTCACGCGTCTGAAAATTTAAAAGCATGCGTTTTTTGCGCATCTTCATACGCGTTGCCGGAAAAACATATGGGCTCTTGATGAGCTTGGTTAAAGTCATCATTTTAAAATTCTGACGGAAAGCATTCATATCCTGGGCGGCGTATTGGTTAAAAGCTCCGACAATGCCGCGACGCGGGAATGAGTCATAAAACATGGTTTTGGGCGAGAAATAAATAAAACGGATACTGGCCTCAAAAGCCGGCTTGGAAAGGTTTTCTTCCACCGCCTCCAAAACTTTCGTCTGACGCGGTGACTTCATCTGCAAAAGATTAAAACCCTCTTCCGTCTTAACCGTAGACTTCCTAAGTTCCTTAACTACTCCGTCCCATTTTTTTGGCCAGTCATTGGCCTGCGCAACATTGATCTGCACCCCAATAAACTCCTCCGGCTTTAACTTGCTCATCACCTCTAAAACCGTAGAGATGGGGTCAAACTGTTTATCCTCGTCGGGAGTTTCAAAGTCAACATAAGTGCGGAGTGGATAAACAGAGTCCTTAACAAGCACCATCTCTGTGCCAAAAAGATCATAACCCTTGCTTTCCAGCTCGGCAAAATTTTTAGGAATACGCTCCATAAAATCGTCGGTCTCAATAATTTCCACGTCGGGATAGTAGGCGAAAAAAGACGCTTCCACCAAACCCTTAAGCTTGAAAAAACAACGCATATAAAAGTGCGTCTCGCCGCCAAAACTCACGATTTCAAAGGTAAAAGGACGAGGCACCTCACCTGCTTGATATTTATCCTGCCAATCAGCCGGAGAATTGCCGAGGTTATGAATAGCGTGGAGCACCTGATCCATACCCTTCGGACTTTTCATAACCTCGCGGGGAACGCGCATTTCCAAGAAAATATATTTGGATTTGGCTAAAAACTCCCACTGCTTCCACGCAAGCCAAGCAGAGCGAAAAGTGGGGAGTAATGCCAGAAAAAGCCAAAACCACCAGGTGAACCCGATGAATCCCCTAGTGATATCCCAAAAATCATAAAGTGCTTGTAAAATAGGCTGAAGATTTTCCATTGCTAAGTATCTTTATTTTAACATACGGCGGAAGTAATTTAAAATATACATTCCATCTCCGCCTCTCTTCACTCACCCCTCGCTACCAACCTCGCGTCTTTAACGCTGATATTTCCGGCCCGCCCCGATTATTATCGGGGCTTGGGACGTCCGCAAAACAAGCGGACTCCCGAAAATACCAACTAGACGCTTCGGGGTAACGCTCGGAGAATTCGTTCATAGAGGGCGGAGACGAAATATTGCGGAATTAATCCGGGTTAAAAAATACAAAAAACCCCAATAAGAGGGGTTTTTGTAAAAACACACCTCGTAGCAGCTATACCTCTTTTAAGAAATAACGGCCGTCATCCGTGCGCTTGAAATGACTCTTGTTTTGTAAATTCAGAAGTAGGGTATTTTCTTTAAACATACGCTTCTCCAAAACAAGCTTCACAAGATCGCGGCTTCTCTGGGGACCGTGTTTCTTCAAAAGCTCCGCCATAACCTCGCGAGCAGTTCCCGCCATAATGCCAAACTCTTCCAGACCATAAACACCGCGACCAACGAGGACAAACCTCGCATCCTTAATCAACTCGTTATGAACCGTCTGAAAATTAGTCTTTTTATTTTTACGAACATTATTAATACGTTCGGCAATGGTTGTGAAATGCAGGGGCTGACCCTCTTTCTTGATCACCAAATAAGCAAAGTCACGCGATGTCTTCGGGTTAATTTCCGGCCACGCCGAAAGACCGACGTCTCCGAAATGATTGGACATAAACTTTTTGGAAGCAGCAACATAATTAGAGCCGATTATCTCACTGACACTGCAAAGCTTAGCCGCGTCCTTAAAATGTTCGTCGAATTTCTTTCCGGCGAGAACCGCTTCTTTGTTGCCAGACAGGGATTTAGCCAAAGAAGAAATGAACCCCGAAGCTTTTTTCAAACTAGAATCGTCAACATACCAAAAAGCATGAAAGTCTTTATCCGCCGGATGGAATGCCACCTTATCGCTTGCTTCCAGAAGAAACTTAACGCGATTGGCAAAAGTCTTTTTATCGCCGCCGTCTTCCAGAAGATGCGCCAAGTCGGAGACCAACATGGACTGCTCACGAAGACCACCTACGGAATCCATATGCGCCGATAAAAGCTGAACGAAACCGTCCAGGCCATTTTCCGCGGCCCGCGATCGTATCTCATCCAAGCTCAAGTTTTGAATCTGACGAATGCGTTCGCGCGTAACCCCATAACGGGAACCAAGCGCGGCAAGAGTCATTTCTCGGCCATTTTTTAAACCACAACGACCCTCCAGGACATCTTGCTGTCTTTTGGGCAAGGAGCCAAGGCATTTGGCTACCAACTTATCGGCGACTAATTTCATGAAAGTATGAAAATAATAATTAACTGTTATTAATATTACTTACATTATAATCATTTTTGTTCCACATTGTCAATAGGGGGCTCGCAACAAAGATAGAGGAGTAGGTTCCGATGGTGGTGCCTACCAGAATTGTCAAAACGAAATACTGAAGCGACGCCGTGCCAAAGAAATACAGCATAATCAAAACCAAGACGAGCGTAAGCGAAGTATTCACCGAACGAGCTATTGTTTCGTTAACGCTTCTATTGACCAACGCCCTAAAATCCAGCTTACGCCCGGACTCCAGGCGGAGATTTTCCCTAATCCTGTCAAACACAACGATCGTGTCGTGGACCGAGAAACCCATTACGACCAGAATAGCCACGACGAAATTAGTGTCTACTTCGGCGTTATAAAGATAACCCAAAAGCGCAAAAAGTCCCGCGGGAATCAGCGCGTCGTGGAAAAGAGTCAAAAGAGTGATGGCTCCGTATTTCCAAGAACTGACGGGGTACGAAACCTTGCGAAAAGCAAAGGCGATATAAAGTGAAATGCCGAGAAGAACAAAGACGAAAGCCCAGATGGCGCGCGATTTCAACTCGCCGCCGATCGTGGGACCGATGGTTTCAAAACGCAACTCCGTTGCCTGCGCGTAATCTTTCTGCAATTCCGTGAGATATGCTACGTGATCGGCCTCGCTCGTCTCCTTGAGCCGGATCAAAAAACTTTGCGTCGTCGGCTCGGGAACAATAACAATATCTTGGATATTAAGCTTGTTCACAAAAAATTCTTTGAGCTTTGCGACATCAACAGATTCGTCGCTCACGGCAACCTGCCAGAGAGCGCCGCCCTGAAAATCAATCCCCTGCCGAAGACCAAAGTAGGCAATGCTAAAAATGCTTAAAAGAACGAGCACCGCGGAAAATCCCAGAAAAATATATTTTTTGCCGATAATGTTCATGAAAATAGGGTTTAGGGTTTAGGGTTTAGGGTTGATTTAATAAAACTTCCCAAGATTACACGGGTGACGGAAATAGCGGAAAACATGCTCATTAAAACTCCGATAAAAAGCGCGAGCGCGAAACCCCTGACAAATCCGGTCGTCGCGTAATAAAGAATGGCGGCGGTAATCATGGTGCTGATATTGGAGTCGCGAATAGACGGCCACGCTCTTTTGAAACCCACGGCCATGGCGCCGATTTTGGAAACTCCCGTTTTAATTTCTTCTTTGTTGCGTTCAAAAATAAGGACGTTCGCATCCACCGCCATGCCTATGGAAAGTATGAACCCGGCAATGCCGGCAAGAGTCATGGTAATACCAAAAATCTTAAAAACAGCGGCGGTGAGCACTACATATATAACCAAAGCTAAAGAAGCCGCAAGCCCCAAAAGACGATAGTAAAAAATCATAAATAGCATGACAGCGAGAGTTCCCAGAAGCCCCGCCCAAAGTGTGCGGTTTAAAGAATCCGCGCCCAGAGAAGCGCCGATAGTCGCCTGGCTGATGAGATTAATAGGCGCCGGCAATGCTCCGGCGTTAAACCTTGCAACTAATTGCTTTGCCGCATCCAAAGAAAAATTGCCCGTAATCTGCGCCTTGCCTCCCGCAATCCTCTGCTGCACAACAGGCATTTCTATCAAAACATTATCCAGGAAAATGGCGATCGGCCTACCGACATTTTTCCCCGTCAGATTTTCAAAAATAGCCGCGCCCTCGTCGTCAAAAGAAATAGAAACTTCCGGCTTGCCAATTAAATTATCAAAGGTAAGCTGTGCGCCCTTAACATATTTACCCGTGAGAGCCGTCGGCTTAAATGTCGGCTCTTTTTCGCCCTCTTTCTGCTCAACTTCGGCAAAAGTCAAAAATGGCGTGGCTCCGATTTCTCGGATCGCCTCTTTCACGTCTTTAATACCGGCGAGCTCCACCAATAAACGGTAGGAATCCCCGCTTTTAGCAACTGTCACCTGCGGCTCAGCTACGCCATAAAGATTAACTCTTCTCTCTATAACATCGCGCAAACCTCCGGCTACGGACTCGCGGTCACCGGACTCCACGCTCGTCATATCAATTTCATAAACCAGATGAGACCCGCCAATGAGGTCAAGTCCCAAACGCCACGCCCGAAACTTCCCCAGATAATAATCGGGGTAGACAAAAAGTCCGGCCAAAGTCGTGAAAAGCACTATCAGAACTAAAAGCGAAAATGATTTGCGGCGGTTAAACATAGAAATTAAGAATAGTTCTATATTAAATAGTTCGCAACAAAAAAGCAAGGGCGCTTCGTTAGTAAAT
>CAYHUD010000001.1:0-82364 GCA_964360025.1 uncultured Candidatus Saccharibacteria bacterium | reverse complement strand
CCGCACATCGGCGAAATCGCTGAAATATTTCTCAATAAATCCCTCCGCCTCTTCATATGTCTTCCCCGTCGCGGCGGCAAAAGCCCGCGGCCCCATGCCATAAATCACTCCGAAGTTAAGCGTCTTCGCGTAACTGCGCATTTCTTTCGTTACGTCGTCAATCGGCACATTAAACACCTGGCTGGCCGTCATTTTGTGGATATCCAAATCATTTTTAAACGCCTCAATCATCTTGGCGTCACCCGACACACTAGCTAAAACCCGCAGCTCTATCTGGGAATAGTCCAAAGACAAAAGCGTGTGATCTTTTTTGGGCACAAAAGCACTTCGGATTTTTTCTGGATAGCCGAGACCAGTGGGAATATTTTGTAAGTTAGGATTTTCCGAGCTCAAGCGTCCCGTCGCCGTCCCTGTTTGAAGATACGTCGTCCGCACGCGATGATCTTTAGAGGAACGGGAAAATTCCAAAAGCGGCAGAACATATGTTGATTGCAGCTTGAAAAGCTCACGATACTTGAGAATAGAATCAATTACTCCGTGCTCCCCGCGCATCGCCTCCAAACTTTTCGCGCTTGTAGAACGGCCTCCGGTTTTAGTGCGCTTCTTGGATTTTATTTTCAAAACATCAAAAAGAATCTCTCCCAGCTGTTTCGGGGAGTTCAAATTAAAAGACTTTCCCACCTGCTTATATATATCGGCAACTAAAACATCTAATTCCTTTTCCAGCTCCCCTTCTGTGTTTTTTAGGATCTTTTCATCAACCAGAATCCCTCTTTCCTCTACTGCGGCCAGAACTTCCAGAAGCGGCATCTCTATTTCATAAAAAACTTTTTCCAAACCGAATTCTTTAAGCTTCTTGTTAGCAAATTCATATAATTCTTTTTTAGATCTTGCGCGATCAATGGGATAATTTTGCCCATCGGGGTCTAAAAGCCAAAAAGCAACCCCAAGATCAAAATAAGCATCGGGAATTTTTTTCCCACCTTTCTTCCAATCCTTAATTTTGGATTTTATATCAAAATCTATGAACATTTTAAAATTTATAAGTTTTTTCGTTGCGCCTGCTTATAGCAACCACAATAATACCACCCTCTTCAATAACCCTGTAAATTATACGCAAATTTCCTCTTCTGACGCGAAAGACATCTTTCAAACCACTCAACTTTTTAATATCCAAACCGGCGATCTTATTAGTCCTCAATAATTGCAGAATATCCCGAACGACCCGACACTCCTTTGGGGTCAGTTTAGATAAAATCTTTTGAATTTTGTTCATAGAAACAGCTACAAATTAGCCAATACATCACTGATAGGAACACCACCTTTCTTAATCTTGGTAAAATCAACAACGGTTTCCCAGTTTTCTTGCTCTTCAGAAAGAGGCCCGATTTTAAACACCGGCTTAGAACGCCTCACGATAATAAATGACTCACCCCGCTTAACTTTATTAATATAATTTTCAGTATCGGTTCTTAACTCTTTTAAGCCGACTATATTATTTTTCATATTATTTGAAGTTTATCTTAAGATAACCCAAATGTCAAAGCCGCTGCACCAAACTCATAAATCCCAATTCCGTAAAATATTTTTTCAATTCGTCTTTGTTCAAAGACCCCACTTTCAAATCCTCCAAAGTGTTGCCAATAGGCGCGTCATAAATCACCGTCGCTAATTTCTTAGAAAGCAAGGCGATATCTTTCCCATCACGGATTTTCTTCGCTGTCTTTTCCGGAATAATCACTAAATTTTCAAAAACTCCTTCTACAGAACCGAATTCGGCAATAAGCGGCGCCGCAGTTTTAGGCCCCACCCCCTTAATACCAGGAATGTTATCCGACGGATCACCAACAAAGCCCTTATAATCGGGCAGTTGTTTCGGACTTAAACCATACTTCTCAATAACTGCCTTCTCGTTATAGGTAATTGTTTCAGTAATGCCACGAATCAAAAACTCCACAACCACATTGTCACCCTCCACAATCTGCAGAGCATCCTGATCTCCGGTAAATACCGTCACCTTTATATTCGGTTCGTTTTTAAACCGATTCGCCAAAGTCGCGATCAAATCATCGGCCTCATATCCGGGCATTTCCACGTTTTTGACACCAAACTTACTAAACAGCTCCCTCGTCTTAATAATTTGAAAAACCAAATCACCAGCCGCCGCTGGACGCTGGGCTTTATACTCCTTGTATAATTTGTCCCGAAACGTCGGCTCCGGCCGATCATAACACGCCGCAATATAATCCGGCTTAATCTCGCGAAAAATTTTTAATAAAACTTGCGACAATCCATAAATAGACCCGATCGGTTCACCTTTCGGCGTCGTAAGCGGCGGCAATGCGTGATAAAACCGATGAATCAAAGAATTTGTGTCTATCAAAAGCAGTGTTTTCATTGTTATTTAAATAGTATAAAAAAAATCCCGCCTCCGCCACCAGGCAGAAACGGGTCCGTCCTACTTGATCCAATCCGGCAAACCATCGTGCTTACGCAAAATGCATACCCCCACATCCTCGTTTCTTTTCTCGGACATCTCCGTGAAAAAAAGGTGATTTTCAAAATTACCGACGACAATGTGCCCTCCCCGCTTTGTCATACGAGGCCCGCGGTGCGCCAGCCCCTTCATGAGATTGCGATCATGAGCCAAAAACGAAGAGACGAGCGCCTGAAGAACCATCCTGTCATCCCCTCTCTCCCACCATACGCTTCTTCCCTCCACAAGAGCGCTCTGCTCCGCCGGAGTCTTATCGCGAAGATCACACCGCAAGTTGAGAAGATAATATCCGGCAGGAAGACTAGATTTCTCGTTTCTCCACCGGTCGCCTGTTTCCACAAAAACAGTCCGATCATAAATTTTCAAACAACCCTTTGGCAATACCATGCGACGCCCCGCCATATCGTCCAAGCTCAGATCAAAGAGATATACAAGATTCCAGTCCCACCCGCACCCATTTTCTTCCGCCGCCCGGCGCAGAGTCTCCTCAGAATAACAAATTACCTCGGACTCGGGATGAGAAACTTCTCCCCAAAGCACTGATGCCTGACCCGCGTTCACAACACGGTCAAATCCCAGAATATCGGTTACCGCTTCCAGTGCGCGCGACATATCACTCCCTCCGGCAGTTTTCCTGACACTGGCACCACTCTAACAATTTTAATCCTGCAAAGCAACTACCCTTTCGTTTAGCGTATTGCCATGTTTGAATTCCAACCAAAGAGCATTCCGCGGAATAATTTCTTTAATTTTATCAGCCCACTCTATCAGGACTATATTCCGCTGGTCTTTTAAAATTTGCGCGAACCCTAAAACGTCCAACTCCGCCGCGTTTTTTATCCTATAAGCGTCCGTATGATAAAAATTAGAAAATCCTCCACAAGCAATGGCATAGCGTTTAAAAATTAGAAACGTGGGGCTTAAAATTCTATCATTTACACCCAACGCCTTGGCAAACGCCTGGGCAAAGGTCGTCTTACCCGCACCCAAGTCCCCGACCAAAGCCAAAATCATCGCTTTCCCTCCGCGTGGTTTATTTAAAACATCCACAGCTATCTTTTTAGCAAAATCGCGCGTAGCATGCTCATCTTTTAAAATAATTTCTTTCATCTGCGCTTTAAAATATTTAAACTTTGACTGTCGCAAGGTGCGTATACGCTTCCGGCGTCACTACCCGCCCCGATGAAGTTCTGGTTAGTAAACCCAGCCGCATCAAATACGGCTCATAAACATCTTCTATTATTTGCGGATCGTCGCTTAACGCCGCCGCAAGAGTATTGATACCCACGGGTCCGCCTTCAAATTTTTGTATAATCACCTCTAAAAGACGCCTATCCGATGGCTCAAGGCCTAGAGCGTCAATCTCCAGCATCGCCATCGTCTTTTTAGCGCAATCTTCATCAATTATGGTTATATCATTTACAGAAGCATAATCGCGCGCTCGTTTTAACAACCTGTTCGCCACGCGCGGAGTAAACCGCGACGCTTGCGCGATAACCCTCACCGCGTCTGGAGTTAAATCTAACCCCAAAGCTATTGCCGATCGCACCACGATCTGCTCAATATCTTTCGGTTCATAATAATCCAGCTTAAAAGACGCGCCAAAACGCGACCGTAAAGGCCCCGAGAGTAAGTGCGGCTTGGTTGTAGCCGCGAGAAGCGTAAACGGAGGCAAGTCCAGTGACAATGTCCGCGCCGCTGGACCCTTCCCAATAACCATATGCAATTTCCGCATTTCCATCGCCGGATACAGAACTTCCTCTATCAAATGATTAAGACGATGGATTTCGTCTATAAAAAGAATGTCGTTTGGTTCCAGATTGGAAAGAATCGCCGCCACATCACCCATTTTTTCCAAAGCCGGACCCGACGTCACCCGAAGGTGGGCGCCGATATCTGTTGCCACAAGATGAGCGAGGGTTGTTTTACCCAATCCCGCCTGTCCATAAAAAAGAAGGTGGTCGGGAGATTCTTTTCTTTTCTTCGCCGCGTCTAAAATAACGCGCAAATTGCGTTTTATTTTATCCTGTCCGATATAATCGGACCAGTTTTTCGGCCGCAAAGCGGCTTCTATTGTTAATTCTTCGGCAATTTCCGGTTTTTCCATCCCGTTAGAGATATTTAATGTTTAAATTATATATTATTCTACACCTTACGATTTTGTAGTATCTGGGAGGTTATAAAACAGACATCTCTAACGGGATTGACAGAAATCTTAATGTTATGCTATAATAGCTGAAAATCCGCTTGAGAGCGATTTTTGTTCTTTATAACAGGTATTGATCTGTGGGCAGGAATTTTCTTTAGTTCGGATGGCTTGGTTCACGCTGGGCTTCTCCTCGAGAAAATTCTAACCTCTTTCTTAATTCGTTTTGAAAGAGTTTCCATACTTTTCGCCCCTAAAGGCGAGACCGCCCACAGATCAATGCCTGTTATTTATTTTTTACCATTTCAATGGACCTGTAATCGCTTCCACTTCTTCTATAGTAGTTATACCTCCGAGTATTTTCAATATCCCGTCCTGCTGGACAGTCACCATTCCCTGTCCCTTCGCCAGTTTTGAGAGATTCGCTTCGCTGGGATTTTCCAAAACCGCTTTTTCCACATCGTCGTTTACTAAAAACAATTCAAAAATTCCCACCCTGCCTTTATATCCGAATCCATTGCACTTTTCACACCCCGCCGCGGAATAAATTTTAATTTGTTTCGGTTTCGGCTTCACCGCTCTTCCGGGAAGAGCTCTTAAAAACTTTAATATCTCTTTATTTTTATCTTCAGGTATCGCTTTCTCTTTTTTACAGTAATCGCAAAGCCGGCGCACCAGTCTCTGGGCGATAATCAAGTTCAGAGCCGGTCCTATACTTTCGGATTTCACACCCAGATCCAAAAGCCGCGGCACGGCGGCGGGGGCGTTATTCGCATGCACGGTGGAAAAAACCAGGTGTCCGGTCAGAGCTGCCCGCACACCCACCTGAGCAGTTTCTTGATCATTAATTTCTCCCACCAGAATCACATCGGGGTCCTGCCGTAAAATTGATCTCAAAGCTGTGGGGAAATCATATCCCGCTTTTCTATCAACCCCCGTCTGCTCTATCCCCTCCAGATGATATTCTATCGGATCTTCTATGGTGATTATTTTAATCTCCGGCGTTCTTTTGGCTTTCAAAAAAACATAAAGCGTCGTGGTCTTTCCCGAACCGGTCGGACCGGTATTCAAAATCATGCCGTTTGGTTCCTTAAGCTGCTCGTTGATAATTACCAAATCATCAGACCTCAACCCCAAACTCTCCAAACTCATCTCAATCGCCTCCCCGTATAAGATACGGAGAACGAGCGTTTCGCCGAATTCCGACGGTATCACCGAAACGCGCACCTCTATGTCACTCCCCGCCGGAGAAACAATGGTAAATCTCCCGTCTTGTGGTTCTGTTGTGATATTTAATTTTAATTTCGCCAAAAGTTTTATCCGGGATAAAACCAAATGATACGACTCGGGAGAAAAAGACCGCGCCGCGTCGTGAAGAAAGCCGTCAATACGGTAACGGATTTTAACTCCTTTTTCCTCAGTTTCAAAATGAATATCCGAAGCCCTGTTAATCATCGCTCCGGCGAAGATGGTTTCCAAAACATCCGCTGTTTTCGCCGATTTAATATCAAAAGAATTTATCTCCTCCTCAACTTTTTTTAAATCCGCGAGTTTTGATTTCAAAGTTTCAAAATGCGTCGGGTCTATTGCCACCGTTCCGGCTATCTGCGGCTTTTCCTCGCTGATATAACGGTACGATTCCCACACGTGTTTCAGTCCCGAAACCGATCCAAGAACTGTCTGAACCTTAAAACCCCTCCCTTCCAATTTTTTTACAACCTCTTTAGTCTCGGTTTTTTGCGGATCAAAAACAGCAAGTAAAACTTTTTCACCCGTCGTCTGAATTGTGGCCACAAAAGCGCTCCTTGCTTCGTTCTCGGAAATTAATTTCAAAGCATCTATCTCTAAAGGAGCTTTCGTCAAGTCAATATAATTCAAACCCAGCCCAACCGCCCTCCTTTGCGCATCGCGTTCTTCCGATTCTTTTTTCAATTGCGCTAATTTTTCATCTAACGCGTTAGATTTAAACATCTTAACCTCATCCTATCCCAAAAATCACCCCAAAACAACTCTCTAAATATGCTATCCAAATCTTGCTAAGTATCAATTTTTGTCTTGCTTCAAAACCCATCACATATGTGATGGGTTTTGAAGCAAGAACGCGACAGGTTTCTGATTTATAAAATTATTAAGCGCCCCACCCGCTTATTAAATCTAATTCTCAATTTTTGACTTAAATTTCTACCTATGTTAGAGTCATGACGGTTTTCAGTTCCTTGAGGAGGCAACCAATAAAGACACTCCTAGCTCTCCTGCTCTGCCTTTCCATCTGCGGATGCCAGTTAATGGCGATCAGTCTGAACAAGATCTCCGAAAACGGGGTAACTGTGATGAATGATTCCCGCTATACGCTGACTGTCCACATCAACGGCTCCAAATTCGGATCGTGGCTTGAACCGGGAGAGCACGTGATCGTCCCTGTGGAAATGGTGTTTGACAACGCCCCTTCGCGCATGGATATTCTCGCCAAGGCCTTCCACAACGGAATGTATGCTGGGTCGGCGGCCTATACTGTCTGGATCCAGCATTATTGGAACAAAGACAGGGGTTACGGCAACAACCTCCCGCAGACGATCATCGTCTGCGACCATAACTTCAGAAACCACTGATTTCAAGCTCCGAGACCGGGGCTTTTCTTTTTCCACGTTTAAATGTTTAAATATACTTATTAATTACGGTCTATATTTTTTTATTTTAAATTTTTAACTTTTCATTCCACACATGTCCGGTCACAGCAAATGGTCTCAAATTAAACACAAAAAGGGGGAAACCGATAAAAAGCGGTCGGTTTTATTTTCTAAGCTTCTAAAAGCAATCGGCGCGGCGGCGAGAACCGAACCCAACCCCGATTTCAATCCTCGGCTTCGCACAGCGGTAGAAACAGCAAAAGCCAATAATGTCCCCGGCGACAACATAGACCGCGCCATTTCCAAAGCCAGAGAAGGCCACGCGCTGGACGATCTGATAATTGAGGCCTACGGCCCTGAAAAATCAGCGATAATTATAGAAGCCCTTACCGACAACTCCAATAGAACCGTTGCCGAAATCAGAAACATTCTCTCGGAAAACGGCGCCAAAATGGGCGAAATGGGCAGCGCGCGTTGGGCGTTTGATGTGCCTCAACAGGGAAACCCCTGGATACCCAAATTCACGCAAAAAATCTCCGATGAAGGCAAAATCAAGCTTCAAACACTTTTAGAAGCCCTAGAGAACCATGACGATGTCCAAAAAATCTATACCAACGCGGAATAATATTTTTTCTTTACACCTCTTCGTTCTTTCTTCTTCATCCATTATTCTTTATTCATTATTCTAAATTCATGCTCGTTCTAGGCATAGACCCCGGAAGCACCCGCGTCGGTTACGGATTGATTGATTCCCAATCCTTAAAGCCGATCTTTTTTGGTTTATTGGAAATCAAAGCTGAAAACAAAAATCAAAAACTCAAAAAGCTGGGTGAGTCCTTCCAAAAGCTTCTCAAGAAGGCAAAACCGGATCTGATAGTCATAGAAAAAATATTTTTCTCCAATAATCAAAAGACGGCGATTGAGGTGGCGGAATCCCGCGGCGCCCTCAAGTTATTAGTTCTCCAAAAAAACATAAAACTGCTTGAATATACGCCGCAGGAAATAAAAATTGCCGTTACAAACTACGGCGCAAGCGACAAAAAAAGCGTATCTTTAATGGTTTCTAAAATACTTTCCCTGCCGGAAATCAAAGGCCCTGACGATATCTCAGACGCCCTCGCCATCGCCATTACCGGCGCCTTAAGATATAAAATGGACAGCATATCTTGACAGAGAAGCTTCTATCGCTATAATTCTCCTATATCTTAAATTATTTCATTATTTTTCATTAAAAAGGTCGCGGATAAATTATTAGAAAATGAGCAGAATTAAAATGCCTGCCAAAAAGAAGTATAACGACGAAGATTTGGAAATAGAGGGTCTGGACGAGGAGGAGACCGAAGAAGAACTGGCGGAAGACGAGGACGAAGAGGAAAAAGAGGAAGAAAACGAAAACTACTAAAGCATTTTGCAATCTAGCACCTATACGGTGCTAGATTGATTTTAAGCTCAAAAAATGTTAAAATATTAATACTAATGAGACGTTTGGGTTTTATAATTTCAAGTGTATTCTTTTTATCCTTTCTCTCGGGAGGATTATTCCTTTTTTATACCCTAAAAAACATCCCCGACCTTGATACTTTTGATAACCGCAAAATATCGCAATCCAGTAAAATATACAATCGCAGCGGAGAAGTTCTCCTCTATGAAATCCATGGAGAGGAAAAACGCACCATCATCCCCTTTTCAGAAATACCCGATCTGGCAAAAAAAGCGACGATCGCCATTGAAGACAGCGACTTTTATATTCATCCCGCCTTTGACTGGAAATCCATTATCCGCGCGATTATCATCAATCTAAAAAACCGGGAATTGGCACAAGGAGGTTCCACCATCACCCAACAATTAGCCAAAAACGCCTTCTTGAGTTCGGAAAAAACATTTATCCGAAAATTTAAAGAGTTGATCCTTTCTTTTAAATTAGAAAAGAAATACTCCAAAGATCAGATCCTGGAATTCTATCTAAACCAAATACCTTATGGCGCCAATAGTTACGGCATAGAGGCCGCCAGCCAATCGTTTTTTGGAAAATCCGCTAAAAATTTATCTTTAGGAGAAGTGGCTATTTTAGCGAGCACTCCCAAAGCCCCCAGCTACTACTCGCCGTGGGGCGCGCACGAAGAAGAATTGTTTAAAAGAAAAAGTTCTGTTTTAGATAAAATGCTGGCTTTAAATTACATCTCCGAAGAAGAATATCAAAAAGCAAAATCTCAAAAAATAAAATTTCTTCCTCAAACGACAAGCATTAAAGCTCCGCATTTTGTCATGACTGTTTTAGACTACCTAAACTCCGAATACGGGGAAGATATTACTAAAACAGGCGGGTTAAAAGTTATAACCACGCTTGATTGGGACGCCCAACAACTGGCAGAAAAGGTGGTTCTGGAAGGAGCAGAAAGAAATGACGAACTATACGAAGGCAGAAACGCCTCTCTGGTTTTAGAAGACGCGACCACGGGACAAATTCTGGCCTTGGTTGGATCACGCGATTATTTTGACGAAAGTGTTGATGGTAATTTCAACGTGGCAACCCAAGGATTAAGACAACCGGGATCAACATTCAAACCTTTTGCTTATGTAGCCGCCTTTAAAAAGGGGTACACTCCGGACACGGTGATTTTTGATCTGGAAACAGAATTCAACGCGACAGACAACGAAGAAAAAAGTTATAAGCCACAAAACTTTGACGAGATCTTTCGCGGTCCGGTTAAACTGAAAGATGCTTTAGCTCAGTCTATTAACGTCCCCGCTGTAAAAACTCTTTATCTCGCGGGGTTGGATAATGTTTTAAAAATAGCCAAAGATTTTGGCATTGAAACACTTACCGAACGCAGCCGCTACGGACTTTCTCTGGTTTTAGGAGGTGGCGAAGTTAAATTAATTGATTTAATCAAAGCTTATTCGGTGTTTAGCCAGGAAGGAATTAAAAGAAAACAGTCTTTTGTATTGCGTCTGGAAGACTCCTCCGGAAACATACTAGAAGAACATCAAAATTCCTCTTCTTCTGTTATAGAAGCGGAATATGTCCGCCAAATTAATAACATCTTAAGCGATACCGAGCTCCGTAGTCCGCTTTTTCACAACAGTCTTGATCTCACGCTTGTCCCCGATCATGAAATCGCGCTAAAAACAGGAACCACAAACGACTATCGCGACGCTTGGACGATTGGGTACACCCCTTCTTATGTTATTGGTGTTTGGGCTGGTAATAGCGACAACACCCCGATGGTTAAAAAAGGTTCCAGTATTCTTGCCGCTGTTCCTATTTGGAGCGCGTTTGCTAAAGAATTCTTAAAAGATAAACCTTCTGAGGTTTTTACAAAACCGGAGCCGGTTTTTCGCGAAAAACCCATTATGAACGGCTTTTTTGTTATTAATAACCAAGTTCACGATATTCTTTATTATGTAAACAAAAACGACCCCCTGGGACCCCTGCCTTATTTTCCCGAAAGTGATTCTCAGTTTAAAAACTGGGAAGACCCTGTTTTAAAATGGCTGGAAACACACCCCATCGCCTCCCTGGAACAAAACAACCCATCTTCTGGTCCCATACAGAGCATTGTCATAGAAAACCCCGCTAACGGCTCTTTTATCGGCGTGAATCCCATCAACTTACTGGTTAAAATATTTTCAACTGAAGAAATCGGTAATGTTGATGTTTATTTCAACAATGTTTTAATAAACAAAAACAACCAAACAACTCTTAGTAAAAATAGTTCCGAGTATTCTTTCTCTTCTGTTTTCACTCCACCGGCAATAAAGCTTCAAAACATCTTAAAAGTAGTTGTTTTAGATGTAAAAAACAGTTCTTCTCAAAAAGAAATCATTGTCTTTAAATAATTTTATCTTCCAAATTATCGCTTTCTACTTTTAGATTTCCTCTTTCTACGCCTCATACTTAACGCTCTGTAATTTATCGCTTTTCGCTTTTAACTTTAAACTTTAATCGGCATCACTATATAAAAACACGAGGAATCCTCCGGACATTTCATTATTGCCGGCTTACTCTCTCCGTTAAATCCTAAAATTAAATTTTCAGTTTTAATTGTTTTCAATCCGTCTAAAAGATATTTCCAATTAAAAGAAATGTCGGTAAAACCATTTCCTTTGGTTTTAACCGGAATTAAATAATTATTTTCACCCAAATATTGATTGGCTGAATAAACCTCCAATACTTTTTTATCATCCTTTAGTCGTAAATGGATATCATTTATCTTACTACTAAAATTACTGACTAATTTTAAAGCTTGAATTAAATCGTTTTTCTGTAAGGATATCTCGGTTTCCGTGGCTTTGGGGATAATCTGTTCGTAATCAGGATAAGATCCGTCCACAACATGAGAAACCAGCTCTGTTTCGCTGTTTTTAACTAAAACTTGGTTACCATCAAAAAACATCTCTACCTCAACATCTCCACCAAAAATACGGCTTATTTCTTGAGCTGTTTTGATGGGGATAATTAATTTCCAAGCATTTTTAACATTGCTTTTAAAATGGCTGTCATAAATCGTCTTTTCTAAAAGACGGAAGCTGTCTGTAGCCGCCATCTTAACAACCGCCGGCTGAAAATTGATAAAAACTCCATTCAATTCCGGTCTGATTTCAGACATCTGCACGGCATAAGATGTTTTTGCCAAAGAATCTATTAACAACTGGGAATTAATAACTAAATGCCCTGTTAATTTTTCTATTTTAGGAATTGTGGGAAAATCACTTTCAGGTAAACCTTGTATTTTAGCATCATAATTATCGGTTTTAATTAAAACTGTATTATTTTTTACTTCTATATCAACCCTTTCACTGCCGCTTCCGCCGATAACGCCGTTAAAAGTAGTAAAAGGAACAGCAACCGCGCCCTCTTCAACTATCTTCCCTGAAACTACAGTTGATATAGCCAACTGTAAATTAGTGGCACAGATCTGAAGTTTGTTATTTACCGTCTTTAATAAAATATGTTTAAGTATTGGAAGATTATTATCTTCGGATACGGCGGCGCCGATTAGATTCAAACCATCTTTTAAATTTTTCTTTAAAATTGTTATTTTCATTTTATTAACAGCGCCCCCTCTTTAATTAATAAATAAATCAGTAGGAGTAGTAGAGCCTGTGGAATTGTGGATATCTCTTTTAATTCTTTTATCAGCTTCATTTTTGAGAAAAACAATTTGTGGAAACCGGTTATAAAGAATATGGATAAGTTTGCTTTAAAAATCAATATTGTCCGCCACGGGCAACTTATTCATATTTTATTAAGTATTTTTTAACAAGTTTTAAACAGTTTTTATTATTAATTGCCGATTGATTTATCCTGAGCTTGCCGAAGGATTGCCGCATTTACAATTATTTTATAATCTGGTCTTTTATGAGTAAAATTTTCTGATTTAACCCCGAATTTTTCGTAATAGCATCTGAAATTTTATTATAAGCGTAAATGGCTGTTGTATGATCTCTCTTACCTAATTTTTCTCCGATACAAGGATAAGACAGATCAAGCACTTCGCGAAGCAGATAAACAGCTATTTGTCGCGGTTCTATAATTTCTTGTTTGCGGCTTTTACTAATCAGTTCAGATACAGGAATCTGGAAGTGATCAGCGACGGTTTTAATAATTGCGTCCGGAGTGACGTTTTTTAATGATTGTCCGACGGTTTCATTGATGATGTTTTCTATTATTTCCTTGGTTATTTCATTCTTTTTAGCATTTTTATAAAAAACAATACGATTTAATATACCCTCAAGGTCGCGGATACTTCTTTGTATTTTGGAAGCGATAAAATCGGTTATTTCATCGGGAAAAACTACTCCGGATTCTTGTAGTTTTGTTCTTAAAACAGCTAAACGAAGCTCATAATCAGGCGTGCTGATGTCAGCAGCCATGCCCCCGCTTAATCTGGATCGCAAACGATCCTCTAAAATAGGCATATTTTGAGGCGAGCGGTCGGAAGATATGATTACCTGTTTATTGTTCTGGTATAAAGCGTTAAAAGTGTTGAAAAATTCCTCCTGTGTTTGTTGTTTTCCGGCTAAAAATTGGATATCATCAACGATTAAAACATCGGTATTTCTATATTTTTCCTTCATGTCTTCTGTGCGCTTGTTTTGGATGGAGGCAATAACATCGTTAGTGAACTTTTCTGAAGTTACATAACGCACGCGGACCTTGTTTTGGTATTTTTCTTTAATCTCGTTACCGATCGCCTGTATCAAATGTGTTTTACCCAGACCGACACCGCCCCAAATAAACAAAGGATTGTATTTATTACCAAGAGAATCAACCACAGCCATGGCGGCGGCATAAGCTAGTTCGTTGGTCTTGCCGACGACAAACGATTTTAGCGTGTATTTTGGATTTAGGTTGGTTAAGGGATCCACCTTAAGCTCATCAAAAGCCAGTTGATTGGTTTCCGGGGGTTTAACTTCTTGTTTTAAGGGTTTGATGCTGTTGGGAACGGCTGTTTGGGTATTGATTACAAAATTCATAGCTTTGATGTGATCGTTTTTAGCCCGCAAAACACCCAAAAGCGTCTTTTGGTATTTATTTTGTACCCAATCTTTCGCAAAAGCGTTGGGAAGAGCAACCAGCGCCACCCCGTCTTTATCATCAACAAGTTGGCTATTTTTAATCCAGGTAATAAAAGCCGCCCGTGGGAGCTGTAATTCTATTTCTCCTAAAACTGATTGCCAGAGTTGATTAAGTTCCATCCCGTTAGAAGCAGATCGCGATTAACGCCAACCCACAATTATTTTTATAATTCCCATGCACCTGATTTCATAATGCTTTTGTTGTAATACGAGCCGATCGCGGCTTCTAACGGGAGCCATACTTTTTATCTCTTCCTCACCATTCTAATCGTTGTAAAAAAACAAAGCAAAACATCTTTTAATCATAATATGGGGATTACCTGTGGATAACTCATTTTTATACTAGATTTGCAAAATAATTACTTTTCTGATATTTTAAAAACATCATGTCCAGAACATATCAGCCTAAAAAAAGAAAAAGAGCCCGCTCTCACGGTTTTTTGAAACGGTCGCGTAGTTTTGGTGGCAGACGGGTTTTAAAAAACCGTCGCAGAAAGGGTCGCCATAAACTTACGCGCGTCTAAAGCTGTGATTTCCAAGAAAAACAAGCTTACATCAGAAAGACTCCTTAGTTTAAAAAGTGGAAAACCTGTTAAAAACGTTAAAAACGCTTATTTTTCCTTGAAAATTTTCACATCCACAGGGACCAATCCTCGTTTTAGTGTTATAGTATCTACAAAAGTAGATAAGCGTTCTGTGGTCAGAAATCACATAAAAAGGATCATTTTTGGATTTTTAAGCGCAAAACTGACGGAAATACCCCTTTATGATTATATTTTTATTGTTTATCCCGCTGCTGCCAAAATCGACAAGGAGCAGTTACTGCGCGAGCTTGAAATTACCTTTTTAAACCCCAAACCTTAAACCCCATTTATGTTCCAAACACTGCTTTATATTCCCTTATTCAATATCCTTATCTCTTTATATAACACGGTTACTTTTAGCGACCTCGGCATCGCCATTGTTTTATTGACCATAGTTATTCGTCTGATTTTTTACCCGCTTTTCTATAAAAGCTTCAAACAGCAGACCATTATGCAAAAAATACAGCCGGAGGTGGCAAGAATCCAACATGTTCATAAAGATGACAAAGAAAAACAGGCCCACGCTTTGATGGAGCTCTATAAAAACCATAAAGTTAATCCGTTTTCCGGATTTTTATTGATTCTGGTCCAATTGCCGATACTTATCGCCCTCTATAAAGTATTTATGAGCGGATTTACGGATGGCACTCTGGACGTTCTTTATTCATTTATCTCCAATCCGGGACATTTAAATACAATCTCCCTGGGCTTGATTGATCTCCAGGAAAAGAGTATAGTGATTGTGGTTTTAGCAGCCCTTTTTCAGTACTATCAAAGCGTCTTAAGTCTTCCGCATACGCTTCCCGGCGAGGAGACAGATCAGTCCCGTATCGCAAAGAAGATGTCTTATATCGGCCCCGTCCTTACCCTGGTTATTTTATGGAGTTTGCCGGCGGCGGTAGGTGTTTATTGGATGACATCGTCTGCGTTTTCCGTATTACAGCAGAGGATTATTAATAAGCAGTTAAATTTACCCAACACTAATGGATCCCGTTAGAGATATCTATCAAACAAATTCTAAATATTAAAAATATGGAAAACATAGCAAAGCAAACTATTAATGCGGCAGACATCTCTAACGGGATGGAGAAAATCATTGAAACAACTAAAAAAATGCTGGAATTGATGGGTTTTTCCGACGTGAGTGTTGAGGCCGAGCCCGAAGGCCGTCGGATTAGGATTTTCATCAACGAAGACGAATGGATTAAGCCCTGGGTGCCCAAAATCGTTTCTGATCTAGAGGTAATTTTACGCTTATCGTCCAGAAAAGAGGGCGCCGAATACATTTTTGTTGATGTTAACAATTATCGGAAAGAAAGAGAGCGCCTTATTGTGGAAATCGCCAAAGCCGCCGCTAAAAAAGCGCTTTTAAGTAAAGCAGAGGTGTCTTTGCCGGCGATGAATGCTTATGAAAGGCGTTTGGTGCACACAGAACTCTCTACGCGGCCCGATGTTAAGACGGAGAGTGTTGGATCAGGACCCACGCGTTACGTCATCGTAAAGCCCATTTAAACATAAAAAAACCACTCCGACAGTCATCGGAGTGATTTTTTTATCCCCATCTCACTAATTTATTTTTAGCGAATATATTTTTTCATCATATCTATTGATGAAAAATAACTGATTGCCGAGAATATTAAGCTCTGTGGCGTCCACTTCTCCGCTAAACAACACCCTTTCTTCCAGAGTCTCCAAATTATATGAAATTATGGAGTCGGTGGTAAAAATCTTTTTCTGGAAATAATCGTCGGGCAGGTTGGCGCGCGCAGGGAGATTGTTGGGAACGGCGCAATAAAGCAGATCAGCATTGGCGAAAGCGCATTTATCGGGGAGTGTTTTAAATGGGAGGCCTAAGAGCTCTGCTCCAGCCACATGAACCAGGGAAAGATTGGTTGTGTTGACCGTAGGCGCGCTTAATCTTAATCCTAATCCCGATTTTTTGAACCACCTAAGCATAATCGTATCCAAAGCAGACCCCAAAATATCCAATTTCTTTAAAGTTTTTTTGACAGGGTCAGCGGACCACGTCTCTAGAGAGGAGGCAGATGTCGGTTTTGACTGCAGGTATATTTTATCGCTCTTTATCCAAGATAGAATCAGATCTCCCGCGGGGACGGCGGTGATAGTTACTGATTTTTTATCAGCAAGGTTTAATATTTTGAGTGATCCTGACGTTCCGTTCGTGACAAAAGCTATTTGTTTTGATGTTGGGTCAAAATCGGCAGCAATCGTCCCCTGCGGCAATCTTTCCCAGCTATTATTTTCAGTGTTAAATACGGCAAAAACCGGTTCAAAAGGATAACCAAATTCGGCAAGCGCCTTAGTGCCGTCAGGCGAAGGTGTCAGGGAGTGGAAGTCGGGCAGGCTTTGCGTGCTAATCTCCTCTTCTCTTTCGGCGCCGAATAGTTTAAAGATTGTTCCCGTAGGATCGGCGTAGTAAATGGCGCCCGTCTTTTCGTCAATCCAGTAGGATAGGGCTTTGTTTTTACTGAAGACGTTTAGATCGGGCGATCTAACCCCCAACTCAGCTTTTTTTTGGTCTATGGTTTCGGGTTTTGCTATGGTAGTAGTCGCCGGAGCTGTAAAAAATGCCTTGTAGATAAAATAACCGCTCGCGCCTATAATAGCTAAGACCGATAGGACGCCTAAAATTTTCAAGATACTTTTCATTTTCCTTGTAATAATTCAAATCTTTCTTTAGACGATAAACCCATAAAATAAACCACCTCATCCTCTCTGAAATTAAGAGGAGATCTCATTAAAAAAGATTTTATCTGTGTATCGCTGATTGCATCCTCCACAAGCGTCTGATAGGCGTTTAAAACGGCGGTTTTCTCGCTTGGCGCAAGCTTCATGATTTTATCTTTGATGGTAAATCTTAAACTGGCTCTGTAGGTCTCATTGTTTTTAATTTTTTCTCTATAAAACGCCTCCCTTTCTTCTTGATTAGCATCCAGAGGGTTTAATATTTTTTGGGGTTCTTGTTGCGGAGATGAACTGATGGTGGGAATATTAGTCAGCCGCGGGTTAACCGTGGAAAGTATAAAAACTCCGGATAGGAGCAGGACGAGGCCGGTAACAGCTTGGATAATGCGGTCTTTGGCATCAGATTGCGATCCGGGATTACCGGCGCTTACGATATATTGTATTCCGCCGACGACAATTAGCCCGAAGGCGAGGATTCCCGCGATCATAATACTCCATTCATAAAAAGTATTTACCCCCCGGACCAGCTCGGTAGAGACTTGAGCGCGCGCTATAGGTAGTATGTTAGAAAATAAATTCTGCATAATTATTTAATCAATAACACCGCGTTATTTTTGGCAAAAGTTGCTTCGTCCCCTATTTTTGTCGCTTGGACGCTTAATCGCAGGGTGCCACCGCTCGCCGTGGCAGGAACTTCTATTTCCAGAGAATTATTATTTCCCGCGGAAGAGATTTCTGTGCCGTTATAAGACCATTCTAGCAAAGTTGCGAATAACTCCCTTATATTCCAGAAGTAGAGCAGTGAACTCAGGGTGTGTTTTCCGGGAGAGAGGGCGCCGCCCACATAGGGAACCGGCACGACTACCTCCGCACTGGCAACCGGAATATCAATAAATTTGGAAATATCAGCGCCCTTATAGCCGCCGACGACTATCTTTATCTTTTGGGAGTTAGATGTGCGCGTGGTGGGGATGGCGTATTTCACTGTTTTTAGACCGAACCCTTTCTGGAATAGGACATCGTTTGCGAACCATCGTATCTCGTTTTGTGTGATATTTACCGCCTTGTCCCCCTCAATCAATTCAAAACCGATTATCACCGAACTGCCCGGAGATGGCAGTATTTTCCCGGCATACCATCCGGGAACATAGTTTTCTGAACGCCAGGAAACAAAGAATTTGGCCCCGTTTGCCTGGGCGTGGACGACGACGGTTGTCAAAAGCGAAAAAAGCGTTATAAACAAACTTAATTTTAAAAAATAATTTTTCATATAGCTTAAGCCGCTTTTTTGCTGTTATCAATCTTCCCGGACCCACGTGGCGTATATTCAAACGATGTCAGTGCCGTCTCCGGCTTCGTTATGTATTGCAGTTCTTCCGCGGCTGATTCAGCCCGCGATTCACTCCCCCGCCAATCGGCCCATATAACCATAATAACACCAATAGTTTTAAGCGGAAGCGCGCCGACATAGGGAATCATTTCTACGAGCCCCATGGCGAGGTCATAGGTCGCTTTTACCCCCTTGCGGCGGAGATAAAACTGAGTCGCGGCTGTTCCGGAATCCAGAAGAAAGAAGTCGTCCAGACCTATAAGCAATAACAAAACTCCTATTAAATCCAAAAAACCCACAAAAACGAGGAGCAGAAACGCCTCTACGCCAGTAATTTTCGGCCCATTTTCCATAAATAAGATGATAACCTATCTTCTAAACCCTATCCTGCTATCTCCTGCGGCTTCGTGGTCACAATCTGATCCTCAAGATATGAAGCTACTATTTGAATAGCGGCATGTTGGAGGCCGGCAATGAAAAGTCCTTGCCCCACAGGAACCTCCAGAAGATAATTTTTCTCGCCTTCGGAGAGGTTAAAGGTTTTGGTGATGAGGTCAATCATTGCCGGAGCTTGTTTTAGGAGTAGTTGCAGGGACGAATTGGTAATAATCGGTCGTCCGTAGGGCGAGAGCAGGAAGTCCTCTACGTCCTGTGTGATGGTTGTAACTCCCAGATAGTATTTGCGGGCGCGTTTGACAAGTCCGAAAAGGAAAAGGGCGCTGTCGGGATTTTTCATCATCCACCAGGCCTCGTCAATCATCACGACGCGCCGTTTTAACTCCGCCCTGATAATGTTCCAGATGAAGTTTAAAATTATATAAATGGCTATCGGGCGCAGTTCTTCTTCCAGATCGCGGATAGAGAAAACCAAAAGACGATTTTTAACATCTACGTTTGTCTTCTGGTTGGTAAAACCGGAATAGTTGCCTTTAGTAAATTTGTAGAGCCGTTCCGCAAGTCCTGTTCCCCCTTCAATCCCCCGCAGAACCACTTCCAAATCTTCAAGTAGAGGCGCTTCTATGCCCGAGAAGTCTTTGCCGGGCAAAATGTCGCGCGCGGCGTATGTTTCCGAGATGGCTCGGTCTAGAATAGCGTCTTCTTCCGGTGTGATCCCGCCTTTCTGCGGGTCAGATCCGCCCATCATCAGCTTCAGCAGTCCGGAAAGATTAGCGAAATGCGATTTTAAGGCATCAGACGGGTCTTCGTCTTGGGGAATAACCGGAATATCCATCGGGTTGATGCGATGCTCTGATGCCAGAGAGATCTTAAAGAAACTGCCGCCCACAGTATTCGCAAGATTCTCATATTCGTTTTCCGGGTCAATAATCATCACATCAGTCCCCAACATTAAAAGTCGCAGGGCCTCCAGCTTGGTAAAATATGATTTTCCCGCGCCGGATTTAGCGAAAACGACCATATTGGCATTCTCCAGCGAGAAGCGGTCAAAAATGATTAAGGTGTTATTAGCCGTATTGATGCCGTATAGAATACCTTCTTCCGAGGTAAGATTTGCTGAAATGAACGGGAAAAACGAGGAGATGGGGGAAGTATTGAGCGGAGTCTGGATGGTAAGCTTGTCCGTACCGATAGGGAGCGTGGAAGACCAACCCTCTACCTGTTGGAAAGCCGCCGGTTTCGTATAGACAAGGCGTCCTTCAAGAAAGTTTGTAATCTTGGAGGCAAGTTTATTCAGTTCGTCCACGGAGTCGGCGTAAAGGGTCATGTAGACACCAACATTGAAAAGGTTTTCCTGCGATCTTTGGAGATCATCGCGGAGTTTTTCAATGTCCTGAAAGGCGGTTTCTAAAACGGGATTCCGGACCAGACCCTTTTCAGCGGATTCATTGATCTGCGACTGCAGTTGCGTTACCTTCTTTCTCAAATTCTTAAGCGCCAGAGCGGTATCAACGGGGTGGATAAAGATGGAGATATCCAAAAGCTCGGGCATATTGATCACGGGAGAAAACCAGCCGGTTGAAAGATAGCGCGGATAGGTGAAAAGGAATAAAGAACGCGTAAATTTATTACCGACTTTCAAATAGTCAGAATTGATTTCTACGGCCGGAGGCGCTATTAAATTTTCCAGTTCTTTTTCCATTTTATTATTATGCGGTTGGCAGACTTTTTTTCTCCTGCGCTTCGGGATTGTAAAGATTATAAAACAGCTCAATCACCTCTTCGTTCTGCAGGGGGACGGCCCGCAGGCCGATTTGCGATATCGCGGCAACGACTTGCGACACTCTTTGCGAAAGCTGGCGCATATTTTCCTGGAGTTCATGCTGTTTTGCTTCGGTATTTCCCTCTGCGGAGGATTTTCTAAAAAGACCAAATAATCTTTTTCCGGTTTTTGTTTCTGATCCAGGTATGACGATGGGATCAAAGGGCACAACTACGAAAAACGACTTCGTCATGATGGGATTTTGTCCTACGAAAGAGCGGATAAACTCCATATATTCCGTAATCTGGTTTTTTAGAAGCTCGCTCGTTTCTTCCGCGAGGCGCGCTTCCAATTTTGCCAAATACGATTCTATGTTGATTTTTCGGGAATGGACGAAAATTTGCAGGGAAAAGCGCAGGGAATTAAGCATCGCCTGATACGAGGAAATAATCATCTGCTGTTCTTCCTCGGATTTCAGATCAAAATTAACCCCGGATACTAAAAGTATTTGGCGCAAAGAGCCGTTTTTTAAAACAAGCACACCTTGTTCCGCGCGATCAATTTCTACAAATTCTTGCGTCGGCCGAGCTTCTTTTTGTTGTGGCATATACTTTATTATACAAACAAATTCTTAATTCAGGAATTGCGCGGGGATTGACTATTAATGAATCGGCTTAAATTCCTCTCCGAAACCCCCGGAGCCGTGAGAGCACGGTCCGCCGTTTTAGGCGCGTAGCGCACGGCGGGCGAGCGGCGAGGACAAGCAAGCGAGCGGCTGGGCGAGCGCAGCGGGTTGAGGGAGGGATTTAAGTCGATTCATGATTTACCGATAGTCCACCCTCTTTGCCATATCCCTCTCCCCACTAATCTTCTCCACCACTTGATAGCGTTCTTCAAGAGACTTGGGCGCATCAGCGCGTTTGGGTATGGCTTCTTTCCCGGCAGTGACGCGCAGCCACAAGTTCTGGAGCAGAGATCCTCTTTTGGCTGCCTCCTCGGCGCGCAGGGCTTCCAACTCTTCTTTTCTCCTCCATAAAAACATTTTCGGCTTCCAGAGATAGTTGAACATGGCGAGGATGATTTTAGATAACGGCCTGCCGTTATATTTAATGAAAGCCAGAGCTCCGGCGATCGTGCCTACAAAGCCGGTAAATATCAGCCACAAAGTAGTGTTTAAAAAAAAGAAAGACACGAAACTGATGAGTCCGGCAATGCCCATATAGACAAATTGCCTGATCGTAATGGAGCCGATGATGGTGTCCTCCGTTTCTATAAATTGTGGGACTTGAAATTGCATTTTATTGTAACTTTGTGAAAAAGTCGGAATAGTGGACTACTTTTTGGATGTTCACCGTATTTGTCGGTGTTTTTAGCGGAATCTGGGGCATGGGTGGTTTCGGCGCGGCGGGCGAAGAAACTTTGGGCGGCAATGTTAAAGGCGGCGCCGCCGGTCTGGCCGGAATCGGAGCGGGGACGCTTGGTTTTACAGGAAGGGCGGGATTTATGGGTAGAATGGAAATCTCTTGTTTGGGAGCCGCTGACGGCGCGGTAGTGATTTGTTGGTTTTGTGGTTTTATAAGAGGCGGAAGTGGGGGCAGGCGGCGGAGTGGCGGAGGTGTTATTTTCAAGGGAGCCTGATTGGCTGTACTTGGTTGTATTGGTTCAAATGAAACCGGACGGCGCGGGGGCTGTATGGTGAGGCTCTGGCGCAAGGGCGGTACCGGAATGATCCGTGAGCCCTGGAATTCGGATGTCTTTTGCGTCTCGGGAGTTCTGGTTTCGGGTGCGCCGGTTTCAATGCGAGCTGTTACGGGAGGAGCGCCGTATTTCTTTTGCGCCAGAGGAATTTTTATAGAGAAAGTGGGTCTTTGCGGGGCGTTTATGGGCGGCGCGATGGGTTTCGCCGGTTCTTGTTCGGTGTGTAGTATAAAAGGACCGGAGGGGGTTTTTGTGTCGGAAACTTTAGGCGCCATCGGAGCGAAGATATGTGGGGTGGCTTCGCTTTTAGCGGCGTCAGGCACGGAAAAAGGCGTACGCGGCGCCGGAGTTTTTTCGGCTTCATCCGGTAGGGGCGTAATCGATGACAGGGAAACCTCGTTTCCCATATGGAGCATAGCCACATCAATTCCCAGATTGGCGCGAAGCGATGCTTCTATCGGGTGTAGAACCTTTTCCTCAACTTCTTTAGTGATGGCCTTAGCGGCGGAATTGCTGACATTTAACTCTATCGCCAATTCGTTCACGAAATCGCGAGTATCCAAATCCTGGACGACAAGCCGCGCTACCAGTTTAGCAACAACACCTGCACGCTCGCCTTTTATATTAAGGCGGGTATTTAACTCTGCTACCGAATAGGTTACTTTTTCGGAAAAAAGCCAGTCTTTGATGTCGCTTGGCAGTGCACGGAAAGTTGTGCGTAGGGTTTTGTTGTCCATCGTTTTTACAAGTTAGAAAATAAACGTTGATTTTAGTCCGATATTGTCATCTATAGCTTTCAGCACCCCCTTTAAAGAGGCTTCTTCGGCCGGGGTAAACGCGCCCGCGCCTACTCCGGCGGCATGCATCGTTATGGCTTCTTTAAGGGTTGCGGTGATGGCATCAATAACCTCGTCCGATCCTTTGGCCGCGATTTCTCTCAAATCTTTTTCTTTCAAGCTAAGTACCAACGCCCGCTTCTTAGGATCATTGGATTTCTTAGATTCATAGTAAACGTCCGGAGCCAGCTCGGCTTTTTGTCCGGGGCTAAGGCCTTTGAATATCTCCAGCGGATTATCAGCGAGATCCGGTCTGGCTTTATAAACCTCCTTTTCCGCGCCATAGGTTTTTCCTTTCTTGGCAAGTTCCATTAGTCGGTCGGTTGGCAGCTTACCGAGTTTTTTGCGTTTAGCAAGTTCCCGCACAACGGCAGCGGTCTCCGGATCACTGAACCTCCACAGGCCCTGTTCAGCGCTGGACATGAGGAGAGCGTCGCTCATATTAGCATATTGTTTCTGCGAATTATCAACTTCCTGCGGGCGGCGCGTGGAGATACTGTCCAGTCCGCGCGCGGCCGCAGTGCCAAGGAGAGGCACGGTGGAAATTCCGGCGGCGATGCGCTGTCCCAGGGTCCTTCCTTCTTTATCCTGGTGTCCCGCAAGGGTATTTCTCAAAGCATATCCGGCAGCACCCATGGCGACACCCGTGGCAACGCCCTTCACTTTGCCTATCGCCCAGTCTCTCGTGGTTTTTGCCGCGGCAAGTCCTGTCTTCGCTCCGGCAATGCTCATTTTCTCTCCGACGATCAGTCCGGCGACCATGAGGCCGATGGCGATGATGATTTTACCGTAAGAACCGAAATCATTGCCGATAGGCGTTGTTTGGTATCCGGGGAGATTGGCGGTGGAAAAGAACGGTGTGGTTGGGGAATTGATATTGGGTGAGAGAGTGGCCGTCATGGCAAGGTATAAAAAGAATAAAACCACAGGAAGATAGAGCGTCCATTTCCAGAATTTATCCCACCAGAGTTCAAAGTATTTAGTGAGTTGCGGGACGGCAAAGGCTAGCCAGGCGAAAGGCGCGAGAATCAGAAGTACGACCAGCCACAGCCAGCGGACGAGAACCATGACGCCAATGGCAAAGAAGATAATCGCCGACATCACCGTAAACGCCGTAAGGAAGAATACCTTGCCTACCATAACGAGCGCCGATTCCCCAAGATCCAGATTGCCGTCCGTATTCTTGGCGCTTAATAATTTATAAGCATCAAGAGCCTCCCCGACTATTTCAGACATTCCAAAGGTCGTTACTCCAAGCCCGACGCGGGCGCCGGTTTTTACGGCAGAGATAATTCCGGATTCTTCCTCTTTTTCTGTTTTCTCTCCAGCGGCAATTTCTTTAATGGTGGGTCCCGCAAGAACTTGCGCGAAATCGGCAAGACTGCCCTCGCCGCTTATTTTTTCAATAAAGAAAGCGGAGACTTTATCGGAGGCCTTGATAAACACACCCGCTATTGTCAGGCTGAAGTTGATAAGCAGAGCCATAATCACGAGGCGGAGCAGGAACTTTTTTAACTCAAAAGACGATACGCGGAGCATCGTGGCGAAGGCGATATAAATGATGGCGAGAACGAAGCCAAGGTTCGCAAAATCGCGCGTGATCGTCCAGCCGGTGGTTACCATAGAGCTTCCCAGAATCTGCGTATTGAGAGAGATGACGGCGTCTATGAGGTAGCCGCCGAATTTGAAAATAATCGCGGCTATATAGCTGATAATGTAAAGTATTTTATAAATTATCGGTATAACGAGGGCGCCGATCGCGGCTTTGAATCCGGCTGTCCACCCGCTTTCCTTTTGAGACTCGCCTCCTTTAGCGGCGTCATCTCCTGCGGCAAAGGTATTTTCGGTGCCTATTCCCAAGCCGCCCAAAACTAGAACCGCGAAAAGCGATGCCAAAATAATTGTCTTATAGTGTTTTTTAATAAATCCGGACATTTTTTGTTTTCTCCGCTTGCCTGAGGAGAGCGTTATTACTACCGCGCTCTTCCGGCAAGCCGAGACGAATCCTTAAAGTGCGTTACATGCCACGAGATCGTTGTCTGCGTTCGTGACTTGGGCCGGAACATTCGCCAGAGCCGTGTCCCTCTGATTTTTGGCGTTAGTTCTAAACGAGATAGCTTCGGCAACCGCGGAAATGGACAGTGTAGACCCCAGCCCTGCAAATTGAGCTTCGGTTAACTGAGAAATTTGATTGATTACATTATTAAGGTTATTGATAACAGCTAGATTGTCGCCTACTTGCTTACTGGCATCATTAACAATCTTTTGCTGCGCCGCAACTTTTGCTTCCGCCGCCGCATTGGCAAGACCCTCTTTATTTTTCAGGCAAGCCGCCAGGGCTTGGATCTTGGTTAAGAGTATTTTTTCCAAATCCAGCCGTTGTGTGAGGAATGATTGAGCTTCCGTCCTGATGTCGCGGATTACACTTAACTGCTCTATAAAATCCGTTTTTGAAGTCGCCGCGATTTGAGCTCCGCCGGAGCTTTGTCCCGTCTGGTCGTTGATTGAAGTTGTGTATTGGTTGATTGTGTTTCTTATGTCGGGAGCGATATTCGCGGGACCATAAACCACGCCATTAATTTCCTGGCGCGTCCGCACTTTTTGCGGTTGCGAGGGGAGCGATACCCCGGCGAGTCCCACGCCTTCGCGGACGATACGATTGATGAGCGCGTTCGCGATAGCGGCGACATAAGTGCTCAAGTCCTCGGCGTTCACGAGGAAGTCAATGTCGGAGCCGACAGCTTTGCCGACAAGATCACCCAAAACTTTTCCGGGAGTGACCGTGCGGCAATTCTCGCCATTTTCATCGCATTGTTTTACACCCAGAAATCCGGCGTTCGCGACCGCTTCATTTGCCGAGGCAAAAAGTTTGCTGGCGATCGTGTTCTGTTTCGCGTCCCAGGCGAGCCAGACCGCGCCATAGTAATTATTTTGCGGGGACCACGCCGCCTCATAGGCGATCCACCCGCCGTTTCGGAAATCAGTATAAAAATTTTCTATGTTGCCGACGATTTGGTCCAGCGTGCAAGTGAAGTTTGTTTTAAATCTCTCAACAGGCGGCAAGAGTAAGCTTAATTTTATTTTTAAACTAAATGGCGAGCAGAGAAATCCGGCCCCGAGTGCCTGCGCGAGATCGCCCACGGCGCCCTGGGCGATTTCTCCGAAAAATCCCTCCCAGTCGGTGATGAAACGCGGCGCACCCTCTCCCTGAATATAGCCGATGATCTGGTCCACCATCATATCCAAAATCTTTTTCTTCAAACTTTCAAAAAGAACTTTTTCCAAGATATCTAAAATACTGTCCTCCGTTTCAGCTATGGCATCGGCCAGAGCTTTACTGGCGCGGGCGAGTTCTTCGGCCGCCGCCGCCGCCTCTTGGGTTCTGACTCCGAAATCGGCCACGATCAGAGGTCCCCCGGGGACTATCAAATAGGGATTAAACGGAGGCACGAAACTGGCTGCCAAGGTTGCCGCTTCAAATCTTGCGGTCGCCGCCGCGACCCACGCTTCCGCCGCTACTATTCTGGCGGCTCTTGTGGCGGCGCGGGATATTGAAGCGGCATCTTGCGCCTGCGCTTTGAGGGGCGCGCCCATATACGGCAGAATCATCGCCGCCAGCAGTCCCGCCAAAATTATTTTTTTTAAAAATTTCATTTAAGTTTTCGCTCTTCTTTTCTGCGTGTTGATTACCGCTTATTAAATTTTCGCCACCGTCTTCGCCAGCTTGGTATAGAGATCGGCGGTTTCTTGTTTTACCGTGTCAAGCGCCTTCATCGCCAGCACGGCTTTAAGCGGATCATTTTCATAGTCCCTCATCAGGCGGTAAATATTTCTCTGAGCGGCGAGAAGCGAGATCTGTTGTTTCTGTATGTCGGCGAATTTCTCAGGAGTTTCCAACAAATAAAATTTCTTAATGTAGTTCTCATAGACGGAAACCAGAATGTCCAAAGAATTCTGCGGATCGGATTCGGCGGGGCCGAGATTAAAATTTCCGCTCAGGATTTCAAAAAAGTTTTTATAATATCGGGCAAGCGCGGCGGGATCATCGCCAACAATATTCAAATCGGAGTCGGCAATCGCGGGCTTCAGTTCTTCATAATTAAAATTATCCACGCCCTTTTGCAAAAAATCGGCGACTATTTCCTCTGCTTGCGGCACGCTGATTTTTTGGCTTCCCAGAGGTCCCGGTCCGTTAGGATTTTTTTCAACTATTTCTTTGGAGAGATCGTCGGCTAATTTTTTCGTGGCATTTTCACCCAGAATTTTTGTGGTCTGCGAGAGGGTTTTTTGGAGCAACGCCTCGGCTATTTTTTGCTCTTCAATCTGAGGAAAAGAAATAGAGACGCCGGGATTTTTGGCAGAGTCGTCAGCCGCCTGTTTTTTGTCGTCATTCAAACTCCAGTTGCCGAGAGTTATAAGCGCGGAGAAAATCAAAATTACTGCGACGAAACCGAGCGTTAAAAGCTTTCGCATTACTTTATTATATCATTCTCCGATGTGAACAAGATGTGAATAAGTGGTTCGCACCACTTAGCGAACCATCCCGAAACCAATTTTTGTCATCCTGAGCGAAGCGAAGGATCTCGAGATTCTTCGCGCAACGCTCAGAATGACAGGGTTGTGTTTGTTGTCCCGAGGTTATTCTTTATCATCCCGAGGTGTTAGCCGAAGGATCTCGTTACTTAGTTGACCATCCCGAGGCTAATTTTTGTCATCCTGAGCGAAGCGAAGGATCTCGAGATTCTTCGCGCAACGCCTGCCTGCCGGCTCGCCTCGCTGAAGCCACGGCCAGGCCTCGCCGAGTCTAGGCGGGCGAAGCGGGCAGGCAGGCTCAGAATGACAGGGTTGTGTTTGTTGTCCCGAGGTTATTCTTTATCATCCTGAGGTGTTAGCCGAAGGATCTCGCCAAAACCAAAAGCTGTTCCACGCTCAATTCTTGCCCCCGAGTTTTTTCGTTAAAGCCCAAATCGGCGATTTTCTGTAAAATCACCTCTTTTTTATCATCAAGACCATCTACAAGGTTATTCAAAAGCGTCTTTCTTGGTTGTTTAAAGGCAATTTTGATCAATTTATAATAACCCTCAGCCTCCCGTCTTTTTGATCTTTGATCTTTGATCTTTAATTTAATTATTGCCGAGTCCACCTCTGGCGGCGGATCAAAATCGCTAGGTTTTAAGCGTTTTATGATGGAAATATCGCTCCAGAATTGAGTTGCGGCGGCAAGCAGATTCATCCCGTTAGAAGTCGCGCCCGCGCGAAGCGCGCCCGAAGGGCCTATGGGCGGGCTACTTCTAACGGGATTCATTCCCCCTTTTGGAGTGGCTGTTATCCTTTCCGCGACTTCTTTTTGGACCATCAAAACCGTAATGTGGGGCTTATTTTCTAGCTCCCCGATGATTCTTAGCAATTTTCCGGTGATGTAATAGGGTATATTTCCCACCAGTTTCCACCCTTTTCCGTCTTCATCGCCCAGCGATTCGCGCTTTGCGAGTTTAGGCAGTTCTTCGAGCGCATCCCCGGCAATAATTTGCACCATATTGCCGTATTTCCGCATCGTTTCTGACAGGTTATCCACAAGCGCGGCGTCTTTCTCAATAGCCATGATTTTGCAGTTAAAACCTACACATTTTTGAGCTAGGGGTAGCGTAAGAGCTCCATGCCCGGGCCCGATCTCCACAACTAAATCATTTTCCTCCAATGTCAATGCGGCAATTGTTTCCGCAATAGCCGATTTATTGATTAAAAAGTGTTGTCCGAGTCGTTGGTGCATAGAATTTGTACTTAGTCTCTAAATCCCCGTGTTTCACGCCCACCCCCACACATTAAACATCGTTCTTTGAACGATGTTTAATCATAACTTATATAATCCTCGTCCTCAAACGACGCTAGGCGCCGTTTTGTCGCTACATGATCCTTAAAATCGGTCAATTCTTGCGGTATTTCGTAGAGAAATCGCGAAGGAATGCCGTAAAAAGTGAGGAATAACCGTTCTTTGGCGCGCGTCATTGCCACATACATCAGCCGCCTTTCTTCTTCCAGTCCGTTTTCTTCAGTGATTGATCTTTCATGGGGTAAAAATCCCTCCGCCGCTCCCGCCACAAAAACATGACTGAACTCCAGTCCCTTTGAAGCGTGAATCGTCATGAGGGTGATCGTCGTCCTTCCGGAGCAGCTATTGATTTTGCCGTTTGGGGTGTCAAGCGAAGACACAAGGCTGATCTGTTCCAAAAAAGCGGCAAGCCCTGTTCCTTTTTCGGAGGGGGTTTTATTATCTGGAGAAAAAGTTCCGGCGAAAGAAATGAGTTCGTTGACGTTTTCAATCCGTTCGGCATAATTTTTATAATTATTTTCCAAATATTCCAGATATCTTGTTTCTTCCAGAAAAAAACCGATGAGTTCCGCGGGTTGTAACTTTTGGGCGAGGCGCGGCATCTCACCCATGAGACGCGCAGCTTCTTTTTTCCCGAAATTTTTTCTGATGCGTTCTTGGGCCATCTCGTTTTCGGGATTGGAAGCAGAGACGAGCGCGGAAACAATATCTTTGATTTCCATGCGGTCATAAAATTTCAGTCCGCCGTAAATACGGTAAGGAATTCCGTTTTGGAGGAGCGCTTGTTCTATCGCGCGTGATTGGGCATTCGTCCGATAGAGTATCGCGATCTGGGGATCGCGATCCATCCTTAGTAAAGAATTATTTTTTGTCCGGCGGACTATTTCCAAAATGCGCGTCGTTAAAAAATACGACTCATCGTCTTCGGTCGCGAAGCCGTCAATAGAGATTTTTTCTCCGTTTTCGTTTTGCGTCCAGAGCGACTTCGGTTTCTGCAGGACATTATTTTTGATGAGGTTTGAAGCGGCGGAAATGATGTTCGCCGTAGAGCGGTAGTTTTCTTCCAGCTTGATGATTGTGGCATCTGGCCAGTCGCGGTCAAAGTTTAAAAAGATGCGGAAGTCCGATCCGCGGAAAGCGTAAATCGCCTGCGCGTCGTCTCCGACCACGGTTATGTTTTTATGTTTTTCCGCGAGAAGTTTTACCAATCGGTATTGCGAGGTGTTCACATCCTGATACTCGTCGACGAGTATTTGTTGATATTTATTTCTATATTTTTCCAGAACCTCCGGATGCCGCATAAAAAGGACAACGACTTTTGTGATGAGGTCGTCAAAGTCAAAAGCATTATTTTTTTTGAGCGCCTCTTCATATTTTTCGTAAATGTCGGCGGCAAGTTTTTCGCGGACGCTTCCTTCAGCGTGCAGATCCTCTGAAGACAAAAGTTCGTTTTTTATATCGCCGATTTTGGCGCGAAATCCCGCCGGATTAAATTTTTCTTTATCCAAATTCATTTCTTTGACGATTGCTTTTACCGTCCGCAGGCTGTCGTCCTCGTCAAAGATGGAAAAGTTTTCCGTCCGTCCGAAAAATCGCGCCTCCTGTTTCAAAACCCGCGCGCCCCAGGAGTGGAATGTGCCGATGAACGCCGCGGTGATTTGTTTGTCTCCTGTCCCTTGTCGCATTATTCTGTTTCGCATTTCTTCAGCCGCTTTGTTGGTGAAGGTGATGGCTAAAATAGCCGCGGCGGGGACGCCGGACTCTACGAGGCGGACGATACGCGAAGTCAGGGTTTTTGTTTTCCCCGATCCGGCTCCGGCGATGATTAAAAGCGGTCCTCCGGGGTGGTTGACGGCTAGTTTTTGCTGAGGATTAAGGTCGTCCATTATTTTAGAGTCTCGGTAGTGTTGGGTTGACCCCGTTAGAAGCAGGGGGCGCGCTGTGTGCCCTCGCGGCTTCTAACGGGGTTGAATAAAAGGCGCATAAATGCTATATTTAGAAAGCGTGAACCCTGCGTTTCCGTAGATTTTTCTTTAAATAAGTATCACGCCTAATGGGAAATATACACAAGTTTTCTAAGTTAATAAAGCACTTGCGGGAGCATATTCACCGAGCAACCGTCGCCATACCGGTTGTTTTGCTTATTATCACCGTTTTTATCAATATTTCTTTACAGAACGAGGTCAGCACGGCCTTTTCGGCGGAAGGCGGAAACGGCGGAGGGCCGGGTGACGGAACTTCGCTGGGTTTTGTGGGCAGTGATGCCACTCTGGGCGCATCCGGCGCGCCCGACGATGATAGCATTATGATTTTGAGCGACGATGACGATCCCGGCTCTTTTATTATTGACGACTCGGCTTTCCTGAATACCGGCAATCCGCAAAGTAGCGTGCTGGTGCATCGCGATGGGCTTATTATTTATAAAATCCAGAAAGGCGACACCCTTTCTAAGATCGCCGCTAACTTTGGCATCTCTTTAAATACTATTTATTGGGCGAATAAAAGCGTAAAAGGTTCGTCGCTTAAAATCGGCCAGGAGATTACTATTTTGCCCGTGTCCGGCATTATTTACCAAGTGGCTAGCGGTGAGACGCTGGATAGCATTGCGGCGTCTTTTTCCATACCGGAGTCGCGTATTTTAAAATATAATCCCAGAGTTTTGAGCCAGGGTCTTTACGCAGGGGTTAATTTAATTATTCCCGATGTCAAACCGCCGGCAACTGTAGCCACAGCATCTAAGTTACCCAACTTTCCGGGGTATTACGCCATTCCGACTACCGGCTGGAACTGGGGCAAGCTGCATAATTTTAATGCCGTGGATATCGCGAACGCCTGCGGCACGGCTATTTACGCGGCGGCGGAGGGGCTGGTCGCGGAGTCAAAAAGCGGAGGCTGGAACGAAGGCTATGGCGGTTACATTGTGATTGAACACCCCAATAATACGAAAACCCGCTACTCGCATAATTCTAAAAATGTCGTTTCGGTAGGCGACTATGTTTTACAAGGCGACACCATCGCCTATATCGGCAACACCGGCAATGTCCACGGCCCGACGGGCTGCCATTTGCACTTTGAAGTGATTGGTGCAAGGAATCCTTTTGCTAAGTAATTTTTATTTTTGTCATTCTGAGCGCAACACTTTGTCATTCTGAGCTTTGCACCTTGTCATTCTGAGCTTCGCGAAGAATCTCTTTTCCGAGATCCTTCGTCAAACCTCAGGATGACAGAAACTAGTCTCAGGATGACAAACATTCACTAGTCATTCTGAGCTTCGCGAAGAATCTCAATTCCGAGATCCTTCGCTTCGCTCAGGATGACAGAATTTAATTCCAGGACGCCGACACCACTCTCCGTCATTCTGAGCCTGCCTGCCGGCAGGCAGGCGTCGCGCGAAGAATCTCTAAATTTTATGAACCAAAATTATTTTGTCTATATAATTACGAATAAAATACACACTGTTTTATACACAGGTATGACCAACAATCTTCGTCGTCGGATGCAGGAACATAAAGAAAAATTAGTTGATGGGTTTACAAAGAGATACAATCTTAACAAGCTGATATTCTACGAAGTATTTAATTCTCCAGAGTTTGCTATTCTAGCGGAGAAGAAAATAAAAGGCTGGACGCGTATTAAAAAGGAAGTTCTTATTAAAGAAAACAATCCTGATTTCAGGGACTTATCATTGGATCTTTGATAATTATCTTATTACTTTTTCGTCATTCTGAGCGCAGAGCCCTGTCGTTCTAAGCGCAACACGTTGTCATTCTGAGCCTGCCTGCCTGCCGGCAGGCCTTGCGAAGAATCTCAATCCCGAGATCCTTCGGTAGACCTCAGGATGACACGGTTCCCCTCTGTCATCTTAAACGTCGCATTTGGTCATCCTGATTCGCGTTTTCCTCCTGTCTTTCTGAGCTTTACACCTTGTCATTCTGAGCCTGCCTGCCGGCAGGCAGGCGTCGCGCGAAGAATCTCTACTTGATCCTCTCCCCATAAAAATGAAAACCCCCCACATCCCGTGGGGGGTCCTGAAACTGCGAGCAGGCGATTATTACTTGGAGTCGTCCTGCACCATCCGGAGCAGGGCGAGCTCGTTGTTCTCAATCAGCCGCTCGATGCGGTACATCGCGCCGCGGAAGGTATTTCCATACCCCCTGCGACGGCTGTTGTTGATGATCATGGGAACCGCCCCTTCAAATTTCTGAAGGTAGCCGTACACCGTACGGGCAATCTCCAGCATTCTCCGGAGCGTCGCCACATGTTGTGCGCGGGTCATGTCCCCGCGGCACATCCGTTCCACGGCGAGCTTGCCCAGCTCGCTCGTGGCGTCGATCAATGCCGCGAGCCACGCCTGCGGCTCGAGGCAGAGATCGGTCGCTGAGGGGATATTCATCCCCCCCTCAAACGGCTCGGATCCCGAGGGCACCATGCCTCGGGGGAAGAGAAGTTCGTGGAGCTCACGCACCAGCATGAACTCCCCGGCTTCCTGCCCAGCCTCGCCGATATGCTGCCACAGCAGATCGGCGGGGAGGTTCAATCTTCGGAGAGTGGCCATGTTCTCTCCGATGCGCTGAGCGCACAGGGCGAGCAGGGCGTAGTTACTCTCCTTCAGCGCCACCATTCCGATTTTGGAGTGATGACGCACATCATTTGCGGCCTGGTAGGCCGGGCCTACTTGTCGCTTTTGTTCCTCCAAAAAAGCGAAAACCGAAACTTCACGATCATCGCCGACATAGACCACGTCAGCGACTTCCAACGCCTGGTTGAGGATTCCCTTGATGTCCATAACTCACCTCTTTTACCGGGGCCATTTTTTGTTGTTTAAGAGCACATATTTGAAGATTATTTATTTCGTCATTCTGAACGCAGAGCTCTGTCATTCTGAGCTTTGCGAAGAATCTCTTTTTCGAGATCCTTCGTGCAACACTCAGGATGACAATTTTTGTCATTCTGAGCTTTGCGAAGGATCTCTAATCCCCAAATATGTATCCTTAAAAAATTGAGCCCACCCACTCACAGAACGCGTTTTCGTTCGTGTGTGGGTGGGCTCGTTACTGGTGTGGTTCCCCGGGCTCGTCGAGTGGACTTGCCCGGGTCGGCGGTTTCCTTCCCCGTCATTGCGAGGAGTCCTCGACAAAGCAATCTCGTTGATTTTCTGAGTGATTGCCTTGAAGAAGTTCCTCGCAATAACGGGTCGGTGGCTAGGCCTCGCGGACGTTGGTCCGCTTGGCCGCCTTCGCTGCCTTTTCGGCGTCGCGCTTGCCCTTACGGGCGTCGCGCTCGGCATCCTTCGCCACCGAGGTCTCCATCTGGATGACCTCCGTGGCGGGGTGGAGGAGGATCGGGGCGGAGGCCTCGGAAGCGCCCTGCTTCCGGGGGCCCTCGGCGAACCAGGTCTCCGGGACGGAGACCCGGAGCTCCGCGAGCACCGCATCCTTCACGGACGCGGCCCGCTGGAGCTCCTTCAGCCGCCGTTCGGCAGCCAGAAGTTCTTCCCGCGGGTCCTGCTTACGCAGGTCCTGGACCCGCTGATCCGTGACCTTGATTTTCCAGTCCAGGTCCCGGAGAGCACCGAGGAGCCCCCTGACTCCCCGGTAATACCCGGCAGACCACCCGGGGAAGACAGCCGCTAGATCGCTTTCTCTGGTGGCGATCATCGCGAAGACCGCCATGGTCTTCGCGATGTTCCCGGCGAGGCGGGGATATCCTGCCTGTCGGGTCACGAGCTCTGCGGTCTTGAGACCGCCGGGCGGGAGCGAACCCCCCGCCACCGCCGCCTGTAGGGTGCCGAGCGCGCCGTTGCAAGCCCCCCGCTCCGCGTCCTGCAGAGCAGAATCGGTGTGCAGAGCGTCCGCGATGACGCTCTGCATTTCTTTCGCCGCTTCCTTCTGGCACTTCTGCGCCAGAGCGCGGCTCTTTTCCGCCTCCGCCTTCCCGGAGAATGCGGCGGAGCGGAGCTCCCGCCCCGCGGCGATGGCTTCCCCTCTCGTGGGGTCGTCATCGCTGAGGCGGTAGGCCGCATCGAGGCTCTTCTTGGCCTCGTCCGCCATCTTGCTGACCGCCTCCTTGGCGGTCATCGAGATGACGAAGTGCTCGTAGGCCGCCTTCACCAGCTTGATGAAGCGACCCCAGAAAAAGGTCTCGTCCTGCTGGTTCATCTTTGTACCCTCGAAACCACTTCTATGTTCACAATCTTAGATTCCGGAGCGCACGCCCCGTAAAAACCCAAGATTGATAGTTCAAAGTACGACTAGTTAAACTTTACCCATTATAGCAAACGCGCGGTTATGTGTCAAGACTCCGTAATCCGCGCTTTTAGGGGATGATAAGGTGCAGGCAAGTGAGGAATATTGAAAGTACACTCAATTTTTGCCAGTTCTTACGCTTCCCCTAGAAGCGCGGCACAACCGCTGTTGTCATAAAGCTATATATATTATAGCACCATATCCCCAAAATGTCAATAGACAAAAAGCAAGCCCGTTTGCCGGTTCCAATCATCAGATAATTTTAATTTTCAAATGTCTACTATCTCAAACGATCGTTTGAGATAGTAGACATTTCGGATTCAGGAACAAAGACGTTCAAAACAAAACCACTCCTGTTAAGAGTGTCTTTGTAGCCGAGGTGTTTTTTATTTTGTCCCCTATCTCGTCCCATGGGACGAGATAGGGGACAAAATCATTTATCGTAAAACTAAATTATTTTTGTGCCCCCACTTGGAATCGAACCAAGGTCAATTGATTAAGAGTCAACTGCTTTACCACTAAGCTATGGGGGCTTGCCATCTTATTTTCTTTCCTCCAAACAATAATACAAAAAAGCTTATTTGTGAAGTATTGCTTTTAATCTAAAAATAAAATATAATTTTGGGCATATTTGATGATTGCGCACCGAATTTTGAGACAAATTATAAATGTGGTAAAATATAGGAGTAAAAATTGCCCTCGTAAGCATAGCTTGCGGGTGCGGCATAGGGAGTTTATATAAATGAAGACATTTTCACATTCTCCTCATTTGCCCTCGTAGTTCAACGGATAGAATGGCTGGCTTCGAACCAGCAGATTGAGGTTCGATTCCTCACGAGGGCACTATTTAAAATGTTATCCATCAACACTGAAATCGCGAAAATCAAAGGGCTCCCCCCGAGATTTTTGCAAAAAATCGGCAAACTGGGCATCAAAACCGTCCGCGATCTTTTATGGCACTTTCCCTCGCGTTACGAGGACTTCACGACTGTCGCGAAAATCGCCGATCTGGAGGGTAATGAAAACGCCACAATTCAGGGCGCCGTGAGGCACGTGGGTATCCGCCGCACTTTCAGAAAGCATATGGTTATTGTGGAGGCGACGATAGAGGACGAGACGGGCGCGATGAATGCCGTCTGGTTTAACCAGCCGTATATCGCAAAAACTCTCCGCCCGGGACGCATGGCGAGCTTTGCCGGAAAAGTTTCTTTCGGCGATGACGGCATGTATCTCTCTAACCCCTCTTACGAAGTCATCGGCAGTTTTTCTTCGGAAACCAAGCACACCGCCGGTCTTATCCCTATTTACCCCGAGACGAAAGGCCTTACATCCAAAGGTCTGCGTTATTTGATTAAGCCGATTCTTGCTAACATTGAGCCGCTCGCCGATTTTCTTCCGCGCGAAGTTCTGGAAAAAAATGATTTTCCTGAAATCAACGCCGCCATTCAGGAGATTCACTTTCCGAAGCGTCTCGAAGACGCCGCCGCGGCGAGGAAAAGATTCGCCTTTGAAGATTTGTTTTTGCTCCAGTTAAATAACATCAAGCTCCGTTTGGCATTGGCTAAAGAAAAAGCGCCGGCGCTTCTTGCCGACGCCGCGTTTATTGACGCGACCGTCGGCCGCCTGCCTTTTGAACTTACCGCCTCCCAGAAACAAAGTCTGCGGGAAATCCTGGAAGATATCGGGAGAGCGCGCCCGATGAACCGCTTGCTTCAGGGTGATGTCGGTTCGGGAAAAACGGTTATCGCCGCCATGGCGGCTTTTGTCGCGGCCCGCGCCGGTTACCAGGCGGCGTTTATGGCCCCGACGGAAGTTCTGGCCGGCCAGCATTATAAAACTTTGATCAGAACCTTCGGACATTTGAAAACACCGATCGGTATCCTGACCGGAGCCGGAGCCAAAGTTTTCTTTGAAGAGGGTTTGGAAAGCGAAATAAAAAAATCCGATTTTTTGGCAAAGGTGAAAAGCGGTGAAATTAAAATCGTCATCGGCACGCACTCCATTATCCAAAAATCGGTGGATTGGAAGTCGTTGGCTCTGGCGATCGTGGACGAACAGCACCGTTTCGGCGTCGCTCAGCGCGCCGCGCTTTTAAAAAATAAGCAGTCGTTTATCCCCCATTTTCTTTCTATGAGCGCCACGCCCATCCCGCGCACGCTGACACTCACCATTTTCGGCGACCTAGATCTTTCTACGATTACGGAGCTTCCCAAGGGGCGCAAATCCGTGATTACTAAAGTCGTCGCTCCGGAGAATCGCGCCAAGGCGTATGACTTTATCCGCGCAGAAATTAAAAAAGGCCGGCAGGCATTTGTGATTTATCCGCGAATTGAAAAAGCCGAAGAAAAAGAAGGCTCTACAACAGAGCTTCATCTTAAGTGGAACGAGGCCAAGGCGTTGAAAGAAGAGTTTGAAAAACTTTCCATTAAGATCTTCCCCGAGTTTAAGTTAGCGATGCTTCACGGCCGTATGAAGCCGAAGGAAAAATCGGCGGTGATGACGGAATTCGCCGCAAAAAATACCGACATTCTTGTTTCCACCTCTGTAATTGAGGTCGGCGTGGATGTGCCGAACGCGACGATTATGCTGATTGAAGGCGCGGACCGTTTCGGTCTCGCCCAGCTTTACCAGTTTCGCGGGCGCGTGGGCCGCAGGGAGCATCAGTCATATTGTTTGCTTTTCACCGATTCCGGAAGCGATGGCGTGGAGCGGCGTCTAAAGTCCTTGATTGACGCGCGTAATGGTTTTGAGCTTGCCGAAAAAGATTTAGCCATTCGCGGACCGGGTGAGTTTTTAGGACAGAGCCAGACAGGTATTCCCGATGCGGCGATGCAGGGGCTAAATAATCTGGAACTTGTGAAATCCGCCCGCGATGCGGCAGCGATGATTGTGAAGCGTGATCTGACCCTTGGCGCTTTCCCGGCCCTCAAAAACCGTTTTGATCTTTTCCAGAAGAAGATTCATTTGGAATAAATCTTATAAATAAAAAATCTCCGGCTTTGCGCTCGGAGATTTTTTACAGAAAACAAATTTAGAGATAAGCGGCAACACTGTAGATGCCCGGACCGAGCGTGGCGATAACGAAAGCGGCGGCGGCGAGCGCTAGATCCAGTTCATAGCCCATGACGAGCCCCATTTTCTTTTTCATTTTCCAGAGGGCGGCGATAATCATCTCCACGGTAAATAGCAGTCCGAAAAGTTCGGTGGTAAACCCGATGATCAGAGCCAGTCCGCCGAAAACCTCCAGGAGTCCCAGCATTAGCGCCCAGAAAATTCCCGGGCGGAATCCCTCGCTCCCCAGCCAGATACCGGTTTCCTTCAGATTTCGTAATTTCGGCGCGCCGTGCACGATGAAAATCAGCCCCATCACCAAACGCAAAGCCAGCATCGCTATCCCCCCGTATAAATATAGATTAGTTAACATAATTTTATTATATCAGATCACGACGGATTTATTTGAAAAATATCGGAAAATAGTTTAATATAGTGAGAAAGACGGTCCTATCGTCTAGCCTGGTCTAGGACGCTTCCCTTTCACGGAAGAAACACGAGTTCGAATCTCGTTGGGACTACAATGCGCATTCTCTCTATTGAAACCAGTTGCGACGATACTTCCATGGCCATTGTGGAGGTTACGGAGCCGAAGAATCTTGGGCGAACGCCAAGCGTTTTAGTCCCGCATTTTAAAGTTCTAAAAAATCTGGTTTCCTCGCAGACAAAAATCCATAGCCATTGGGGCGGAGTGGTGCCCAACCTTGCCAAGCGTGAGCACTTGAAGAATCTGCCGATTCTTTGGAAACGAATTATGAATAAAGAATTAAGAATAAAGAATAAAAAGTCCATGATTCATAATTCAAAATTCGTTATTCCCGATCTGCTCGCCGTCACCGTCGGCCCCGGTCTTGAGCCCTCTCTCTGGACCGGCGTGGAGTTCGCAAAAAAACTTTCTGCAGAATTAAAAATCCCGCTCGTAGGCGTAAATCACCTGGAGGGGCATCTGTACAGTTTTTTACTGCCGCAAAAAACTGTAATTACCAATATCCAATATCTAATACCCAAAAATAAAAAATTACCCCTCAAGCTTGTCGAGGAGTTACCAAAATTGGAAATTGGAAATTGGAAATTGGAATTTCCGGCAGTAGCGCTGCTTGTCTCCGGCGGCCACACGATTCTTGTAGTGATGAAAAATTTGAAGACATGGAAAAAAATAGGCGAAACGCGCGACGATGCCGCCGGCGAGGCGTATGATAAAGTCGCAAAAATGATGAGCCTGCCCTACCCCGGCGGTCCTCTGATTGAAAAGCTGGCAAAAAAGGGAAATGGCAAGGCGATCGCCTTCCCGCGCCCGATGATGCGGGAGAAAAATTACGAATTCAGTTTCTCCGGCCTCAAAACATCGGTTTTGTATTACTTGAAAAGTTTAGTAAGTCATCCTGAGCGGAGCGAAGGATCTCGTGAAGAATCTTCAGTAGATTCTTCAGTCCGGCAATTGTCGGACTTCAGAATGACGGCAGAGCAGCTGTCCGATGTCTCGGCGAGTTTCCAGTTCGCCGTGATTGATGTTTTAACTGCAAAAACTATTCGCGCCGTGCGCGAGTTCGGCGCGAAGTCGGTATTTTTATGCGGCGGCGTGGCGGCTAACAAAACTTTGCGTAAAGAATTGAAAAAAGCCGCGAATGCGGCGGGGGCGGAGTTCTTCGCTCCGGATTTTGAATACAACACTGATAACGCCGCAATGATTGCCGTTGCCGCTTATCTACAACAAAAGTCCCGCAGAAAAAAATATCCGCTTGTTGCGGACTCCGGTTTGACGCTTTAAAATTTGACGCTTTAAAAAAAGAAAGAGCGGGTCATCCCTGATCCGCTCCGTGACTATACCCCATGTTCAGTTGCTTCCCCGCGCGGCGCGGGTGCCTTTTCGACGATTTCGTCCGCGCACTTTTGCGCGCATAAAACTCCCTCGATGATCTGGCTCGCGCACCTTTGCGCGAAGAGGACACCTTCTTGTGCCTCCAGCTCCTCTTTCGTTTGTTCCAACTCGCGGAGTATTTCCTCTTCGCATCTTTCCGCGAGTTCCTGTCCCAGACTCGCAAAGGCGCAAAGAAGTTGGTCTTCTTCCGCCGCCGTCAGCTTCATTCCTGGTATCATTTCGCCTCCTTATTCTTGTATCTACCATTCAACCCCACGATTTTTATCTTCCCCAGCAAAGAACCTCAACATTATACCATACAGAAAGACTCCTGTCAATCTATAAAAAAGCCAGTTTTTATGATTAAATAATCCCATGGAAGACCTAAATAAAAAGCAGGAAGCGTCATCAGCTTACGATCCCAAGTCAGTGGAAACCCGCATTTACGGAGAGTGGCTCTCGCGCGGTTTTTTTGCTCCGGGAAAAGGTAAAAAATCCTACACCGTCCTCCTTCCGCCGCCGAATATAACAGGGTCATTGCACATGGGTCACGCCTTAAATGCCACAACGACGGATATTTTGATTCGTTATCATCGGATGAAGGGTTTTAAAACCGCCTGGCTCCCGGGCATAGACCATGCCGGTATCGCCGCGCAAAATGTGGTGGAAAAAAACTTGCGTAAAGAAAATATCAGTCGCTTTGATCTCGGCCGCGAGAAGTTTGTGGAAAAAGTTTGGGAATGGAAAGCCAAATACGGCAATATCATTCTTGACCAGCTAAAACGCCTCGGGGCTTCTGCCGACTGGAGCCGTACGCGTTTTACCATGGACCCGTCTTATAGCGAGGAAGTGCTTAAGGTATTCGTGCATTATTACGAAAAAGGTTTCATTTATCGCGGCAAAAGAATGGTTTCGTGGTGCGTTCGTTGCGGCACTTCTCTTTCCGATCTGGAAATTGAACACAAAGAAGAGACGGGCAAGCTTTATTTTATTAAATATCCCCTCTTAAGTACTACTCCAGATTCTGTCATCCTGAGTGCACCCGAAGGATCTCAAAAAGATTCTTCGGCTTCGCCTCAGAATGACAATACTAAAGATTTTATCGTTGTCGCGACTACCCGCCCGGAAACAATGTTGGGCGATGCGGCTGTGGCAGTGAACCCAAAAGATAAGCGGTATAAAAATTTGATCGGAAAAAAAGCTGTCTTGCCGATAGTTAATCGGGAGATTCCCATAATTGGCGACGATGCTATTGATATAACCTTTGGCACCGGAATGGTAAAAGTAACTCCGGCGCATGATTTGCTGGATAACGAAATTGCCGGACGCCATGATTTGCCGAGTTATGAAATTATCAGCGAACGCGGCCGTATGAAAAATGTCGGAGCGGTGTGCGATGGCTTGAAAATTTCCGAATGTCGCGAGAAAGTCATAGCGGAGCTGGAGAGCCAAAACTTAATGGAAAAAATAGAGGACTACAAACACAATGTGGCAAAGTGCTACCGTTGTGACAGCACTCTGGAACCTATTCTTTCCAATCAATGGTTTATGGATATGGATAAACTGGCAAAAGCGACGGCAAAAACTGTTAAATCCGGTAAAACAAAGATTGTTCCCAAAAATTTTGAAAAACCGTTTTTTGACTGGCTAAAAAATATTAAGGACTGGTGCATTTCCCGCCAGATTTGGTGGGGGCATCGTCTTCCTGTTTGGTTCCACGAGCCGAAGTGCGTGCCCAAGTCCGGCCACGAAGACGAAATAGTAAAGTGCAAAGATATGATTGTATCTCTTGCAAAACCTGGGTGCGAATTTTGCGATGCGGAGTTTGTTCAGTCAGAGGATGTCCTGGATACATGGTTCTCTTCAGCTTTGTGGCCGTTTGCAGGACTTTCTCAAACCGATTTGCAATTATTTTATCCCTCAGATGTCCTGATTACCGCCCGTGATATTATCAATCTCTGGGTTGGTCGCATGATTTTTTCCGGCCTGGAATTTATGGGTGGGAAAACGCCTTTTAAGACGGCGCTCATTCACGCGACCGTGCTCGCAAAAGATGGCCGGAGAATGTCTAAGTCACTGGGCACGGGCGTGGATCCTCTTGAGCTCGTTTCAAAATACGGCGCCGATGCCACTAGGTTTGGCATCATCTGGCAGGCGATGGGCGGACAGGACGTCCGTTGGGATGAGGCGGCAGTTATGGCCGGTAAAAAGTTCGCCAATAAAATTTGGAATGCGGCGCGGTTTGTTCTGGCGCGAAGCGCAAAGGGCAAAGAGCAAAGCGTAAAGCCAAAAACCGCCGCTGATAAAAAAATCATCGCGCGACTCAAATCAGTCAAAAAATCCGTGGAGGCCGGCATTAAAAAATATAATATGGGTGCGGCGCTCCATGAGGTTTATGATTTTTTCTGGCATGATTTCTGCGATATCTATCTTGAGGAGTCCAAAAAGCAGATTGATGAAAATACGAATGCCGTTCTGGGCTATATTCTCCTTGAGTCATTAAAGATCCTACACCTCTTTATGCCTCATTTGACCGAAGAAATTTATCAGAAACTTCCCGTGGAAAATAAGTCCTGGCTGATTGTTGAGAAGTGGTAGTTTGTGTGGGGGTGAACCACGAGCGCGAGGATAAACTATCTTAAGGAACATCTCGAAGGCGAGCTAGCACGGTTCGCTCGTTTTAGTTTCGAGCGATAGTTCGCCGAGAGCGAGGCGGCTTCGCCGGCCGGGGCGAAGAACGCCGTGTCCGAAAGATAGTTTATCTGCGCGCCAGATATTTGTTTGCCGTGTTTTATCACCAGGTCTATAATTAAGTCAGATGTCATTAATCCCCGCCCTTTTGTTAGGTTTCATTCCCAGCTTCATCTGGCTATACTTTTTTATCCGTGAAGATGAGGCGCACCCGGAGCCGAAAAGTCTGATTATCTATACTTTCATCGCCGGAGCGCTGGTTACTTTTTTTGTTTTGGGGCCGCAAATGTTTCTTAGTAATTTTTTTGCCGACTTTGGCACTACGCAGTATGGTTTTGTTCCGCTTTTTGTCTTAAGTTTAGTGGAAGAAGTCTTTAAATTCTTAGCTGTTTATTTTCTGGTCTCACGCACCCGTGATTTTGATGAGCCGCTGGATGCCATGATCTATATGATCGTCGTTGCCCTGGGTTTCGCCGCTGTGGAGAATGTCGCGTCTATTTTAAACGGTGAAAACGGAAGCACGATTTCGGCTATGGGTATCTCTTTGCTTTCTTTAAGATTTATCGGCGCCACCCTGCTTCACAGCGTCAGCTCCGCCTTCGTCGGCTATTATTGGGGTCTGGCAATGCTTCAAAAGAGCGGTTTTAAACTGATGATCATTGAGGGCATTGGAGTTGCTACGCTTCTCCATGCCATCTTCAACCATCTTATTATCGTCTACGGTCCGGAGTCGCTTGTGGCCACTGCCCTGCTTGTGGCAGCCGCCTTTTTCCTGCTTAACGACTTTGAAATATTGAAAAAATACGATACCGAGCCCCCGACGAAGACCCTATAAAGCCACGAATCGGCTAGCTTGACAAGCGGGTAGATAGTGTGCTATAATAACACCTAACAATGTTAAGACCCCGTAAGGGGTTTTAATATTGCCAATAATATGAAAAAACAAGCTAAAAACCTGGTTTTCCGCGCTATCAAAGCTTTGCGGGAATACGCTAAAAATCACTATTTCAATGGCTTTGCTTTGCTTTTGGCGTTTAATATTGCCTCCGCCTCTGTTATGCCTATTACGGCTCCCGCTGTGGCTCACGACCTGGAGTCCGCTATTGCAGAGACATCTTTAGTGGATATTTCGGGAGGTGAAAGGGTTAAGAAGAAAATGGTAGTTGTAATTACCGGTTATTCTTCCACGCCCGATCAGACCGACGATACGCCGTTTATCACCGCTTCCGGAGCGCATGTGGAGGATGGTATTGTCGCCGCGAATTTCTTGCCGTTTAACACCAAAGTCCAGATACCGAAGCTTTTCGGTGATAAGGTGTTTGTGGTAAAAGACCGCATGAATAGGCGTTTCAGTGATCGTATGGATATCTGGTTTGCTGACCGTTCCACTGCCTTGAAGTTCGGCAAGCGCACTGCGGAGATCGTAGTGCTCTAAAGAAAAAAGACCGTGCCCCCGAAAGGGGCCGGTCTTCATTTCCTATTATATTCCCTGACGGATCTGGCTTGGGCTATTGCCCGTTCGCCTTTTCCGGCGAGAATTAAGTCCATATAGCTTGTGCCGACAGCATCGGCTTTCCGATAATGAAGCGTGTCAAGATACCCGTCTAGCGTATTTCGGCCGAGATAGTATAGGACTCGCCAAAGGTAAGGTCGGATTTTGCGTTCAAATTGGAATTTGGGATATCGCAACCCTCGGTCATCATTTCTTTTATCAAAAAGCAAAAAGTGATTTTGCCGCAGACACGCCAAGCGCTTCCGGGAAATCCGAAGCATTTTACAGACCTCTTTTGCCGTATATGACTCATTCATTACTTTATGCCAAAGAGCCCTTGCTTGATTTGCCAGATCCAATCGGGAGTTGTCTCGGTATTTCATCGCCACACCTCCGTTAAAGAACATAAAGCATATTAGCAATAAAGGATTAAGTATTGCAAACCGAAAATACGGCTACTCGGCCGTTTTTTGTTCGGAGTTTAGCTTAAATATTCACCTCAAGCTATTGACTGCCTGCGACGAAAAATCATTTTCCCGAGTTCTACCGCGGCAATATTTAATATCCCGATCAATACAACGCCGAGTATCCAGTAGAACGGTAATGAAACGGTACCGAACAAGGCTTGTAAAAAGGGAATATAAATAGCCGCGCCCATCATGATAATTCCGACACCTATTCCCATGACTAGGTAACGATTAGAAAATAGAGGGTATTCAAAAATACTTTTCTCCAAACTTCTGATGGAAAGCGTTAAAAATAGCGTATAACTTCCGAAACTGGCGAAAATAAATGTTCTTACAATTTCTTCCGGAAAACCGGTTCGCAACAATAGCCAGTATAAGATAAATAAAAGAGCGCTTGTGGAAAGACCGACAAACAAGATCAAGAACTTCATCAAAGGATCAAATAGTCCGGACTTAACGCCTCGGGAACGGCGGACTAGTCCGTCAATGTCTTTTTCAAATGCGAATGCGACGGCTGGGAAGCTGTCTGTAAAAAAATTTACCCAAAGTATCTGAAGCGCGTTAAGCGGCAAAGCTAAGCCGGTCATGAGAGCCCCGCCGATTAACAGGAGCTCGTCTGTCACGGAAGAAAGAAGATATACAAGCACCTTGCGGATATTATTTAATATCTGGCGGCCCTCTTCCACGGATGCGGCAATTGTCTCAAAATTATCATCCAGTAGCACCAAGTCCGCAACATCTCGGGCAACTTCAGTTCCTGAACCCATCGCGATGGCGATATTTGCCTGCTTGATGCTCGGCGCGTCATTCACCCCGTCGCCGGTCATTGCCACCACTTCTCCCAACTCTTGAAACGCCTTTACAATCCTCATTTTATCAAGAGGAGACACGCGTGAAATGACGCGCAACCCGGGTAGCCGTTTTTTTAAATCATCATCCGATAATGTGCGGAGCTCTGTGGCGTCAAGAACATTGCCACCGTCAATTATCACACCAACTTCTCTGGCGACAGCAGTCGCCGTGCCGCGATGGTCGCCGGTCATTATTACTGTCTTTATTCCCGCCGATTCCACTCTGCGAATTGCTTCCTTGATATTTGGCCGTACCGGGTCATGCAGCGTAATCAGTCCCTCAAAAGAAAGATGATTAAATTGCATATCTTTTGAAAAGGAAAAATCTTCTTTTACGCTGATCTCCTTTGTTGCCACGCCAATAACCAGTTCGCCGGATTCGGCCAATGAATCAATTCTTTCCAGGGCATCTTTTTGCTCTTCGGAACTAAGCGTGGAATGACGGATAAAAATATCCGGCGCGCCAAGAAATATAAGCCGGTGTTTCCCGTGATCATGCACGAGCGAGACGGAAAATTTATTGACCGCGTTAAACGGTAAAGAATTCAAAACTGAAACCTTATTTTTTACTTCTTCAGCCGTGACGCCCCGAAGCGCGGCAGAACGCACTAATGCCGCTTCAATTACTTTACCGTTGATACGCCACTCTGATGGCTCTTTGTCGCGGTTTTCTATGAGGACATTCGTATTAAGAAGCGCCAGTTCAAGTAATTTATTCTCCTCTGTGTCTCGCGCCGGCAAAATTTTGCTTAGCTCCATTTTTGCCATCGTCAAAGTCCCCGTTTTATCAGTCAAAATTATGGTGGTGCTACCGAGTGCTTCGGCGGCGACTAGTTTTCTGATAACACCCTTGCGCTTTGCCATACGTTGGACTCCTATTGCTAAAATCACCGTCATCGCAATAGGCAGACCCTCCGGAACCGCCGCAACGGCAATAGCCACGGATGTTAGAAACATTTCTACTCGCGAATATCCCAAAATAATGCCAATAACAAAGATGGCCGACGTAAGGATCCCCAGAAAGAATCCGGCCTGTATACTGAAACGCTTGATCGCTACTTGTAAAGGAGTTTCTTCTCTGCGCGACTCGGCGACCAAGGACGCAATTTTACCCAGTTCGGTAGAAAAATCAGTGCGGCAAACCAGCGCAGTGGCAAGACCTTGAGTGACAAGCGTCCCCGCAAAAACCATGGAAAGTTGATCACCCAGTACGGCATCACTACTTACCGGATCAACCCGCTTTGATACAGGCAAGGACTCACCGGTAAGAATGGCCTCGTCTATTTGGAAATCATTGATGTAGAGAAGCCGTGCGTCCGCAGGAACACGATCTCCTTGAGTAAGACGAATAACATCTCCCGGCACTAAATTTGCGGCATCTATTTCTCGCTCAACACCGCCGCGAATAACTCGTGACCGCTGTTTAAGATATGTTTTAAGCTCCGCCAAAGCCCTCTCGGCCTTATATTCTTGATAAAAACCTAGCGTGGCATTGGCTATCAAAGCGGCAAAAATAAAAGATGCATCACGGTAATGAGCGAGAAAAAGCGTCACGATTCCCGCAAACAATAAAATCAAGATCAGCGGACTTTTAAATTGATCCAAAAGAATAAAAAAACCAGGGGCTTGCCGCGATTTTTCTATAACATTTAGACCAAAAATTTTTAATCGCTCATCCGCTTCCTCCTTTGAAATTCCGTTTTGGCCGTTCGTTTGCAATAGCTTAACAACTTCGAACACGGATAATGCCCAAAAAGGGCTTCTTTGTATTTCATTTTGTAACTTCTTCTGAATCATGGCGCCTGTAGGACCCCGTTTATCAACAAAATACCGACCAAGTTATGAATTGTGCCCTCATGAGGAATCGAACCTCAATTGCAAGATCCGCAATCTTGCGTCCTATCCGTTGAACGATGAGGGCTTTTTTAAAGTCTTAACGCCCTGATTATCTCCTCCATCAGAGAATCCTGGTGCGCGAATTGCGGCAATATTTTTGCGAGCAGATTTCTCACGCTTTCTACGTTTTCACCCGGTATATTGAGAATAATATCCATGTGAAAACGTCCTTTTGGCCGCAGGACTAATTTACCCCATTTTGCGTCGTCTTGTCCAGCTCCGGCGAGAGAGAAGCTTTCCAGCTCCGACAGGCGGTATGTTTTGGCCGTGCCGAGGTGTATTTCTTTTTCAGATACGGAGAAAAGATGGATGGGAGATTTTTCAAAACTCCAGGCGATGATAAGCGCGGCGGCGATAATAACAAAAATGGAAAAGAGAAAATTTCCTCGCCATGCGGAAAGCATAATTAATGCCACAGAAACCACAACGACACTATAGTACCAGATTGCCCCTCTTTTATGATCGTCAAACTCCGGAGCTTCCCATTTTATTTCCATACTCCTATTTTACTACACCCCATACCCTAGTGGCTAGTATCTGCATCTTCCTATTGGCTATACCCTAGTCTCTATACCCTACGCAGAGCATTTTCAATAATAATCTCCAAGAGACGCGGGAACTCTATGCCCAGAGCCGCCGCTTCTTGCGGTAATAAGCTGGTTTTTGTCAGTCCCGGCAGGGTGTTTATTTCCAATACATAAAAAACGCCCTTTTTATCCATGATAACATCGGTCCGTGATAGTCCCCGCGCGCCGATGGCGCGATGCGCCGCAAGCGCGGTTCTTTGAATTTCTTTAATTTTAGAAACGGACAATTCCGGAGGCGTTATTTCTCGCGACGCTCCGCTGGTATACTTCGCTTTATAGTCAAAAAAGTTGGTCTTAGGGATTATTTCCGTTGGCGGCAAAGCTTTTGCTTTGCTGTTTGTTTCCAAGATGCCACAGGTGAACTCGCGTCCCTGAATGTATTTCTGACAGATTATGTTCGCGGAATATTTTGCCGCGAGAAGCACGGCTGGAGCGATTTCGTAATTCTTTTTTACAATACTCACGCCTACGCTTGATCCGCGATCGGATGGCTTGATAACCAAAGGGACTTTATCCGCTCGTGGCGGTATTTTTAGCCCCGCATTTTGAAATAAAGCGCCGGAGGCGGCTTTATCCATCCCCAGTCTGCTTGCCGCGGCTCCGGAGCCCGTGAATTTAATACCCGCCCTTTCCAATAGCTCCTGCACCTGCCCGTCCTCGCCATATTCTCCGTGCATAGCGATGAAAGCCAGATCAAAGCTTCTTTTTATACTGGCGATAGAGGTCGGCCAATGTCCGGATTCAGAAATAACAATACCTCGCGCCTGATATTTATTTTTATCAAGGTGTTCTAAAACCATACGGCCCGTCCGGAGCGATATTTCGTGCTCCGCGGACGGGCCGCCCATGAGGACTGCTACGCGTATTTTTTTCATTAAAATCTAACCGTTACAAACTTCTAAGCCAACCCCAGGCCTTCCATCCGTATTGTTTGGCCTTGCCCCATAGTTTAGCCGGCAATGTCATCTCTGCGGGGGCTGTCCCTATTTCTCCGGCCTGCATACTGGTTTTCTCGGTCTCTGCCTCCCTTAGTTCCATCGCCACCTTCTCCGCGTCTTTTTTTTGAGCTTCTTCCCACCCCTTATGAGCCAGCTGGCGGGCCAGTTCTTCCGCCTTTTGCTCCTTTTCTTTAGTGGTTGGCGACAACGGTCCTTCTATTTTTATCTTTTCCTTTATCCCCGCCATTTCTTTGCGTATGTTTTCACGCCGCGCTTTTCTTTCCCGTGTTTTTTTCTCCTCCATTGATTGCGCTATGGCTTCTTTGCCGGCTTCCTCTAAATCACTCCGCCTTTTTTCATAAGTATTAAGTTCTTGTTCTGTTTTTGCAGCTTCTGCCTTCGCTTCATCTCTCTTTTTAGCCGCTTTTTCCATAATCACTTCAGCTGCGGACTTTGCCGTGGGTCTTTCATCAACCGGTTTTTCTTCCACTGGTTCCGGTTTTTGAGCAAGAACTTTTTCCAGGGTTTTACCCAGGCTCTTTTTCATACTCTTCAATCTTTTTTCGCTAACCGGAGCTGTTCCCCCTACGACAAATTCTTCTAGCTTTTTTCTCGCCATAAATAAAATTTAATTTAAGAGTTTATAACTAGATTTTATTATAACAAAGTATATCTCATAAAAAAAGAAAAAGGCCGAGGAGTGTAACTCCAAGGCTCCGGACGAACAGCGATTCTTACACAAATTTAGCTATTAGTCAAACAAAAACAGAAATCTTTTCAAGCTCATCTAAATTAATGATTTAGAGCAAGTCGGGGTGTCAATCGGCACGGCCCCCACTGGTGGAGGTTGCACGCGGTGCATCGGGAGTGGCTTCGCCAAAAGGCGGGACATCCGGCATTGGGAGCTTTTGCTTCGCCCAAGAATTCTTCTTTAGGCGGCAGGCGGAAGTCGGCCGGAATTTTCTCCGGCAAGACGGCGTAGAGAGCGCGGTCATCGGGGAGATACCGTGGACGACCCGTCACACCACGATGGGCGCGAATGGCGCCGCCGATGCGAAGGAACTCTCGGGCCAATTCTTCCACGGACATTTCCGAAAGGTCGTCGTCCCAACAATTGCGGTCAAGCGCGGCATTTGGCGGCGCGGGATCGGGATATTCGGCGCGGCGATATGTCCAGAATTCCCGGCAACGGCGCATTCCCTCTTCAAAGGTCGGTGGCGTTCTGGGCTCGGGCGGTGAATCGGGTAGCAATGCCCAAACTTCGTAGTCATCCAGCCAGCAGCGGTCATCACCTTTTTGGTCGCGATGCCACCGGATGCGCTCCCGCATCAAGGATATCTGGTGCCTCAAAGACACCATGAGAACATATGACTCGGCCATGGATTTCCTCCTTGAATGGGGCTGTGACATACAACCACCTCAACAATTATTACAGAGAAAAGAGATGTAGTCGATTTGATTTCGCTGAATGTAAAACTTGGCGGACTGTATCACGCCGTAGGTTCGCTTTGGCGAACCGCTTCCCGCTTTCGCTCGTCTTGGCGGATTTCATCACGCCGTAGTCCGACGTAGCTTTAGTGAATTCCGACTTCGCTAAAGCTACGTCGTGACGAAGGCGGTGGCGATTTCCGGAACTTTGAACCGATAAATCGGCTAAATATTCGGAAGATCGATTCAATTATACGACAATTAAGGAAACTTTACATGGAAAGTCCGAACTATTTTGATGTTCCGGAGTTTGCTCAAAAGATTTACTAAATTTTGCCGCTATAATCTGTTGTAATCCGCTATATCCATATTAGCGGTTAATATTGATAATGTGTGGACTGATCCATAAATAATTTCTTAGCGAAATAATAGCCTTTGATAAAGTTTTGTTGGGAATTATTTTTACTTTACCGTCATCTGGATCAATAATTTCATAATCATTACCTATCTTTTTATTGATTATTATAAAATGGGGATAATGATATTTGTAATACAAACTGTGACTTTTATCCCAAAGAAAAAATCTATCCAAATAGACGATAATCGGGTTATCTAAAATTTTATCAATAAATTTCAAGTTAACTTTCTGGTTAACCAGTTTTATTTTCTTTTTCATATTTTTTTCCTTAATAAAGTCAAAAAATATTTTTGAATCAACAAACCAATTAACAGAAATACTAAAATCTTTTATGACCTTCTCAAGGTGACCGCGAGCTATATTCTCCCTTTCATGTCTAAAAGAATAATTGAGTAAATCCATCTCATATTTATCAGCGATTTTTTTACCCTCTTTCTTTTCTAACAAAATCATAAGGCATTTTGCTAAACAAGTTTCAGGATGTTTTTGTTTGTACTTAATAGCCATAATTTGGTTCGAATCCCTTCCGGGTATTGATGAAAATTTGTTGTATTTATGCCTAAATTTACTGGCGGAGGCGGGAGGATTCGAACCTCCGGTCCGCTTTCGCGGACAACATCTTAGCAGGATGCTGCCTTAAGCCGCTCGGCCACGCCTCCATATCGCGCGATGCTGTCTATAAGATACACTTTTATATGTTAATCGGCAAGTTTCCCGCCTCTGATACCGCGTAGATTGTCCACTATCTCGTCCCATGGGACGAGATAGTGGACAACTGAATAAAGATAGACGGAGAGTAGTTTCCTCGGATGATACCCAGCCACGCCGGCAGCGTGGCTTTTTTACCCCTCAATTTTTACCAGGAAGTGCAAACTCAGCCCACGCTTAGTTTCATCAGCTGAGTTTCTACTTCCCGGTTACCAGTTTAACCACCCGCTGACCCTGTCCCAAAAGCCGCGTTTTTTCGGCGGAAGAGCGCGCATCGTCCCCGCTTTTCTCTGCCTTTCTGCCTTCCTCGTTTCTTCTTCTTTTTTTCTTTTCTGCGCTTTCAAAACCTCCTCATACAAAAAGGCCTTAAACATATCCTTTAATTCCGGATTTTTTTCAGCTATTTTTGCCCAGCGGAGCACCGCCTCTTTTCTTTTGGGCTCCAGCGTATCCAGAGGGGTTTCTTCTCTTAATGGTTCTTTGGCTTCATGGAGCGCCTCGGTCATCTCCGCCATTTCACGGAATTCTTTCCTGGTTGCTTCCTCGGCCGCCTCTTCCTCGGCTAATATCTTTTCTTTTTCTTCTTCCAAAAGCCGCCCCGCGACTTCTTTTCCTTCCTCCCTGTCTTCAAAAAGCGCCTTGGTTGATTCCTTCATTTCTGCGAGCGCCGGATCTTTTAAGTTTTCTATTTTTCTTTTTGGCATATTGTAATTATAACAAAATAGGAATAAGTGAAAAAGTAACCACGAAAACACAGCTTAAATTGACTAGGGATATAGAAATAGCGTATAATATGGCTATGTCTGAAATGAAAAAGAGACCGCCGGTCGTGGTCGTTATGGGCCACGTTGACCACGGTAAAACCAGTTTGCTGGATTATATTAGGAAGGCCAATGTTGCCGGGAAGGAAGCCGGCGGTATTACGCAGGGGACCGGCGCCTATGAAGTTGCTCATAATGGCGAGCGTATTACCTTTATTGATACTCCGGGCCACGAAGCATTTTCTAAGATGCGCGCCCGCGGAGCAAACATTGCCGACGTCGCTATTTTGCTCGTCGCGGCAACTGATGGCGTGCAAAATCAAACCAAAGAAGCGATTAAGGTCCTTAAACAAACTGAAACACCGTTTGTTGTGGCGATCAATAAAATTGATAAAGCCAGCGATGCGGATATCCAAAATGTTAAAAACCAGCTTCTCTCGGAGGAAGTTTTTCTGGAAGGATTCGGCGGCGCGACTAGCTATCAAGGTGTCTCCGCGAAAACAGGCGCGGGCATCCCCGAGCTTCTGGACTTGATACTTCTTGCCGCTGATGTGGAGGGCCTGACTTATGATCCGGAGACAGATGCCGAGGGTTTTATTCTGGAAAGCCGTCTTGATACGCGCAAGGGAAATATCGCCAATGTCATTTTGAAAAATGGGACTTTGCGAACGGGCGACAATATCCAAGCCGGAGCGGCGAGAGGCAGGGTGAAAGTGCTGGAAAATTTTCTGGGTAAAAAAGAAAGTATGTTGATACCGTCCAGTCCCGCTTCTATTTTTGGCTTTGAAATCCTGCCGGCGGTGGGTGATAAATTTATTGCCGGAAATATTGAACTAAAAGATATTGCTTCCGCGACAACTGCGAAAACTAAGGCCGTCGCTCCCGCAGAGGGCCTCACGATTTTAAATTTCGTTCTTAAGGGTGATGTTTCCGGATCACTGGAGGCGCTCTCAGGCATCATTAAGAGCCTGCCGCGCCCCGAAAGCGTTCATGTAGAAATAATCGGCGAGGGCGTGGGTGAAATCACTGACGGCGATGTGAAATCGGCTCTTGCTAATAAATCGGCGATCATTGCTTTCAGAGTAAAGCCGACAAAAGCCGCTGCGGCGTTAGCTTTAGCCAGTAGTGTGAAAATTATTCAGTCGGAAATTATTTATGATTTGGTTAAGGTGGTGGAGGAGATGATTAAAACAGGCACGACTCTGAAGATTGTGGGCGATTTGGAGATTCTGGCGCTTTTTGGAAAGCGCTCCGGGAAAAAACAGGTGTTGGGCGGGAAAGTTGTCGCAGGTGAAATAAAAAATAGTTTTGTTTTGGAGATGGAGCGGCGCGGCGAGATTTTAGGCAAGGGCCGGATCATCAATCTGCAAAGCCAGAAGAAAGATGTGGCGGTGGTTGCCTCTGGCGCGGAGTGTGGGATGTTATTTGAGTCCGATACCGAGCCCCGCGTCGGCGACCATTTGGTTTTTAGGCAATAACTATTAACATGAAGCATCGTCCGGAAAGAATGAGTGAATTAATCAGGGAAACTCTTGCGGAGCTAATCATTCGCGAGCTGGAGTTTGACGGCGCTCTAGTCACTATCACTAATGTAGAGGTGTCAAAAGACGTAGAGCACGCCAATGTCGGTTTTAGCGTTATCCCTCATGATAAGGAAGAGCGCGTAGCGGAAGTTTTAAAAAAGTTTACGGGACGGCTTCAACACGAGTTGAATCATAAGCTTAATTTGCGGCCCACTCCGCGTATTTTGTTCTTTCTGGATCATGGTCCGGAAAAGGCGGCGATGATTGAGAAGGATTTGCTGGAGATTGAAAAGACAGAAGAAAACAGTTAAAATAAGGCTGTCGGCCTGGTAGCCAAGTGGAAAGGCGTCTCTCTGCAAAAGAGATATTGCGCGAGTTCGATTCTCGCCCAGGCCTCATAGTAAATTGAAAATGTAAATCTCAAAATTATAAATAGCGATGAACTAAACTTTAATTTTCCATTTTGATTTTTGAATTTTTCATTAGTAATATGCCCGGGTGGCGAAATGGCAGACGCACATCCCTTAAGAGGATGCGCCGAGAGGCATGCCGGTTCGAGTCCGGCCCCGGGCACCAATATCAAATTTTTCGATCTTCGGAACCAATTTGCCGCGCGGCAATTTTTTAGTTAAGCTTTGAGCTGGTTCTTTGTCTTAAGGAGGGTGCAACGATGAACGAGCAGGATATTATTTCCCTTGCTGTAAGAGCTTTTGTTGATGGACATTTTATCCTTACCTCCTGGCGGCATAGTCGGGTCTATATCAATAAGGATGCGCTGTCGCTTTACCCGTGGCGATTGGATGAATTGGCAATGAATCTTGCGCGCTTGCTTCTTGAAAATACGGGAGGGTGGTGTGACGTCGTTGCCGCTCCGGCCCTTGGTGGCATCGTTTTGGGAAATCGCGTTGCCTTCCATTATGGGCATTTTCAGGAATGGTCGGACATCATAAGTGTCTATGCCGAAAAAGACGGCGAGGAATTCATCTTCAAGCGCGGATTCGGCGCGTATCTCCGTGATGGGCGCGTAGCGGTCGTGGAGGATGTGCTTACGACCGGTAAATCGGCGCGGGGAGTTGTAAAGGCCGTACAGAAATGCGGCGGGGAAGTAGTGGCTGTGGGAGCCCTTTTCAACCGCGGCAAGGTGACTGCCAAAGATGTGGGTGGCGTTCCCCTCGTTTCGCTTATCAATCAGGATCTGAAATCTTGGGAGGCAAAGCATTGTCCGCTCTGCAAAGCCGGAGTTCCTATCAGCCAAGAGCTTGGAAGGGGAGGATAGAGCTTATTCCGCGCAAGATAGCTTATGCGCGGTTTTTTTTAATGATTGATTTATTAGGTAAAATACCGTAAGATAATGAATGTCGCGGGTATCGTATAGCGGCAATTACATTACCTTGCCAAGGTAAAAATACGGGTTCGACTCCCGTTACCCGCTCAAAATCATACACGATTTTGAGCGAGGCTCGCTCATTTTTTAAAATGAGCGGCCCGCTCCAATATAAAATCCCCTAAAAGGGGATTTTATATTTTATTTCACTACTTTCAAAAACTTTTTCGGCCCTACCTGTAGCAGTTTTGATTCTTTCAGATTTATCATTGCCGCGGGATCGCTCTGCTTCTCATCGTCCACCTTCACGCCCCCCTGCTCTATCAGCCGACGCGCTTCGCTTTTGCTTTTAGCGAGGTCTGTCGTTATCAATAACTCGCTAAGCGTCAAGCTGTCTTTCCCTATTGCAATCTCCGGAATATCTTTTGGCTTTTCTTTCTTGGAGAATATCCCAATAAACTCGTCCTGCGCTTTACGTCCTGATCCCTTGCCGTGAAACATATCCACGATAAGTTGGCCGAGTTGCAGTTTAGAATCGCGCGGGTCTTTAGCCGCGCTTTTACCGCCAACGAGCAGTTCATAGTAGGAATCAATCAAAGCATCGGGCAGGGACATTATCTTCCCAAACATTGAGTTCGGCTCCTCGGTAAGGCCGATATAGTTTCCTAAAGATTTAGACATCTTATGGATACCATCGAGACCAACTAAGAGCGGCACGGTGATGACGTCTTGTTCCGGCAAGTTCATATGGCGCTGGATATCGCGTCCAGTCAGCATATTAAACTTTTGATCAGTGCCGCCCAGTTCCACATCGGCGGAAACTTTTACGGAATCATAGGCCTGCATTATTGGATAAAGCATCTCATTTACAAATACCTCCGTGCCCTCTTTTATTCGTTTTGTGAAATCGTCTCGCTCTAGAATACGCTGGGCGGTGAAAAGCCGCGTGAGTTGCAGAGCCCACTCCGGCTCTTTACCAAACCACTCGCTGTTGTACCTTATCTCAATTTTTTTAACATCCAGTATTTTACTGACTTGGGCAAAATATGTTTCAGCGTTTCGTTCAATTTCCTTTTCGCTTAATTGCGGCCGCGCTTTTGACCTCCCCGTGGGGTCGCCGATCCGTGCGGTATAGTCGCCTATTATAAATACGATCTGGTGTCCGGCGTCTTGAAACTCGCGTAGTTTAATGAGCGCGACGGCGTGTCCCAGGTGGAGATCGGACGATGTCGGATCGGCGCCAAACTTGATCCGTAATTTTTTGCCGGACTGAAGCGCTTCCTCCAGGTGTTTTTTAACGATCACCTCGGCCACCCCATCCCCGAGTAGTGTTTTGATATCTGGTTTCATATATTTTGTCATTGCGAGGGTCCGACAATTGTTGGACCCGTGGCAAGCTTGTGTCGCGTCTTCCCCGTCATTGCGAGGAGCGCAGCGACGCGGCAATTTTACATTACTATATTTATAAATCTTATTCCAAAAAAAGAAAACAGGCAACGCGTGGTTGCCTGTGGGGCTAAGTTTGTGGCTCGGGTGGGTATGAGTTATTCTTCGTCCAGAAGTTCAATGGTTTTGGCGTGACCGAAGATGTAATCAGCGGGCGCCTCATTTGTCCAGACCACGTCTTCTACGCTTTGCACAAACCGGACCCTGACCATTATTGGGCGTCGATTGGATTCCATCCACTCCCATGCACGATCGTAATCTTTCTTTGAGGCAAACATTAGGTAGGTCTCACGATTCGTCCCTATTCCCGTATAGAAGTCTATCCTGAATTCCCGCCACCCTCGGTCTTCGGAGCCCGTCTTGCTGAATCCATACAGTCGGCCGATTACTTCTTGGGTGTCATGGTCTTTTTTGGCCCAGCTGTTGGCGAGCAGTGCGCCGAGAATTACGATGGCAGATGCCATGATCCACACAAGAACCAACATCGGGGAAGATTCTGTCTTTGCCACAGCCTTCTCCTCTCAAGAAAACAACAACAAACAGGAACTGCTACTAATTTACCATAATTTTATAAAAAAGAAAACAGCCGCATCCTCCCGGATGCGGCTGTCGTAGTTTCGCGTTCGCCGCTTAGCGTTAGCGGCGGGCTCTGGTTGGCGGCTTTCGCGGCCGCCAGGGCTCGGGGATCTCCGCCGTGCGGAGCTCCGGACCATCCGGAGTCTCCGCGACGACAAAGCGCATGTTATACGCCTTGTTGTCCCAGAAGCTTGCCCGCTCCCGGTGGATGATGAGCTTTATCACCCGTGCCTCGGGCGAAAGCTTAACTTCTTCTGTGTGTCCAAACACGAATTGCATCCGTGTCTGGACAGTCCAGAAGTCAGAGAGATCACCCAGAAACTTCTTGTGTTCCTGGTAAAATCTCTCCACGAACTGTTCATACGCGTGACGCGTCACGCGCACCACGCCCAGCTTTTCATGGACGAGCTGGGTCGGCTGGAATGGAGCGGCGACCGCCGCCACCGGCCGTGCCATTTGTGGCGGCGAAGCGGCGGGGTCTCTCTCCTCGGCCAGACCGAGGAGCTCGCGTCGCGCTCGCCCGATGAGTTTCATCAGGTGAACGCGGTCGACATGGGAGTGCTTATGTCCAATAATCCTCCCCGTCGAAGCTGGCATCCCAAAGATAATATTGAGATGCCAGACAAGATCCTCGGCCGGGATTTCCCCGACTTGAATCTGTTTTTTCACGGCGAGATTCGCAAGCTTATTTAGCTTACGATAACCATCGGGACCGTAGATTTTGATAATCTCCGGGTGCCGTTTCATCGCGGCGAGGAGATTCTCAAAATCTCTTTCCGCGAACTTCTCCCAGAGAAGTTTCCTTACTTCTTTGAGTGGTACGAAATCCGCTCTTTCGATGATCACAGATGGACCTCCTATCTTGGGGTTTTGGCGCTTTTTAAGCGCCGAATCTCAACGAACACACAATGTACATTATAACAAAAAACCCCAACATTGTCAAGGTTTTTGTCATTGTCTCCCTTTGGGAGATCCCCCGCAGGGGGACGAGCTCTTCCGAAGCAATCCTACCTCTTATTTTTCACCATTTCATCAATCAGTCCGTATTCTTTCGCCTCGCCGGCCGACATATAGTAGTCGCGATCGGTGTCTTTATCAATTTTAGAAATCGGTTGGCCGGTATGCTTGGCAAGAATCTGATTTAATTTCTCTTTTATCTTAATGATGTGTTTTGCGGAAATTTCCACGTCCACCGCTTGTCCTTCCGCTCCGCCCATCACCTGATGGAGCATTATTTCGGCATTCGGGAGGGCAAATCTTTTGCCTTTTTTCCCGGCGCCGAGTAGTACCGCGCCCATAGAGGCAGCCATGCCGACGCAGATCGTGGAAACATCGGGTTTGATGTATTGGATCGTGTCATAAATGGCGAGACCGGCGGAAACTGAACCGCCAGGGCTATTGATATAGAGCTGAATATCTTTTTTCGGGTCTTCGTGCTCTAAAAACAAAAGCTGGGCGATGACGGTATTCGCCAGGCCGTCGTTGATTTGTCCGCTTAAAAATACGATGCGTTCTTTGAGCAGGCGAGAGTAGATGTCATACGCCCGTTCGCCGTGCATTGATTTCTCTATGACTGTGGGAATCAGATATTCGTTTGTTACGGATTTATTTTTCATGTTATTTCTGCAATAATTCAAAGACTTTTTTATTGATTAAGATACCGTAAATGTAATCATAAAATCTGGAAACGTCAAGTCCTTTGGTCTCTCCGGCGTGAAATTTGGACTCCTCTTCCACTTCTTCTTTGGACGGCTCCAGATGTTCCTGCTTTGCTATCTCATGGATGACGATATTGGCGAGCACTCTCCGCTCCGCAGCTTTCCGCAGGTCTCCTCGCGCATCCTCGGCCTTCTTGCCCGCGCCTTCAATCGTTTTCCGCAGTTCCTCTACCAGTCCGTCCAGCGTTTTTTCTATAAAGATTTCGGGCAAATCCGCTTTGGTTCCCTCGCAGATTCCCTCCAGTATTTTCACTTTGATGCGGTCCGCTTCTTTATTTTCTTTCTCGGCTTTTAGCCCCTCGTTGATATTCTTCTTCAGATCTTCCAAGTTTTCAAATTTGCCGAGCGTCTTCGCGAATTCGTCATTTGCTTCAGGGGCGTTCATCTCAAAGACGCTTTTCAGCTTCACTTTGAAGGCAATATCTTTGCCGCGCATTTCTTCTTTCCAATAATCATTTGGCGCTTTGATGGTAAAAGAAAATTCATCGCCGCCCTTTTTGTTTTCTATATTTTCTTCAAAGCCCGGGATGAATTTCCCCTCACCCAGCTCAAATTTATCCGTTGCCGGTTTGCCATCGGCTTCAAAATCAACTTCCACCACATCGCCTTTCCGAGCGGGACGAGCTACGAGTACGAGGGGCGCGCGCGATTTGCGGAGCCATTCCAAAGACTGGCTGATTTCTTCCGCAGTGACGGCAACCTCATGTTTCTCCTCGCGGATCTTCGCCGCAATCTTTTTATAATCGGGGAGAGTTATTTCCGGATATAGCACGAGCTCGGCGGTGTATTTGAAGCCGCTTTTTTCCAGCGGACTGTTTTCGGAGACGACTTCAACTTTAGGCTTGTCAATCATGGTCCAGGAGTTTTCATCGGTAATTTTATTAAGAGTGAAACGCACGGCGTCGTTTACAGCATTTTCCATAACCAGAGCTTTGTTGATGGCATTGTCGGCGAGTTCCTTGGGAGCAGCGCCCGGACGAAATCCTTTGATAGAGACATTGGAAACCGCCCTTTCGTAGGCCGAGTCCCAGTATTTTTGAAAATCCTGCGGTTCCACGGTCACTTCCAGCGCGATTTTAGATCCTTTAAGTTTTTTAAATGTTGATTTCATAGTGTGCTTATTATAACAAAAATACCATGTTTAATCAAGAATTTTAATAAAAAAAGAGGGGAACCGTTATTTGGTCCCCCAATGTTAGGGCACGTTTCGCACATCAACGGAGTCAATGAGTCGGGGCATGCCGTTTCTCTGCTTGAAAATCTTCAATGCTTCTGTTGCCGGATTTTTGCATTCTCTAAGCCGTGTCCGAAGATGGGTGAGGAATATTTCTTCCTCATACCCCCTTTTTTTCAGTCCTTCACGGGAGACGCTTAGCATTTTTTCTATCAGACCACTCATGGCGTCCGAAGGAGGATTGCAAATTGCGAATCTGCGAAGATTCACTCTGTTTCTCATGAGGAAATCATCCAAAAGCTTACTGGCTCCGTTCAGATTTTCCATGAGACCGAGGATGAGCGCCATAAGGTGTCTGTTTTCCCCTGTTTTTTGCGAGCAGGGCACGATGATTTCCAGCGCTTTGTATTTCGTTCTCGGACGGGCATCAAGCCATATGTGTTCTTCGTAATCCGTCCAGTCTTCCCGCCAATCATGTTCTTTGGATTGCAATCTCCGGAGCAGTTTTCGTTCGGAGAAATGGCTTGTTAAGTACGAAATCAAGTCCTTGTTATTCCCAAAGATAATAGGCGGAGTTCCGCCGAACATACTCTCGGTCATAGCGGTTCCCGCGTCCGCTCGCACTGCCATTCTGGAGAGGGGGTCCATTTCGCCCCTCCACACCGGGGAATTGGCGAAGAGCCAGATAATCGGCCCGCTTAGTGCGTTCAAAATGTTTATCGCTTGTGAGATCTCTTCGCGGTTCATTTCTACGAGCACCACATCCCTCGCGGCGATAGTTAGCGGATCTACATGGGGGTGCAGTCTCCTGTTCTGGAATAGAGATGTGCCATATTCCGGCACGGAGAAATATCTGTCCGGATAGCTGAGCGGTTGAATACCGTATCCCAGAACCCGCATCTTTTTTTCCCAACATAGGTCGGCGACTTCATTTTCTACTTCCTCTATCATCCTAGCCGCGATGAAGAGATGGGTGGAAAATGGGATACTGATCCGGAGTGTGCACCAGCCGATGCCGGTTGTGATTTCAACCCCGTCTTTTGTCAGGGACTTAATTTTGCCTTTTTCGTCTAAGATGGGCGTCCAGTCCGCTTGCGTCAAGTGGGGGAAAATCAGGCGTACATCCGCGGCGCGGAACGTTTGGGCATCAACAATCGGATATTCTTTTTTTATGGCAACGCGCCGCTCTGCAAGTTCTTGTTGCGGCGGAAACTGTTTCAGATACCAATCGGTAAATACGTCGAGGGTTCCTGCCTCGGTCATTTCACCCCCTTCTTTTATAACAAAGAACCGGATACTAGGCCTAATTTAACAGGTTGTTAGGGTGTAGTCAAGAAAAACCGCCCCTACTTTAGGAGCGGCAAGATCTTATCGTAAATTTCCCGGGAGATCTTTTTCTTTTGCAGGAGGAAGCTTAGTTTTTGAATGTAGCGGGGATCGTCTTTGTCTTTGATTTTTGGAAATGGCGTCCAGAGGCCATCGCAATATGAATAGCAATATTCCACCCACATCGCCACGTCTTCAAAATGATCTTTGGCTGCATAGTCGTCCAGCACGCCTTCTCTGGGGTATTTTTTTGAGACCTTGCCGTAGACATCGCCGGCAATTTTTTTCCACTCCGCCCAAGTTTCTTCGCCCAGCTTATGATAGGCGGCATGCTCCGCTTCATGCCACACTGCGCCTCGGGACAACTTTCTTTCTAGAATGCATATCTTGATTTCCGGATAGTGGCAGTGTCCGACTTCTTTTTCTGTAAAATCCTTACAGTCGTCGCGACTTGGACAGACAATTATTTGTCCCACTGCTTCCTGTGTTTCCTTCGTCATTGCTCCCAACGTTTCGCGTATGAAATACTCGCTGTATTTTTTTATTGCGCCGGATATTTTGACATTATTTGCCGGTTCTCTGTAAAGAAATTTGGATTTGGATTGCGGATTCTCGTGATTGACGCCGCAACCCAGGATGAAAATCAGGATGAGGAGTTTGTTTGACGCGCCCAGTTTTTCCATCTGCCCATCCTCCGTTTGATAAGAGCTATTGTTTAATATATATCAATGATTAAAAAAAACACCCCCGAGACCCTCGAGGGCTAATGGAAGTAAGAAAGTATTTTTTCGTACTCCTTGTTATTTATGGCTTTATGATCACGGAAAAATCGGAGTTTTTCGCGGTAGCGGGGATCGGCTTTCTGTATTTTGAGAAACGGATGCGTGAGGCCCTGGCTGCAGCGCACGATCGCTTCCACCCACTCTCCCATATCTTCTGAATAATTATCCGCCCCGCGTTTGATGATGATGCCCAAGAGCGGAAAGGCGTTATCCGGCAGTTTTGCAAGTTGGATATATTCGTCTTCGCCGGTAATATTTATCCATTTCCGGATATCTTCGCTTGAAAGTTTATTTTCCAGAGAGTGGACGGCTTCGTGGCGGATAATGCTCGGCGTCATGAACTTCCGGAGAAAACAAACGTTTCCGTTGGGTTCGGTGTGCGCCGCGTGCGACCCCTCAAAGTGATGCGTGGAATTGTCCGCGTAAATGGTGATGTTTTTGATTGAGCGAATGAGCTCGGGTGCCTGGTCGGCAAATGTGTCACGGATGATTTCCCAGTCATTTTCCGTGGCATTATATATCGGTATCGGAAAGTCGGGAGGTATCTTCGCTCGACTGTTTTTATTATCCTGTATTTTGGGTTTTGCGGGTGGGGGATTCGTGGGAGGTTTTACCGGTTTGGTATTTTGGGGCGGTTCGTTTTTTGCCGCGACAACGGGCTTTTGTGTAACGGTTGGAGGAGGCGAGGCGCAGCCGATGAAAATCGTCGTTATCGCCATGGCTATTCCGAGGAGGTTTCTCATTTCTTCCTCCCTATACTTCGGGTTGGAGTCCGAGGGCGCCGAGTATCAAATCGCAGACCTCGCGCACGGCATGTTCGCCGCCTTTGGCCGCCGTGACGTAGTCCACGATTTTGAGGATTTCGGGATGAGCGTCGCGAACGGCGAAAGCCACTCCGACTTTATCCAAAATCCCTTTGTCGTTGATATCATCTCCGATGAACAAAGCTTGATCCGGAGAGAGGCCCAGTTCAGCGAGCTTTTTAAGTAGTGCTTCCTCTTTGCATCGGGGACTTCCGATGGCACCGTAAACGCAGTCAATGCCGATAGTCTTGCATCTTGCGGCGACGATTTTGTTCTGTTTACCGGAAATAACGAAAGGAACGATGCCAATCAGTTTCATAATGTGTATTCCCATCGCGTCTTTTTCGCTGCATCTTACTGATTGCTTGCCGTCTTCGCTTATATAGGCAAAGCCGTCGGTCATCACTCCGTCAAAGTCGCTTCCCAGAAACTTCACCTTAGCTAGTCGCTTCAAAAAAATGGCGAATTTCTTGCAGTTCGTCGCGGGGCACGTTCCGTCAATCGCTGTCATAAAGCGCCGTACTTTCATGGATCGCCTCCGCATTTTTCAAAGTGCTTTTATCCTAAGTTATCTTAACCACAAAACCCCGTTCTTTGCCAGAGCGGGGTTTTGTGGTATTGCGCGCGCTTCCTATTTAAGAAATGGAACGATAAGCAGAGCTACAATATTTATGACTTTGATCAGGGGATTCACGGCTGGTCCGGCGGTGTCTTTGTAGGGATCGCCGACCGTGTCTCCGGTTACCGCCGCTTTATGCGCGTCGGAACCTTTGCCTCCGAAGTTACCACTTTCAATATATTTCTTGGCGTTGTCCCAGGCGGCTCCGCCGGAAGTCATAGAGATCGCGACAAACAGCCCGGAAATAATAGTGCCCATTAGAAATCCTCCGAGCGCCGTGCTCCCTAGAACCAGGCCCACAAAAAGCACGCTTGCAATCGGGATAATAGCGGGGACGATCATTTTGCGGAGGGCGGCTTTGGTAACAATATCCACCGCTTTGCCGTATTCCGGTTTGGCCGTGCCGTCCATAATACCTTTTATTTCACGGAACTGGCGGCGCACTTCTTCTACGACCGCGCCCGCGGTTTCACCCACAGCTTTCATTGCAATGGAAGCGAAAAGATAGGGGACGGCGGCTCCGAGTAAAAGCCCGATGACAACCGTCGGGTCTTGCAGTTCAAATACGGTTGCCTTTCCGAGAGCAAGCAGTTCCTCCGTGTATCCGGCAAAAAGCACGAGCGCGGCAAGTCCCGCGGAAGCGATGGCATAGCCCTTGGTCACGGCTTTGGTCGTATTGCCGACAGCGTCCAACGCGTCGGTTATGTTTCTGATTTCTTCCGGAGCGCCCGTCATCTCGGCGATACCGCCGGCGTTGTCTGTGATAGGCCCGAAGGAATCAATAGCAACGACTATCCCAGCGACGGAAAGCATGGCGGTCGCGGCGATAGCTATGCCGTAGAGTCCGGCGAGAGCATATGCTCCGCCGATGCCCGCGACTATGATCGCAATCGGCAAAACGGTGGACTCCATTCCCACAGAAAGCCCCATGATGATATTAGTGCCGTGTCCTGAGCGAGAGGCCTCGGCGATGGACTTAACCGGACGGAATTTCTTTGCCGTATAGTAGTCGGTTACGACAACCATCAGCGCCGTGACAGCGAGGCCAATGGCTGATGCCAAAAATATCGGGAGATAGGTGTCGGCAAAATAAATCTTAGATAACCAGTAAAACATTCCGGCGGAAAGGACGATGGATGCCACAAGTCCTTTATAGAGGGCGCCCATGATCGTAGATTTGCCGAGCCGCACAAACATTCCTCCGACGATGGAAGCAATGATCGCGGCGCCTCCCAGGACTAGCGGGAAAACAACGGCGTTTTCACCAAGAGTGAGCGATCCTAGGAGCATCGCGGCGGAAAGCGTGACGGCGTATGTTTCAAAAAGATCGGCGGCCATTCCTGCGCAGTCACCCACATTGTCACCCACATTGTCGGCGATTACGCCCGGATTACGCGGATCGTCTTCGGGTATGCCCGCCTCAACTTTTCCCACGAGGTCGGTTCCGACATCCGCCGCTTTTGTAAAAATTCCTCCACCCAGTCGGGCAAAAATGGAAATCAAGCTGGCTCCAAAGCTAAGTCCGACAAGCGCCTTGGCATCTCCCGTTGCGAAGTAAAATCCGGCGACAGCCAGTAGTCCCAGAGCCACAACGAGATATCCCGTGACAGACCCTGCTTTAAAAGCCAGGGAGAGCGCGCTCATCATTCCTCCTGATGCCGCTTGCGCCGTGCGCGCGTTGGCGCGGACCGCGATGTTCATGCCGATATATCCGGCGACAGCTGATGCGACCGCCCCGATAAGAAATCCGACAGCCGCCGTGGCGCCGAGAGCGAAGTATAAAACTATCAGAAGTATGAATGCGACTACGGAGACGGCTTTATATTGCCTGTTAAGATACGCGCTGGAACCCTCCTGAATGGCGCGGGAAATTTCCTGCATTTTTTCATTGCCTTTATTCTGCTTCATTAACCAAAGCATGATGTACGCGCTCCAGAGAAGTGCAACGCCTACGGGAACGAATATGAAATAATATGACATTTATTTTTTTTAATTTTTATTTTTTAATATCCGACTTTATTCTTTAGCGCCGGAAACCGCGTCCGCCACCCCGCCGTTTTGTTCTTCCGTGGGGCGTGTTTCGGAACGCACGTCTATTTTCCAGCCGGTGAGTTTGGCCGCGAGACGGACATTTTGTCCGCCACGTCCGATAGCGAGACTTAGCTGATCTTCGGGGACATAAACCCGGGCTTCGTTGTGCGGCAGGGCTTCCACTTTGGAAACCTTGGCGGGCGAGAGGGAATTGCCGATGAATTTCGCGGCGTCATCGGACCACTCAATGATATCCAGTTTTTCCTGTCCAAGCTCATTGGAAAGCGCCATCACGCGCGTGCCGCGTTGTCCCACGCAGGATCCCACGGGATCAATACCGGAGACGTTAGAGTGGACGGCGATTTTGGTGCGGCTTCCGGGTTCGCGGGCGATAGCCTTCATCTCCACGCTGCCATCGGCAATTTCCGGCACCTCAATGGAGAATAATTTGTTGATAAATTTCGGATGCGCGCGGGATAAAATAATTCCCGGCAGTCTCGCGTCATTTTGCACGGCGAGTATTAAGAAGCGCAGGCGTTCGCCGATACGGTAGTGTTCGTTGGGAATTGATTCGTTGAAAAACATTACGCCGACGGTGCGTCCCAGATCAATATAGATATTATTGCGCTCAATTCTCTGCACAAGTCCGCTTACGATTTCACCTTCGCGATTGTGGAATTCTTTAAGAATTGATTCTCTTTCCGCTTCGCGAAGTTTCTGTAAGATAACCTGCTTTGCCGTCTGTGCGGCGATGCGTCCGAAATCCTCCCGCGGTTCCAGAGGGAACTCCATTTCCTCTCCGAGCTTCACATCTTCCTTAATTTTTTTCGCCTCTTCTATTAATATATGGCGGTCGGAGTTATAGCGCGGCAGTTTGTCTTCGCCTTCAGTCGTAAATTCGGCGGGGGCAGATCTCTCATTTTGTGAATTTATTTCTTCCGTGTTTTCCTCGGGCTTGGTCATATCAACCGTCGTTTCGTCCACGACGACTTTCACCTGCCAGAACTTCATGTCTCCGGTTTTGAGACTGAATTTGGATTTAATAATTTCACCGCGCTTTTCATACTCCTTTTTATAGGCCGCGGCGATAGACGACTCAATCGCGTCCAAAACCTGATTGGCATCAATACCTTTTTCTTCTGCAACCTGAGACACCGCTTTTGATAAACTTTTTAAATCAATCATATTATTTTTTGTATTTTGTAATTCAAGAATAAAGGCCGCTTCGCGAGCGACCTTTAATCCATATTATGAGTATAGCAACATCCTACAGAAAGTCAATTCGCCGCATCCAAATATGCAAACGTGGATACGCCACTTCCAAAGTTTTACTTTGGAAGTGGCGTATCCAAAGATTGTAAAAGTGCGGGGCTAGATATTTTCATAGTGGCGGATATCGGCGGGCGAGTCCTCGGTAATATTTATAGCAAGAACATCAATTCGCCACCCCGATTTTTCGTTAATCAGCTCGGGATGTTTTGCAGCGTAAAACTCAGCGCATTTTTTTAGTTGCCGCATTTTAAAGGCGGTGATGTTATCCTCGGGAGTTAGGCCGGAGTCGGGGATACCGTTAAGAGTTTTAACCTCAACGAAGACCAGAATACCAGACAATGATTTGACTATTATGTCAATCTCACCCCACTTCTGGCGGTAGTTTTTTTCAATTAGCTTATATCCGCGAGATGTTAGATAGTCGGTCGCCAGATCTTCGCCTATTTTGCCCGTAATTTGGTTAGTCATGGAAAACGTGAAACATCGTGTGTGTTTAACATAACACATAACACGGAGTACGGGACGCATGTTCTCACATGATCCATGATGCGTGTTTCATGATCCATGTCCAATTCCTGTGTAAAACGATGTTTGACGTTTTCCTCGATCTGTCATTACGAGGGCCGACAGTTGTCGGCCCGTGGCAATCTCGCCATACTTTAACTGTTTGTTTAACGTCAAACACTACAACCATTTTTTGCCGTATGATGCGGCAATTAGTCGCATAAATTGCCGCATTTGCCGATTGAATTGCCGTCTTGATGTGCCTCAATCGGCAATTTAAAAAGTTTTTTTCCGGTAAAAGATGTTTAACGTTTTCCATTGTGTGTAAAAAAAGGAAAACGTCAAACACTCCAAAACACGAAAATGCAAATAATGTAGGTTTCATCGCACGATCGGCTTCCGAGCTTGTAGGCCATGGAAAACACTATGTAAAACACCCCGAAACACTCAAATAATGTAGGTTTTATCTACCGATTGGCTTCTAAAAAGCTCTAAAATTAGTGTAAAACAAATGTAAAACACATTGTTTTACACGGCAATTGCCACATTTGCCGATTGCCGCTTCCCTACTCTTCAATCGGCAACTATAGCCCCATATCTTGCCGGATAAGGCAATGCGGCAAGCAGGAGGGGAGAGCGGGGGAGGTAGGGAGTGAATAATGAATCAAGAATTATGAATTATGGACTACCAACTACTTTCAATAAAAAAACACCCCACAGCTGCGTGCGTCACCTGACGCTGTAGCTATGGGGTTACGAGATTACTTCTGATAAACGACGAAGATCATTCCAACTCCGTCGGAGGTCTCCTGCCAGACCCGCTTCAGGGTCACTCCGGCGAAAAACTCGTTCAGTTCTTCCTCCAGGGACTTCTTCTTCTTGTTCTTTTCTTTCTTGCTGTCTCTGTTTGTGGCCGTGATGGGAAAAAACCTGACCTGATACGGCTTTGTCACCGCGTCGTTCTTCCAGATGACGGTGACAAGCAGGGTTCCTGCCGGTGCGTTGTAACAGAAGAGCACCATCGGCTCCGCCGCCTTGTTGTTCTTGTCGGCAAGCCACGCATTCACTTCCGCCTCGGCCTTGTCGCGGCCGCTGCCGTTCACATTCGTGAAGTTGAAAATCTTCGCCTTGTGGTGATCGTCCACCGGCTTGTTCTGCGCGGCGACACTTCCCGTCCAAACGTAAGTGAGGGTAATCGCAATCAGCGAAACGAAAACGATCACGGACATTCTTTTCATTCTTTCCCCTCCTCCGTTGGGATTTCCAGGATCGGGATTACGAGATTCCCGATAATCATCTCCACTCTCGGCGTCAGAACTTTTGGCGCCGAGGGAGAGGCATCGTCGTCCTCGTCGTTTTCCAAAACGAAATCGGCATGTTCGCCGATGGCCTCAATATACTTTTCGGATTCTGCCTTTTGTTGGGCGAGGAATTGATCCAGCGTAGTTTCGGATTCCCCTGCCTTTTCTTGACTTCTCAGGGTCCGTCGGAAAGCGGTTTCTAAACTGGCCTTGATGTAAATTGTGATGCCGCCCAGCTTTTTTATCATCGCGAAATCCGGTATCCACCGGATGCCATCCAGGATGATGACATCCCCCTTTGTTTGAAGGATTTTGTGTTCCATTGCACGCGCAAGCACATCTTCGCTGATCCCATTTCTTAAGACGAGAGCAAGATTCTGCAGATTGGTGCGGGAGTTTGGAATATTGAGGATTTTGAGAATGTCATTCAACGGGTCAGAGAACCGCATGTTTTTACTTGTAATCCCTTTCTCCTCCAGAAGTTTTGTGATGATGCCGGCAACAGTTCCTTTGCCGACGCGCGGTTTCCCGATGAGCCCGATCAAGACTTTCATCGCACCTCCTTCGTTGTCAATAAAACTAAAACCTATGATAAAAGAAATTGTCGTGAAAAGCAAGTTTTATTATAAATAAAAAAATTCTCACCACTGCCCCTTCTGGGCAGTAATGAGATTCCGCGTCTTAACTTTTAGTGCGAATTTTGGATTTGAAGATCCTGGATCATCTGTTGCCAAACGACTTTTGCCATATCCGGATTCGGCAACAGAGGGTGGAATGCCGCATCTTCCAACTTATTCATCTTCTTTTGCCGCCAGCGATGCTCTGCAAATTCTGCTTCCAGTTGTCCGCGTCGAGTTGGTTCTTTTACCGGTGTGGGCATTTTCTCCCTCCAGTGAGGTGGGAATATGAACGACTGCCTTCAGTATTTATAGTGGTTTTACGCCCATTTGTCAAATTCTCTATGGTTGATCGTCATTCTGAGCCTGCCTGCCGGCAGGCAGGCGTCCCGCGAAGAATCTCACTTGAGATCCTTCGGTAAACCTCAGGATGACAGAATTTAATTCCAGGAGGGTAACAACCCCTTCGTCATTCTGAGCCTGCCTGCCGGCAGGCAGGCGTCCCGCGAAGAATCTCTCTTTCTTTAAATAAAAAAAGAACTCTCATACCTCTGACCCCCTGGGTCTTGGTTTGAGAGTTCTCGTTGCCGCCACCTCCTGGTGGCGGTGCGTCTACTCGCCTCCGCGAGCAGGCGCGTGGGCGGTGTTGCGCATCGCGCGCATGACACCGCCATAGAAGGCCTCTTCCGTGGCGGTGTTCCCCACGGGGAGGTTCTCCTCCGGCGGGACGCTGGGTCCTGCCGACTGGGCGTGGCGGGCGGCGCGGTTCGCCACCCGGAAAGCGTCTTGGTGCTTTCGCGGTGCTGCTGCTGGAGCGGACATTTCTTTCTCCTTGTTCTTGAGTTTTTTCCCCGAACAACCGACAACCACAGAGATTTTCACCCAGCCGAGGGAGGGAGTAGAATGAGTCTCCCCCTCCCTCGGCTTCTGCTAGTTGACGAGGCCCTGATTGGCTTCGTCTTCTTGCTCCATCCGCTCCGCGGCGGCGATTTGCCGCGCGGAGTGGAAGTCCCCGAAGTTGTGCTCCCGCGCGTTGCGGGAACACGGTTTCTGCGGCGGCGGCGCCACATCGGCACCGTGCCGGCAGGACTCGAGGAACCGCGCGTGCGGCCCCTCGTCGGTCGTGAACTTGCGCTTGAGTTGGCTGGGCATGTTATGCCCTCCAATTGAAAAAAAACCGAAACCACAATGTCAATTTACTACATCATCTATTATAGCAAATACACAGGATTTGTCAATATCCCCGACCAAGTCACTATTTTACTAGCCTAAAATCCCTTTTCCCGATCCGATTCCTTCGCGGCACAAATTCTATTTGTGCGCGCTGAGGGAATCGGACCCCCGACCTACCCGGTGTAAACGGGTCGCTCTACCACTAAGCTAAGCGCGCAAAACCTGCTATTTTGTGCGCGTGCATGGATTCGAACCATGAACCCCCGAGGTATAAGCTCGATGCTCTAACCGTTGAGCTACACGCGCGTTGCTACCCTATATAATAGCTTTATTCGGGTAAAATATCAATCCGTATTTAAATTAAAACCCCCAGTTCGGGGATTTTAAAACTTAAGCAATAATCGGCTTCGTATTGTGTTGCTTCATCAGCTCGGCAAATTCGTCCTGTTCAATCGTTTCTTTTTCCAGAAGCACTTTAGCAATCACATCCAGCACTTTGCGCCGCGTCTGGATAATCTTCTGCGCTGTTTTATGGGCGTTGGCGATAAATTTTTGGACCTCTCCGTCAATCGCCTTGGCGACGTCTTCAGAATAATTTTTTTCGGTTGTCATTTCGCGTCCCAGAAATATCATCTCCTGTGTCTTGCCGAAAGTCATCGGGCCCAGTTTGTCGCTCATGCCGTATTGGGTTACGAGCCGGCGGGCGAGCTCCGAAGCTTTTTGCAGATCGCTTGATGCGCCAGTGGACATCTCGCCGAAAACTTTTTCTTCCGCCGCATAGCCGCCGAGCATCATCGCGAGGTCGGTTAAAAATTGCGAACGGGTATGCAGGCGGGTTTCTTCCAGAGGCAATTTCAGCGTATAGCCCCCCGCCTGTCCCCTGCTCACAATAGAAACTTTATGCACCGGATCGGAATTTTTTAAACTGGCGGCGGCAAGGGCGTGTCCCGCTTCATGGTAGGCGGTGATGTCGCGTTCTTTCTGTGAAATGACTCTGTTCCGCCGTTCCGGACCAAGCAAAACTTTTTCTATAGAATTATACAGCTCGTTTTGGCCGATGATTCTTTTATTTTTTCTCGCGGTTGAGATTGCCGCCTCGTTTACAAGATTGGCTAAATCGGCGCCGGAAAATCCCGGAGTGCGTACGGCGATCTTACGCAGATCAACTTCTTTATCTAGCGGTTTATTGAGCGCGTGTATTTTAAGTATGGCTTCCCTGTCGGTAATATCGGGGAGATCAAGCACTACTCTCCTGTCAAAGCGTCCGGGACGGAGCAATGCCGGATCCAGAACATCGGGGCGGTTCGTTGCGGCAAGGACGATGACGCGCGTATCGCGTTCAAAGCCGTCCATCTCCACAAGGATCTGGTTTAAAGTCTGCTCTCTTTCGTCATGTCCGCCGCCTATACCGGATCCGCGCTCGCGGCCCACGGCGTCTATCTCGTCAACGAAAAGTATAGAGGGCGCGGCTTTTTTTGCCGTTTCAAAAGCGTCTCTGGTTCTCGCCGCTCCCACGCCTACGAACATTTCCACAAACTCCGAAGCCGAAATATGAAAAAAAGGCACGCCGCTTTCCCCTGCTACGGCGCGAGCCAGAAGCGTCTTCCCCGTGCCCGGCGCGCCCATAAGTAACACTCCGCGTGGTATGCGCGCCCCGATATCCATAAACTTTTTCGGATTGCGGAGGAAATCCACCACTTCCTCCAGTTCCTGTTTGGCTTCCTTCAGTCCCGCGACATCCTTAAATGAAACACGATTTTTATATGACGAGAAAAGACGGATGTTGGCGCGTCCGAAAGTAAATGCCTGCGATGCCCCGCTTTTCGCTTGGCGGAAAACAGACCAGAAGATGATGAGGATGACGATAATCGGCAAAACTGTCGGGATGATAATGCCCAGCCAGAAGCGCAGACCCGACTCGTCTTTGATTTGGATGTCCACATTTTCTAAAAGTCGGCTGTCCAGCCCAAAGTTTTTTAATGTTTCGGTAAGCCCCGCCTCATTTTCTTTTCTAGCCACTGCCTTCACCCCATCTTTAAGCTCAATTTCCAGATTGTTTCCGGAGACGGCGATTTTAGCGACCTTCCCCGCGTTTATTTCCGCGACCAGTTGGTTGATGGAAAGATTTTTTGTCGTTTCTCCGTCGCCGACAAGAAATGAAAACGTTACCGCGACAACTATCAATGTTATCACTGCCCAAAATATATTTTTGTATAGAGAGTCCATAGTAATTTAAGTATAGAGTATAGATGGTCTTTGTCGCAAAGCAAGGCGGCAACTGTCGCAAAATATTATATAATAGAAGTGTGATCGCCAAACTTTTAAAAGAATATTTGGATTATTTGGAGGTGGAAAAAAATCGCTCACCGAAGACGCGGGAAAACTACGAGCGGTATTTAACACGATTCGTCAGTAGTTCCGGAGTTAAGAACATAGCCGATATTACTCCCGAGGCGGTGCGGGCTTTTCGCATCAGTTTAGCGCGTGAAAGCACGCGCAGTGGCGAACCGCTCAAAAAGTCCACGCAGAGCTACTATGTCATCGCCATCCGTAATTTTTTGAAGTATCTCACCAAACGTGATTACGATGTTTTATCGCCCGACAAAATAGAGCTTCCCAAGGCCGTCTCGCGACAAATTGAGGTGATTGAATACCCCGAGCTGGTGCGTCTCTTAGCCGCGCCTGCGGGAGATGAAGTTAAAACCCTGCGCGACAGGGCGATTCTAGAAACACTTTTTTCCACAGGCCTTCGTATTTCGGAGCTTTGCAAGCTGAATCGTTATCTTGATTTACAAAAAGGCGAGCTCACCATCCGCGGCAAAGGCGACAAGCTGCGCATTGTATTTTTGTCGGATAAAGCCAAGACGAGTATTAAAAATTATTTGGACAAGAGGACCGATGCTGACGAGGCTTTATTCGTTAGTTTTACTAAAGCAAAGAATCCCAAAATGATTGGGCGCATCGTGCCGCGCACCATTCAGCGGCTTATTCATTTTTATGGGGCGAAGGCGGGGATAGCGGGAAAGCGGCTCACGCCGCACAGTTTACGCCATCTTTTCGCGACCGATTTGCTGATGAACGGCGCCGACCTTCGTGCTGTACAGGAGCTTTTGGGGCATAGCAATATTGCGACAACGCAGGTCTATACTCATATCACTAATAAGGAACTGAAGGATATTCATAAGACATTTCACGGCCGCCGTCGCTAGAGCTTTGGCGAGCCGATGGCCGCCGTCGCTAGAGCGGTTTTTCTGTCATTCTGAGCGTTGCGCGAAGAATCTCCATCTGTTGTCATTGAGAGCGAAGCGTGGTCATCCCTTCGGGAGATGTCCCGCAGGGACACAATCTTACTTTAATATAAAAAAACACCCCGCCTGGGCAGGGTTTCATGGTTTAAGTTGCTTCAATCATTTCTTTGATTTGGCGCAATTTTTCTGCAGAGAGTTCGTATGTTGCCGCTATGGCGGTAAGTTCTTTTGGGTTGTTGGTATTGACGTAATAACGCCTAAGACCCCCCATCATAAGATGACAAAGGCCACCACAATCTTCTGTATCCCAGTTCGTATCCATTATGAGACATGCAAACTCGGGAACTCCGGACTGAGAAGTGTACGGTTCTTTTGATACCGCTAGTCGGATGGTCCGTATGAGTCGCCACGCCGCCGGAGAACCAGCCAAAGCCAAGAGCGCGGAGACTATTGCGCTCGTTTCGTCCGGTGACTGACCTATGGCATTTTGTTTCAAAGATGTTAGCTTCTGGATTTTGTCCCGAGCTTCCCAAATGTCTTCCGGAGTCAGGGAATAATTCAGGATGATCCGATCGGCGTCTCGCCAGAGCACGGGCTGGTAGAGATATTGCGGTTTGGGCGGTTTTGCTTCCGCGTCGGCTTCATAGGACCAGGTTCTTTCGCAGATCGTATTGGGCGGCAGGTTTGCGTGCCCTACTACGACCAGCTTGTCGGGGACAAGTCCGTAAGCTCCGGCGATCTCCACCTCTTCGGTCAGCCGCGGTACATGACACAGGAAGGCGAGAAAGTCCTGCAGAGCCCTTTTCGTTTTCGCGAGAAGATTTCTTCTTTGAATACTGGTATAAACATCCGACCACTTGACACATTCTCTTCCGGATTTCTCTTGTATTTCCTGCGGATTCTTCTTTGTGGTCACGAGTGACATATTTCACCCCCGCAAAGCGGTTTTTCAATGACCTAACGGCTATAATAGCATTTATTATAAAAAAGCAAAATTGTGATTCTGATCCAACCTGGTTGCAAGTCACGGGCTAAAACTCGGGGCTTGCCGCACTATTTTATCCGGGCGCTACTTCTCTCGGGTATTATCTTGTCCCCCATCTCGTCCCATGGGACGAGATAGGGGATTTTTATATTTGACGGAGCGTGCCTTTTTTAGTGACTGCGAGTATTTCTACAAAATCAAAGATTTCTCTTTGGCGGAGATCGCTTAAGAACTCGTGGGGGATTATAGTTTTGCCCACCCAGACGCTTTTTTGTAAAAAGTTAAATCGGAGATTTTTTAAAGCTTGTCTTAACCAAACACGGGATGACCTTTTTGATTCCGGAATATCAAAGGTGATTATTTTAACCTCGTTTGATTGTTCGGTGACATAATTCGGCGTCTGACTTCTAAGATTTAATAATTTTCCCAATTTTACTATGCCGTTTTTTGTTATCCCACATATATCTTGTTTGTCTTTTACCACCAGCCCCTCAGATTTTAATTTTGATACCATTTTAGCCAACATCCTTTGCCGCGAGAGAGAATTTATTTTATCTTCAAAAATCATCCTGCGCTTCGGAGGTGATTTTATAGGATGCCCCCAAAAAGAGGCATTGGTATTGCGAATGCTGTGTTCATCCAGTAAATCTGCGATCGCAGTAACGGATAGGGCGCCAACTTGAAGCGTTTTTAATACGAATAGAATTAAATCTCCACGCATATTGATATATTACACAGCTTATTATTTTTTTGATATTTGTCCACTATCTCGTCCCATGGGACGAGATAGTGGACAAAGCGGGAGGGATTGAGGTCTGTGTATGGTGGTAGTATTCTGTATTCTCCAGGAAAAAGAAAAGCGGCCCGGGAGTGTTTCCCGACCGCTATGTGACAGAGGTAGAAGAGAGAGTTACTTAAGTAGCCTTAGGTAACCACCCTCGAACCGCGATGCGATCACGGCTTTGATAAGATTATCTGCCTGCTCTGAGGACATTTCCCCTCGCGCGACCGCCATCGCGAGATTTGCCGTATCCATATCGAAGGGGTCCTCGTCCACATACGCGCCCCACTTTCCGTTGGAGCGTATCAGTCCGATGAGTTTTCTGCCGCGAAAGCGAGGAACAGAAACGTAGAGCAGGAGTCCGTCGGGCGTATTCTCCATCCCCATGATTGTTCCGGCGATGGTGCGCCCCCCATCTTCGGTCGCGAAGATGAACTCTTGGCCGAATCCCAGATCGGTGTTGGGCTCCAACGGCCTGCTTCTCAAAAGTCTTATTATGGCCAGGCTATCCCACACTTTACCATATGCGCTGTTGAGAACACTTTCTTCTTGCTCGTTTTTCATACAACCTCCTGTTCCTAAAGAGCTATTTCTATGCCGCGACACACAGCAAAGACAGACAATAATATAACAATATTATTTTGTTACGTCAATGTATTGGTGCCCTCGAGAGGATTTGAACCTCTAACTCTTGCGAGACATGGTCCTAAGCCATGCGCGTATGCCAGTTCCGCCACGAGGGCTTCTATTGACTTTATCGTTCTAGAATGGTATAATTATAACAGAATTGTTGGTCTTTGCCAAGATACTTAAACAAGGGCTCAAAAAGCCCAGAAAGGTATGTCATGGAAAAATACGAAAAGTGGGCGCTGGTCGCCTTTTACAGCGTTGTGCTCCTCTCGGGGAGCGTGGCGTTGTGGGCGGTGGTAGGGGCTCTGACCCTCATCGCCATCATCGTCATCGCCTCGGTGGTCGTGGTCCCTAAGGACCACTACACGGAGGTTCTCACTTGGGGGAAACGGGTGCCGGATGACGGCAACCCGCCCCCACTTCTCGAGGAGGGGTGGCACTTCATCGTGCCATTCTTCCAAAACGTGGACGAGCTCGTGAAAAACGAGCTTGTGGACGCAAATCTCGAGGTAGAGGTCTTATCAAAGGACCGCCTCGGGATTCGGGTCAAGGGGAGCGCGCAGTATCGGTTTGATCTTGCGCTTATCCGCAAGTTCAAGCAGGTTCCGGCGGTTTCCATTTGCGGTGGTCTCCGCGACTCCATCAAGGAGTCGTTGGGGATTATCGCTGGGGCTCACGGGGGAGGCGCATTCATTGAGAAACGAGAGGCAATTCTCCTTCTCGTTGAATGCACGCTCCGACTCTCTCGCGCCCCCCATCTGGACCCCGAGGGTGTTCTAAATGGGGGACTACCGGCGGAGCCGCCGGTAGTCGGGCTTGATCACAATGAGATCAAGCCGAGAAAGCGGCTCGCCTTCTACGAAAAAAATACGGCGAGGATTCGGTTACTCCTCGCCCGTGAGAAAGAAAATGTAGCCGACCGCTCCCGCATCGAGACTACGTATGGCGTAGATGTGGAAGAGTTCTCACTTGCTTCTATCGCCTTCAGCAAAACGACGCAGGAAGCGTTGGGGGCGAAACAGCGCGCCGACGGCGAAATGAAAGCCGTTGAGTCGCGCGAAGAGGAAAAAGACGTAATTATCGCCAAGCGTAAGATACAAGGTATGTCGTCTGGCGATGCCCTCATTGATGCTCAAGTGAGCGTAGGACAGGCCACTCGGGTGGTTACAACCCACGATGTTCGTGGGATACCCGAAGGTGGCTTGTTTAGAATCTTCTAGAGTTTCAGGTGTCCACTATCTCGTCCGATGGGACGAGATAGTGGACAGAAGGAGGTTTCATGGCTCGCGAACACGGACCGCGTTCCCAGCAGCAGAGCGGGGATGCGGGTCAGGGTCAGGGCCACCAGGGTGGTGGCCAGCAACAACCGGCTCCGCAGGGGCGGAGCGGAGGATCTGGCGGCGGAGCGGGTGGTGGCGAAAGCCCCGCTCGGGATCTCCGTGGTGGTCCGGCGGGACGCTGGATCACACGCAAACAGGCGAGTGTCGGCCTCATCGTGGGGCTGGCGCTCATCTCGCTCGCTATTCTCTCCGTCTCCTGGGGAGGCGGAGAGAAAAAAGTCGGCGCGGCGCCGCAGGTGGGGCACTCGTGCCCCGCGGTGCGATCGGAAACGATCGCGCTGGGATCGCTCCCAGTCGGTCCGGATGGTCCGGGCGACTGGTTCCAGTTCCCCGGGGAGTGCTTCCGGGTTTGCATTCCACCGGGAAGCATAGTCGCCGTCCACTTTGAGGGGATGGAAAATCCTCTCGCGGTGGACGGACGGCTGCCCGATCTAGAGTTCACCGAGGCGGTGCCTAGATTTCGGGTGTCCGGCAGTGGGACGGTCACGATCAAGTCGTGGCCACCATGCCGGAGGTGCCACAAGTAGTTTGGACCCCCGCGGTTCGCGGCGTCAGGTGACGCGCGCGAACCGCGGGGGCTTTCTTTTTATAAAATAATTACGCCCGCCGAGGGCGGGAATAATATAAATAGATATAAAGTAAGATTGCCCCGCCACAAGTTTTAGATAAGGAAGGCGGGGTCCCGCCGGAGGCGGTGACTTCAAACCCCGTCACCCTACGGGTGATCCCCCGCAGGGGGACAATGACAAGTAAAACAAAAAAACGCTAGGCAAAGCCGCAGCGTTTTTTTGTAAATACGAAATCTATTAACCTAATATATTTGTGCCGATGATGGAGTCCACAAGCAAGGGAAGTCCTTTGGCAAGAAGACCAACGGCGATAGCGACTGCGGCGTAAAGAATCTGATCTTTTGCTTTATCCAGATCTTTTGCGTTCAAATACATCCAAGCCGCGCGAAGCATAAAGAAGACGGTAACAGCGACGAGAATGCCAAAAATCATATTGGCAATTCTACCCAAAAAATTAATAAGCCCACCGTAACTACTGATAGGAGTTGTGAGGGGAAGCTGCGGTTGCGCGAAAGAAGCCAAAGGCGCAAGTGATGCTGTAATCACAGCCGCGACCGCAATTTTTTTAATTAATCCTTTCATTTTATTTCTTAAAAATTATTTCACGACCTTTCTGCTGTGGATTTTATCGCACAGGTTACTTTTAATAATATCAAAGTAAGATTGCCGCGCAAAGCCCTGCCTGCCGCAGGCAGGCTCGCAATGACGGAGAGGCGATCAAAGTGAGATTGCTTCGCAAAGCCCTGCCTGCCGGCCGGCTCAGAATGACAGAGAGTGTTTGTCATCCTGAGTGTTGCACGAAGGATCTCAAAATTGAGATTCTTCGCAAAGCTCAGAATGACAGAGAGTTGTGCTTAAGATAACAAAGCGTTGTAATCAGAATGACAAAAATTGCCCCCGGCCGTTAATTCATAGATCCGTAGTCCTAAGAAGTAGTTTTCCCCAAAATATCGGCAATCAAACCAGCCAAGCCGCTTGCGAGAAGAAGCACGCCGAAACCGATAGCGGCATAGAGCACGGTCTTTTTGCCTTTTTCAAATTTGCTGGCATCGCCTCCGGCAGTTAAAATCTGAAACGCTCCGACTAAAACCATAATCGTGGAAAGCGAAGCGCCGATGCCGATCGCGTAGCTAGTGATGCGGTCTATAACTTGTTGCAAAGAAGCATTCCCCAGCGGGTTTTTAATCTGGACAAATGTGCCCCCGGACCCCGTAACATCGGCGGACGCCGTATTGATAATAAAATTTTGTAAAATTTTTAACATATTATTTAAATTAAATTTATTTTTTTGCAGTCAATCTGATTCCACGGGCCGAGACTTCCGTCCGTGAGTGCTTTGAAAATAGTATCAATGCCGATCCAGGAAACCAACATTATAACAACCCCGATAATGACCCCATAAATTATTTTTTTACCTTTTTCCAGATTACCAGGACTTGGTCCGGCGGTCATAATGTAATAACCTCCGTAGAGCACGAAGATGCCGGCTAATATGATGGCAAGCTCAATCAGGAAAGTGATGATATCCATCGTGAGCTGTGCCAGATGGCAGAGCGAACAATCCAGTCCCGAGCAGGGCAGAGTGGGGAATTTCAAGATTTCCGCGGCGAAGGCTGACGAAGCAAAAAAGAGAACGGGCAGAATCGTGATTATTAAAAATAGCTTATTTAGGGATTTCATAATAACAATGACGGGAATGAAATTACTTTATCTCCGTCTCATCAGCCCCGAGATTTCCTCTTCCGCCTGGCGGATGGCCTGCGACGCCGGTAATTTTCCGGCATTTATATTTTCTATCATAGCAGAAAAAGCGTTGACTACGACATTGTTATCAATCTGCGGCCAGGAGCGGGCGGTCAAAGCTTGCCGCGCAAAAACACCCAAATCGGGATCGTTTAGATACCCGTTGATAAGCGAACGGAGAGCGGGCGGATGTTTTGCGGACTGCAAATAGCCGTAGGAAGCGGTCTCATCTGTGGTTATGAACTTGATCAAATCCCAGGCGGCGTCTTGTCCCTGGCTTTTCGCGGAAACAGCCAGCCCGTAATAGCTGGGATAGTCTATGCGCTGGGCGGTGGTATTGGGCTGGGGCATTTCAGCGATGCCGATGCGCAGGAACGGATTTCTCTCGCGGATATTTTTTATATTGTAAGCGTAATTGAAAATCATTCCCGCCTTCCCCGCCGCGAAAGCATCAAAGGAATTGTTTAGGTATTCATCCCAAGTGTAGTTTTTATTTTTGGGATCGGAAAATCCGGTATAAAACTCCAACGCCGCAAGGCCGTCCACGGCAAACTGCGCCCGTGTGAAGTCAGGATCAGTCATCGCCGCTCCTGTCTGCATCATAAGAATGGAAAGCAAGTCGGTTGCGCCTGTAACCGTCCGCTCCGTTCCGCCGATCGCGGCTCCGGCGAGAACTATCTCCCCCTTTTTGGATAGCTCCCGTATTTTCAATATGCTATTTTGCGTTTCTGTCCATGTTTTCGGCGTAATGGCGAGCGCTTTGTTGTCAAAAATATCCTTATTATATAGAAGGGCGAGCGTGTCTATATATAATGGAAGGGCATAAATGGGACCGTCGGGGGCAAAATCCTGTTCCACAACTCTCGGAAAAAGCTCTTTGAACTCCGTAACGCTTAGTTTTTCCGCGGGAAGCGGGACGATTTTATCAAAATGTTTGGGCAGCCAGTTGTTGCGGAACATAAAAATATCCGGTCCGCGTCCGGCGGCAAGCGCGTTTAGGAGGTCTGTTTCGTATGTTTCGGCCCCCATCTGACTGTAGGAGATTTCTACATTAGGATGGTTTTTCCTATATGCGGAAAAAGCGGCTTCAAAGTCGCTGTTGCGGTCCATTATTCCCCAGACAGCGAGTTTAACCGCCACCTTTTCTTCTTTTGGCCGGAGTCCGGGGAGGATGCCGGTTAAAACTAAAATTATCCCTGTAACCAAAATAGCGGCGACGCTAACAATAAATATCTGCGCGCGGGTCATAAAATTATTATATCACATTGCCCTCGGCAAATTTTTTTGCTAAAATAAAGTCATGGTTATCAACTGGTATGGTGAGGGGTGTTTCAGAATCCAGAGCGGCGATGTTGTCATTTTGACAGATCCTTTTTTGTCCACGACAGGACTCGTAGCCCCGCGTTTTAAAGCCGATATGGTTTTGAAAACGGGAATGTTTCCCGCCTATGTTTCTGAAAAAGATAATGAGACGAGGATCATCGTCGGCCCCGGCGAGTATGAAGTCAAAGGCGCGGAGGTTAGGGGTTTCCCCGCCGTTGCCGCAGAGGAGGAGCGTGAAGTCACGGGGGCCGTTTATGTTGTTAAAATAGAAGATATGAAGCTGGGAATCCTGGGTGGTCTGGCCAAGCCCGATTTGAGCCCCGATGCTATGGAAAAATTGCAGGGTGTGGAGATGCTTTTCGTGCCCGTAGGCGGCGCTCCGTATCTTTCCGCTGAAGAAGCGGCAAAATTAGTCAAAAAAATAGAGCCGAAAATGGTCATCCCGTGTTTTTTTAAAACCTCGGGCTTAAAAAGGCAAGCCAAAGATGTGAAGGATTTTGAGCAGGAAATGAGCCAGAAATCGGATCCGCAGGAAAAACTCACCATCAAAGCCAAAGATATTACTTGGGAAGGAACAAAATTAGCGGTTTTAAAAGTCTAAATTATGCACAAGACCTGGATGCAAAAAGTTCGGACATCTAACGAAGTTGTAAAAAAAGCATGGCTTTATGGCCTGACTGCCTTGAGCATGGCGGCAGTTCTCGGATTATGGGGTGGATATATGAATGAAAACATCCCTGTTGTATTCCGCCCCGGAGGTTCGGCCGTCGTCGCGGACGCCGAAAGCTCAAGTATGTTCTCGGTTCTTAAAATTGGATGGGAGAAAATAGCCGGTTTTGCGGGTGTGCGCTTGAATCGCGGACTGGCTTTGATGAAAGATTTATTGCTTCCTGAAAACAGGATTATTATCAGCAAACAAGAGGGAAATTTTGTGCTGGAGGGTATGGAGCCGCTAGCGCGCCGGCCTTTGGTTGAATCCCGTTAGAAGTGGCAGACGCCCATCAAAGATATGTGCAAAAAATTAAATTTTATCAATAATTAATATTATCTAGAACGCAGGACCTAATAGTCTGCGTCTTACTTCTAACGGGATGGAGAATATACAAAAAAGAGAAATATCGGCGGAACTGCAAGAGTCTTATTTGGATTACGCGATGTCTGTTATTGTTTC